>NVWK01000006.1 GCA_002733605.1 Robiginitomaculum sp.
TAGGCGGCACTCCCGGTGCAGTCCGGCACAATTTGGGCGTTAGTCCAAATGCTCAACTGCAAACACCGTCTCCCCTCCAGCAAGCCAACGTGCACATGCCTGTCCCGAAGAGGAGAACACTTTCAATATAAGGGCAGGGGAGAGGGCGTGGATAAAGTTATTTCACGTCCCGATTATATGTCTCTATTATATGTTAGGGCCATAAACACGTCTTCAAGGTCTGGCTCCTCGGTGCGCAAATCTGTGATGACCAACCCGCTGGCTTTAATCTGGTCCAGCAGATCAATGATAGACATGGAACCGGTGCGGTAGGCAATGGCCAGTGTGCCGTCGCGCCGTATCGTGCAATCAAGTGCGCTGAGCGCTTTCGGGATTTTTTTGATCGGCGTCTCCGGCGTGACGACCAGTGTTTTCTGGTCAAGACGCTTAAGCATGGTGTCCTTGTTCTCGTTCGCCGTGATCTCGCCATTATGGATAATCGCGATCTGGTCGCACAGGGATTCCGCCTCTTCCAAATAATGGGTCGTCAGGATAATGGTCGTCCCGCCCGCGTTTAATTCTTCCACATATTTCCAGAGCTGGCGACGAAGCTCGATATCCACACCGGCTGTCGGTTCGTCAAGGATCAGCACGGGCGGGGTATGGACAAGTGCTTTGGCAATCAAGAGCCGTCGTTTCATGCCGCCGGAAAGTTGCCTGACATAGGCATCGCGTTTATCGGCCAAGCCAAGGGCGGCGAGAATTTCATCACTACGGCGTTCCGACTTTGGCACCCCGTAATAACCCGCCTGATTTTCCAACGCTTGCCACGGGGTGAAATAAACATCCATGGAAATCTCTTGGGGCACCACCCCGATAGAGGCGCGGGCTTGTCGGGTCTGGGTGTCAATATCATAGCCGCAAATCTTGGCCGTGCCGCCGGATTTGGTCACCAGTCCGGCCAATATATTGATCATAGTGGATTTGCCGGCCCCGTTCGGGCCAAGCAGTCCGAAAATAGACCCGCGCGGCACAATCAGATCAATGCCTTTCAGGGCATTTTGGGCAGGTGATTTTTTGCTTTTCTTATAGGTCTTGGTCAGGCCTTTTAGCGTGATAGCAGGGGCAGTATCTTGATGCATTGTGTGTAGTTCCGATTGACCTAGGGGGTTGTGTGAAATAGATAGGGGTTCATGTGCTTCACATCAACCTAAAACGAGCCTGACCATGCCTGAGACCAAACACTCCGAAATTATTGTCGTTACAGAACACCGCGTTTCGTGTGACGGCGGCGGCGGGAGCTTGGGCCATCCGAAAGTTTATATGGATATGGGCCAGGGCGACAGCGTCCAGTGTAAATATTGCGACCTCAAATTCGTTCTCAAACACTAAACCAAAACCCCTCTCTCTTCTCCCCCCACACCCGCTCATCCCCGAGACATCGGGGATCCAGTTCTTTGGCTGACATAGTTGGTTGAGGAAATACAATACCTGTCCCCCTATATGCGAAAACCAAATCCCCTAGGCCCAATCCCCTAGGGAAGAAGGAACGAGCTGCCCGCGCATTTAAGTGTCCGTCAAAAATCTATACGTCCGTTTAAAATTACGGGTCACCACCGGTTCGCCGTCTATGGTGCGGGGATGAAACCGCGTCCGTTCCGCCGCCCGTCGGGCCGCGCGGATAAAGTCGCTCCGATACCGGCGCGCCACCACTTTGCCGACATGTGTGTCCGTGACATAACCGTTCTCGTCAATGTCGAGGTTTAACACGACAATGGCCTGAATGCCTCTACGCTTGGCTCGCCCCGGATAGATAGGTTTGCGCGCCCGCCTGATACGGGCCTCCCTCACGTCCTGCCCATAAACATCGCGGTACGTATCGCGGTTTTGCCGTCTATATCTGAGGCTTCGACTTTTCGGCCCGCCTGCCAGTTTACGCGAACTGACGCGCCCAGTGTATTTTGACAGGCTCGCTTGATAGGCCAATGCATCCGGCAACAGGGATGCGGGCGGCGGCGGATCGCTTAACGGCAGAGATTTAAGCTGGTCCATACGCAACAACTGTCCCCAACTCTCAAGGTAGCGATCGCGCGCGCCGGTCTTGTCCTCGATGCTCACATCCAGTGTGTAGACGGTTTCGGACAAGCGCGCCCATGCTCTGGTCTCGTGCAATTGCAAGACGCCGTATTGTATGCGGGCTGCGGGCGCGACGGAGCTATCGGGATAATACACCAAAAAATCTTCAAACCGCGCCAGTCGCAATCCCGTATGCGTTTCGCCCAATATACGGCGGTAGGCTGTGCGCGCCTTTGTATCGTCATCGGGAGCGGCCAGAGTTTGCAAGACAGGCACATGGCTCCGTGCGATCAGGAACAGGGTCAAAAGACAGACAAACACAAGCCCACACATCACCAGTGCTGCAAATTTTCGCTCCGAAATGCTGAGCGTGCCTGTATCTTGGTCGCTATCCTGATCTGTATCTTGGTCAATGCCCGTCATATATGTCCCCGCACTGTTTGTCTTTAGATACACCTAATTTGGCGAAATTGAGGCAAATTTTATATCGGCTCTTGAAAAGGCGCTCGGCCCCGCGCACACTCATAGCATGGATGTGAATCAGATAAAAACAGTGCCTGTAGACGAAAATGCCCATGTGGTGTTGGTGGACGGGTCAGGCTATATTTTCCGGGCCTTTTATGCCCTGCCGCCCTTGACGCGCCGCTCTGACGGTTTGATAATCGGGGCCGTCGCCGGATTTTCCAACATGTTGTTCAAACTGTTGCGTGAACAGACCGGAGACGCACGTCCAACCCATTTCGCCGTTATTTTTGACGCCAAGGGCAAGACTTTCCGCAGTGAAATTTATGAGCAATACAAAGCCCATCGTCCGCCTGCGCCCGAAGATTTAGTGCCGCAATTCCCGCTGGTCCGCGAAGCCACCAAAGCGTTCGGCTCGCTCGCCATTGAAACACCGGGCTTCGAAGCCGATGATATTATTGCCAGCTATGCCCATATGGCCGAGCAAATGGGCGCACGGGTCACCATCATTTCCTCTGATAAGGATTTGATGCAATTGGTCAGCGACAAGGTCTGCATGGTCGATACTATGAAGAACAAAACCTTCTGGGCCGATCAGGTGGTCGAGAAATTTGGCGTGATGCCGAACCGCGTCATTGATGTGCAATCCTTGGCTGGAGACAGTGTGGACAATGTACCGGGCGTACCGGGCATCGGCATTAAAACCGCCGCCCTGCTGATCAATGAATATGGTGATCTGGACACATTGTTAGAACGCGCGGGCGAGATCAAGCAAAATGCCCGCCGCGAGAAACTGATCGAACACAAAGATTTGGCATTGGTCTCGCGTGAACTTGTCACCTTGAAACGCGACATGGATTTGGAAATCCCTATTGAAGCCTTGGCCGTGCAAGACCCTGACCGCGACACCTTGTTGGATTTCCTCAATGACATGAGCTTGCGCACATTGACCACACGGGTCATGGCCGCCATTGGCGAAGGCGATACGGGGTCTTTGCGCAAAGACGACACCAAGTCTGAGAGCACCCCCAAAGCCCCGGTTTTTGACAAAAGCAAATACGAATGCGTGCAAAGCGAAGACCGCCTGCGCCATTGGGTCGACAGATGCACGGAAATGGGTGTCTGTGCCGTCGATCTGGAAACCGATAGCCTTGATAGTGCCGCCGCCAATTTGGTTGGCGTCTGTCTGGCGGTTGCGGATAACGAAGCCTGCTACATCCCGCTCGGCCATGTCGGCGGCGGAGATTTACTGGGCGAGGGCGCGCCAAAGCAAATCCCCATGCGCACCGCCCTCGATATTTTAGAACCCATGCTGCATGACCCGGCGGTTTTAAAAATCGGCCAAAATTTCAAATATGATCTGGGCGTGTTCCTGCGCCATGATCTGTTCCCCGCGCCTTATGATGATACCATGTTGATCTCTTATGCCTTGGCCTGTGGGTTACACCGGCACGGCATGGACGATCTGTCCGAAATGCATCTCGGCCACCGCCCGATTTCGTTCAAAGAAGTCGCCGGCACCGGCAAAGCCCAAAAAACCTTCGACCAAATCACGCTCGACGTGGCCACCCCTTACGCCGCCGAGGACGCTGATGTCACTTTGCGCCTATGGAAACATCTAAAACCGCAATTGGTCACAGACCATGTGGCGACCGTTTACGAAACCCTTGAACGCGGCATGCCGAAAGTTCTGGCTAAGATGGAAAACGAGGGCATTAAGGTCGACAAAGCCGTTCTGGCCCGCCTGTCCGCAGATTTCGAGCAAAAGAAATGCGGTCTCGAAGCCGAAGCCCATGAACTATCTGGGCGCCCGTTCAATCTGGCCAGCCCGAAACAGCTCGGCGAAATCCTGTTTGACGATCTGGGCTTGCCCGGCGGCAAGAAAACTAAAACCGGCGCATGGCAGACCGGAGCAGGGGTGTTGGAAAAACTGGCCGATGCCCACGCCTTGCCGAAAATCGTGCTGGACTGGCGTCATTATGCCAAGCTGAAATCCACATATTCCGACACGCTCCCCAAAGAGATCAATGCCCGCACGGGCCGTGTCCACACCAGCTATTCTCTGGCCTCGACCACCACAGGACGCTTGTCCTCGTCCGATCCCAATTTGCAAAACATCCCGATTCGCACCGAAGACGGCCGTAAAATCCGCAATGCCTTTATCGCAGAACCGGGGCAAATTCTGGTGGCCGCAGATTATTCACAGGTTGAGCTACGGGTCTTGGCCCACGCCGCAGATCTGCCCGCTATGAAACAGGCGTTCGCCGACGGGGTCGATATTCACGCCCTGACCGCCAGTGAAATGTTCGGCGTGCCGATCGAAGGCATGGACAGTTCCGTCCGCCGTCGGGCCAAGGCGATCAATTTCGGGATTATCTACGGCATTTCCGCCTTCGGTCTGGCCAACAATCTGGGCATTAGCCGCACAGAGGCCAAAGACTATATCGACAGCTATTTCCTCAAATTCCCCGGCATCAAAGACTATATGGAAAACGCCAAGGACGAGGCGCGTGAACACGGCTATGTCAAAACCCTGTTTGGCCGTAAATGCTTTGTCAAAGGCATCAAAGACAGCAATCCGGCCATGCGCGGATTTGCCGAACGCCAAGCCATCAATGCCCCGATACAGGGCGCCGCTGCCGACATTATGCGCCGCGCCATGATCCGCATGCCCGACGCCATCAAGGCGGTTGAGGGTGCAAGAATGCTGTTACAGGTCCACGACGAATTGATCTTCGAAGTGCCACAAGACAGTGCTGAAACCCTAATCGGCGTGGTGCGGCCGGTCATGGAGAACGCCTGTGCCCCCGCCCTGAATTTAAGCGTGCCTTTGGTCGTCGATGCCAAGGCCGCGCTCAACTGGAATGACGCGCATTAGAGCCGCACATGAGAGCCGAAAATTAGAGATGCGTGATATAAATAAAAATTTATGTCGAAAAACGGGTTGTTTTAAACTATAAGTTGGCCATCTAAAGAGGCAGGTATTTAACGAAAACGGAGATCGAGATGAAGAATATACTTATGGCGGCAGTGGCCGTTACCGCAATTATGGTCAGTGGCTGTCAAGGCACGGTTGCAACAGGCGATGACGCAGCAAAAACAGAGGCAAGTATGACAACAGATCAACGTGATATCGGCAATCGCGGCGCGGTGATGATGGCGATTCAGGGCCTGGATCGTACCGATAAAGACAAAGAAAATGACGAAATGCGCAAAGCCGCAGAGGTGTTGGAATTTGCGGGTATCTGGCCCGGCATGACCGTCGTCGAAATGGAAGCCGGCAGCGGATATTATACGGATTTAATGTCGCGTATCGTCGGTGAAAACGGCAAAATTATCATGCAAAACCCGACAGCATTTGATGTGTTCATCACAGCCGAAACCATGGAAGCCAGACTGGCACCTCTCTCGAATGTCACATTGACCAAAACCAATTTTGATCATCTGGAGGCATCAAAAAACAGCGCCGATGTGGTCACATGGTTCCTTGGGCCGCACGAATTGTTTTATATTCCCGACAACGGAGTTGCACTCGGCGATGCCGAGAAAACCTATGCAGAGATTTTTCGGGTTCTGAAGCCGGGCGGCAATTTTATCGTGCTTGATCACGCGGCCGCAGAAGGTACACCGGAAACATCGGGCGGAGATACCCACCGCATTGATCCGGCGACCGTGCGCGCCCACGCAGAAAAAGCCGGCCTTGTGTTTGTGTCGTCAAGCAAAGCGCTCGCCAATGCGGAAGATGATCACACACTGAACGTGTTCAACCCTGAAATACGGCGTAAAACCGATCGTTTTTTACATAAATATACCAAACCAAAATAGCCACCGGATACAATTATGACAAAACTAGCCCTGTGCCGTCATGGCCAAAGCGAATGGAATTTACAAAACCGGTTTACCGGCTGGGTAGATGTAGATTTAACCGAAAAAGGCGTGGCGGAAGCCCGTCTTGGCGGCGAGCTTTTGGCGGCGCAAGGTATCCGGTTTGACGCCGCTTTTACCTCGTTTCAAACCCGCGCCATCCGCACCCTTTGGCTCGGGCTGGAGGCCATGGACCAATGCTATATCCCTGTGACCAAGGACTGGCATTTAAACGAGCGTCATTACGGCGGTCTCAGCGGCCTGAACAAGCAAGAGACCCGCGACAAGCACGGCGACGAGCAAGTGCATATCTGGCGCAGAAGCTTTGATGTGCCCCCACCCATCGTTGGCCCCGAGCATAAATACCATCCTTCTAATGATCCGCGTTATGCCGGTATTGATCCGGCGAAATTACCGGGCGGGGAGAGCTTGCAAATGACTCTTGATCGGGTCATTCCGTATTTTGACATTATGATCTCGCCACAGATTATTGCGGGCAAAACCCTGCTGATCTCGGCCCACGGCAATTCCCTGCGCGCGCTGTTAAAGCATTTATTCCACGTCTCGGACGACGATATTCCGGGCTTTGAAGTGCCGACCGGCAACCCGCTTGTCATCGATCTGGCCGACGGGACATTAAATGTCACCGCCGCCAAATACCTTGATGAAAGCCGGGCTAAGCCTTTGCCGCCGATTTAGGGCTTTCTTGCGCAGGGTTGGGTTGCCCCCACGCCAATCGCCAAAACCGGTAGCTTAAAAATACCGATGCACTGAGCAGGCCAAATAACAACCCGTACCAGATACCCTGTGCCCCAAGCGGGGTTTTAAACGCGAGATAGGCCGCGACCGGAAACCCGATCACCCAATAGCTAATGCCCGATGCCACCATCGGCCAGCGCACATCTTTCAATCCGCGCAGGATCTGGTTGGCGGACACTTGCACCGCGTCGAAAAACATGAAAGCGGCGGCCAGCGGCAGGAATGACGCCACCAATGCAATCACGATCTGGTTTTCGGGCTGGCTTGTGTCCAGATACAGGCTGGCCACCCCGTGCGGCCAAAGCGCTACCGGTATGGCAACGACCATAATACCGATGACCGAGGCCACCATGGTCACCAGACCCGCCCGCCTGACCGCGCCGTGATTTTCGGCACCGGTCGCCAATCCGACCCGGATTGCCCCCGCCATAGAGAACCCCCACGGGAACATGAACGCCAGTGTCGCCACATTTAGGGCAATCTGGTAAGCGGCCACTTCCATCACCCCGATCAGGCCTATCAACAACACGCAGGCATTAAACAACATGCCTTCGAACACGGTGGTAATACTGATAGGCCAGCCAAGCATGACCACGTCGCGAAACCGGTCCCAATGGGGCCGAAACAGGTGTTCGAAAACCCGAAACGGCGCAGATGTTTTGTCCTTGTTCACATAGATCACAAACATGAAAAACCCGACTGCATAGGACATTGAAGACGCAATACCGGCCCCGACCAGTCCGAGTTTTGGAAACCCGAACAGCCCAAAAATCAGCAAGGCGTTCAACCCCGCATTTATCAAAGTGGTCAGAAGTGCCAAAACCAACGGTACGCGGATTTTCTCGATCACGGCCAGATAGTTTCGTAACACCATCGTGCCCAACGCAAACGGCCACCCTGCCGCCAACGCCAGCACATAGCCGCCGGCCTTGGCAGATTGGGCCGGGTCTTGCCCCGCCAGCAGGGACAAAGGCTCGGCCATCAAGACAAGCACCAGCATAAATGGACACATGATGACAATCGTCCACAGGGCCATGCGCACGGATACCCGCACACTATGCCTGTCGTTTTGGTCTGCGCCGAGGGCCTGCGAGATCAGAGGCGACACGGCCATAACCGGCCCAAAGCCCAACATCCAGAGCAGGAAGTAAATCACCGTGCCGAGCGAGGCGGCGGCCAAATCTTGCGGCCCCAATCGTCCGATCATTAAAATATCAATTGTAAAAATAGAAAACTGCGCCAATTGGGTTAGCGCCATAGGGATGCCAAGCCAAAGCAAAGCTTTCAGCTCTCCCGACCATGTGTCGGGCAGTTCAACCTTTTGCGGTTGCGGCGTTTGTGTAAGTTCAGTCATTATGTATCCGTAGGAAAAAAAGTGTAAATCTGCTGCGGACATAAAAAAACTCCGAAGCGGGAAAGCTCGGAGGGCGAAGGTCTAAAAGTGTTTTTTCAACTTAAGACAATCGATCACGCGAGCCTACAAAGGCACATACCGAAAAAATTCGGCACCCATGTAATGTTGGCAAAATTTTCATTGGCTCTCTCGCGTTAAGTATCCGTCTCTAGGAGAAGGGAACAGGCCTGTCAACGGGAATAAAGTAAGTCCAGCCTGCGCAGGGTGAGCGGGAATGTAAAACAAGGCGGGCAATATAGGATTCAAGGCTTGGTGTCATCAGTGTTAGGTTGTAGTATGGCTGAGTGAATAAGGATTTTCTTGCATTATTAATAGTCATGGCGGGTACGTTTTGCCTTATTGCGGTGCTGTACTTTACATCATTTGAGAGACACCACACTCATGATCGGCCAAGCAATCAAGTGCAAGCTGAAGAAATAACTAACTATCAGGATAACGTACCGAATAGCCCTCTTGTCACCAATGCTAATAGGAAAAACCTCCTTAGCACCAGAAAGTCACGCCAATCTACAGGTGTATATTACAGCGATAGCCGCCTGCAACATTATGACCACAAATCCCAGATTATCATGGCTGGAGCCGCTGTTGTTGGGCTTCTTGTTGCTCTCACTGGTCTGTATTTGATTTGGAAAACCCTAAGGGCCACTCGAAAAGGAACGGATGCGATGCGAGAAGCTCTTGAGGAAGCCAAGAGAGCTACGGAGGCGGCGTGGCAAGCAGTTAAGGTTTCTGAAACCACTGCCATAAATCAACTCAGGGCTTATGTTGGCCCTGTTGATTTCGAGATTATGTTCACAGAGTCTAATGAAATTTTGGTTGCGTTCAAAATCAAGAATACGGGGCAGACACCCGCTATCAATGTTCAACTTGCTTATTGCATTACCTTTTTGGAATTGCCTATTGATGATAGTGATGTTGATATTGATGCACAAATTCTTGATGAGGAGCAGGCATCTGCTTTTTTACCAAAAGATGTGACATTCTCGGCTAAAACTGATGTGCTTAATGACTACGATACCACAAAGAAAATACTTTGCCTGCAAGGAACCCATGCGGTTTTTGTGTATGGGAAAGTCGCTTATAAAGATATTTACGGGCAACCGCGTACTACAAAATTTCGTGTGGCATGGGGTAAATCTTTCAGAAATACCCAATTGAAAAACATGGCCCTGTGTGATGATGGCAACGAAATGACTTAGTATAAATTATTGTTTTAAATATCATCATTTTTACTCACCGTATGGCACGTGCAATGTAAAATAAGATTTACGTCAAATATGTTTGACATTTGAATTTTCATCCCTACATGTAAAACAAGTTATACATAACAGGAGAAAACTATGACTTCGATAGCAGATATGAGTGAACAGGAACGGCAGAGCTGGATGACCTTGCTGGCCGATATATGTGTGTTCTCTGTTTTCTGGAGCCAGATGGTGCGCGGCAAGAGCATTGAAAGCCTAAGCCCGGGCGATTTAATGGGCGTTTATATTGGCATTATTGTGATGACCATCATCCTCCATATCATCATTGCCAGCATATTTGCGCTCCGTTCCCCAAAGGATGACAATGCGAAAGATGAGCGCGACGTCGAGATTGAACGCAAGGGTGCGCGCAACGCGTTTTGGGTCGTCAGCATCCTGATCAATATTATTATTGCCGTACTTTTGGCCGAAAACAGTGTTGGCGAAGGCTATCTTGGGCCAAATATGGGCCTGTTGTCCGTCCTCAGTCCGAGCCACATGTTTTTCGCCCTGATGAGCACCGCCTTTATCGGTGACATTGTCTACCGCGCGACCATGGTCTGGGCGTATAGGGGGTAGGGGCATGGCCATTACAAAAGGCAAAGTCACCAACCATATCCGCCGTATTCGTCTTGCCCGCAGCGAACTGACCCAGGCCGAGCTGGCCAAGCGGGTCGGGGCCACGCGCCAGACGATCATCGCCATAGAGGCCGGAAAATACGCCCCCTCTATGGAGCTTGCCTTCCGCATCGTGCGTGAGTTCGGCGAGCCATTCGAAGATGTGTTCGAGTTTGATCCTAAAGGGTGATCCGCAAAATTGACCCGAATACATAGCATACAAAATTGCGTGCAGACAAAACCGGGGTCGCCTGCTAACTAAAGGACATGTCTATAGAGCGGTGTTTTAATGTCAGGGATTTCAGGCGGATCGCCAAGCGCAAACTGCCTGCGCCGATCTTCCACTACATTGATGGTGGCTCGGATGATGAATGGTCATTGGCCAATAATAGCTCTGCGTTTCAGAAATACGAGCTACTGCCGCGCGCCCTTGTCGATATCTCCAATGTGGATTTGAAGACCAAACTTCTGGGCTGCGAAATGTCTTTGCCGATCTTCCTGTCCCCGACAGGCGGCACCCAGCTTTTCCATCCCGATAAGGAACTGGCCGTGGCCCGTGCGGCAGAGCGCGAAGGCTTGCTCTACGGCCTGTCCACAGTGGGCACGACCAAACTGGAAGACTTGGCGGCCGAGACCCAAAGCCCGAAAATGTTTCAGCTCTATATCTTCAAAGACCGTGGCCTGACCGAAGAACTCATCGAGCGCTGCAAAGCTGCCAAATACCAAGCCCTGTGCCTCACTGTGGATACGATTGTCGGTGGTAACCGCGAACGTGATTTGGTCACAGGCATGTCGATCCCGCCCAAATTCACCCTCCAAAGCCTGATGTCGATTGCGGCCCGTCCGGGCTGGATATGGAAAACCGTGCGCGGCGGTAAAATCGACACCGTCAATATCTCCCACCGCGTCGATGCGGTGAAGGGCAAAGACGCCAGCGTCGCCAAACATATCGACGAACAATTCGACCGTACCCTCACATGGGAAGACGCACGCTGGATGGCCAAAAAATGGGGCGGGCCGTTCGTCATCAAAGGTATTCTCACCCCCGAGGACGCCGTGCTTGCCCGCGATATTGGCGCGACCGCCGTGATGTTGTCAAACCATGGCGGACGCCAACTCGACAGCACACCGGCCCCCATCGACATGGTGGCCAAGGTGCGCGAAGCGGTCGGGGACAGTCTGGAAATTATCGTAGACGGCGGCATCCGGCGCGGCACGGATGTGCTGAAAGCCCTCGCCCTTGGCGCAGATGCTTGCTCGATTGGTCGGCCATATTTATATGGTCTGGCCGCAGGCGGCGAGGCCGGCGTGGCCCGCACCTTACACCTCCTGCGCGCAGAAATCGAACGCGGCGCGGCCATGATGGGCTGTCGCACTGTCGGCGAAATTACCTCTGATCACATCCAGAGAAAATTATAAAAACAAAAATATAAAAGGGAATATCACATGTTTGCAGCCGAAAGCCTTGTCCGAACGCTTGTCCATCAAGGGGTAGAGCTTTGTTTCTCTAATCCCGGCACTTCCGAAATGCATATGGTCGCCGCCCTTGATCGCACCGAGGGCATGAAATCCGTATTGTGCCTGTTCGAAGGCGTGGCTACAGGGGCCGCCGATGGTTATGCCCGGATGAGCCGCAAACCTGCCTGCACCTTGCTGCATCTTGGGCCGGGGGTCGGTAATGGCTTGGCCAATCTGCACAATGCCAAACGGGCCTTCTCGCCTGTTCTCAATATTGTTGGCGACCATGCGGGCTATCACCTCCCGTTCGATGCCCCGCTGACCAGTGACGTGGAGGGCACATGCGCCCCCGTCTCGCGCTGGGTCGGCACAGTGCCGAGCGCGTCTGAGCTTTCCAACATGGCCGTGAAAGCCGTTCAGGAAAGCTTCGGCCCCGCGCCGGGCGTGGCCAGCCTGATCCTGCCTGCCGATTGCGCATGGTCGGATATAGAACCGGATGTGCTGGACACTGTCGAGATGCCGTCCCTCAACGCGGTTGCCACAAAACATATCCAAAAGGCCGCGAAGGCATTAAAGTCGGCGAAAAATCCGGTGCTATATATCGGCGGTACGGCCTGTCTTGAAGGCGGAATTCACGAGGCTGCCCGCATTGGCAAACATCTGGATTGCCGTGTGGTCATGGAAACATTTGCACCGCGCATTTCAAGAGGCGCAGGCCGTCCTGCCCCCACACGTCTGAATTATTTTGGCGCGCAAGCTCTGGAAGATTTGAAAGATTGCGATCTCTTGCTCGTCGCTGGATCAAAACCACCCGTCAGCTTTTTCGCCTATCCAAATTCACCAAGCGAACTGACCCCCGAAGGGGCCGCGGTCTTCACATTGGGTGGCCCAAGCGATGATATTGAGGGCGCATTGCTGTTGCTTGCCAATGCGCTAGACGCGGGAACACCCGACATAGTTTCCCAAACCTCCATGCCCCTAACCAACCCCGACGAAGCCCTGAACCCGGTCAGTATCGGCATGTCCCTATGCCGTCATATGCCGCAAAACTCTGTCGTTTGTGATGACAGCACAACGGCTGGACTGGCCCTGTTCCCGACCACCCAAACCGCCGCCGCCCATGAATGGTTGTGCCTGACCGGTGGCGCCATCGGCATCGGCATGCCAATGGCTATAGGGGCCGCATTTGCAGCGCCAAGCTCGACCATTTTCGCCCTGTGCGGCGATGGTGCGGCTGCCTACACTCTACAGGCCCTCTGGACCCAAGCGCGCGAGAAACAAAACATCATCAACATCGTCTTCGTCAATCATTCCTACCGCGTCTTGAACATCGAATTGTCGCGTGTCGGGGCCGGCGAACCGGGACCGGTTGCCCAAGCCATGCTGGATTTATCCAATCCAAAAATGGACTGGGTTAAACTCTCCGAAGGCTTTGGTGTGCCCGCTGTCCACGCAAACACGACAGGGGCGTTTGAGGAGGCATTGTTGCACGCACTCGCTACACCGGGCCCGCACCTGATCGCGGCCGAGGTTTAAGGCGCAACAAGCTGGGCAATAAATCCGTCAATATCGGCTTTGCTCGTACGGCCATTGGTGAGGCAGGCGCGTAACACCGAGCGGCCTTCATACTTGACCAGCGAAACCCAATGGGTGCCGCCGCTGACAATTTTCTCGGCCATGTCCTCAACACTGCCAAGATGGGCAGGCGGGATCAGACACGAAACCGCCATGCGCGAGGCATTGGCGATTTGCCAGCCATGTTTGACCATCTCGGTATTTAAATAATCGATCAGATCAATCCCGTGTTCAATGTGTTGCCCATAGCCTTGCCACCCCGCACTGGCGAGCGCCAGAAACAGGCGTAAGCCGACAAACCGCCGCGACCACTGCATTGTGTTCACATACAAATCAACATCCGCGTCATTTGACGGCATATAGCTGGTGCTGACCCGAAATGTCTCGGATAAGACCTTCGGATGGGCCGTGAAAAACATGCCCGCGCCCATGGTGGTGGCAAACCATTTATGGGCGTCGATGGTCACGGAATCGGCCCGTTCAATTCCGTCCAGCACAGGGCGCTCCCGATCCGAGGCAATAATCGCCCCGCCCCACGCCGCGTCCACATGATACCAAATCTGGTGGCTTTTGGCGATATCGGCGCAGGCATGCAAAGGGTCAACCATGCCAGCATTCGTCGTCCCCGCTGTGGCCGCGATCATGACGGGAATATCGCCGCCTGCCTTGTCTTCTTCGATGTAGTCTGCAAGTGCACCCGCGTCCATACGGCCTTGCCCATCGGTCGGAACAAGCCGCACAGCCTGCCGCCCAACCCCGTTCTGGTGCGCGATTTTCAACCACGCCAGATGGCTTTCTTTCGAGACATAAATACGCGGTTGTCCCGTGAAGGCCCGCGCCCCTTGTTCCGCGTAGTCAGAATTCATACGGGTCAGGGCGCATAGAAATGCGGTCGCATTCGCCTCTGATCCCCCCGTAGTGAAATGCCCGCCCGCCCCGTCTGGCAAGCCGATACGGTCTGCAATTTGGGTGATAACATGGGCCTCTATCTCGACCGCAATCGGGGCATGTGACCAGACACAAATCTGTGGATTGAGCGCCGCCGCAATCCGGTCTGCCGCCTCGGCAGGGAAACTCGGGGCAGGGTTGAACAGACCAAGATAGCCTGTGTGGGTCATTTGCACCGCGCCCGTTTCAAGATGGCCAATGGTCCACTGCAACAGGGTTTCCAAATCCATCGGGGTTTGAAATTGCATGTCCGCAAGCTCTGTCCTGAACCCCTCAAGATCATTTCGCGGGGTTACGGGCGCATTGGAAATCCGCGCCAAACTCGCATCCAGATACGTATCGAGTTTGGCGTTTAGCTCTGCGCGCATGATTTGCGTTGGAAATAAAGTGCTGTTGGTTGTCATATGGCTCTCCATTGCCTGAAGGCTAATCGGAGACGCGTGCAGATACCACCCGTATATTGTCAATGTTGCGGAAAGTGTTTAGCTCAAGTCCACATTCGTAAACTCGCAGATAAACGTATCGAAAATCAGGTTACGCCCGTTACGAGCGACTGACCATGGTCGCGTTCGAGGATATTTACGACGCCTGAGCTGGTTGAGCCGTCATTGCCTCTTTAAACGAAACCAGTTTGCGCTTCTGTTCGCACCAAAGCTGGAGCCTGACGCATTTGAAGCTTTGCCACAAGGTAATGCGTTTCATATTGGCCAGAGCCGCATGATCGCGCAGAACATTCTTGAGACGGTAAAACGGAATACGCGAGTTCAAATGATGCACATGGTGAATGCCGATATATCCGGTCAGCCAAGGCAGGAAGCCCGGCAGATCATAATAGGAACTACCGTAGAGGGCCGCGTCTTGCATTTGCCAGTCTTCACTGGATTCCCAAACTGTGTCTTCGAACTGGTGTTGAACATAAAACATCCACACGCCCATAGTGCCTGCGAAAATCGCGACCGGGAAATAGATCAGTAGAAACGGAACAAGTCCGATAAAGTGGATAAGAATGGCCGCCCCGATCAACATGCAAAGCGAGGTGCCGAGAGAACTGATCCAGTATTTCGCGCCCGATTTCATAAACCCGATAGGCAACCGGTAATGCAGCATGAATATAAAAATAGGGCCAATGCCGAACATCACAAGCGGATGCCGGTAGAGCCGGTATAGAAATTTACCGGTACGGCTACGGGCCTGATATTCTTTAACCGTCAGTGTATCGATGTCGCCAATGCCGCGCTTGTCCAGATTTCCCGACGAGGCATGATGGATCAAATGCGCTTGTCGCCATAAAGCATAGGGGGTCAGGGTGAACATACCCAGACAGCGCCCAAGCCAGTTGTTCAGGAATTTGCTCTTGAAAAAAGCCCCGTGCCCGCAATCATGTTGGATAATAAATAACCGCACCAGAAAACACGCACTGGCAAGGCAAAATACTAAACTGAGAAGATAGCTAACCTTCAACGAATGATAGGCCGCGGTCCACAGAAGTACGAACGGAATAAAGGTTACACACACCTCGAACAGGCCCCGCATAAGATCGGGTTGACGGTAGGAAACCAGTATTTTCATCCAGTCTCTGGCACTACGCTTTGATGCGGGCTTTGACCCTAGCTCTGATCCGGATTTCGTACCGTTTTGTGTGTTACTCATAAAGGCGAACCTGTAGCTATATTATAGAATCAACGCATCCACGATAATGCAGATATGATAATGAATCGCAAATATGAATATATCAAGAAAATGCTTGTGACAAATGATAAAACGACATCATTTTCGCGTGATATAGCATGTGATATCCGCCCCGTTGCAACGTTATCGGGAGGCCCGCGTTTATACGTCCAATAAAAATGGTCTTTGCGCTCAATAAAAAGTGTCTTTACGCCAAACAAAAACGCCCCCGGCAAAACCGGGGGCGTCAAAAAACAAGGTTTAAAAGACTAAACCTTTAGAATGTGTAGCGGGCTTTCACATACCACTGACCACCACTGAAACCTGTTGGAGAGGATTCAGGGTAAAGCTGACCTGAGCCAAGTTTGCCCGGATTTTCGTCAGGGAAGTTGTCGAAAATGTTCGCAGCGCCAACAATAAGCTCTACGCCTTCCATAACTTCAGCCGCAATTTCAGCGTCGAATAAAAACTCGGAACCAACGTCAAAACCATTACCTGTATCGCGCCAAGGGCCATAATAGCTCGCCCGTACCAGACCACGCCAGATACCTTGTTGATGGTTAAAGGTCAGGCTACCGCGTGCATGTGGAAGTGAATCCTCAAGCGCTTGGATACGCGTGGCACCAATGGCACCAACAACACCAATGTCGGTAACTTTGGTCTTCGTAATATTGCCGGCAAATTGCAAGGACGAACTGCCGACGCCAAGATCAAGTGGCATGCGGGCCACAACGTCAACACCCTGGGTTCTGGTCGAGAAGCTATTGGTAAAGAACTTGAAGCTTGTGAGGTCTTCAAAGCCTGTGTAATCCGAGCGGGTCAATGCGCCCGCAGTTGCCAGCGTTGTAATCGCCGTGCTGACGGTCGAGTTATCATACCCTGCTGCACCCGTTTGGGCCGCCAGGAAGTCCAACGCATCAATAAAGGCAATATTGTCGGATGTCGCAATCCGGTCTTTCACCTTGATACGGAACAGATCAACAGTCCACGAAATTGGTCCGGTTTCAAACGCAACACCCATCGAGATGTTTTTGGCTGTTTCTGGACCAAATCCCGGACGAATACCAACAGTGGATTCGATGAAGTCAGCTGCCAGCTGACCCGGATTGGACGTCAAAGGAATGGTACCTTGGTCGATCAGTACGCCGTTCACATTCTGGGTGGTGACGTTTTTAACATTTGCCTGACCGGCTGTCGGTGTATGGAAACCTGTCGAGTAGGAGCCACGCAGACGGAATGTGTCTGTGAGTTTATACAAACCGGCAACTTTCCAGTTGGTTGAATCTCCAAATTTCTCGTTGTCTTCCCAGCGAATGGCCGTTTGTAACGTCAATTTCTCGGTCACATCGGCTTCAAGTTCGCCGTAAATACCAAAATTGCTTTGGGAATTTGAAGAGCTTTCAGAGAAGCCGCCAAAACCGTTTGAACTGGATGAGAAGCCTTGATCAGCGAGGGGGCCGAGCGCATAGGACGCAGGATCACCAGCCGTAATATCAAATGTCTCGTCGCGCCATTCAATACCGGCCGCAACGTTCAGATCAGAGGCCCAACCTGCAACAGGCACGCCGTAAACCAGATCAAGATTAACCGCAGTTTCCACCTGTTCATAAGATCCCGGAACAAAATTACGAGGTGTGTTTGGGCCGAGAGAGGCATTGATTGTATTGTTGATGAAGAAATCGGTCTTGTTCGTACCGTGTGATACGCTCAGATCATAGCCGAGACCTGTACCAAATTCAAACTCGCCGCGGACACCGCCTGTGATCGCAAAATCACGATTGTCGCCACCAAAACGGGGCACAAACCCGCTTGGAATCAATTCTACAAACGAGAAGCAATTGGCATCAGCCGTAACAGCCGCCAAAATGGTTGGATTGGCAATAAGGCCATTTGTACCGGTAAGCGGAATACCAGCCGGGCAAGCCCCGCCGACACCCAAACCGTCAAGATCGCCTACGCGAATAGAGGCCACACCATTTGGATCAAGGGCACCCGTAATCGGATCAACCAGATCACCATTATACACACCGCCGCGATTTGTCGGGTTCCGGAAGAAGAAACCACCTTCAACAGAACGCTCGGCATAGTTACCGAAAGCATATATTTCCATATTCTCGGAAAGCTCGATACCTGCATTGATGAAGAGTTTGATGTCATCGGTAATATCAGGCTGACCCCAATATTGAGGCACTTCATCTGTGTAGCTGTTAATGGTCAGAAAATCGGCAACATCCGTATTGCCAGCCGCGATTAGAGCCGCCACATCACCGCGAATGACAGAACGAACCGTGCCGTCCGTCTCGCCGTACTCGGCTGAGATGTTGATAAAGCCGTCCGGGCCAAGCGGCAGGCCGATATTGCCGGAAACCCGGTAATTATCGCCATCACCTGCGTAAGTAGATCCGTATTTAACTTCGAAAGACCCGCCTTCAGCAGAATCTTTAAGTTGGAAGTTCATCACACCGGCGATCGCATCGGAGCCGTATTGTGAAGACGCACCGTCGCGCAGAATTTCGATTTGTTTAAGACCAATGGCCGGGAACACGCTAATATCCACGCCTTGGGCACCATCAGAGATACCACCACCAAGGAAGGAAATAACCGAGCCACGATGACGGCGTTTGCCGTTCAGAAGCACCAGAGTGTTATCCGGGGACAGGCCGCGCAAATTGGCCGGGCGGATCACGGAGGCGGCATCGGAAATTGGCTGTGTGTTCACATTGAACGATGGTGCTACCGTGCGCAGTAAATCGCTAATATCGGATGTGGCTTGATTGTTAAATTCTGCCGCAGAGATAACGTCAACAGGTGCCGGTGTGTCGGCAGCGGAACGGGCTTTACGGCGCGTACCGGTTGTGATGACTTCGTCAGAAAAAGAGGCGCCAGAGTTTTGGGCAAAGGCTGCGGAGCTGAAGCTGCCGGCAACCATAAGTGCCGAGACACCGAGTGCGAGTTGTGATTTTAGTGAAAATGGTTTCATGGAATGGTCCCTTCTAGGAGTACGATTTTCGGCAGATCCCACATGATCCGCAACACGACTCTGACTTAAATTAAGAACGGCAACAACTTAAAAGGCCCATAAGTCATAAATTCGTCATGAATCGTGACTTATATGACACAAATTGTATATGGTTTTTGTTCAACAGTACGCTAAACTGGGGATTAATAGCTATATCGTACAGAAAATCCGTAAGTACGCGGTGCTCCGAGAAACCTGTTATAGCCAATAAAACCGAATCCGGCGACCGCATAGTCCGCATTTCCAAGGTTTTTGCCCCAAAATGCAACCTCCACGCCTTGTCGTTTAAACTGTAAAGCCAAGCGTCCGTCAACAAGGCCATACCCGTCTTGTTTGCGATCTTCCAGCCCTTCTGCGTCCAGATAAAAAGCGCTCTGGTATTTGCCAGCCACATCAAAAACAACATCGACATTGGCGCTGTGATGATGGGTGTAGCGCGCGCCGAGATTTGCAGAAAATCTGGATGCGAAGGGTAGGGGGTTGCCGTCAAAATCGGTAAAATTATCGGGGGTGTTCGGATCAAATACCTGCTTAATCTCGGTGTCCAGCAAGGTCAGGCCTGCGTTGAGTTTTAAGGCACTTATAGGCATCCACGCGGCCTGCATTTCAAGACCGTAAGAGCTTGCCTTGTCCAGATTGGCCAAAGAATTGCTTGTAAAAGACCCGCCATTGGCGGTGGAGAACGGCACAAAAATCCGGGCCTGTGGCTTTGCATAAAATTGGTAAAACACATCGGTCGAGAGCTGGAACGTGGCGCCAAGATCAAGCTTGATGCCGGTTTCCAATGCATTGACGGTTTCGGCTTCGAATAGACCCTCATCCTGAAAATGGGTGGCGTTGTTAATCACCTCGCCGTTAAATCCGCCGCTTTTATAGCCATTTGTATAGGCCAGATAGAGGAGTGTGCTGTCATTGGCTTTGAAATTCAGTCCAATATTGCCCGAGAACCGGTTTTCTGTCAGCGTATTGCTGCCAATCGCCGCCCCCAAATCATCGCGGTTATTCAGGGCCCGCACACCATCATCAAAGATATGGATACCTTGCCCGCTGCCTTTAATGGTCTCATGGGTGAACCGCGCGCCGACCACCAGATCCAGCCGGGGCGTCAGGGAAAAGTCATTATAGCTAAACAGGGCCGCCGTCTGCCGCGTTTGATTGATCGTGCTGAGCAAGCTGCTCGCAACGCCTAACGATGCCGGATTGGACCCCGTGCGCCCCGGCGCGCCGACATAGCGGCATGTGCCGAGCAGGGTTTGCCGGTTTAACTCTCCACACCAAATCAGATAGTCTTGGGAGAAATCATCATCAGACAGATACACCCCGCCCATAAGGTTGAGACCATCGCCTCGATAGCTTAGGCGCACTTCTTCGCTCCATTGGCTGAAATCACGATCATAGGCGAGGTTGGCATTCAAAGACGCATCGCCGAACGGCGCTTGGGTGCCGTCAAAATCAAACCCGTATTGTTGGTTATAGCCTTCAAAAGCCGTTTGGGAGTACAGGCTGAACGCGCCCCACTCATGGGTAATATCAATCGCAGCTCCGTAGAATTCATTGTCCGTATCCTGCACACCATCCGCCCCGATAGAAATCTGGTGTTTTTGCAGGCTGAGCGCATCGTTGAGCGGGGCCGCATTGACCCCGTTATCTTCGCCGTAGTGTACGGACACGAGCACGGATGTGGCTTGCGAGACTGTCCATGCCCCCTGCACCCGCACGCCGAACTCGTCGCGCCTGCCGCCTGCGTCCTCGGGAGCCGGGGCAGCAAGTGTCGCGACATTCTCAATCGTAGGCCCTTGCGAGAGATAACGTCCCGCCACCCGCAAGCTGAAATTGTCATCAAACGGGAGATTGACCGCGCCGAGCACATTAAACCGCTCCGCATTTCCTGCCTCGACATGCATATAACCGCCAAAATTGTCTTCGGGCTTGGCGGAGACAAAATTGATCGCCCCCGCAGATGCATTGCGGCCATACAGAGAGCCTTGCGGCCCTTTGAGAACTTCGACCCGCTCCAGATCAAACAGCAAATGCCCCGTCTGGGCATTGGTGGCCAGATACACACCGTCCACATAGGCACTGGCCGCTGTCGGGGTCAGCGCCTGATGATCCACCGCGCCAATGCCGCGAATTTGAAACCCGACCCGCGAACCGCCGCCGATTACCGCCTGCACACCGGAAAGCCGCTGGGCAATATCTTCCGCCCCGTCAAAGCCTGCACTTCCGAGCGTGTCTTTTAGGAGAACCGAGAGGCTGGCACCAATATCTTGCGGGGATTGCGCGCGTTTTGTCGCCGTGACGATGATTTCGTCCAGCTCGGGTTCGCTTTGCGCAAATGCACTGACAGGAACGGCAAACAGCAAGGGGGTACACATAAGGTTTATGAGGGAAAAGTATTTTAACGTCACAGATGTACTCATCGGATTTGCTCCCAATACGGCGATAAAACAGCATCGGTATAGGCTAACCCCACAGCAATCCCACATACTACACCACACTCATATCCAAGCGGCACCAAGACAGCAATATCTAAATTAGCTCTTGCAGGCGGAATGTGTAGACGATTTTTGAGTGTGCACTTCAACGGTCGCATGTTCGACACCAAATTCTTCAAGCAACCGGGCTTTAATGGCTTTGGTCATAGTTTCTATATCCGTACCCTTTGTGATCGAGGCTTCCAGAGTGATCATCGGTCTTTCTTGGGAAATCGACCAGGCGTGGATATGATCAATCTCGAGAATTTGCGGGAAATGGGCCTTCATATCGCGACCAATCAAACGCCGATCCAGATGCGCAGGCGCCCCTTCGAGCAAGATATGTGCGGAATGTTTAACCACATACCATGCGCTGCGCAGGATGATCACCGCGACAAGCACCGACATAATCAAATCGGCAGGCATCCATCCTGTCAACATAATGACGATCGCCGCCCCAATCGCTGCCGCCGACCCCAGTAAATCCCCCAACACATGCAAAGCCGCCCCGCGTACATTCAGATTGTCCCTGTCCGCACTCATAAGAATGGCGAAAACGGCCAAATTGACCACCATGCCAAGACTGGCCACGATCAACATCGGCAAGCCCATAACCTCGACAGGGTCGCCGAGGCGTTTGATTGCCTCGAAAATAATCCACGCAGCAACCGCAAACAGACTAAGCCCATTTACAAAGGCCGCCAAGATTGCAAACCGGTCAAACCCGTACGTGCGTTTACTATCTGCGGGACGCCTCGCCAGTTTGAACCCGAGCCATGCAAGGGTCAGCGCCGCACAATCCGTCATCATATGCCCGGCGTCGGCAATGAGCGCCAAAGACCCCGATAAAAATCCGCCAACCACTTCGACAATCATAAACAGGCCGGTCAGCGCCGCCGCTAGCGCCATCCGCTTTTCATTGCGTGGATCGGCACTATTACTGTGAAAGTGGTTATGGCCGTGCCCGTGAGCATGTCCCCCCTGTGCAGGATTGTGATGATTATGTTCGATTCCCATGCGTATAAGTATGCATGGAATATTGAGCTTGTGCGTAAAATTTTTGAGAAAAACTCGATTAGGGCGCGGTTTCTAATTTTTATCGCTAAACCCTGATTATCGAATTTAAACAACGGAGCAGACGCTCCTCCCAAACTTAAAACAAGTACAACAGATTAGGATCAGGATCATGGCTAAAACATCTACAAAAACAGTTGAAGCAAAAACATTCAAAACCGCAATTTCTCTTCGCAAAGGCCTGCGCGCTTATGTAGGTATGTACAGTGCAGCCTATGACCGTATCCAACCTGTATTGACAAAAGCCAGCCAAAACTACGATACATATGCGTCTAAAGGCGAAGTTCTGGAATTGGCCGCACAATCCTACGCAAAAGATACACGGGTTCGTGCACTGAAATCATATGACGTTGTTGTCAGCAAAGTCCGCTCTGCATTGCCACGTTCTGCAAATGATCGGGTTGCCGAGTTGGAAGCTGAAGTTGCGACCTTGAACAAAAAATTGGTCAGCGCGACAAAAAAAGTCACAAAGAAAACAGTGAAAACTGCCAAAAAAGCAGTTAGCAAAACAGTGGCGCCGACAGCAAAAGCAACCGTAGACGCGGTTACTGAAAAAGCTGAAAAAGTAGCACAAGCAATTAAAGCGGCTTAATTCAGCCGTCTTTATCAAAGGCCTGCCCGCACATCCCCCCCCCTCGCGCGGGCGGCCTGAATAGAAAACGGTGCCTCGATACATAATCGGGAGCACCGTTTTTTATGCGCCAAATAAGGATACACCCTGAGGGTGAATTCCTTTTTGAGGATTCATTTGGCCAAGCACGCCAATTTAGGGCATAAGAAAGGAAAACGGGAGGACGAGATGGCGAAACAAACGGAAAATTTGGGCAAAAAAGCGGCCGAAAGCACAACTGCGGTCAATGGTATGATCGGGATACAGCGTGGGGAATTGATAAAATCTCTTGGTATTCTTGTCGGGCACGCGATTAAACAACCTGCACCGCTTGCAAAAAACCTGGTCAATTACGGCAAAGAAATGGGCCAGATTGTACGCGGGAAATCCGAACTGGCACCGGATCGCCGTGATCGCCGTTTCCAGGATCCGACCTGGCATAAGAACAAAGCCTATAAATACGGTCTACAATCCTGGCTCGCCATGCGTAACGGATTTGAAGGCTGGATCGAGGACAGCGGCATTTCGCGCGCCGATAAAGCCCGCGCCAATTTCGTCCTAGAAATTTTAGTGGACTCGTTTGCGCCGACCAATACTTTGTTGGGCAATCCGGCTGCCATGAAACGCATGTACGAAACCGGCGGCATGTCCGTGGTCAGGGGTATTCAAAACGCCTATGATGATTTGCGCAATAATGGCGGCATGCCGTCCATGGTCGATAACAGCAAGTTTGAGGTGGGCAAAAATCTGGCCACCACACCGGGCAGTGTCGTGTTTAAAAACGAGATGATCGAGATCATCCAGTACAAACCGACCACCGAAAAAGTGCACGAAATCCCGTTGGTGATTGTGCCGCCACAAATCAATAAATTTTACGCCAATGATTTGTCACCGGGCAAAAGCATCGTCAAATATTTCACGGCGCAAGGCTACCAGATATTTGCGGTCAGTTGGCGCAACCCGCAACGCCAGCACTCCCATTGGGGGCTTGAAAATTATGTGCAGTCCCTGATCGAAGCCACCGATGCGGTTATGAAAATTACCCGCTCCAAGAAAATCAATATTTCCGGTGCCTGTTCCGGCGGCATGACCTTGGCCTCGTTCCTCAGCGAATTGGCTGCGCGCGGCGATGACCGCGTCAATTGTTTCACAACCATGGTGACCGTACTTGATCCCAAGAAAACCGACAGCGATGCCGGATTGTTCGCAAGTGACGCCGGCATCGAAGCTGCGCGTAAAATGTCACGTAAAAAAGGCGTCTTGGACGGGGCACAACTTGCGAAAGTCTTTGCATGGATGCGTCCCAACGATTTGATCTGGAACTATGTGGTCAATAATTATCTGTTGGGCGAAGATCCGCCCGCCTTTGATGTATTGTATTGGAATGGCGATACAACAAATCTACCCGCACAATTGCATTCCGATTATCTGGATATGTTCTCGGACGAACGCTTTGTCGAAGGTAGTAATTTCGAGTTCATGGGCAACACGATTGATTTGAAAAAAGTCAAACAGGATTGCTTTATGCTGGCGGCAGTCACCGACCATATTACCCCGTGGCGCGCCAATTACCGCAATATAGCTTTGTTTGGCGGCAAGGTTGACTTTGTCCTCTCCAATGCGGGCCATATTCAGGCCCTGCTCAACCCACCGGGAAATCCGAAGTCCAAATTTTTCACCAATAAAAACATCCCCGAAACATCCGACGAATGGTTGGACGGCGCCGAAGAAAATGCAGGCTCATGGTGGCCCTATTGGGACAAATGGCTGCAAAAGCGCTCTGGCGGCTTTAAAAATGCTCCGAGAAAGCTTGGCAACAAAGCCTTTCCGCCTACGGTGCAAGCCCCCGGTGAATACGTATTTACTTAAAAAAACCAGATAAGCCCCAGATAAGCCCCAACGAAAAAAGGTCAAACCTCTATGCCAAATCTACCCCACATCACCTACACAAAAGTAGGCAATCAGAAGCTTCGCACCGCTGTTTGGAAGGGCGTGGACAAGGGCGAAGGCAAGCGTACACCTTTATTATTTTTCAATGGCATCGGGGCTAATCTGGAAATCGCACAGGCTTTTGCCGACCATTTCACCGGCCGCGATATTATCACCTTTGACATGCCCGGTATTGGCGGATCGCCTGATCCAAAAATTCCCTATCGTCCATGGTGGGCGGCCAATGCGGCCAAGCAGATTTTGCAAAAACACGGCTATGATAAAGTCGACGTGTTGGGCGTAAGCTGGGGCGGCGGCATGGCCCAGCAATTTGCTTTCCAGTGCAAGAAAATGACCAACCGGCTGATCTTGTGCGCTACATCTCCGGGGACGATTATGGTGCCGGGCGATATCCGCGCCATTTCCAAAATGGCGTCTCCGAAACGCTATATCAATAAAGACTATTTGGCCCAGCATTTCGAAACCCTGTACGGGGATAGCGAAGAAGGCTTTGGCATGTTTTCCGAGCACATGGTGCCGCCAAGCCTGAAGGGCTATCTGTTCCAGCTTATGGCGATGGCTGGATGGTCAAGTCTGCCGTTTTTACGGTTTTTACGAGTGCCGACCCTGATCATCGCTGGCGACCGTGACCATATTGTGCCGCTGGCTAATGCCCATATTTTGAAATTTATGATCAAGGGCTCGCAAATGTATGAATTTGAAGATGCAGGGCATTTGTTCTTGCTGACCAAGCGCGATGAGAGCATCCAGATCATTCGGGATTTCTTCGGCGAACAAGAAGTTGATCTCCCCGAAAAAAAGCAGGCTGAGCTTGCGCCGCTCAAAAAAAGCGCAGCCGCTTAAAACCTAGACGTCTCAACAAATACAGGAGAGCCTGATGGCAAACCGTAAAGACAGAAAATCAAAGCCAGCCACTGGCGATACTGCCCGCAAAATCTGGCTTGCCGGTATTGGTGCCTATGGCCGTGCGTTCAGCGAAGCCCAAGGCTCGCTTGCCAAGGTCACCAAAGGCTCCGGTAAAATGTTTGACGATCTCGTCCAGAAGGGCGAAGTGATCGAAACCATGGTCACGGTCAAAAGCAAAGATGTAGCTGATGACGTGAAAGACATGGCCCATGACGTCATGGACAAAGTTGGCGGTGGCCTCGACATGGATGACCGCATTGCCAGAATGCGCTCCCGTTTACGCCGTTCTGATGGATCAGACATGCACGATATGGAAACCCGTCTTGACGCAATGGAAGCGAAACTGGACGAAATTTTAAAGCTGTTAAAGCCTAAAAAACCGGTGGCCAAAAAGCCCACTCCCAAAAAACGAGCGCCTCGCAAGGCAGCAACGGCCAAAACGGCCAAGAAGAAACCCGCCTCCAAAGCGAAAAAATAGAGACCGATGGTAGGGGGCCCGACACAACGTTCAAAAACCAAGGAGAAAATCCTGAGCACCGCGCTTGCTTTGCTTAATAATGAGGGCGAGCCAAATATTTCCTCTGTCGATATTGCCGCTGTCATGGAAATTTCCCCCGGCAATCTCTATTACCATTACAAGGGCAAAGACGTCATCATCGAAGAACTGTTCGCAGATTTCGAAGACGAGTTCCGCCAAGTCCTCGGCGCTCCGGTCAACAAAGCCCTCGCCATCGAAGACAACTGGATTTTCTTATATATCATTTTCGAAGAAATCTTTGATTTCCGGTTTTTCTATTTCAACCTGACCGCATTACTGGAACGTATCCCGACCCTGCGCCCAAAATTTTCCCGACTTCTGGCCCTGATGCAACGCACCTTCGAAGGTCTGTTCACAAATCTGGAACAGGGGGGATATCTGGTATTCCGCCCTGACGAAAAACGCATATTGGCCGAGCGCTTAACCGCCCATTTTACCTATTGGCTGTCCTACACCCAATTGCGTGGCTATGAAGGGCAGGTACCGAACGCGACGCCCAAATCCCTGATCCACGAAGGCGTCTATGCGGCGCTCACGCAAATCATTCCCTATTGGGGTGAAAACAGCGAGCCTTACGCCGAGCTTTTAAAAGAATTTAAAGACGAGCAGGCAGGGTAGATCGCCCTTTTCAAAAAACATCTTGACGTTGCTCGTATTCCCCGCCACAGTTGTTGCACTCATTAAGACCAGTGGAGGGATAGGCCCTTTGATGCTGGAGCAACCCCGAAAACGCAGTGCGATTTCGGACAGGTGCTAAGTCCTACGGCGGTTTTTTAAACCATCGATAAATGAGAGAGAAGGCAATCGCCTTGATCTTTTCATTTATCATACCCGAAGATTTAGCCCGCAAAGCAGGACTTGTGCGATGGCGCGTGACGTTGAAGTGTTTTTAGGCGACCATGTTTTAGAACATGGCGATACGCTCGAAGCCGACCTTGTCTGCGGACGTCTATACGGCAAAGCTGGCGCACCTGTGATTGTGATCCCGGGCGGGATTTCCGCCTCGCGCTTTATTGCAGACGAACCGGAAACCGGGCCGCAAGTTGGCTCGAACTGGTGGCCGGAACTGGTCTATGAAGGCGGCCCGATCGATCTTGCACGGTTCCAGATTTTGGGCCTCGATCTGGCCCCGTGCGGCGTCAACGCACAAAAAACCCTGACGATTACCACCAATGACCAAGCCAAACGGCTCGCCGCTCTTTTGGATCATTTAGAAATTGCCAGGGTCGAAGCCATGATCGGCACCAGCTATGGCGGCATGGTGTCTCTGGCATTCGCGCAAAATTATCCAGACCGCTTGGGACGTTTATGCCTGTTAGGTGCGACCCACAAACCCTTCCCGATGGGCGTTGGTTTACGCGGTATTCAAAGACGGATCGTGAAATTCGCAACCGAGGTCGGACAGCCCGAAGAGGGGTTAAAACTGGCGCGGCAACTGGCCATGTCCACCTACCGTTCTGCGGCCGAGTTCACCACACGCTTTGACGGCAAGCCAACGCAAACGGGGCCTTTCAGCTTCGATGTCTGTGACTATCTCGTAGCTTGCGGTAGTCGTTACCCGGAGAGCATGCCCGTGCAACGGTTTATGGCGCTCTCGGAATCGATTGATCTACACCACGTCGATCCGGCCAAGATCACAACGCCGACACTTTTAATCGCGACCCGCTCCGACCAACTGGCACCGCCTTCGGAAATCCGAATTTTGTGTGATGCCCTCGCAGGGCCGGCAGATATGGTCACAATCGATTCTCTTTACGGGCACGATTCCTTTTTAAAGGAGTCCGAAGTTTTAGGCCCGCTCCTGTCAGACTTTATTTCGGAGGCTCGCCATGCCGCGTAAAACACCTGAAAGCGCAACAATCTGCGTCTCGTCGCAAATCGGAAATGATCCGGCCTTTGGCGCTGTCACCCCACCGCTGTATTTATCCAGCACCTATAAATTCGCAGGCCTCGACCAGATGGGCCAGTATGATTATGGCCGTAGCGGCAACCCCAACCGCGACGCCCTCGCCACAGTTGTGGCCCAGATGGAAGGCGGTGCAGGCGCCGCCGTCACCTCGTCCGGCATGGCGGCGATTGATTTGGCGCTCAATCTTGTGCCCCGTAACGGGCTGGTTGTCGCGCCCCATGATTGCTATGGTGGCACTTACCGCCTGCTCGAAGCCCGTCAGAAACAAGGCCGGTTTCAGGTTGAATTTATCAACCAAACCAGCGAACGCGCCGTTGAACGCGCTTTGGATGAAAAACCGGCTCTGGTACTGATCGAAACACCCAGCAATCCGCTGATGCGCGTTGTCGATGTGGCGGGCTTGTCCAAGGCGGCTCACCATGTGGGGGCCATTGTCGTCTGTGACAACACATTTTTATCACCGGCCCGACAATTACCATTGGCCCTCGGAGCTGATATTGTTGTCCATTCCTCGACGAAATACATTAATGGCCACAGTGATGTGGTCGGCGGCATTGTTGTCGCCAAAGACGAGGCCGTACTTGAAACACTGACGTGGTGGGCCAATTGTACCGGCGTCACCGGTGCCCCGTTTGACAGTTTCCTGACCTTGCGCGGTCTTCGCACATTGCATGCGCGTATGGATGTCCAAGAAGCCAATGCGATTAAAATTGCTGAGTTCCTGCACGCCCATCCGCAAGTATCCAAAGTCTATTATCCGGGCTTGGCTTCCGATCCGGGCTATGCTCTGGCCCAAAGACAACAAAGCGGGCCGGGCGCAATGCTCAGTTTCGAGCTGGCGGGAAGCCGCGAAGATGTTGGAAAATTCCTGTCCGATACCCACGTATTCCAATTGGCAGAGAGCCTTGGCGGCACCGAAAGCCTGATCTGTCATCCGGCCTCCATGACCCATCGGGCCATGACGCCAGAGGCGCGCGCCACTGCCGGCATCGGCGAAACCCTGATTCGCCTGTCCGTAGGCCTTGAAAGTTCAAGCGATCAACTTGCTGAACTTAAGGTTTTATTTACACCTATCTCTAAGACTTGATTTAGCATGGCCAAACACTCAGATATATCCGACCCCACAGTAGCGACACCTGCAAATTTGCGGGTAAGCTTTGAATTTTTCCCGCCTAAAACCGAGAAGATGCAAATCAATCTATGGGAGAGCATCCAGAAACTGGAAACCCTCAATCCCGATTTTGTCTCGGTTACCTACGGGGCAGGCGGCTCGACCCGCGAACGCACCCACGAGACAGTGGCTAAAATCGCCAAGGAAACCGGCTTAAGCGCCGCCGCCCATCTCACCTGTGTGGGCTCTGAGCGCGGCGAAATCGACGAGATCGCCCAAGCCTATTGGGACGCGGGTGTGCGTCATATTGTTGCCCTGCGCGGTGACCCGGAAGGCGGCATTGGTACTGCGTATACCCCGACACAAAATGGTTATGGGTACAGCGATGATTTGGTCGCGGGTTTGCAAAAAATCGCCCCGTTCGATATTTCCGTCAGTGCTTATCCTGAGCTACATCCCGAAAGCAAAAACTGGGATACGGAAATTGATAATTTAAAGCGTAAAGTCGACGCAGGTGCCAGCCGCGCCATCACCCAGTTTTTCTTCTCTGCCGATACATTTTTCCGCTTCCAAGACCGGGTGCTGGATGCAGGCATTACCATCCCGATCATTCCGGGCCTGATGTTACAGCCTAATTACAAGGGCTTGAAACGCATGTCGGACATGTGCAAGATTTCAATTCCGGATGCTTATCACGAGCTTTTTTCTGATCTTGATGATGATCCGAAAACCCGCCAACTTCTGACCGCAAATGCGGCTTCGGAACTAGCCCGAAACTTACGCACAGGTGGTGTGCGTCATTTTCATTTTTACACTCTTAACAAAGCTGATTTAGCCTTTATGGTGTGCAAAATTCTTGGCCTCCAAGCCCAACAAAAATAGTAAAAAACAGTAAAATAAAATAGTAAAATCATGCCCAAAAAAAATCTGAATGTATGGACACATATCGAAGCTGCCATCAAAAACCGCGTATTGGTTTTGGACGGTGCCATGGGCACAATGTTGCAAGGTTACAAATTATCTGAGCAAGATTTCAGGGGCGAACAGTTCGCCGATTGGCCAAGTCTGGTGCAGGGCAATAATGATCTGCTCAGCCTGACCAAGCCCGACATTGTCCGCGCCGTCCACGAGACGTTCTTAAGCGTCGGTGCGGATTTGATCGAAACCAACACATTTAACGCCAACCGGATTAATCAGGCTGAATACGGCATGCAGGATCATGCCGATGAAATGTCCAATGCGAGCGCCAAACTGGCCCGCGCGGTCGCTGACGAATGGAGCGAGAAAACGCCGGATAAACCCAGAGCTATTTTGGGTGCGCTCGGGCCGCTCAATAAAACATTGTCTCTCTCGCCCAAGGTTGAAGATGCGGGCTACCGCGCCGTCACCTTTGATGAAGTGGTAGGCGCCTATAAATCGCAAATTCTGGCCATGTTTGACGAGGTCGATGCATTTTTGGTGGAAACGGTTTTTGACACGCTCAATTGCAAAGCCGCCATTTTTGCCCTGAAAGACGTGTTTGCGGAGAAAGGGCAGGAGCTTCCTATTCTGATCTCCGGTACAATCACAGACAGATCGGGCCGTACATTATCAGGCCAGACAACGGAGGCCTTCTGGACATCCATTGCCCATGCCAAACCGTTTGCGGTGGGGCTAAACTGTGCTTTGGGCGCAGAAGAATTACGCCCCTATATACAAGTGTTGTCAAAAATTTCCGATACCTATGTCTTGGCCTATCCCAATGCAGGCTTGCCCAATGCGTTCGGGGAATATGATCAGACGCCTGAGGAAATGGCCGCGCTCGTTGCCTCATGGGCCGAGGAAAAAATGGTCAATATTCTGGGCGGATGTTGTGGCTCGACCCCTGAACATATTGGCGCGATTGCCAGAAATATCGAGGGCATAAATCCGCGCACACCGCCAAAAATTGCGCCTGCCTTACGCTTGTCTGGCCTAGAGCCATTTATGCTAGCCGGGTCGTTAACATGAGCACGCAATCTGCAAACTTTATCAATATTGGTGAGCGCACCAATGTGGCCGGCTCCGCCAAGTTCAAACGCCTGATCGTTGAACGCGAGTTCGAGCAAGCCTTGGCCATTGCCCTGCAACAAGTCGAAAACGGTGCCCAGATCATCGACATCAATATGGATGATGGCCTGATTGACGGTGTCGAGGTGATGACCACTTATCTCAACCTGATCGCCAGCGAGCCGGATATTTCACGTGTGCCGATCATGATCGATAGCTCGAAATGGGAAGTGATCGAGGCGGGCTTGAAATGTGTACAGGGCAAGGCTGTCGTCAATTCTATTTCCATGAAAGAAGGCGAAGCCGAATTTTTGAAACACGCTCGTAAAGTCCGTCAATACGGCGCTGCTGCTGTGATTATGGCGTTTGACGAACAGGGCCAAGCCGAAACCGCAGAGCATAAATTTGAAATCTGTAAACGGGCCTATGATCTCCTGACCCAAAAAATCGACTTCCCGCCCGAAGACATTATTTTCGATCCCAATATTTTCGCAGTCGCAACCGGGATTGAGGAACATAACAATTATGCGGTTGCGTTTTTCGATGCCTGTAAGCGCATTAAGGCCGAGCTTCCCCATGCACGAATTTCCGGCGGTCTGTCCAATGTCAGCTTTGCCTTTCGTGGCAATAATATGCTCCGCGAAGCCATGCATAGCGTGTTCCTCTATCACGCTATTCCGGCTGGCCTCGACATGGCCATCGTCAATGCGGGCCAGCTGGCCATATATGATGATATCCCCGATGATCTGCGCGAGCGGGTCGAGGACGTCATTTTAAACCGGCGCCCCGACGCAACCGACCGCTTGCTCGACATTGCCGATAACTACCGTGGCGGCAAAAGCAAAGCCAAGGTCGAGGATGAAAAATGGCGAGAAGGCACTGTCGGCGAGCGCTTGTCCCATGCGTTGGTGCGCGGCATTTCCAAATACATTGTCGAAGACACCGAAGAAGCCCGTCTTGAAGCCAAGCGGCCTCTACATGTGATCGAAGGCCCGTTAATGGACGGGATGGGCGTGGTGGGTGATCTGTTCGGGGCCGGTAAAATGTTCTTGCCACAAGTGGTGAAATCCGCGCGGGTGATGAAACAGGCGGTTGCCCATTTAATGCCGTATATGGACGCAGAAAAAGAGGCCCTCGGATTGGTCGACCAGTCCAATGGCCGGATTGTCATGGCCACCGTCAAGGGCGACGTGCACGATATTGGCAAAAACATTGTCGGCGTCGTGTTGCAATGTAATGGCTATGAAGTGATTGATCTGGGCGTTTTGGTGCCGTGCGAGAAAATCCTCGAAGCCGCCCGTGAACACAAGGCGGACATGATCGGCCTGTCCGGCCTGATCACGCCTAGCCTTGACGAAATGGTCTATGTGGCGAGCGAGATGCAACGGTTGAAAATGGATATCCCTTTGCTGATTGGCGGAGCGACAACCAGTAAAATCCACACGGCGGTTAAAATCGAACCGGCCTATGACGCCGGCACGATTGTCTATGTGGCGGATGCTTCACGGGCTGTCGGGGTTGTCGGTACATTATTGGGCGATGGTGCAAAGACCTACGGACAGGATATCCGTGTTGAATATAAGAAGGCGCGCGAAACCCATTTACGCGGCCAAACCAAAAAGAAACGCGCCAACATCGCCAAAGCCCGTGCCAATAAATACCAATTAAAAGACACAAAATATGTGCCACCTACGCCTATATTCTTGGGCGTAAAGACCTTTGTTGACTATGACCTTGCCAAAGTGCGCGATTACATCGACTGGACACCTTTCTTTGCTACATGGGAATTGAAAGGCCGCTATCCCGCCATTCTTGAGAACAATGTTTACGGAGAGGCCGCGCGCGATCTGTTCAAAGACGCACAAGCCATGTTGGATAAAATCATTGCCGGGAAATGGGTGACGGCCCAAGCCACTATCGGCTTCTGGCCGGCCAGTCCCGACGGTGATGATATGAAGCTTTACACAGACGAGACCCGGCAAACCCCTCTGGCCACTTTCCATACCCTGCGCCAGCAAATTGAAAAGTCAGAGGGCAAACCAAATTACGCGCTTTCAGATTTCCTCAACCCCGAGGGCGATTATGTTGGCGGCTTCTGCGTCACCGCCGGTTTGGGAGAACAGGGCCGCATCGAAGCCTACAAACAGGACAAAGACGATTATAGTGCCATCTTGTTCCAGTCCCTAACCGACCGTCTGGCCGAAGCCATGGCCGAGCATATGCATGAGCGTGTCCGGCGCGAGTTCTGGGGCTATGAGAGCGGTGCACATACAAGCAGCGAAGATTTAATTGCCGAAAAATATGTCGGTATTCGTCCAGCCCCCGGCTATCCGGCCCAGCCCGACCATACGGAAAAAACCACATTGTTTGAACTGTTGGGCGGTGAAGACGCAACTGGGGTTCAATTGACCGAGAGCCTTGCCATGACACCGGCTTCCAGCGTATCCGGTCTCTATCTCTCCCATCCTGAAAGCCTGTATTTCGGTGTCGGGAAAATCGAGAAAGATCAGGTGGAAGACTACGCCAAACGCAAAGGCATGCCCATGCGCGAAGCTGAACGCTGGCTCGCTCCGATCTTGAATTATTAGGCCCTATCTCTCTCTTCCGCTCATCCCCATGAAAATGGGGATCTAGGGTTTTGGGAGAGGGATGGTCATAGCTACGCTCTGCCCTTTAACCAATATGGCCGATAAAGAGCTGGATACCCGCCTTCGCGGGTATGAGCGGGCAGGGGTGAGGACGCGCGAAGAAGAATGTGCGGCTAGGAGAAATGCTCCTTACGCCGCATCCTCCAAAGGTTGTTCCAATCGGCTCAGCATCTCCTTCGGCACCACTTGCCAGAATTTCCCGCGCTCATGTTCCCATTCTTTGAGGATGGTCTCGGAGAACCCTGATTTGGTATGTTCCGCATGCCGCGCGATCAAGTCTTTCAAATGCGTCTCCCAATAGGTGCTGGACAGACGCTGCCAGACGACACTGTCGGGGTTGACGGCTTTGTCAAACATATCGTCTTCGTCGTAAATAAAGGCCATGCCGCCGGTCATGCCGGCTGCAAAATTATCGCCGACACTGCCAAGGATCACCACGGTGCCGCCGGTCATATATTCACAGCCATTGCTGCCACAGCCTTCGACGACAGCCATAGCGCCAGAGTTGCGCACCGCAAACCGTTCCCCCGCACGCCCTGCCGCCAGCAGAGTGCCGGACGTCGCCCCGTATAAACAGGTATTGCCGATAATCGCGCTATTATGGGCATCGATTTTGCTTTGCCCTTGCGGAGCGAGGAAAATCTCGCCGCCAGACAGACCTTTGCCGACATAATCATTAGAATCTCCGTCAACAATCAGACGCAAACCCTTCATGCCAAATGCCCCGAGGGACTGCCCGGCCGAGCCACGCAGGCGCACGGTTAACTGCCCGTCAGGCAGCCCGTCTACACCAAATTTTTGATACAATATGGACGAGGTTCGTGTACCAACCGCGCGTTGGGTATTATGAACGGAATAGGTCAATTCCGTCTTCTCGCCATGCTCGAACAATTGCCCGCCATCATTGATGATTTGCACATCAAGACTATCGGGAACTTCATTACGGGTATCACGGGTGTCTTTGACCGGACGGGTATCGACACGGGCTAAAACCGCATTTAAATCCAGATCATCCAGATGCTCTGCCCCTCGGCTCACCTGTGACAACATGTCCGAACGCCCGATAATTTCGCCAAGCGAACGTGCGCCGAGGCTGGCCAGAATTTCACGCACGTCTTCGGCAATGAACGTCATCAGATTGATAATGTGCTCAGGTTTGCCAACGAATTTTTTACGCAAGTCTTCCTTCTGGGTGCAAATGCCGACAGGGCATGTATTGCTGTGGCATTGGCGCACGATCAAACAGCCAAGCGCGACCAGCGCCAGCGTACCCACACCGTATTCTTCGGCTCCCAACATGGCGGCAATCACGATGTCGCGACCGGTTTTCAAGCCGCCGTCCGTGCGCAAAGTAATCTGGTCACGCAAATTATTCAGGGTCAATATCTGCTGGACTTCGGACAGCCCAAGCTCCCACGGCGAACCTGCATATTTCAGGCTGGTATAAGGCGTGGCCCCCGTGCCGCCATTATGTCCGGCGATTAAAATGATATCGGCTTTGGCTTTGGCAACGCCGGCGGCAATCGTACCGATCCCGGCACTGGCCACCAATTTCACGCACACGCGGGCTTTCGGATTGATCTGTTTCAGATCATAAATCAGCTGGGCCAAATCCTCGATGGAGTAAATATCATGATGCGGCGGTGGGCTGATCAGGGTCACACCCGGTGTGGCATGGCGCAGTTTGGCAATCATTTCTGTGACTTTAAAGCCTGGCAATTGCCCACCTTCACCCGGTTTAGCCCCTTGGGCCACCTTAATCTCGATCTCGCGGCACTGGTTCAGATATTCAGCCGTCACCCCGAAACGCCCCGACGCGACCTGTTTAACCGCAGAGTTCGGGTTGTCCCCATTGGGCAAGGTCACATAGCGTGAACGGTCTTCACCACCTTCACCGGATACGGATTTGGCCCCGATCCGGTTCATGGCAATGTTCAACGTCCCGTGGGCTTCGGGCGAAAGCGCGCCCAAAGACATGCCCGGCGTACAAAACCGCTTGCGAATTTCATTGATGTTCTCGACCTGACGCAAAGGGATGGCTTTGGTGTTGGATTTGAAATCCAGCAAATCCCTGATCTGGATCGGGTCTTTGGAGTGCATATAGTCTGAAAACTGTTTGTACAAACTGTAATCTCCCGAGCGCACAGCCGATTGCAACAGCTTCATCATTTCCGCGTCATAGGCATGACGCTCGCTATTGGCCCGTACCCGATAGAACCCGCCAATAGGCAATGGCCCATGGGTTTCGCCAAAGGCTTTTACATGGTTTTCTAAGATTTTCTTTTCAAGACCCGCTAACCCGATTCCGGAAATCCGTGACGTCATACCGGGGAAATGCTCGTCCACAAGTGAACGGGACAGGCCGAGCGCTTCGAAATTATTCCCGCCTCTAAAGGAGGAAATCACCGAAATCCCCATTTTAGAAATAATCTTTAACAGCCCTTGGTCGATACCATTTTTGTAGTTAGCAATCGCGGTTTTTGCGTCCACATTCAGCAGCCCGCGATTGGCCCGATCCGTGATGGTGTCTTGGGTCAGATAGGCGTTCACGGCTGTCGCCCCTGCGCCGATCAGCACGGCAAAATAATGGGTGTCCAGACATTCGGCCGAGCGTACAATCAGGGAACAAGACGATCGTAGACCTTGGGAAACCAGATGGGTATGTACCCCGCCCAGACAAAGTATAATCGGCGCACCGACACGGTCCGGTCCCTGATTTTCATCAGAAAGCACAATTGTCTCTGCGCCGTTACGTACAGCCTGTTCGGCCTGTTTTTTAATTTTTCTAAGCAGGGCTTTCAATCCACTGCCGCGACGTGCGCCAGCCTTCGGCGTTTCAAATGTGCAGTCTATATGTTCACATTTTTCATTAAACACATCCAGATAACGTGCATACATACCATTGGTCAGAACCGGACTGTCCAGTACATACATTTCGTCTGTTTGCTCCGCGCCGTCCGCCAGAATATTACGCAAATTCCTGAACCGGGTTTTCAAGCCCATCACACGGGTTTCGCGTAATGGATCAATCGGGGGATTGGTCACCTGACTGAATTTTTGCCTAAAGAAATGTGACAAAGGACGATATACATCCGACAGAACCGCCAAGGGCGTATCATCCCCCATAGAGCCGATACCTTCTTTTCCGGTCTCGCTGAGCGAGGGTAAAATCAGGCGTAATTCTTCAAGCGTCTGCCCGACGGCAAGCTGGTGACGGACGAGATCATCTCCGCTCAAAACCGGTTCGGGTTCATCTCCGGCAAGTGTTTCGTCGAGATTTTTAGCATTCTCCAGCCATTCTTTATAAGGGTTGGCATCTGAAAGCCGGTTGAGGATTTCATCGGAATCGTAAAATTCACCCGCGTCAAGATCAATGGCGATCAAACGGCCCGGTTTAATCGCGCCTTTTTTAATAATGGTTTTTTCGTCCATCGGGCAGGTGCCGATTTCCGATCCGACCGCGAGAATACCACTATCGTTCAGGGCAAAGCGCAGAGGCCGTAATCCACTCCGGTCCAGACCCGCCATCACCCAGCGCCCGTCAAAAGCAACCAGAGCCGCAGGGCCATCCCACGGTTCCATCACCGCGTTGCAATACTCATACATATGCCGCCATTTTTCCGGCATCAAATCACCGCGCTTGGAATAAGCTTCGGGGACAAGCAAGGTCTTGGCCAAAGGCGCAGAGCGTCCGGCCCGCACCAATAATTCAAACACGCTATCAAGGGCCGCACTGTCGGACGAGCCTTTCTGGATCACGGGTTTCACATCTTCTGCGCGGCGGCCAAACGCATTGGAGGCCATTTTAATTTCGTGGCTTTTCATGAAATTGGTGTTGGCTTTAACCGTGTTGATCTCGCCGTTATGGGCGATCATACGGAAAGGTTGCGCCAGCCACCATTGCGGGAATGTATTGGTTGAATAGCGCTGATGATAAAGAGCGGCGCGCGAGACAAAGAGTGGGCTGGTCAAATCAGGGAAAAACGCATCAATGTCTTCGGCCAGAAACATGCCTTTATACGAGATGGTTTGCCCTGACAGCGAGCAGACATAAAAACTGGGAATAGCCGCTTCGATGGCTCGTTTCTCGATCCGTCTACGTACGATATAAAGCTCGCGCTCTAGCTTGTCGGTGTCGAAAGATTTTGGCGCCCTGAACATCACTTGTTCAATCGCGGGGCGGGTATCAAGGGCTTTGCGGCCAATCACATCCAGATTGACAGGCACTTGCCGCCAGCCATAGAGATAAAATCCTGCGCGCAATAATTCCGACTCGACGATTGTACGCGATGCATCTTGCGCGGCATAATCGGTACGGGGCAGAAAAATCATCCCGATGGCAATTTTATGGCTTGAAGGTTTATGGCCGGTGCGTTCGATTTGCTGTTTGAAAAATTCACGTGGAACATCCAGCAGGATTCCGGCCCCGTCTCCGGTTTTCCCGTCTGCGTCAACCGCGCCCCGATGCCAGACATTTTTCAAAGCTTGCAGGGCCAACTCAACCACGTCACGGCGCGCCGTCCCGTCCGTGCTGGCGACAAGGCCAACCCCACAGGAATCATGCTCGTCTTCAGGATTATAAGCCCCCGCCTCGATCAGCGCGTCTCTTTGGGTTTCGTATTCGGTTTTCCAATTGGTCATAATTTTACTCTTGTTTTTAGTCTTATTCAGCAGCGTCAGCGAGGAGAAGTTGGGCGGTAAGTTGCGCATGCATAGCGGCGGCCGCATCCCGACCTTCACGAATGGCCCAGACAACAAGGCTGGCCCCGCGCACAATATCACCGGCGGCGTAAACACCTTCCACACTGGTTTCAAATTTGGTCGGATGGGTCTTAATCGTGTTCCAACGGGTCAGTTTTAAATCCGGACAAATGGCCTCCATATCTTCGGGCATAAAGCCAAGCGCCTGAATAACCATGTCGGCTTTCATATCAAAATCGGCCCCCTTAATCACGGAGAAGCTTTGCCGCCCGGACGCATCTTTCTGGCCAAGCCGCATCCGCGCCGTGCGTACGGAACTGGCTTTGCCGTCTGTATCATGAATGGCTTTCGGCGAGGCCAGCCATTCGAAATGCACGCCTTCTTCTTTGGCATTGTTGGTTTCGCGCGCACTGCCGGGCATGTTGATCTCGTCGCGGCGATACATGCACGATACGGATTTAGCGCCTTCACGCACAGCCGTCCGCACACAATCCATCGCCGTGTCTCCGCCGCCAATCACGACCACATGTTTGCCCTTCGCAGTCTCGGAAGCAACTTTGTCTCCAAGTCCGCGCCGGTTGGAATTAATCAGATAGGGCAGGGCTTCGATCACCCCGTCCGCACCACAGCCCGGCACGGAAAGCGCACGTGCATTATACACACCCACCGCCATCAAAATGGCTTGGTGCTTGGCTTGCAACGTTTCGAAACTGATATCCTTGCCAATCTCCGTGTTGAGCACAAATTCAATGCCGCCGTCCGCCAAGCGTTTCACCCGCCGTTCGACAATGGATTTTTCCAGTTTGAAATTGGGAATACCGTAGATCAACAACCCACCTGCGCGGTCATGACGATCATATACGGTCACTTGCCAACCTTGCATCCGCAACATCTCTGCCGCCGCCAATCCGGCCGGCCCGGCCCCGATAATCCCCACAGATAGAGGACGTTCCTGCACAGGCGCAAGGGGCTCAACCCAGCCCTCATCCCACGCCATATCGGTAAGATAGCGTTCAACCGCCCCGATGGTCACCGTGCCGTGCCCGGATGTCTCGATCACACAAGAGCCTTCGCACAACCGGTCTTGCGGACAAATCCGGCCACAAATCTCTGGCATATTATTGGTCAGCGCCGCCGTATTGTAGGCGTCCTGTAATTGGCCTTCCGCCGTCAGCATCAACCAGTCGGGAATGTTGTTATGCAGTGGACAGGCGTTTTGACAAAACGGCACCCCACACTGGGAACAGCGAGAGGCTTGCTCGTTGGCTTTGTCTTTCAGATAGTCGCCGTAGATTTCAGAGAAATCATCGCGTCGGTCTGTTGCGTCGCGTTTGCTCGGCATTTTACCGTCTATATCTATAAATTTCAGCATCTTGTTGGTCATGGTGCTTATCCGTCGTTTTTCAAAAAATATTGGTAGGCCGGGTTATTGGTTTCGTCGCGCATGGAAAACCCGGTTTTTCGTAGGCTGGCTTCCAGGACGTCCCCGTCCGTATTGGGAATTTGGAACCCGCATAAAACCTGCCCTGTCGAGGCCCCGTGATTGCGGTAATGGAACAGGGAAATATTCCACCGCCCATCCAATGTAATCAGAAAATCCCGCAAAGCGCCGGGGCGTTCGGGAAATTCAAAACTGTAAATACGTTCATCAACACTGGCCGAAGCCCGACCGCCAACCATGTGCCGCAAATGCTCTTTGGCCAGCGGGTTGTCGCTTAAATCGGTGACGCTCATATTTTGGGCGCGCAGCTTGCCGACAATATGTTCGGCTTCTGCGCCGCTTTTCACCTTCACACCCACAAGCACATGTGCTGTCTTGCTGTCGGCATAACGATAATTAAATTCGCTAACCGCATGGTCGCCCAAGGCTTGGCAGAAGTCAAGGAAGGCACCCGGACGTTCCGGCAAAGTCGCCGCCAGTAAAATCTCGCCGCCCGCACCAAGCTCTGCCCGCTCGACCATATAGCCAATCCGGTCAAAGTTCACATTGGCACCGGTCATAATCGCAATGCAAGGCCCATCAGGCGTTTTGCCCTCGCGGGCATGTTTCAAAAGCCCCGCCAAAGCGAGGGCCCCCGCCGGTTCAACCACTGTGCGGGTTTGTTCGAAAATATCGCGCGCACTCGCACAGATCTCGTCATTGCTGACCAAGATGACATCCGGGTTAATGGCTTGTGCGATTTTAAGGGTGTTTTCGCCGATCAGCTTGACCGCAACTCCGTCGGCAAATCCGTCTATGGTCTTGAGCGGCGTTGGCAGACCAGCTTCCAAAGAGGTTTTCAGGGTCGCGGCTCCTTCTGGCTCGACGGCAATAATGCGGGTGTCGGGACTATGGGTTTTCAAATACGCGCCAATGCCAGAGATAAGTCCGCCGCCGCCAACACTGATATATACAGCCGCAGGGGCAGGGCACTGCTCCAGTATTTCTTTGCCAATCGTGCCTTGTCCGGCAATCACATCCAACTCGTCAAACGGGTGGATGAACACTGCGCCGGTTTCAGTTGCGAAGGTGAGGGCGGCTTCGCAGGCTGCGTCATAGCTGTCGCCCACCAGTTTAATTTGTGCGCCTTTGGCCATCACGGCTTTGGTCTTGATCTCAGGTGTGGTGATCGGCATGAAAATCACGGCTTGGGTGCCATAATGTTCGGCCGCCGCCGCAATGCCTTGTGCGTGATTTCCAGCGCTTGCCGCCACTACGCCGCGTGCACGCTCAGCCTCGCTTAGCTGGGAAATCCGGTTGGCGGCGCCGCGAATTTTAAAGGAAAATACCGATTGCAAATCTTCGCGTTTCAGCCACACGTCTTTGCCAAGCGCCTCGGAAAGCCCGTCCGCCCGTTCTAGCGGGGTGCGTTTTGCCAACTCATAGACATCTGCTCTATCAATTCGCGCCGCTATATTTGCGAGCTTAACGTCCGGCATGATCTGCGATCCACTCTCCTACTTCCAGAGTTGAGAGCGTGCCGCCAATATCGCCCGTGCATTGCCGTTCATCCAATGCAAGCGTGACGGCGGCTTCAATGGCTTCAGCTTCCGCAACAAGATCAAATGACGTGCGGAGCATCCAGGCTGCGGATAAAATCATCGCAATCGGATTGGCTTTGCCCTGACCGGCAATATCGGGCGCACTGCCGTGGATGGGTTCGTACAGACCAAGCTTGCCTTCGCCCAGACTGGCCGAAGGAATAACCCCCATAGAGCCGCACAACATCGCCGCCTCATCGGTCAGAATATCTCCAAACATGTTCTCGGTCAGGATCACGTCAAAGTCTTTGCCGCGCGACAGCATATGCATTGCCATTGCGTCGACAAGTGTATGCTCAAGCTCAACCTCCGGATAATCTTTCGCCACACGGATCACAACTTCACGCCACAGGCGCGAGGTTTCAAGCACGTTGGATTTATCAACACTGGTCACTTTGTGCCTGCGGGTTTTAGCCATTTCAAACGCACGAATAGCAATGCGTTCGATCTCGGCCTCGCTGTAACGGCACTCGTCATACGCGCCCAGAGCATCACGGCCTTTATCGCCAAAATAAATCCCGCCGGTCAACTCGCGCATAATCACGAAATCGACGCCTTCAAGATATTCAGCCTTGATCGGAGATGCGTCCAAAAGCGCGCTCTGCGGTTTTGCCGGACGCACATTAGCATAGAGCTGCAATGTTTTACGCAAAGGCAGAAGCCCGCCAAGTTCCGGCCTGTCCGCGCCTTTTAAATGATCCCATTTCGGGCCACCAACCGCGCCGAGCAAAATCGCCTGTGTTTTTTGTGCAGACGCCAGTGTCTCTGCGGGCATAGGTGTCCCGACCGTATCAATAGCGATCCCGCCCAGAAGATGTTCTTCAATCTCCAGCGTATGCCCAAAGGCGCTTGCGGTCGCGTTTAAGACCCGTAGGGCGGCGGCACCCACTTCAGGGCCGATTCCGTCACCGGGCAAATAGGTGAAATTGATATTCATAGGGCGGCCTCATAGGATGCAATCGCGTCTTGCTGATCGTCGAGATAATCCATTTCGTCTATGCCCTGCATCAGGCAGTGACGGGAAAACGGATCGATTTTAAAAGGGTAAGTGCCGCCATTTTTAGGCAAATGAACTTCGCAAGCGGCGAGATCAATGCTGATCTCTTCCCCCGGATGGTCGAGCAGCCATTGATGGGCGCTTTTCTCGATCACGATAGGCAGCAAGCCGTTTTTAAGTGCATTGCCATGGAAAATATCGGCGATTTCACTACTGATCACAGCCTTGAACCCATAATCGGTCAGCGCCCACGGTGCATGTTCACGCGAAGACCCACAACCGAAATTATGACCCGCCACCAAAATCTGGCAGGCTTTCGCCGCCTCCGTATTCAGGATATGGTCGGTATCACTTCCGTCTTTATTATAGCGCCAGTCATTGAACGCCAGCTTGCCGAGACCGTCGCGGTCTGTAACCGTCAGGAAACGGGCCGGGATGATCTGGTCCGTATCAATATTGGCCGCAGACAGCACAAGGGTTTTGGATTTTACGTGCGAGATAGGATCGAAACTCATGCGGCGTCTCCCAAATCTATAGTGCGCGGATCGGTCACCACACCGGAGATGGCGCTGGCGGCTGCCGTCGCAGGAGATGCCAAGACAGTGCGAACCTGCGGCCCTTGCCGTCCGGCAAAATTACGGTTTGAGGTCGAGACAATTAATTGCCCCGGCGCGCCAATATCGCCGTTCATGCCAATGCACATCGAACAACCCGGTTCGCGCCATTCTGCGCCCGCCTGAATAAATACTTTGTCTAGACCCTCGGCCTCGGCTTGTTTCTTGATCACTTCTGAACCCGCGACGATAACGGCGCGTACGCTGGAGGCCACTTTTTGCCCCGCAAAATACTTGGCCGCGCTCCGTAAATCAATAAGTCGTGAATTTGTACAAGAGCCAATAAACACCATGTCGACTTTTTGACCTGTCATAGGGGTTCCGGCTTTCACGTCCATATAGGCGAGCGCATTTTCTTCAGCCTCATCACGGGGCGCAGGGATGAGCGCATCAATTGGCATGGCCATGCCCGGATGCGTGCCATATGTCACCATCGGGCGAATATCTTCGGCCTTCAATTCCACCTCGGCGTCGTAATGACACCCTGCGTCGGAACGTAAGGACAACCAGTCTGCACACGCGCTCTCGAACGCTTCACCCTTGGGTGTGTATTCGCGGCCCTCCAGATAATTACATGTGGTTTGATCCGGCGCGATTAATCCGGCGCGCGCACCTGCTTCTATGGACATGTTACAAACGGTCATGCGTTCGTCCATGCTCATCGCGTCAAAACATGCGCCCTTGTATTCCAAAACATAGCCTGTACCGCCGCCGACACCAATATCGGCAATGATCGCGAGGATGATATCTTTGGCGCACACATCAGGCGAAACGTCGCCTTTCACATGGATCAACATGCTTTTGGGTTTGCGCATAAGAATGCACTGAGTCGCCAACACATGCCCGACTTGTGTCGTGCCAATCCCGAACGCCAAAGCGCCAAACGCACCGTGTGTAGAGGTATGGCTGTCGCCACAAACAATCGTCATGCCGGGACGGGTGGCCCCCAATTCCGGCCCCATCACATGCACAATGCCCCGGTTTGGACTGTCCCAGCCATGAACCGTAATACCGTGAGCCTTGGTGTTGGCCAGAAGCGTATTGACCTGTTTCTCGGCTTGGGCGCTGACATAGAGCGGCTTGCCGTCATCGTCAAAAATTGTCGGGGTGGAGTGATCAATCGTGGCGAGGGTTTTTGCAGGATTTTTCACCGCAAGACCCCGATGCTCCAGTACAGAAAAAGCCTGCGGACTGGTCACCTCATGGATCAGATGCAGATCGATATAAAGAGTGGCTGGATTAATCTCCGTCTCTTTACTCACGACATGCCTGTCCCAGATTTTATCAAATAATGATATCGCCATCAATTCATTTTCCTAGTGCTGGGACGCAATTTTGTGTTGCTCATCGCCGGCGCGTTTCTTCTGGCGCTCAATGCGGTTGATCACATCAAGATAGGCACGTGCCGTCGCAAGGATGGTATCGGTGGATGTACCGCGCCCGTGATAGCTTTCAAATTTGGTGCTGACCCGGATATCGGCCTCGGCCATCGCGTCTTCGCCTTCACTAACACTACGGGCGTTAAACGAATCCAGTTTCAGATCGTGACCCGTCAAATTGTTCAAAACCAGAAGCACGGCATTCACCGGCCCGCTCGCACTTTGTACGCCAACCTTGATGCTTCCGTCTTCATGGGACAATTGGATGCTGGCTTCCGGAGATTTACTGTCGTCAGATCCGGCGGATACATACAGGCTGTCGATTTCCCATGGGCCGGAGCCGCCAATCGCTTCCCCTAAAATCAGGGCTTCAATATCGGCGTCAAACACTTCACGTTTTTCGTCTGCCAAGGTTTTGAAATCCACAAATACGGATTGTAACTGGTTGTCAGACAGGGTGAATCCCAACTTCTCGGCCCGGTGCCTTAACGCCGCTCTGCCGGAATGCTTGCCCAGAACCAGATTATCCGGTTCTAGACCAATGTCTTCGGGTTTCATAATCTCGTAGGTTTCGCGGTTGGCCAACATGCCGTGTTGGTGAATGCCGCTCTCGTGGGCAAATGCATTTTGGCCTACAATCGCTTTGTTGCGTGCCACAGCATTGCCGGTAATCGAGGCCAGCATTTTAGAGACCATATTGATCTTTTTGGAGTTGATACGGGTATCGTGATGGAAGAAATCAATACGCGTACGCAAGGCCATCGCCACTTCTTCAAGCGCGCAATTTCCGGCCCGCTCGCCAATCCCGTTGACGGCACATTCGATTTGCCGTGCCCCGCCGCGCACCGCCGCCAGAGAATTGGCAACTGCCAAACCCAAATCGTCATGGCAATGGGTCGAGAAGATCACCTTGTTCGCCCCTGCAATTTCGGTGGTGAGGAAGCGAAACAGATCGGTAATTTCTTCGGGCGTTGTATAGCCAACCGTATCGGGAATATTGATCGTACGTGCACCCGCAGCAATGGCCGCTTCGCAGATAATTTTCAAATAATCCCGTTCGGTACGGATCGCGTCTTCGGCAGAAAATTCCACATCATCTGTGTATTCCAACGCGTGACCAATGCTCTTGATCGCACGTTCGAGAACTTCGTCTTTGCTCATTTTTAACTTGTATTCCCGGTGCAAAGGGGAGGTGGCAATGAACACATGGATACGTGATTTCTTGGCAGGCGTAATCGCGTCTCCCGCCGCATGGATGTCGGAAGAATTACAACGGGCCAAAGAACAAATGGTTGTATCGGTAATTTCGCGCGCAATGGTCTGCACCGCTTCGAAATCACCCGGAGAAGCAATGGCAAAACCGGCTTCGATAATATCAACGCCTAGATCGGACAAAGCCCTCGCCATGCGCAATTTTTGTCCGCCGTCCATAGAAAACCCGGGCGCCTGTTCGCCGTCGCGCAATGTGGTATCAAAGATTTTTACATGGGATATTTCGGTTTCTGTACTGGTCATTGGGCCCACTCCGCATGTTTGCGGCGGCCGATTTTCTCGGCAGAAACCACATTATAAAGACGCTCTAACTGCTTGCACAGCGTGTCGAGATTGCGCGGCCCACCAATGTCTTCGATATGGACAAGTAAATCGAAATCACCGTCCACACGCTGGGTACAATGCACATCACGGTAGTCATACCCGCGCCGTTCAATCGTACCGAGCGTGCGCAGGAGTGTACCGGAAACATCATGGAGCACGACTTTAAGCTTGCCGTTTACGCCGGAACGTTCGAATGTTTTATCAGCTTGTAATTCGCTCATCTTATCTCTCCATCATATCTGCGTTGGAACGGCCCGGCGGTACCAACGGCCAGACGTTTTCGGCTTGGTCGATCTTGACGTGCATCAGGATCGGGCCTTTCGCCGCCAAAAGTTTCTCGATGCCGGCATCGACCTCTGCGCGCTTGGTCACAGTGAAGGCGTCAATCTGGAATGCCCGTGCCACTTCGGCAAAATCGGGATTGTCATAGAGATGCACTTCGGAATAATTTTCTTCAAAGAACACTTCCTGCCATTGGCGCACCATACCGAGCGCCCCATTATCCAGCAGGACAATTTTTAGCGGAATTTTATAGCGGTTCAGTGTCGCCAATTCCTGAATGTTCATCATGATCGATCCATCACCAGTGACCGTAATCACGGTACGTTCAGGACAGGCCAGTTGCGCCCCCAGACCGGCCGGAATACCAAAGCCCATAGTGCCGAGGCCACCGGAGGTAATGTGATCTTTTGGATCATCAAAATAACAATGCTGGGCTACCCACATCTGGTGCTGGCCTACATCACACGTGATGATGGCGTTCTCGGGCGCATGGCGGGAGAGATCGTGCAACAGCTTGGGCGCATAAACATTGTCGCCCGGCGCATCGTAATTAATGGCGTATTGTGTGCGGCGACCATAACAAAGCTCTAGCCAGTCCGCGATGTCCAGCGTACCCGGATCCAGACTTGCAAGATTTTTCTTCAAACTGCCGTCAAGGCCAATATCGGCGCGGCGCAGCTTGTTGATCTCTGCCACATCAATATCCAGATGAATGATTTTGGCGTGGGGTGCAAATGTGTCGAGCTTGCCTGTCGCCCGGTCATCAAAACGCGCCCCGCACACGATCAACAGATCGGCTTCCTGTACCGCGTAATTGGCCGCCTTTAACCCGTGCATACCAAGCATGCCAAGGAAATTGGGATGATCGGACGGCATGGCGCCCAACCCTTTCAGGGTGGAGACCACCGGAATTTGTGTACGCTCGACCAAGGTGCGAAGTTCCTGAACCCCGTCCCCTTGGGCAATGCCGCCGCCAATATAAAACAACGGTTTTTTCGCCGTCTTGATCATGGCATTGGCCGCTGCAATGTTCTCGGCACTTCCCATTTCGGGTTTCACCTTCGGATAGGGACGCCAGCGATGACGCTCTGTCGTTATGGCATTGGCAACGTCTTTGGGAAGATCTATCAGGACAGGGCCGGGCCGTCCTTCCGAGGCTATATAATAGGCTTCTTCGACCAATCCCGGAATGTCGGCAGGATCGCGGACAATATAGCTGTGTTTGACAATCGGCAGGGTGATCCCGAAAATATCAACTTCCTGAAACCCGTCCGTGCCCATGAGATCAGAGGCCACCTGACCCGTGATAAAGACGACGGGCACCGAATCCAGATAGGCATCTGCAATCCCGGTTACCAGATTGGTCGCGCCCGGGCCGGACGTGGCAAGGCAGGTGCCGACCCGACCGGTTGCGCGCGCATACCCGATCGCGGCGATGGCGGAACCCTGTTCATGCCGGCCCAAAATGTGCTTCAGGCTAGTGCCTGTCAGCGCGTCATAAACAGGCATAATTGCCCCACCCGGATAGCCGAATATCACCTCCACCCCTTGCGCTTCGAGCGCTTCGAGGAGGAGTTGCGCACCTGATTTTGGTTCGCGTTGTGATATGGCTGTTGGGGTGGGGTTGATAGACATGACTAGTTGATATCCTTATCAATGATTTTATTGGAGCTGATCCACGGCATCATTTCGCGGAGCTTGGCCCCAACAACTTCGATTTGGTGGGCTTCGGTATTGCGGCGGCGTGCGGTCATGCTTGGATAGCCGAGCGAGCCTTCGAGAATGAAGCTTTTTGCATATTCACCGTTCTGGATGTTTTTCAGAGCTGTGCGCATGGCTTCGCGGGATTGCTCGTTAATCACGGCTTCGCCTGTGGTATATTCGCCAAATTCTGCATTGTTGGAGATGGAGTAATTCATATTGGCAATACCGCCTTCAAACATCAAATCGACGATCAATTTCACTTCGTGCATGCATTCGAAATAGGCCAGTTCAGGCGCGTAACCCGCTTCGACCAAAGTCTCGAAACCCATTTTCACAAGCTCGACGATGCCGCCGCAAAGTACGGCTTGCTCGCCAAACAAATCGGTTTCGGTTTCGTCTTTGAAAGTTGTGTGGATGATGGCTGTGCGCCCGCCGCCAATGGCAGAGGCATAGGATTTGGCCAAATCGACGGCGAAACCGGAATTGGCATCTTGGAAAATCGCGATTAAATCGGGAATGCCGCGTCCCTCTACGAATTCGTTGCGCACTGTATGTCCGGGGGCTTTGGGAGCGATCATAATGACGTCCAAATCGCGGCGCGGTGCAATTTGACCGTAATGAATGGCAAACCCATGACCGAAGGCAAGGGCTGCGCCCTCCTTGATATTTGGTTCAATATCTTCACGGTAAATTTTGGCTTGAAACTCGTCTGGTGCCAGAAGCATGATAACATCTGCGCCTTTCACGGCTTCTGCAGGTGTTTTCACTGTCAGGCCATGCGCGATGACTTTTTTGCGGGTGGCGGAGGTTTCCGGCAAGCCGACAATCACATCGACACCACTATCGCGCAAATTCAACGCATGGGCATGGCCTTGGGAGCCAAAGCCGATAATACATACTTTTTTGCTTTTAATGATCGAGAGATCACAGTCTTTATCGTAAGAAATTTGAAGGCTAGTCATTATGTGTCCTTTTTAGAGAATGGAAAGCTGGTAAGAGCCCCTTTCGAGGCGGAACCGACAAGGGCCGCATATTTTGCATAGGCTCCGGTCGGGTATTTTGGGGGTGGGGGCGTCCAGTCTTTGGCACGGGATTTCAAATCCGCCGCCACACTGATCGTACGTTTTTCAACGTCGATGCTGATCATATCGCCGTCTTGTACAAACGCAATCGGGCCACCGTGCGCGGCCTCGGGGGCTATATGGCCAATCACGAAACCGTAGGAGGCACCAGAGAACCGACCATCGGTAATCAGGGCCACATCATCGATCAACTCTTGTCCGACCAAGGCGGCGGTCACGGCCAGCATTTCGCGCATGCCGGGGCCACCACACGGGCCTTCATTGCGGATGATGATCACATCACCTTTTTGGATTTTGTTGGCTTCGACAACCGCAAAGCACTCTTCTTCACTTTCAAAAACCCGCGCAGGGCCTTCGAAACTAAGCGCCCCGTGTCCGGCCAGTTTGACCACACAGCCTTCGGGGGCCATATCGCCATAAAGAATACCGTAGCCGCCGCGTGATTTCACCGGAGCGTCAAAATCGCGAATGACTTTTTGGCCCTCGGTTTCATTATCCGTGCCAATGTCTGCGAACAGACCATTGCCGGTGACCGTTGGGTTGTCATGAATACGTCCCGCTTTGACGAGCCGTTGGCCGACAAGCGCAGAGCCACCCGCCATGTATAAATCCTTGGCCATATACTGACCGCCCGGCTTTAAGTCGCCAATGACGGGGGTCGTTCTGGAAATTTCGTCAAAGACGTCAATGTCGAAATCGACACCGGCTTCTTGCGCGATGGCCAGTAAATGCAAAATCGCATTGGTAGAGGCCGCCGTCGTCGTCATGGCGGTCACCGCATTGCGTAAGGCGGTCTCGGTGATAATGTCGCGGGGCAGGCGCTGTGCAGCTACGGCCTCAACAACCAGTTCGCCAGCCGCAAATCCGGCCGCATTTTTATCATCCGTGGTTGCCGGAATATCGTTCATGCCCATAGGCGACAGGCCCAGAAATGTCATGGCCATTGCCATAGAGTTGGCGGTGAACTGACCCCCGCAAGCGCCAGCACCAGGGCAGGCGGTTTTCTCGATAGCGTCCAACTCGGCCTCGTCGATAATGCCGGAGGCTTCTGCGCCAACCGCTTCAAACACATCTTGAACCGAGAGATCTTTACCGTTGTGATGGCCGGGCATGATCGAGCCGCCGTACAAGACGACCCCCGGAACATTCATCCGCGCCAAGGCCATGCCGGCGGCCGGAATGGTTTTGTCGCATCCAACCAGAATAATAACCCCGTCAAGGGAATGGCCGCGCACCGCCAACTCGATACTGTCACAAATCACTTCGCGCGACATCAGGCTGGCCCGCATGCCTTCAGAGCCCATGGTAATGCCGTCCGAGATCGCAATCGCATTGAAATCAACAGGAAAACCGCCCGCAGCCCGAATGCCGGCTCGCACAGGCACAGCCAGCTTGTCGAGGTTCATATTGCATGGGCCCATATTGGTCCATGTGTTGAACACAGCGATAATTGGCTTGTTGAAATCCTCATCGGTCATACCGGCGGCGCGCAACATGGCACGCGCCGGTGCCCGGGCTTTCCCTTTGGTGATAGCATCACTGCGTTTACTCATTATATATTCCCTGTCGTTCGCGGTGCTCACTCCCCGCCTCTTGTTTACATTCCTATTTCCGCTCACCCCCGAGAAGTTGGGGGCTGTTATTTCCCATAAAAAAACCCGCTCTTGTCAGGGAGCGGGTGGTTTCATTCATTTACTAAATTTATGACCCGCTTGAATTCCTGACGTTAATGAGTTCCACACCCACCACGAGGCGTAAAATGCTCACAACTGTGACGTTCACTGAAAGCGCTCCAGTGTTCGCAAATGTCCCAGCTTGTGCGGCCAAATGTGTTGGTCTTGAGTTCATCTTCATGAATCTCCGGTTAATATCTACAGAGTGTTTACGCAATCGAACGCATAAAAACAAGGCATATTGCGTTATAATTCTACATTTTCCTAAATTAAGAACAATTATGCCTCGGTATTTAAAAATATTGGCAAAATGAACCTTTGTTCTGCGCGTAACCGCGCTTCCCGCCTCGAAATTACCCGCATCGTCAAAGAGTTTCCCGCGTAAAACATCTCTATCTTGGTTATTATGACGTAATTCCCCGCAAATACCCAATCCTTTGACGTAAAGATAGCAATATGGGTCAGGAAAGTAACTGAAACCGTTTGTAGAGAAGGGTGTCTCAACCGAGGGAAGATAGGAAAATCATGTCGAGCTTTATACCCGAACACATTCATATACGTTTTCAGCGCGTGTTCGCCTATATTGATGCGCACATGAATGACGAGTTGGATTTGGACACCTTAAGCCGCGTTGCGGCCTATTCCAAATTTCACTTTCATCGTCAATTCGTAGCTTTATTCGGGATGAGTGTCTCCAGATATGTACTGTTAAAGCGGCTTAATCGCGCAGTGTATACACTAGCCTTTAGAGGCGAGGTGCCGATCACGACAATTGCTTATGATTGCGGGTATGAAAGCCCGGAAGCGTTTTCGAGAGCCTTCAAAACAAATGCCGGGCAAACCCCGTCAGACTTTCGAAAACATCCGCAGTGGCAGGCATGGACGGAAAAATATCAACCCGTTACCGAAATAAAGGCCAAAAAAATGCCAAATGTAGAAATGCCAAATGTAAAAGACGTAAAAATAGTAGATTTCCCCGAAACCCGCATCGCCGTTTTGAAACATCGCGGGGCGCCACACCTTGTGATGAATTCTGTGCGGCAATTCATTGCGTGGCGCAAAGAGAATGCTCTGCCGCCTAAATCAAGTGCGACTTATAATATTTGCTATGACGATCCAAACCATACGGCGCCAGAGGCTTACCGTTTTGATATCTGCGCCGCCACCGGGAAAGATATTGCGCCAAACGAGTATGGTATTGAGGCAGGCCATATTCCTGCGGGCAAGTGCGCGGTTTTACGCCATATCGGGTCTGATGACGGGATAGAAGCGGCGGCCCGCATTTTGTACGAACATTGGCTACCGAACACCAAACATGAAGTCCGCGACTTCCCGCTGTTTTTACAAAGGGTCAGGGCCTTTCCCGATGTGCCGGAGCATCAAGCGGTTCTGGATATTTTTCTCCCTTTGAAATAAATGGATAAAGAGTCACAAACTTTTTATTGACTACAGTCGTAGTCGATTCTATAACTACAAGTGTAATCGATGAAAAGAGACTTGTATGCATATCACCGAAGCCGAACTTGATGTCATGAATGTGGTCTGGGCCAACCCCGGTATGAACGCCGTGGATGTGTTTAAATCTCTTTCGGAGGCAAAGGGTTGGAGTGTGCATACGGTGAAATCTTTGTTGTCACGCCTTGTTGAAAAAGGGGCGTTGTCGACAGAACTTGAGGGGCGGCGCTATCTGTATTCTCCTGCAATCCGCGAGACGGCCTACCGCCAACAGGCTGCGACACGTTTTGTCGAGAGAGTATTTGCCGGTCGCGCCGCTCCACTTGTTGCCCATTTTGCCAATGCAAAAGGCCTGAGTGACAAGGATATCGAAGAGCTTGAAGATTTATTGGAGCAGCTGAAGAAATGATACATGCGATCTTAAATGCTGACGTTTATGCGGTCTTCCAGACCTTGCTTGCAACTGCCGTATTGCTAGGCATTGTTTTGTGCCTGAGATGGCCCGTTGCCAAGAAATTCGGGGCCAAAGCCAGTTATGCACTCTGGGCCATCCCGTTTGTCCGCTTTGTATTGCCGCCTTTGCCGCTCGGCTGGATGCCGTGGCGCGAGGGGCGACAGCTTCAACGCGTAGAAAATGTAACGGACGCTCCATTGGTGTCGGCCACAACGCCTGTCATCCAGACAGCACCAGAAATACTGAGCGCAAAACTCCCTTCGTTCATGCCCGCGCAAGTTTCAGAACTTGAAAGCGTCAACGAGATTTTGGCGGCGCTCTCCGCAATAGGCTGGACAAATGGACTTATATTTGTCTGGATTTCTGGCACTGCCATAAGCTTGTCCATCTTAGCTTTCCGCCATCGCCAATTTGCCAAAATCGTATCTGAAAATGCCGAGCCTGCCTCCAAAGCCCTGACACGCCGCTCACATAATGAAGCGCGCAGGGTCGGGGTCCGGCGTGCGCCCATTGTGGAGATCAGCACACTGTTCTCCAGCCCGATGGTAACAGGACTATCACGGCCCATAGTGCTTCTGCCAAGCTGGTTTGAAGCGGATTATTCAACCAAAGAGCAACGCGCAATGCTTGCCCACGAGATCACCCATATCAAGCGGTTTGATCTATGGGCCTTGCATGTGGCGCAGGTTTTCGTAGCTCTACAATGGTTCAACCCAATTGCCCACTTTGCCTTTCGGGCATTTCGTTCAGATCAGGAGGCGGCCTGTGATGCGGATGTTCTACGCAGTGGTGCGATCAGCGCACATAGCTACAGCTCAACATTGTTGAAGGTTGTGCGTAATTCCAGGCCGGTACGCCCGCAAATGTGTGTTGCAGGCTTGCCCCTTACCCATTCAATCAAGGAAAGATTTATTCTTATGCAAACCGCTACCCCCACGCTTAAAACCCGCCTGCTCGGCAGTGCCCTTATTTGTATTCTCGGCGTAACCGCCCTGTTCATATCCGCAGACTCTGTCGCCCACCCCAAATCCGGCTCGAAGTTTCGGGTTTCCACTGACAGTGCGGAGTTGAGATATGGTAGCGATCAATTCTATATTGACGGCAAGGAAATAAAAGACCGTAGATTTGTTGTGTTAAGTGACCCGATCGCCGATTTGGGCCTTGATGGTCTTGTGAACATGTTTTCGGATGAGGACGGCATTAAATTCAACAAATTGGCAAACTGGGAAGGCCTGAAGGAATTCCCGGAAATGCAAAAAATAACTCAATGGGCAGATAGGCTGGCCAGCGATTTCAAGGTTGAGAAAAAAGACGGACGGATCATATTTTCAATACCCGATAATGGCCTGAATATGGATATAGATTTGTCCGATTTTAAAGGTTTCAAGGACTGGAGCAAAAGCATTGAAGCTTGGGCTGCAAAGATTGAAATCGAAAGCGAGTTATTCGGGCAACGCGTAGAAGCGCAGTTCGGCGATGCGTTCGAGCATGATGTTAAGTTGATGGTGGACGATTATAAAAGCCTTGCGCGGAAATGCGCGAAACTGACCTTCCGCAAAAACGCAGACGCTGTCATCGTGAAACGCAAATTCAAAGGTAAAACCATGCGCGCCGTATGTGTCAAAGGCGATGCAAAGGTACTACATTCCGAGAAGACAGCCACATTTATCCGCGCGAACAAACGTTTAAGCGCTGCAGAAAAAGACTTGTTCTTTGACGGGATTGACTAAAGATAAAGACTGGAATGTGAACTGGTCACACGACTAAAGCAGACGAATACATTAAAGCTTGCAATCTTCAACATATCGTTTATCAATAATAAAACGTATGGAGATTGCACATGGCCCCTCAACCCGGTGACGTATTAAGAGTAACAGTTTATGGAGCCGTGCTCCATGAAGGCATTCTCACGGAAGAGGGCACGGTCATTTCCAACTCGCGGCGCAATGGACGTGTTGTTGAGGAAAGCGTGCGATCTTTCGCAAATGGCCGGAAAATCACCAATATAGGGCCGCTTTCCGATGTATCGCCCCATTTGGCAATTGCCCATGCCCGCACCCGCCTTGGCCGGGAATACAAGCTGTATTCCGACAATTGCCAACATTTTGTCCGCCGCGCCTACCGCCTTAAACCCAGTAGTCCCCAACGTGATGTTTTCGTGTATGGGTTGTTAGCTCTTGCGGCATTTGTATTTGTCTTTTAAAAATGCCTAGATAACGCGCTCGGCGGGGCTGGTCTTAGTCCTTGTTTAACGCCTGCGTGTTATGCAGGGCGCCTTATGAGAATTATTGCTACATTATTGTTGTCTGCATTGTGCCTGCCAGCGTTAGCTGTGCCGGCTTTTGCCAAATCATCGCCTGATGCAGTCGTGCAGGCGGCCCAGAGCCGTACCCTGTTATCTGTACGTTATGATCCCAAATATGTGAGCCTAAGCTATCCGGGCGGAGATGTGCCTGCGGATACGGGCGTATGTACCGATGTTGTGATCCGCACATACCGCGCCGCCTTCGGGTTTGATTTCCAAAAAGCGGTCCACGAGGACATGAAAGCCAATTTCAGCGCCTATCCCAAGAGCTGGGGCCTCAAGCGTCCCGATAAAAATATCGATCATCGCCGCGTACCAAATCTGGAACGTTTTTTGAAACGCCAAGGCGCGTCGCTTCCGATTACGAAAAACGCGGAAGATTATCACGCCGGAGACATTGTCAGCTGGCGTCTGGGCGGACGTTTGCCCCATATCGGCATTGTGTCCAATAAAAAATCCGAATGGGGAACACCTTTGATCATCCACAACATCGGGAGCGGTGTCGTCGAGGATGATCTGTTGTTTAACACGGACATAAACGGACATTTCCGCTTTCTGCCGTCAGAAACACTTTCCAACTAGTTAGCCCGAATTAGGCCTGAATTAGGCCCAAATCAAGGAAGCGCCGCCGCTGTTTTCGGGATCGGTGTATTGTCGGCCGCTGTCTGCACGCGGTCTGCGGGAATAAAGCAGGGCAGGTGCCAAAACAAAATCCGGTAGCCTCCGATATTGGCACCATCAACTGTGCCGGCGCCGTTCCAGATCGTGACATGGCCCGTATAGGACGCGTTCGGGAAATCCATCAAGACAAGACCCGGTGTATTTGGTAGATCAAAGCTATTGCCTGTGCCGTCGGTAATCGCAACATCGGGCTCGCCAAATGTTTCGACTATATAGGCTTCCAGATCGGCAACCCGGTAATAATACTGATCCTTATTACCGCCACTGACGGTTTTGTTGCCTTGGCGCGGGATTTTGTGTCCGGCTTTGTTGAGCATGTGCGATAAACGCACGGTGCAAGCATTTGTCCATTGACCCTGATCAAACGGCAGATTGCCATTGACCTCGACCAGTCCACCGATCTCGCCCCAAATACCGGCAGGTCTGTCATAGAGATAGTTCTCCCACATCACCTGCATGTTCGGACGATCTTTCAAATCGCCTTCCGCCGCAAAAGACGTCGTGCAGACCAGAGGCTTTTCTTCCCCGTAGACCAGTGTTTTATATTTTGGTTTTTCAACCTTTGGCTCTGTCGTTTCCACCACAGTCGCCGGTTTGACGGTTGTCGTTGCACACGCACCCAAAAGCAGTGCCGTGCCTGCTAAAAGCAATAAAGATGTTTTCATATCCGTCTCCCCAATGACCTAAGTTCTGCGCCCAGCCATAGGCGCATTGGATGTATTTGTCACCCCAAAACTACAGCCCTACAAGGCGTTCCCGCTTGCTATTTCCACCTGCTATTCCCACCTGCTATTCATGGGTGATTTTATACCCGGTTGGCACGCGGATGTCATCGATCATGTCCTGCACATGTTGTGGAGGTGGCGGGGTGAACCGCGAAACAGTAAGCGAGACGACAAAGTTAAGCATCATGCCGATGCCGCCAATGCCTTCCGGTGAAATCCCGAACAACCAATTTTGCGCACTGTTGGCCGATGGATTGATGAACTTGAAGTAGATGATATATCCGGCGGTAAACACAATGCCGGTGATCATGCCCGAAATCGCGCCCTCCTTGTTCATACGCTTGTCAAAAATACCCAGCAACAGGATCGGGAAGAAACTCGCCGCCGCCAGTCCGAAGGCAAAGGCAACCACTTGCGCCACAAAGCCGAGCGGATAGATGCCCAGCAATCCCGCCAAAATCACGGCGACCGCAGCCGCCCCCCGTGCCAGACGCAATTCCTGTTTGTCACTCATATTTTTAAACATCAGCTTTCGTCCCAGATCATGGCTTACCGAAGACGATATGACCAATAACAGCCCCGCCGCCGTCGACAGGGCGGCCGCAAGCCCGCCTGCCACCACAAGCCCGATCACCCAACCGGGTAAATTGGCGATTTGCGGAGTGGCCAGCACCATAATATCGCGGTTGACGGTCACTTCATTATCATCACCGCCGCGCCGTTGTAATTTGCCGTCGCCGTTTTTATCTTCCCAGCTCAACAGACCGGTCTTCTCCCAATCCTTGAACCAGTCCGGCGTGATTTTTTCGCCCGCACTGGCGTCTGTCATCTCATAGGTCGACTCGTTGACTGTATCGATGAAATTTATACGTGAGAACGCACCCAGCGCTGGTGCAGTTGTGTACAAAATCGCAATGAAAAACAAAGCCCAACCCGCTGATTTACGCGCACCCGCCGCAGACGGCACCGTAAAGAACCGGATGATCACATGCGGCAGACCTGCAGTCCCGACCATCAGCGCCATCGTAATGAAAAACATATCAATCGTGCTTTTATCCGCGCTCGTATAGGCGGTGAAGCCCAGTTCGGTCACGGTCTGGTTCAGCTTGGCCAGCATGGAAATCTCTTCGCCTTTAATATTGCCGATGAACCCCAATTGCGGCACAGGATTGCCCGTAATCATCAAAGAGATAAAGATAGCAGGGACGAGGTAGGCAAAGATCAGAACACAATATTGGGCCACCTGCGTATAGGTAATGCCTTTCATGCCGCCGAGAACCGCATAGAAAAACACAATGCCCATGCCGATAATAACGCCCCACTCAAATGGCAGGCCAAGGAAGCGGGAAAACGCAACCCCCACACCTTTCATCTGGCCAGCAATATAGGTGAACGAGATAAACAGAGCACAAACGGCCGCGACCGTGCGCGCCACATCGGAATAATACCGGTCGCCGACGAAATCGGGCACGGTAAATTTACCAAACTTACGAAGATAAGGCGCAAACAACAGGGCGAGGAGCACATAGCCGCCCGTCCAGCCCATCAAATACACAGATCCGCCATAGCCCATAAAGGCGATCAGTCCGGCCATGGAAATAAAACTGGCTGCACTCATCCAGTCGGCGGCGGTCGCCATACCGTTGATTAGCGGCGGTACATCATGACCGGCCACATAAAAATCATCGGTGGATTTCGCCCGTGCGAAAATAGCGATCCCGATATACAGGCCAAATGTGGTGACAACGAAAAACCATGTCCAAAAATTTGCGTCCATCTGAGCGCCCCTATTCGTCTTCGGACACGCCGTGGGCGCGTTCGATGGCGGACATGCGCCAGATATAGATAATCACAAGCACCAAAAATACATAAATGGCACCCTGTTGGGCAAACCAGAAACCAAGCGGCGCCCCGCCGATGGAAAACTGGTCAAGAAATGGACGGAATAATATGCCACAGCCATAAGAAACAAATGCCCACACGGCCAGAAGCTTTAACATCAGCGAAATATTCGCCTTCCAATAAGCCGCAACTGTCGCCTCACTTATTGATTTTATGGGTTTTTCCGTGTCCTGTGTCATCTGTATTCCCCTTTTGTGATCTCTTGTTCTGTGATCCTTTGCCCCGTGTATCCCGAGCCTTTTTATAGGCTTTGACCGCGAACATAAGAGCAAATGAGAGCGCTAACAACCCCATAACGCCATAAATCCAGCTAATCGCACTTTTCAGCACAACTGTGAACACAATGGCAAAGAGAAGCACGGTTGCTACCTCGTTCCAGATGCGCAGTTTTGTCGCGCTGGTCTTCATGGCGTTGTTTTGAAGCTGGGCATAAATGGAATGGCATTTGAAATGATACAGATACAGCAGGGCCACAAACCCGAGTTTCACATGCATCCACGGCATTTTTAGAAATTCCGGCGCCTGATACAACATATAAAGCGCAGACACACCGGTAATGATCGCCGAAGGCCAGCTGATAATATACCACAGGCGTTTAAGCATGAGCTTGTACTGGGTTTGTAGAATGTGCCGCTCAGCATCCGGCTTCTTCTCGGCCTCTGCAAAATAGATAAACAGACGCACCGTATAAAACAGTCCGGCAAACCAGCACACAACGAAAATAATATGGACGGATTTGGCGTAGAGAAAATGCATAATATAAAAACTGTAAGACTTTTCACAAAGCAATGGAAGCGCTTTCAAAAACCGTATACAAACGCGGGTGATTCAACTTCAAGCATTTTTAAGCATCGTGCCATACCTATGATAAAAAATACCCTGTTTTTACGTGCCCTCAAAGGCGAAACTGTAGACCGTCCCCCCGTCTGGATGATGCGCCAAGCCGGGCGCTATCTGCCCGAATTTATTGCCTTGCGTGAAAAATACGATTTCTTCACCCGTTGCCAAACCCCTGAACTGGCCAGCGAGATTACGGTGCAACCCATTCGTCGCTACGGCATGGACGCCGCCATTTTATTCTCCGATATTCTCGTGATCCCCCAAGCCATGAATATCGAGGTGGAAATGAAGCCGGACTTCGGCCCCTATCTGCCAAACCCTGTGCGTGATCAAAAGGGCGTTGATGCGGTCATTGTTCCCGATGTGGATGAGGCGTTGGGTTATGTTATGGACGCCATAAAAATGACCAAAGACAAGTTGGAAGATGAAGTGCCATTGATTGGGTTCGCCGGATCTCCGTGGACGATTTTATGTTATGTGGTGCAGGGTCAGGGCAGTAAAAACTTTGATCTGGTCAAGAAGTTCTGCTTCACCGAGCCGGCCGCCGCCCATCAGCTTTTGCAAAAGATCACAGACACGACCATTGCCTATTTAAAAGCCAAAGTCGCCGCCGGTGTCGATGCGCTACAAGTATTTGATAGTTGGGGCGGTATGTTATCACCTGCGGATTATCAAGAGTTCTCGTGGACATATATCAACCAGATCATCGAAGCCCTCAAAGACGATGCCCCCGTAATCGTATTTGGCAAGGGCTGCTGGTTTGCGCTCGGCGATATGGCGAAAAGTAACGCTGCCGCTCTGGGGGTAGACTGGACATGTTCGCCCAAAACCGCGCGGGAATTGACCGGTGGACAAATAACCCTGCAAGGGAATTTCGATCCTTCGCGCTTGCTGTCCCCACCGGCGGAGATCAAAAGACTGGTACACGAAATGATCCGTGAATTTGGCAAAGACCGCTATATTGTCAATTTAGGGCACGGGATTTTGCCCTATATCAATTTAGATCATGCAAAAGCCTTTATAGATGCTGTGAAAGAATATGAGAGCTAGGCCAACATCATGAAAACCAAATTCAAAAACTATATTGATAATCTACAAGACACAATTTGTAGCGCACTGGAGCAAGTCGACGGTGTCGCGAAATTTGAAGAAGATGTGTGGACGCGCCCCGAAGGCGGTGGTGGGTGTACGCGGGTGATACAAGACGGGGCCGTATTTGAAAAAGGTGGCGTCAATGTCTCGGGCGTGTACGGCAAATTACCCAAGTCCATGCAGGATTATTTTGGTGTTGATGAGGCGAACTTTTTTGCCTGTGGCCTCAGCATGGTCCTCCATCCCAAAAGTCCGATGGTGCCGACAACTCATGCCAACTGGCGCTATTTCGAGATGTATGACGGGGCGGGCAAAGTCGTTGATCAATGGTTTGGTGGCGGGCAGGATTTAACGCCCTATTATTTAGTTGAAGACGATGCCAGACATTTCCATGCAATCTGCAAAAAGGCCTGTGATGCCCATGATCCGGCGTTTTACACTCAGTATAAGAACCGCTGTGACGAATATTTCTACAACAGCCATCGGGGGGAAGGGCGCGGCATTGGCGGTTTGTTCTTTGACTATTGCAAACCTACCGAGAAAATATCTCTACAAGACTGGTATGATTTCGTCACAGAGGTCGGGGACAGTTTCTGCGAAGCCTATGTGCCAATCGTCGAGAAACGTAAGAGCCTTCCCTACACAGATGCGCAAAAAACATGGCAAGAAATTCGCCGTGGCCGCTATGTGGAATTTAATTTGATCCACGACAAAGGCACACTTTTCGGCCTCAAAACCAATGGCCGTATCGAGAGCATATTGATGAGCCTGCCCAAACATGTGCAATGGCATTACAACCACACTCCCGAAGCCGGAAGCCCCGAGGCTATCTTGGTAGACGTTTTGGAAAACCCGAGAGAGTGGGTCTAGCCCACAAACGCCTTTTCGATCACGAAGTCGGCAGGGGCAGAGTTCGAACCTTCTTTAAGGCCAAAGCTTTCCACCATGGCTTTGGTGTCTTGGGTCATGTCCATAGAACCGCAAATCATCACCCGATCGGTTTCACGATTAAGCGGCCCGCCTTTAACATGCTTGAACAATTCACCGCTTTCTAGCAAAGTGGTGATCCGGCCTTTCAGTGGATAGTCTTCGCGGGTCACACTGGTAATGTGCACGAGCTTATCCTCGACCAATTCCCCAAGAAATTCATGATCGCGTACGGATTGCACAAGCTTTTTACCGTACTCAAGTTCTGCAACATCGCGACAGGTTTGGGTCAGGATCACCTGATCAAAGTTCTCGTACACATCCGGGTCCTGGATCAGACTGGCGAACGGCGCAATGCCGGTGCCGGTCGAAAACATAAACAGGCGTTTACCGGGCAACAACGCGTCCAGCACCAAAGTGCCAACCGGTTTTTTACCCAGAAGAACTTTATCCCCAACCTGAATATTTTGCAGGCGGGAGGTTAGCGGGCCATCCGGCACTTTGATCGAATAAAAATCGAGCTTGTCATCCCATGCAGGGCTGGCGATTGAATAGGCCCGCAACAGCGGCTTTTTCTCGCCCATCAGGCCGATCATAATAAACTCGCCAGAACGAAACCGGAAACCGGCAGGGCGGCTTAGGCTGAACGAGAACAGCTTGTCCGTATAATGCTTGGTGGCCAGAACGGTCTCGGAAGTTGGCGCGTTCGGGTTTATTTTTTTTGCAGGTTTTATCGGAGTAATTTCAGTCATAATCATATCTTTTTTTAGGTTTAGGAGGCAATATTCAAGGCAAGAATATTGACCATGGTCGCACGGGCTTTGGTCTGGCCGATATTGGTAATACTGTGGTCGCGATCTGCGTGGTAACGTAGGGTTTCTCCGGCTTTGGCTGTCCAGCTTTCATTGCCGATCGTAATTTGTAGCTCGCCTTCAAGAACGCTGAGGTTTTCAATGGAGCCATCCGGATGGGCCGAGCTTTCAAGCTTGCCACCAATTTGCGCGGTAAAATCATACCATTGCACATATTCAACCGTTTCGATCCAGCCGATAATGCGAAGGGTACACAGCCCGTCTTCGCTTTCGATTAAGGGGATGTCTTGACGGGCAGATTTTTGCACCAGCGCCGACCCATTGGGACGCCCCGCCAGAATGGCTTCCACGGAAGTGCCGAGTGCGCGGCTGAGCCGTGTGATCGTGGCCAGTGTCGGATTGCTTTCGTTCTTCTCGATCTGCGAGATCATCGATTTGGCCACGCCCGATTGCTCGGACAAATCGCCAAGGGATAATTTCCCCGCATGGCGCAAACGCGAAATCGTATGCCCGAACTGGGCACCAATTGCGTCGCATTGCGCGTCCTTTTTACGTTTTTGCCGTGACATAGGCCCTCGCTCAAAACTCACACTCTAAATAGGATGTGGAAAACAACTATCAAGACTGATATATCGAATAAATGTTCTATATATAGAACGATAGGGCTTGTAAACGGGGTATTCAGCCCTTAAATAGCTTTTACCGTACTGTTAAAGAAACGAGACCAATATGCGTTATCTGCCGATACATGTAGATTTACAAGGCGAAAATGTGCTGATTGCCGGTGGTGGCAAGGCGGCAGAAGCCAAATTGCGCACGCTTGTGGCAACGGACGCCAATCTGATTGTCATCGCCCCAGAAATCAGTGCCGAAATACGGCGCTGGGTCGAGACGGATAAATGTGTCTGGGAAGCCCGTGCTTTCACAAATGCTGATCTGGACAACAAACGGCTTGTCTATGCGGCCACGGAAGATCAGGCTTTGGATACATGTATTGTAGAACAGGCGCGTGCACGCGGTGTTTTGGTCAATACGGCCGATAATAAACAGGCCTCTGATTTTTTCTCGCCTGCGATTATAGATCGTTCTCCCGTGACGATTTCCATCGGTACAGAGGGCACGTCTCCGGGTTTGGCCCGGGCGCTAAAGGCCGATATAGAGGCGCGTCTGCCCGAAAGCCTAGGCCGTCTCGCCTTATCTCTGGGCAATGTCCGTAAACACCTTACCCATCTATTACCCGATTTCACCAAACGCCAGCAGTTTTGGGCCAAGCTGTTCAATGCCAAGGATGTCCTCAATTGGAATGAACGCGATTTACAGAGTAAAATCGATGCCGCCTTGGCTGATAATGATGCAGGATTAGGCCATGTGGCGCTGGTCGGTGCCGGCCCGGGTGACCCCGATCTGTTGACCCATCAAGCTCGCCATAAATTGTTTGCTGCCGATGTGATTGTCTATGATCGTTTGGTCAGCGAAGCGGTTTTAAGCTTTGGCCGCAAAGAAGCCGAATATATATATGTCGGCAAAATCCCGAACGGCAAATCAACCCCGCAAACCGAGATCAATGCGATACTTGTGCAAAAGGCATCAGAAGGTCTGTCCGTTGTGCGGTTAAAAGGCGGCGACCCTCTCGTATTTGGTCGCGCGGACGAGGAAATTGACGCGCTGGTCGCGGCCAATATCTCTTTCGAAATCTGCCCCGGTATTACATCTGCTGCTGCCGCCGCCGCCGCAATAGGGGTGTCCTTGACATCGCGCGGACAAAACAAAGCTGTCAGCCTGATAACAGGGCACGACACCAAAGGCTTTGCCGAGCAAGACTGGACGACATTGGCCCGCCCCGACTCCCGTGCGGCCATTTATATGGGCGTCGGTGCGGCGCGGTTTATACAAGGCCGCTTGCTGGTGCACGGCGCAGCCTCGAACCTGCCTGTCACCGTGGTAGAAAATGCGTCCCGTCCCGAACAAATTATTGTGGCGTCAAGTTTGGCCACCCTCGCAGACGATCTGGTTGCAGGCGGCATTAAAGGCCCCGCAATCTTACTGATTGGCTACGCCGTGCGGGAAGTAAAATCCGTGCTTGCCCAAAAAACAGGAACTTAAGATGAGCAGTTTAAAACATAAGGGCAAAGGCCCACAGGCGCTGACCGCCAATGGTTTACATGCAGGGCCGGTCGTCTATCTGAACGCCGACTACACATGGAGCACCGGATTTGACGATGCATTTTTAAGCGAAGACGAAGACATTATTGAAAAAATGCAGGCAATCGGCGAACGCGACGAAACCGATAACCTTGTCGTCGGCGTATATTTCATTGATGTGGATGCCGGCACTGGCCAACCCGCCCGCTACCGTGAACGCTTCCGCGCCCAAGGGCCAAGCTATGATCCGGGCAAACCTACCCACGCAGAGCTTGTGGCCAAACATGGCTCGCAAATCATCGGCCAAAAACAGGTTGGAGAATAATATGTATCGTTACGACCAGTTTGATCACGCATTCGTAAATGCCCGTACCGCCCAGTTTAAACGGCAAGTAGAACGCCGCCTTGACGGCACAATCAGCGAGGACCAGTTCAAGCCTTTGCGCCTGATGAACGGCCTGTATTTGCAACTTCATGCCTATATGCTGCGCATTGCCATTCCGTACGGCACATTTTCCGCGCGGCAAATGCGCCAACTGGCCATGATCGCCGATAAATATGATCGTGGCTTCGGACATTTCACCACCCGCCAGAATATCCAGTTTAACTGGCCTGAACTCGTAGACGTGCCCAGTATTTTGGAAGATTTGGCCAAGGTTGAAATGCACGCCATCCAGACCTCGGGCAATTGTATTCGCAACACAACATCCGATCCGTGGGCAGGCGCATCCGAAGACGAGTTGGAAGACCCGCGCCCCATCGCCGAGATGATCCGCCAATGGTCAAGCTTGCATCCTGAATTCACCTTCCTGCCGCGTAAATTTAAAATCGCGATCACAGGGGCCAGCAATGACAGGGCCGCCATTCGCGCCCATGATATTGGCCTGCAAATCGTGCAAAACGAGGTCGGTGAAAATGGCCTCAAATTATTCGTCGGCGGTGGCCTTGGCCGTACCCCGATCATCGGAAATGTATTGCGAGAATTCTTGCCGCGCGCCGAATTGCTCCCCTATCTGGAAGCGATCATGCGGGTTTATAATCGCTATGGCCGTCGGGATAACAAGTACAAAGCCCGCATTAAAATCCTCGTGCAGGAAACCGGCATTGAACAGTTCAAATCGGAAATCGAAGCGGAATATGCACAGCTAAACCCGCTCGACATTGCCGTCTCGCAAGACGAGTTGGGCCGTATCACTGCGTATTTCGCGCCGCCAGCCTATGAGGCCTTGTCAGAAAATGACGAGAGCTTTGACAAAGCCCTGATCCTGCATTCTGATTTTTCCGGCTGGGCCCAAACCAATCTGGCCACGCACAAAACCTCCGGCTACACGATTGTCAATATCTCGCTTAAGCCCATCGAGGGCGCACCGGGAGACATCACTTCGGATCAAATGCGTACAGTTGCAGATCTGGCCGAGCGCTATTCATTTGACGAAATCCGCGCCAGCCACGAACAAAATCTGGTGCTGGCCAATGTCAAAAAATCCGATGTGTTTGCCTTGTATACGGCGTTGCAAGAAGCAGGCTTGGCGACCGGAAATATCGGATTGATTTCAGATATCATCTGTTGTCCCGGCATGGATTATTGCGCGCTCGCCACGGCCCGTTCCATCCCTGTCAGCCAAGCCATCGCCCAGCGGTTTTCAAACCCTGAACGGCAACGGATTATCGGCGAGATGAAGATTAAAATATCCGGCTGCATCAATGCCTGTGGACACCACCATGTCGGCCATATCGGGATTTTGGGTCTCGAAAAAGCGGGGGTTGAATCCTATCAGATTAAACTGGGCGGAGACGCAACCGACACCGCCGAAGTTGGCAAAGTTACAGGCAAAGGTTTCTCGTTTGACGAGCTGATTGACGCGATCGAGCGCATGGTCGGGCTTTACCTCGAGACGCGCGAGGGGGGCGAGCGCTTCCTCGATACCTATCGCCGAATTGGCATAACCCCGTTTAAGGAGGTGCTTTATGACGTTGCTTAGATACGGGCATGCGCTGACCCAAACGCCGGCAGAACTCGCTGTCGAAATTCCTGTATTGGAAGTATTTCTAGCTGGCAATGAAGGCACCAGTGTCCGCTTGTCCCCGGAGGTTGATCTGGAGACGCTCGGGGCACGCTTGTCAGGCCTGACCATGATAGAGGTTGAATTTCCGTCCTTCGCGGACGGGCGCGGGTTTTCGATTGCGCGGCAATTAAGACGGCTCGGGTTCGAGGGCGATCTTGTCGCCGCAGGCCCACTCATCCCCGATCAATATGTCTATGCGCTACAGTGCGGGTTTGACGCAGTGAAAGTCGATCCGCTGTGCTATGCCCGCCAAAGCGAAGCCGAATGGCGTGAAGCTCTCGATGCTTTTGATCTCACATACCAGCGCGGCTATGCCGTCGCCAACGGGCCTTCGATAAATATATTCGATGCCCGCAAAGCCGCCCGCGCCAAAAGCGTGGACGGTAAATATACGGATATCTCCGCGCAGGCCGCTCTAAAAACTGCAATTTTGCAGGATTTTAAAGGCGAAATTGCCATGGTCACCACGCTGGAAACAGACGCTGTGGTTTTGCTGCACATGATTGCGCAAATCGATAAAGCCTTGCCTGTTATCTTCACCAAAAACGAAAATTTACACAAAGGCCTGTCCACGTATTTGAGTCTTATTATCGACCGGTTTGGCCTGAGCAATGTTCAAACTGTCGAAGGCGGTACTGACGCCGAATTTGGACCCTATAAAGCCTATATTTGCGAGGGCTGGGGGCAGAGCGGTGCACCCGTGCTTGAAACCACGAAAATCGGCGTAAAATTAAGGCCACTTCTGAATTGGGCGAACAAAGATGTGATTGGGTATATGCGTATTCACGACTTGCCACCCCATCCCCATGCGGTGCACGTTCACGGCGAAGGTGTGGGCGAATCAAGTGTGCATTATATCGACGGAAAATGGGTTCAAACGGTTCAGGAACCGACAACCCACGCGGATTATATCTAAAAGAGGCACACACCCCCATAAAACCGGTTTTAAAAACAGCTCTTGAGTTGTTATCTGTGTCGTTTCCGCTTACACCCGACACGAAACCGTGATAGGTCTTTGCACTATCGGGTGTAGTATAGCGTAATAAGAAGACGTCGATGAAGCGTGAGACCAAATCAAAATATAACTCGTTTTACTGTGTCGGGCTCAGTTTCCGCAAAGCAAACGTGGACATTCGCGGACGGTTTACACTGGACCCGGAACATCAAAAACGTCTTCTTGACGGCGCGCGTGCCGTGGGCATATCGGACGTTTTCGTCGTATCGACCTGTAACCGCACCGAAGTTTACGGATTTGCAGAACATCCGTTCCAGCTTATCAAGCTTTTGATCGAACATTCCCAAGGCTCTTTGGAAGATTTTCAGGAAGTCGGCAGCGTTTTCAAAAACAATGAAGCCATTTCGCACATGTTCAAAGTTGGCTCTGGTCTGGACAGTCAAATTCTGGGTGATTTTGAAATTATCGGACAATTACGCCAAAGCTTGACAGTCTCCAAGGACAATGGACTGACCAATTCCTATCTGGAGCGTTTGGTCAATTTTGTTGTGCAGGCCAGTAAACGCATCAAGACGGAAACGGATATCTCCAGCGGCGCGACCTCCGTCGCCTATGCCGCCGTGCAATATATCCTCGGCGCTGTCAGCGACATTGGCGAGAAAAATATTCTGTTGTTCGGGACCGGCGTCATTGGCCGCAATACTTGCGAAAATTTGGTGAAACATACAAACAATACCCATATCACTCTGGTTAACCGCACCAAAGACAGTGCCGAAGAAGTGGCGGGTAAATTTAATCTGATCGTGAAAGATTATGATGATTTAACTCAAGAGATCCACAACACCGATATCCTGATTGTTGCCACAGGCGCGCCAGAGCCGACAATCATCAAACAGATGATCCAGTCCGGAAAACAATTATTGGTCGTCGATCTTTCCATTCCCGCAAATGTCGCGAGTGATGTTGGCGAACATGAAAATGTAACCACCGTGTATCTGGATGAATTGTCTCAGATCACCGACGAAAACATTGCCAAACGCCGGGCGCAAATCCCGCGTGCGGAAATCATCATTGCTGAGGTCGAGGCCGAATTTAATGCCTGGTTGGAGACCCGTAAATTTGCCCCTGTCGTGAAAGCCCTGCGCGTGAAGCTTGAAGGCATAGCCAAACAGGAAATTACCGCCCATAGTAAAAAGCATGCAGATTTTAATGCTCTGCAAGCCGATATGATCTCTGAACGGATCGTACAGAAAATCACCAACCGGTTCGCCAACCATTTGAAAGAAAACCGGACATCCCAGGCGGAGAGCATTAGCTTTATCGCAAATGTTTTCCAGTTGGATAATCTACTTGATGACTAAGATGATTAAAATCGGGACCCGCGAAAGCGAGTTGGCAATGTGGCAGGCACAGCGGGTGCGGGCATTGCTGGCTGAACTTGGCTTTACGACGCAGATTATCCCTATTGGCTCTGCTGGTGACGTCGAGCTTGAAAAACCTCTCTATGAAATGGGGATTACCGGTATTTTCACAAAAACTCTCGATATAGCTCTGTTGAGGGAAGAGATAGATATTGCCGTGCATTCCCTCAAAGATGTACCTACAGCCCTGCCAGACGGCATTGTACAGGCGGCTGTACTTGAGCGCGCCGATCCGAGAGATGTGTTCGTTTATAAAGACACAGCCGATGTAATGACCCCCTATGACGGCCTTATCGCGACCGGCAGCTTGCGCAGAAAAGCGCAATGGCTCAACCGCTACAAGAAGCACGAGGTGGTGAATTTACGGGGCAATGTAAATACGCGCTTGGAAAAACTGGAAGCAAACGACTGGCACGGTGCTATTTTTGCAGCCGCGGGTCTGCAGCGGTTGGATAAATTACCAGATTCCCACACAATGCTGGACTGGATGGTGCCCGCGCCAGCACAGGGCGGGATTATGATTGCCGCGCGGGAATTGGATATATTTGTCCGTGATGCCTGCACTCAAATAAACCATGAGGAAACAGAGCTTTGCACCCGTATCGAACGGGCGTTTTTGCGTGAACTTGAGGGCGGGTGTACCGCGCCCATCGGCGCGCTTGCGACCATTAAATCCGGGTTGATAAAAAACGGGGATATTGAATTTACCGGCGTGTTGTTGAGCCGTGACGGGCAAACGCGGCTGGAAGTTACAAAAAGTCAAAAAATCGATGATCCGGTCGAATTCGGTAAAATGTGTGCACAGGAGCTGATTGCACAGGGCGCAAAAGATATCATGGCCGCTGACGAGACCGAGACCGAAAAAGCCAATCGGTTGAAAGCCGAGGCGGCGCGGGCACGCTCAAAAAAAGTTGAACTAAAAACCGTACCTAAAAAACAAGCTGAGAAACAGCCAGAGAAACAAGCCGGCAAACAAACGGGTGATGCCTCCGATCTCACCCCTGAAGATGTTGAAGCGCCTGAAGATGTTGAAACAAAAAGCCCTGAAATAAAAACCGCCAAAGGCAAACAGGCTGACGTCGAAGGCGTTGAAACTGAAACTGTTCAGGCTACACAAATTCTGGACGAAGACTTTGAAGACGAAGACCCCGGCGACGAAACATTCTATCATGAACCAGAGAGCAGCATGTATACGGTGCTCTCTACCCGAGCCCTTTCCGACGAGCATTTGGGCTTGGCTGGTAAAAATATCAGTGTGCAGGGGCTTGATTTTATTGCTACACAATTACTGCCAATTCCGCCAGAGGCCGTGCGTACGGACAGCATGATCATCACCAGTCAAGCGACCGTTCGCTCCCTTCTGGCCAGTTTTCCGCGTCTGAATTTGCGGTTTAAAAACATTTATTGTGTGGGCAAAAAAACCCAGCAAATGGTCGAAGACAGGTTCGGGCGGGTTTTGTATACGGCCCCCAATGCGCATGCCCTCGCCGTGTATTTATGCAACAATATGAGTGGCCGGGCGATCACGTATTTCTGCGGAAATCTAAGACGCGATGATTTGCCAAAAATGCTGAGAGCCAATCACATAAAGGTCACGGAAATTCCGGCTTATGAAACAAAATATACAGGTCGCAAGATTGACAGCGAATTTTCCGGTGTCATGTTTTATAGCCCTTCCGGCGTGCGCAGTTATGTGCAGGCTAATCCGGCCGACAAAATCGCATTTTGCATTGGGGCTACCACGGCCCACGAAGCCCAGACTTATTTCAAAGATGTCAAAATGGCTGCCCGCCCGACCATCGAAGATGTTCTGGATTTGGTGAATAAACATTATGCTTAGAACCCGGCGCCTGCGCACATCCGAAAATATTCGCAGGCTCGTGCGCGAAACCAAATTGTCAATTGACGATCTGGTCTATCCTTTGTTTATCGAAGACGGCGAGGGCATCGAGACCGAAATTGAAGCCATGCCCGGTATCAAGCGGTTTTCCCTCGATCGTTTGTCGCGCGAACTGGACGAAGTGACGGCCCTTAACATTCCCGCCGTTTTGTTGTTCGGCATCCCTGCCAGCAAAGACGATACGGGCACGCAGACATGGAACGAAGACGGGATTATTCAAAAATCCCTACGCTTTATCAAAGCCAATTACCCTGATCTTTACATAATTACGGACGTTTGTTTTTGCGAATATACCAGCCACGGCCATTGTGGTGTCCTGCACGGCGACGATGTGGATAATGACAAAACCTTGGCCAACCTATCAAAACAGGCGCTTTCTCACGCACAAGCAGGTGCCGATATGGTGGCCCCGTCCGGCATGATGGACGGCGCGGTGGCGGCAATACGCGAAGGTCTGGACGCGGCCGGATTTACGAACCTGCCGATCATGGGCTATAGCGTCAAATATGCGTCCGCATTTTACGGCCCGTTTCGCGAGGCTGTGGGGTCTGCGCCCAGCTTTGGCGATCGCCGCACCTACCAAATGGACCCTGCGAACCGCCGCGAAGGTATGCGCGAAGCCGCCTATGACGACGCGGAAGACGCCGATATTCTCATGGTCAAACCCGCACTTTCCTATCTGGACATTATCCGCGAGCTTCGTGACAGCTTTGACAAACCGATTGCGTGTTATAATGTCAGCGGCGAATATTCGATGATTAAAGCCGCTAGCGCCAAAGGATGGATTGACGGCGAGCGGGTAATGATGGAAAGCTTGCTGTCCATGAAGCGCGCCGGCGCAGATATTATCATAACCTATTTTGCCAAAGATGTGGCCAAACTCCTAAACACAAGAGCATAAAATGAAACATACAAAATCAGAGCGCCTCTATCAAGAGGGCCTCGAACATCTCGTGGGCGCTGTAAATTCGCCCGTTCGCGCCTTTTCCGCTGTTGGCGGCAACCCGTTATTTATTGAGCGTGCCGACGGCAGTGAAATTGTCGACGTCGACGGTAATGTCTATATCGATTATGTGCTGTCCTACGGCCCGATGATTTTGGGACACCGTCATGGTCGCGTGCGCAGAAATGTCCGCAAAGCCCTGCGCAATGGCTATTCCTTTGGCGCGTCAACCAAGTCCGAAATTCGGATGGCCAAAATCCTCTGTGACGCCATTCCCGGCATGGACAAAGTCCGCTTGGTCAATTCCGGCACCGAAGCCGTGTTTAGCGCCATCCGTTTGGCACGGGCTTTTACAGGCCGCGACAAGATCATAAAGTTCGCGGGCTGTTATCATGGCCACGCAGATAGCTTGCTGATCGCAGCAGGGTCGGGCCTCGCCACCCTTAGCTTGCCCGGCAGCAAAGGCGTGCCGGAGGCTGCGGTCGCCAACACCCTGATTGCCAATTATAATGATCTGGACAGTGTGAAACATCATTTCGCTGAGCATGACGACATTGCCGGTATTATCATTGAACCGGTCGCCGGTAATATGGGTGTCGTCCTGCCGCAAGACGGGTTCTTGCAAGAGCTGAAAACCCTCTGCGAAGCCAATGGCGCGCTCTTGATCGTTGATGAAGTGATGACCGGCTTTCGTTCCAAATTCGGCGGCGCACAAGAAGTGCTCGGCGTCGAGGCCGACATTACCTGCCTTGGAAAAATCATTGGCGGCGGCTTTCCGGTCGGCGCTTACGGAGCGCGTAACGAGATTATGGAAATGGTCGCCCCATTGGGAGAAATGTATCAGGCGGGCACTTTGTCCGGCAACCCGATTGCTATGGCGGCAGGAATTTCCACCTTGCTGGAACTGAAATCCCAAAACCCGTATGCAGGATTCGAGGAAACGGCAGGGCGGCTGGAAAGTGCTTTGTTGAAATCTGCCAAACGTCACAAGGTTGATCTAACCGTCAACCGGTTCGGCTCTATGATCAATCCGTTTTTTGCCAAAGGCGCTGTCACCAATTTCGCCGAAGCGCAAAAATCGGACACCAAAAAGTTCGCCGTGTTCTTCTGGGCCATGATCGAAAACGGTATCTTCCTGCCGCCGTCCCAGTTTGAATCATGGTTCCTGTGCTCTGCGCTAAGAGATGAGGACATTGTCAAAACCATAGAGGCCATTGATAAATCCATGAAGGCTGTCGCAGAGGCTTAATTTCCAACGGGTATGACCTTATAATCCCTTGCATTCTCGCAGCAAGGGGCAGAGGTTTGCCCTATGGAAACAAAAACTGTGCATCCGCGCAAGCAGGTCTTGATCAAATTCGCGCTGCTGTGCTTGTTGATGGTGAGTTATTTCGCCTATCTCAGCTATCAATATGATCTACTGACCGGCGGCATTGCCGCATTGCTGACATGGAGTTTTTTCGTGCTGTGCACACCGGTGGCCGATGCAGGGTTTCTACTGGATTTCCCTCTGCGCCTCCTGTTCGGGATTCGCATGGTTCTCTCGGAAATTGCCGTGTGGGCCATCGCAATCGGCCTCAATATTGTATCCTTGGCCTATTTCCCGCAATATTATGACACCACCATCCTGACCCGCTTGTTGAAGCAGATATTCACGACCCCCAACCCGTATTGGGCCGTTATTATACTCTCCGGTATAGGCACATTTTTATCTATCCGGTTCGGGGACGAGTTGATGGATGTCCTGCATCATCGAGAGCGTTCATTTTTTCACTCACATCATTTCAAACACGAACTGATTTTAATCGCGTTCTTTGTGTTGGTGATTTTTGGCTATTATGAGCTGATCATCTCGCTCGGCATTGATCAGAGTTTTTAAGAGCTCAATGCCTGCGCCCTTGTAGCTCGCTGATAATATCGGCAAGCGTCAGATTTTTCGCCGCCAACAAAACCATCAAATGATACAGCAGATCGGCAGCCTCGCTAATCAGCTCTTTATCGGTTTCGGCAAGGGCGGCAATAACCGTTTCAACGCCTTCTTCCCCAACCTTCTGCGCAGCCCGTTTCAGCGGCCCCTGCAAAAGAGACGCCGTATAAGATGTGTCTTTATCCGCTGTCCTCCGGCCTTCAATCAACGTACTCAAATCGGCCAACCAGCCAAAACCCTGCGCACCCTTATCGCCAAAGCACGAGATCGTGCCCGTGTGACAGGTCGGCCCAGCCGGCCGCGCCTGCACCAATAAAGTATCGTTGTCGCAATCAACTTCCATACCGACAAAGGCAAGTGTATTTCCAGACGTTTCACCCTTTTGCCAAAGCGTTTTGCGCGAGCGACTATAAAACGTAACCAGCCCGCTTTCGCGTGTCGCACTCACGGCCTCTGCGTTCATATAACCCAACATCAACACCTGTCCTGTATCGGCGTTTTGGATAATTGCGGGCACCAGCCCTGCGCCTTTTTCAAAATCTATATTCATATGCGTATCTCTATACCGGCTGTTCTTAGCTCTGATTTTAGGGTGGGAATAGGGAGTATGTTCTTGTGAAATACACTGGCGGCCAAGGCGCCGTCAACACCGGCGCGTTTGAATACATCTTCAAAATGTGAGGTCTCGCCCGCTCCGCCCGAAGCGATGAGGGGCACACGGCATATTTTTCGCGCCGCAATGAGTTGCGGCAAATCATACCCTTTTCGCACCCCGTCCTGGTTCATACAATTCAGCACAATTTCGCCCGCCCCGCGTTGCACGGCCTCTATGATCCAGTCAAAAGTCTCCCGACCCGTATCCTTGGTTTCGTCCGGGTCGCCCGTATGGGATTTGACCCGGTAGTCTTCCCCGTCAAAATAGCTATCGATTCCGACCACAATACATTGACGCCCAAAGGCATCGGAAAGCTCGTTAATCAGATCAGGGCGCGTCAAAGCAGGCGAATTAATCGAGATTTTATCCGCCCCTTCTTCCAGCCGTGCCCGCGCCGCCTCGACGGTTTTAATCCCGCCCGCTACACAAAACGGAATGTCGAGAACCGCAGAGACTTTACGCACCCAGTCAGGGCTTATCGTACGCGCATCCGTACTGGCCGTAATGTCATAAAACACAAGTTCGTCCGCCCCCTCGTCGCGGTAGCGCAGGGCTAGATCGAGAATGCCGCCGACCACTTCATGATTGCGAAATTGCACCCCCTTAACAACCACGCCGTCGCGCACGTCAAGGCAGGGAATAATCCGCCGCGCTAGCACGAAATCGCCTGTTCGAGAGTGAATTTATTCTCGTACAGGGCTTTGCCAATGATGATCCCGGCCGGATCCAGCGCTTTCAAATCCTGTACATCTTTAATGGATCCCACGCCGCCCGATGTGATCAAATCAAAGGCAGAATAGCGCCTGAGTATATCGGCGTAAAGCCCCGTATTAGAGCCTTGTAAAACCCCGTCCTTGGCAATATCGGTCACCAAAACACTCTTGACGCCTGTGTCCATATATTGATCGAGTACATGCCAGAGGGTTTTCTCGGACGCGTCCTGCCAGCCACGTGTCGCGGGGCGAGGTGTTCCGGTTGCGTCGATTTGCACATCGAGGGCCAAGGTAAATCTTTCTGGCCCCAATTCCGTTATCCAGTATTTGACCATGGCCGGATTGCTAACGGCCAGTGACCCGATGACCACCCGCTCAACCCCACCATTAATCAGGTTTTGTAATTGGGATATTTCGCGAAGACCGCCGCCGGTTTGAACCTTCAGACCAGATTGTTTGGCAATATCGGTGATCAGATTGCCCTGTTGGCTTTTCTCATTTTTAGCGCCGTCCAGATCGACAACATGTATCCACTCGGCCCCTTGTTCGGCAAAGCTCCGCGCCATTTCCAACGGCGAAATTTCATAGTCTGTGCGTTGGTTGAAATCGCCTTTGAACAGGCGCACACATTTGCCGTCCATTAAATCAATCGCAGGATAAATCATTGGAGCACTCATGAGGACACCTTCAGGAAATTTTCTAATATACGCGCTCCGGTTTTGCCCGAGCGCTCTGGATGAAACTGGCACCCATAGATATTGTTCTTGCGAATAATCGCACTAAAGGCACTACCATGTTCAGAAGATGCCAATGTATATTTGCTGAGCGGCACCGCATAGGAATGAACAAAATAGGCATGGTCACCGGATGTGATTCCGGCAAGCAATGGATCGTCTGCGAGGTTTTCAAGCGTATTCCAGCCCATATGCGGGGAGGGCAAATCGCCTGTGTCCAGATCCACAACATTTCCGTCTATCATGCCGAGGCCTTCCACATCGCCTTCCAGGCTGCCTTCCTCGGAATTTTCAAACAACAGCTGCATGCCGAGACATATCCCCATAACAGGCTGGGTCAGGTTTTGCAAAACATCAACCAGATTGCGTTCACGTAATTTCTGCATGGCATAAGGCGCCGCCCCGACACCGGGCAGGATCACCCGTGGGGCCGCGCAGATAATTTCGGGCTCTTGCGTAATGGTCTTGCTGACGCCCAGCCGGTCAAAGGCAAAGCCGACAGAGGCCAGATTGGCACATCCGGTATCTACAATCACCACGTCCATTAGATCACACCTTTGGTCGACGGAATTTCGTCGCCTTCGCGTTTAAACGCAGGGCGCAAGGCCCGCGCCAAGCCTTTGAAACAGGCCTCGATCATATGGTGGGTGTTCTCGCCCTCCACCTCAATCTGGATGGCTGCGCCCAGAGTTTGTGACAGGCTTTCGAAAAAGTGCGGACACATTTCTGCTGGAAACTCTCCGGCGTGATCGGTGGGGAAAATGCCTTTAAACGTCATGGCCGCCCGACCGGACAGATCAATTGCGACCCGTGCCTGGGTCTCGTCCATGGCCATCGTAAACCCGAACCGCCCAATGCCAGCCTTGTTGCCGAGCGCCTCTTTCAGCGCCGTACCCAGTGCCAGGGCGCAGTCTTCTATCGTGTGGTGGGCGTCAATATGCGTGTCCCCGTCACAACTCAAAACAAGCCCAAACCCGCCATGTTTCGCCAGCGCTTCAAGCATGTGATCATAAAACCCGTTGCCCGTCCTGATCGCAATCGTGGAGGCATCATCAAGATTAACCCGCACAGAAATATCCGTTTCCTTGGTTTTTCTGTGGGCTTCCCCGATCCGCATTTGCTTCCCGGACGGGGGGGTAATGCCAAAGGCGGCAAGTGCAATATTGTTTTCTTCCGGCGCGCCAATACTGATCCGCAGACCAATCGGATAATGCCGGATTTTAACATTGGACTTGGCAAGTTCGCGCAATAATTCTTCTCTGTTGTTGACGTCCAGTAACAAGAAATTAGCCTGTGAAGGAAACACCGTCTTGACGAATGCAGATTGCGCAAGTGCGGTGGCCATACGTTCCCGCTCGGATTTCCACAGAGCAAGCCGCGCCTTATGGACGGGCATGGCGGCAGGCGAGAGCGCGTTCAAAATCGCAGTCTCGACGGGACGGGCAATCGGGTAGGGCGGTAGAACTTTCAACATCAGTGCAATGATCCGTGGATCAGCAATCGCGACCCCGCCGCGCACACCTGCCAAAGAATAAGCTTTCGAAAGTGTGCGTAGAACAATCAGGTTTGGGTAAATGCCCATATCATTTGTAAAGCTCGGCTGGTCAGAAAACTCCTCATAGGCCTCGTCAATAACGATCAGGGTTTGCGGGAAATCTGCACACAGAGACGTGACGATTTTTGGATCAATCACATTGCCTGTTGGATTGTTTGGAGAGCACAGGAAGACAATCTTCAAAGCCGCCCCTGCCTCTGTCATAGCGGTGCGAATACGCTCCTCATTATAGCTATAGTCCGCATCAAGCGGCGCTTCAACAATCCCGGCCCCCTGAATAGAGGCGCAATTGGCGTAATAGCCAAAGGTGGGAGGACAGACGAGAACTTTATCTTCACCCGCCTCGCAAAACGTACGCAATAAAACCTCGATCGCTTCATCAGCCCCGCGCCCGATCATAAGCGTATCAGGCGCCGTCCCGTAGAGAGCCGCCAAGCGTGTACGCAGGCCTTCGGGTTGTTGTTCGGGGTAGCGGTTGTAGGCGTCTGCTCCCGTGACCGGCGGCGGTGTCCACGGGCTTTCATTGGCGTCGAGGTGCAACGCATCGGTGGCCCCGCCGCGTGCAGAATAGGCTTTGAAATCAACAATGGCTTTGCGGGCAATGCTTTCGGGCCAATTTAAGGTGCTCATGTGTTGCCTCCACTTAGGCGCAGGCTGACCGCGCGGCGATGCGCTTCCAGCCCTTCCATCTGTGCCAACCGTTCAACCGTCGGGCCGAGGGTTTCTAACCCCGTGCGGCTTAAGGTTTGCACGCTGATAAATTTCATAAAGCTCTCTAACACAAGGCCGCTATAGGCCCGCGCCGCGCCAAATGTCGGCAGGGTGTGGTTGGTACCACTGGCATAATCTCCAACCGATTCCGGTGTCCACGGCCCTAAAAATACCGAGCCGGCATTTCTGATCTCGGGCATAAGGCTCTCTGCATTCTCTACCTGCACAATCAAGTGCTCGGGTGCGTAGGTATTGACAATTTCCAGCATATCCTCTGTGTTCTCGACAACAAAAATCCGGCCATGTTTCAAAGCCTGTGCCGTGATGTCTTTGCGGGGCAAGGTGTCCAGTTGCAACGCGATCTCGGTTTGTAACTGGGCCGCGAAATTTTCAGACCGGCACACGCAAATCACCTGTGCAAGCGCGTCATGCTCGGCCTGTGCCAGCATGTCTGCAGCTACAAATACCGGATTGGCATCCTCGTCCGCCAACACCATCGCCTCGCTAGGGCCAGCCGGTAAATCAATGGCAGGGCCGCCCATTTCCATAGAGACCTGTGCTTTGGCGGCTGCCACATAGGCATTGCCGGGGCCAAAGATTTTTACGGTTTTGGGGATGCTTTGCGTGCCGTAGGCGAGGGCGGCAATTGCTTGCGCCCCGCCGACCCTATAGATGTCTTCAATCCCACACAGATAGGCGCAGGCCCGTAAGGCGGCGTTAATCGTCCCGTCTTTTTGAGGGGGGGTGGTGACAACGCATTTAGCAATACCTGCGATTTTGGCCGGAATAGCCAGCATCATCAAAGTTGAAACCAGAGGGGCCGTCCCGCCCGGTACATAAAGCCCAGCACTGTCGAGCGGACGCGGTTCACGGCGGCACACCACGCCGGGCATGGTCTCTTGTGTGATGGTTTTAGGCATTTGCGCCGTGTGAAAGGCTTCGATATTGGCTTTGGCCGTTTGCAGGGCGGTCTTGTCTGCCTCGGGCAATTCATCCCATGCGGATTTCAAATCGGCGTTTGGAACTTTCAAACTCTCAAGCGCAACCCCGTCAAATTTTCGGGTGTATTCAAACAGGGCTTCATCGCCGTTCTCACGGACATTTTTCAATATAGCGCGCACATCGACGTGCGCCAAGCCGCTGGGGCGGGCGAGGGCGCTTTCGCGTTGCGCGATGTCAAGTGTATGCCAAAGCAGAACTTGCATGGGGCTAGCTCATCATCTTTTCAATTGGCAGAACCAGAATGGAACGGGCTCCACTGGCTTTCAAAGCTTCCAGCGTTTCCCAAAATACGTTTTCGGTACACACGGCCTGCACGGCCACAAGATCATCATCGCCTGCGAGGGGGATAATTGTTGGCGCGTCCGAGCCGGGGAGGATTTTTGTAATGTTCTCGATTTGCGATCTTGGCGCGTTGAGCATGATATATTTGGAATCTTTCGAACGAATAACCCCGTCCAGCCGGCTCACTAACCGGTCATAAATATCCTGTTTTTCAGGGCTTAAAACTTCTGCCGACTTAATCAAAACCGCTTCACTTTCAAGGATGGTTTCGAAAGCCTTTAAACCATTGGCTTCAAGGGTTGCACCGGACGACACAAGATCGCAAATGGACGGGGCAATCCCGATACGCGGCGCCAGTTCCACTGCGCCCTTCATCTCGACGCAATCGGCTGTGATCGCATTTTCGCGCAGATAATTATTTAAAATGCCGGGGTATGTGGTGGCGATTTTCGTGCCCTGTAAATCTTGCGGGGTGTTAATCGACCCGCCCTCGGCACTGGCAAGGCACAAACGGCATTTTGAAAATCCAAGCCGTCTTTCGATGCTCAGCGCCATTTTTCCGCCCGCGCTTAGAATGTCTTCTTGCAATACATTTTCGCCGACAATGCCCAGATCGCTGACCGCATTGGCAACAAAACTAGGGATGTCATCATCACGGACAAGCAGAAGATCAATCGGCATGTTTTTAACCCGTGCCAGCAAACCATCACCGCGAATGGTAAAGCTGAGGCCGCATTTTTTCAGGGCCGCAAAACTATCATCTGCCAATCGCCCTTTTTTCTGAATGGCGATGCGTAATCTTTGTGTCATGTCTAATCTCTGTGTTTAGGTGTTTTTTTGTCTGTCTAGAATTGTCCGGTAGCCCTGATGGGGCTCTTCGTTCAGGAACCGGGCGACCCGACCAATGGTGGTGGTGCTCACCCCGGTTTGGGCATGAATGTCGCGGTAGGACAATTCACCTTTGTCCAGCAATTTCGCCACATGCCAACGCTCGGACAAGGCCCGTACTTCCGCAGGCGTGCACAAATCAACCAGGAAGTTTTCCACTTCTTCCACGCTTTGACTTGCACGCAGGGCCGAGGCCAAATCCTTGCGGTGCGCAAGAGCGTTGGATTTTGATACAGTTGGCATAACAGACTCGAAGTGACTTAATGTGTTAGTGTGCTAGTACAGCAAGATTTCACACTTGGCAAGTGTAAAAAGCAGAAAATATATAATGAGTTGCAGGGTATGCAAAACAAACATTAATTGACCAACCGGTCGGGTAATGATAGGCTGTTCTCAGGAGGGTATATGTATTCTACGGATTTAAGGACGGATGCGGAAAAGCGCCGTGCCCAAAAAGCTGACGCAAAACGGAGTGTTGAAGACGCGGCATTTTTGGATGCGTTTCAGGCCCGTATTGACGCGGGAGACATTATCGAAGCCAAGGACATCATGCCCGAAGGCTACCGCAAGACTTTGGTGCGCCAAATCTCTCAACATGCCCATAGTGAGATTGTCGGCATGTTACCCGAAGGCAATTGGGTGACCCGTGCCCCGACCCTGCGGCGTAAATTGATCTTGCTGGCAAAAATTCAGGACGAGGCCGGTCATGGTCTATATCTCTATAGCGCCGCCGAAACCCTTGGCCGTTCGCGTGATGACATGGTGGCTGATCTCCTGTCCGGCAAAGCAAAATACTCGACCATATTCACCTACCCGACCCCCACATGGGCCGATATGGGCACCATAGGCTGGCTCGTCGATGGGGCGGCAATTACAAATCAAATTCCTTTATGCCGGTGTTCTTTTGGCCCCTATGCCCGCGCCATGGTACGGGTCTGCAAGGAAGAAAGCTTCCATCAACGCCAAGGCTATGAAATTGTCACAACATTGGCCCAAGGCACGCCGGAACAAAAACAAATGGCGCAAGAAAGTCTGGACAGAATTTGGTGGCCATCCCTGATGATGTTCGGCCCGCCGGACGGTGCATCTGCGCATTCCTCGCAAAATATGAAATGGAAAATCAAACGCCACTCCAACGATGAATTACGCCAGCGCTTTATCGATACGACTGTACCGCAAGCCGAATTTCTGGGCTTGAAAATTCCTGACCCCGATCTGAAATGGAACGAGGAACGGGGCCGCTATGATTTCGGGGACATTGATTGGTCAGAAATGTGGGCTGTGATTAAGGGCGGGGGTATCTGCGGCAAAGCCCGTATTCGCGCCCGCAAAGCCGCCCACAAAGAAGGCGAGTGGGTGCGCGCCGCCGCTGCCGCCTACGCCCAAAAACGCAATTCTGAAAAAGCAGCCTAGAGGGTCTTATGCAGTCTGATAACTGGTTTTTATACGAAGTTTTTATCCGCTCGAAAAATGGCATGGCCCACAAACATGCGGGCAGTGTGCATGCCCAAGACGCGGAAACCGCCATCCTGTCTGCGCGTGATTTATACACGCGCCGGGGCGAGGCCAGCTCTTTATGGATCATCCGCTCCAAGGATATTATTGCGTCCGATCCAGCCGAGAGCGGTGAGCTCTACGATCCTGCTGACGATAAAATTTACCGCCATCCCACGTTTTATAGTGTGCCGGACGGCGTGAAAAATATGTGAGCGCAGATATGAACAGCTCTCCAAACTTTATTGGCGCCATGATCCCTGCCAAGCCCGAGACGAATTTCGTGTTACGGTGTGCGGATAACGCCATGATCCTCGGTCAGCGCCTCTCCGAAATGTGCGGGCATGCGCCGGAATTGGAACTGGATTTGGCCCTGACCAATATCTCTCTTGATCTTATTGGGCAGGCGGGCTTGCTCTATGACCATGTTCAAACATTGGAAAAACTGGCCCCCAATGCGGACGTGCTGGCGCTCACCCGTGACCAAAACGCATATTTGAATTGCTTGCTCGTTGCCCAGCCCAATGTAGATTTCGCCCATATTGTGCTGCGGCAATATCTGTTTTCCACATTCCAGAAACGCCAGTATGAAGCCCTGCTAAGCTCTTCTGACGAGACCCTCGCAGCCATCGCGGAAAAATCCCTGAAAGAAATTGCCTACCATATCCGCTTTGCCAAAGACTGGGTCTTGCGCCTTGGTGACGGTACAGAAGATAGCCATGAACGCATGGCCGATGCGCTCGACTGTCTGTGGCGTTATAGCGGTGAATTGTTTGAAAAAGACAGTGTTTTGGCTGCTGCGATTGACGCCGGTCTGCTGACTGATTTCACAGATAAATATGAGGCATGGCAGATTGAAGTCGTGGCGCTTTTAGCCGAAGCCACCCTAACCCCGCCAGATGATACACACATGTTAAAGGGCGGGTATCAAGGCCATCAGGAAGATCATTTGGGGCATATTTTGACAGACATGCAATATATGCAGCTTAAATATCCGAGCCTACAATGGTAACTCCCGACGAAGTCTTTAACAAAAATGATGCAGTCTCTAACAGCGATGAAATGCGGGCCGTTTTGTTCGAATTACTGTCACAGGTTGAAGACCCGGAAATCCCCGTGGTCAATATTGTCGAGCTGGGAATTGTCCGCGACATTATTGTGGGCAGCCCCGTACAGATCATTTTGACACCAACCTATGTAGGCTGTCCGGCCACCCATATGATCACCCAAATGGTCAGGGATAAACTTGACGCGAGCGGGTTTGGCGAAGCCGAGATTAAAAACCAACTTTCCCCTGCATGGACAACCGACTGGATTACCACCGAGGCAAAAGCAAAACTGAAAGCTTACGGTATCGATCCCCCCGCCCATTCACACACTTTGAGTGAGCTCAAAGCCATTGCGACATGCCCGCGCTGTGGCTCGACCAACAGCAAGCTGGTCAGCGAATTTGGCTCAACCCCGTGCAAAGCCTTTTACACATGCAAGGATTGTCTCGAACCTTTTGATAAGTTCAAGTGCCATTAAAAGCAGAAGAAAGCCGATTTTATGAGCCATTTTCATTCCGTTCGGGTCCGCGAGGTTTGCAAAGAAACACCGGATTGCGTCAGCATCGCATTTGATATTCCCGCTGCGCTCAAAGACAGCTTTACCTATGCGCCGGGACAGCATGTTATTATGCGCAAAGCTCTGGACGGTGAAGATATCCGCCGCACCTATTCATTTTGCTCGGCTCCCTCGGGCGGTGATTTCCGCATTGCCGTGCGCAAGGTTGAAGGCGGTGCATTTTCAACTTTCGCCAACGAGACGCTAAAAGCCGGCGATATGTTAGAGCTGTCCGAGCCGCTAGGCGAATTTACGCTTAGCATTGATCCAAAACGGGCCAAGCATCATGTCGGCTTTGCGGTTGGTTCCGGGATCACCCCCATTATTGCCATGATCCGCGAAGTACTTGCATGCGAACCGCAGAGTTATTTCCATCTCTATTATGGCAACCGCGATGCCGAGCACACAATCTTTGCGGAAGATTTAGCCGAACTTAAAAACTGCTATATGGATCGGTTCTCTTACCAGTTTTTCTTGACCCGGCAGGCCGTAGACATTGCATTTTTCAATGGCCGGATCACTGGTGAAAAAGCCGCACAACTCCATGCCAGCACATTCGCGCATTTGGATGTCGCGGGATATTATCTGTGTGGCCCCATGAGTATGATTGCCGATGTGCGCCAAAATTTGAGAGACGCGGGTGAGCCCGCAGACAAAATTCACAGCGAGCTGTTTTATGCCGATGACGGGGACGCCTCTGCGCGGAAGTCCAAACCCGAAGCGATTGCCAAAAGCAAGATCAAAGTTATCTCTGATGGCCGCGAAATCGAAGTCGATTACCGCGACGAACACGGCTCCGTTCTCGATGCAGTTCTCAAAGCGGGTATCGACGTATCCTTTGCCTGTAAGGGCGGTGTGTGCGCCACATGCCGCGCAAAAGTGATCGACGGGCAAGTGGATATGGGCCTGAATTACGGGTTGGAACCGGACGAGATTGCAGACGGATTTGTCCTGACATGCCAATCCGTACCAACCACAAAATCCGTCACCATCAGCTTTGATGAATAGGGCTTAAGCGTCCGGCTTGAAACGGCCATTGCTCTCTGCCAACTGCTTGAGAAGTTTTGCCGGTTTCCATGAATATGGATCGTCCTTGGCAAATTCCAAAACACCTTCATAAACCGCCTTGGCCCCGATTTGATCAGCGTAAAACATTGGCCCGCCGCGGTAAGCAGGGAAGCCGTACCCGTTGACAAACACCATATCGATATCAAGCGCGCGTAACGCAATCCCTTCTTCCAAAACCTTCGCGCCCTCATTGATCATGGCAAACAAAATACGATTGAGAATTTCCGTATCGCTAAAGGCACGGCGGGAAATGCCTTTGTCTTTGGCGTTTTCTAAAATCAAATTTTCAACCAGTGGGTCCAGGATCGGCGTGCGCGACCCGCTTGCATATGTATACCATCCCGCCCCGGTCTTCTGGCCGTAACGCCCCAGATCATAAAGCTTGTCAGCCAGATCGCTATAGCGTTCCTCCTCGGGCCGCAAAGGGTCTTCACGCCGGCGATTATGCCAGCCAATATCCAGCCCCGCCAGATCAGAAACCGCAAATGGCCCCATCGCAAGCCCGAACGCTTTCATCACCCGATCAACATCTTGCGGTGTTGCCCCGTCTTCGACCATATAGTCCGCCTGTTTGCGGTAGGATTTCAAAATCCTGTTGCCGATAAACCCGTCACAAACCCCGGACAGCACACAGATTTTCCCAATGGATTTTCCCGTGCGCATAATCGTGTTGATCACTTCGTCTGAGACCGTATCCGTGCGTACAACTTCCAGAAGCTTCATAATGTGGGCCGGACTAAAGAAATGCATACCGATCACATCTGAGGGGCGATTGGTTTCGCGCGCCAGAATATTGACGTCCAGATACGAAGTATTACTAGCCAGAATACAGCCCGGTTTTGCAATCTTGTCCAGATCGCGAAAAATGGATTTCTTGATTTCCATATTTTCTGTGGCCGCCTCGATAATAAGATCAGAACTGTGCGCGTCTTCCATCTCGGAAATCGCGGATAGCCTCTCAAGGCGACCCTGCATTTGCGCCCCTGTAATCCGGCCTTTAGCAACGCTGGTTGCGTAGGTTTTTGAAATACGTTTCAGACCTGCCTCTTGGGCTTTAGGATCAATATCAAACAGATTGACGTGATAGCCACCATCTAAAAATGACATGGCAATTCCGGCCCCCATCGTGCCAGCGCCTAAAATGGTTACGGTCTCGAGTGTCCGCACAGGCGTTTGCTCAAGCCCCGGGATTTTACCAACCTGCCGCTGGGCGAAAAACGTATGGATAAGACCAGCCCGCTGATCGCTGGCCATGCACTCCATAAATATCCGGCGCTCTGCCGTCATGCCTTCGCGAAACGGCAATTCTTGTGCAGCCCGGACGGCCTCAAGAGCTTTCATTGGAGAAAGTTGGCCACGGGCCCGGGCCTCGGTTTTCTTGGCAAGTGCGTCAAACACATCTGTGTCCCAGTGCGGTGGTGTGGCAATATCGCAGAGCGCAACGGGGCAGGCATTCGCTTCCAGCTTGGCCCGTAAAAACGCCACCGCATTTTTAACCAGCTCGTCCTCGAACACAGCGCCCAAAATCCCAACCTTAAGAGCGTCTGCTGCGCCAAGCGGTTTGCCAGTCGTAATCATCTGTGCCGCTTTGACGGCCCCGATCAAACGCGGTAGGCGCTGGGTGCCACCCGCGCCGGGGATAAGCCCTAAATTCACCTCGGGCAGGCCGGTTTTTGCAGCCCTCGACCCGACCCGATACCGGCAACCAAGCGCCACTTCCAAACCACCGCCAAGTGCTGCCCCGTTAATGGCAGACAGGGTTGGCACACGGCAGGCCTCTAAAATATCAATCACGTCGGGCAGGGAAGGGCCAAGCGGTGGCTTCCCGAACTCTTTAATGTCGGCCCCGCCAATAAATATCCGCCCCGCGCCGGTAATGACTACGCCTTGAATGTCTGCGCTTTCGTTCACACTTGTGATCGCTTCAACCAAGCCTTGGCGCACATGTTGCGACAGCGCATTGACCGGTGGGTTGTTGATAATGATGACGGCAATGCCGTCCTGAACTTCAAATTCCACACTCATGACGCGTCCTTTTGCTTGGTCGTTTTGATCTGGCTATTATTAGAAGTCCGCACGGTCAGTCAATACGTGAAAGTACAATAGAAATCAAAAATTTCGAATTTTTCTATTGCAGGTATTTGGCCATAGGATATTGTTGCCCTAACATACCCGAATATACCCCCAACATTATGTGGAAATCAAAAGGATACATCATGAGCTACGCACCTTTTAACTGGGAAGACCCGCTGAATTTAACGGACAGCCTGTCGGAAGACGAGCGGATTATCATGGAAAGTGCGCGCGCCTATTGTCAGGATAAATTGATGCCGCGGGTGCTTATGGCCAACCGCAACGAAGTATTTGACCGCGACATTATGAACGAGATGGGCGCGCAGGGCCTGCTCGGCGCGACCATTGACGGCTATGGCTGTGCCGGCGTCAATTATGTTAGCTATGGTCTGGTGGCCCGCGAGGTCGAACGGGTCGATAGTGGCTACCGGTCTGCCATGTCTGTGCAGTCCTCTCTGGTCATGCACCCCATCCACGAGTTTGCCACGGAAGAGATCAAACAAAGACTTCTGCCCAAACTGGCCAGCGGCGAATATATCGGCTGTTTCGGCCTGACCGAACCGGACGCCGGTTCCGATCCGGGCGGCATGAAAACCCGCGCCAAAGCGGTCGACGGTGGCTATGTGCTTAACGGCGCAAAAATGTGGATCACCAATTCCCCTGTCGCAGATGTATTCGTTGTCTGGGCCAAGGACGACGCAGGCGACATTCGCGGCTTCGTGCTTGAAAAAGGCATGAAGGGTTTGTCGGCCCCTAAAATCGAAGGCAAGTTTTCCTTGCGCGCCTCTGTAACCGGCGAGATTGTCATGGAAGATGTATTCGTCCCCGAAGGCAATAAATTCCCGGATGTAAAAGGTCTGAAAGGCCCGTTCTCGTGTTTGAACAAAGCCCGCTACGGCATTGCATGGGGCAGTATGGGCGCCGCAGAGTTCTGTTGGCACGCCGCCCGTCAATACACGCTCGACCGTCATCAATTCGGGCGCCCGCTGGCCGCAACGCAATTGATACAAAAGAAACTCGCCGATATGCAAACCGAAATTACTCTGGGCCTGCATATTGCCCTACAGGCGGGCCGGTTAATGGACGCAGGCCAGCTCGGCATTGAAGCGATTTCCCTGATCAAGCGCAACAATTGCGGCAAGGCTCTCGACATTGCCCGTTCTGCCCGCGACATGCACGGCGGCAATGGCATATCCGATGAATTCCACGTTATTCGCCACGTCATGAACCTCGAAGCGGTCAACACTTATGAAGGCACCCATGATGTTCATGCCCTTATATTGGGCCGTGCGATCACGGGGTTGCAGGCTTTTTCATAGATTTACAGCCCTATTTCTCCTTGCCCAACCGGAGTTGTTTGAGTAGCAATATGCCATGACAAAAAAACGCACCTCCGCCTCCAAGGCCAAAACTAAGGCCCCGACGAAGCCCAAGGCCAAGCCTAAAACCAAAGCTAGGGCCAAGTCCAAAGCTAAGAGCAAACCCTTGTGTCTGATTACCGGCGCGTCTGCGGGTATTGGGGCGGCTTTGGCTTGGGAATTTGCGCGTGCAGGCTGGGATTTAGCCCTGACCGCACGGCGCGAAGAGCCAATGCTGGAATTGGCAAAGGAACTGAAAGACGAATTTGGCACAAAAAGTCACATCTTGCCTGCGGATCTCTCCAAGCCCGGGGCATGTACAGATATCCTTGCACGGCTGGATAAAAAAGGCGCGCGGGTTGATGGACTTGTCAACAATGCTGGCCACGGACTTACTGGACAGTTTTTAGACAATGAATGGCAAGCCCACAAAGATTTCCTCACCCTGATGCTCGAAGCTCCAACAGAGATGACCCATATGGTGTTGGCGGGCATGCAAAGACGCAAATTTGGCCGCATCATAAATGTCGCAAGTCTTGCCGGACATCTTCCGGGGTCTCGCGGGCATACACTGTACGGCGCAGTGAAATCCTATCTGATCAAGTTTTCGCAATCTCTAAACCTCGAAATGCAGGGTAAGGGCGTCAAAGTTTCTGCCCTGTGCCCCGGATTTACCTACAGCGAATTTCACGACGTCAATGGCACGCGCGGTGCCATGAAGAAATTACCGGACTGGATGTGGATGAGCGCCGAAGAGGTCGCCGAAAGCGGGTTCGTGGCGCTGGAACGCAATAAAGCCGTGCATGTGCCCGGACGGGCCAACAAACTCATCGCCGCCGCGGCAGGGGCTTTACCGGATCAGACGGCCTTGGCCTTGATGCGCAGGAACTCCGACAAGTTTAGGACGGACTAGGCGTATGAAAGCGGACCCACGCCTTTATGTCGCCCTCGATCTCCCGACAATTGCAGATGCACGCGCCCTCGTGGCCCGGCTTGGCGATGCGGTTATATCCTACAAAATCGGCTTGCAACTTCTGCCCTTGGGCGGCACGGAATTTGGCAAAGAACTGATTGCGCAAGGCAAGAATGTGTTTTTTGATTTCAAACTGCACGATATTGGCGCAACGGTTGAAAAAGCGACACGCAGTATCGCGCCTTTAGGAGCCGATTTACTTACGGTTCACGGCACGCCCGATGTGATGGCCTCGGCTGTAAAAGGACGGGGAAGCTCAAAACTAAAGATTATGGCCGTGACCGTGCTGACCTCGCTGGATGATGCGGCCCTTGTCGAAATGGGCTATTTTATGAACGCCGAAGAATTGGTGCTGCATCGGGTGCGCCAAGCGGTGAAGGCGGGTGTAGACGGCGTGATTTCCTCTCCGCTCGAAGCCGAAAAAATCAGGGCCATGGTGCCAAGAAATTTCCTGATCATCACACCGGGCGTACGCATGCCGGGCGGCGATAAAGGGGATCAAAAACGCATTGCCACGCCGGGCGCGGCCCTCGCCAGCGGCGCTTCGCACATTGTGGTTGGCCGCCCGATCTCGCAGGCAAATGACCCGAAAGCGGCCGCTCAAGCTATTTTAAAAAATATGCGCGCCTAAACGGATTAGGCGTCTACGCCCGTATTAACCGCAAGGTCTTCCCGGCCAATATTGCCCGTAACGGGTTGAATAACTGACATTGCATCCCCGATACACAGGCGCAGGCCGATAGATAGGCACTGGTCGATAGATCGGCACCGGTACAGGATAGCGTACATAAATAACCGGACGCACAACCCGTACATTTACAAATGCCTGTACACGGGCCTGAGCCTGAGCCTGAGCCTGAGCATAAGCATGAGTTTGCACATGGGCTGTTTGGCGTGTGTGTCTTTGGGGTTTAGCCAGTGTGGACACTGCATAACATCCCAGCACTTCACCGCCCTCGGGATTATAGACACTGACAGGGCATGTTGTCGGAACGAGGAACTCGTTATCGCCTAGGCCGTCAATCCGGTGCTTGGAAATATTGGTCGTCGTCGTGCTAAACGGCACGACTGTGTTGGCGGGGCGCGTGGCACCTGCGCTCATCCAGCCGGATCGTTTCTCATGATTTCCACTCGTATAGCTTCCACCAGTATAGTTTCCTCCGGCGTAACTTCCACCTGCATAACTACCTAATGGAGCGTAAGCCGCACCGGTTGTCGAGCGGTAACTCTGAAGTGTACCCGTATAGGATTGGCCCGAGCTTAAACCTGCATAAGGCTGGCATCCCGTCGTGTTGCACGATGCAAAAGCTTCAAGGCTGACAGCACTAAAGCTTAAAATAAGACCGGTGGCCGCTAGATGTGAAATACGCATATCACGCGCTCCTTATCGGATTAATATGTCCAGGGATTTCCGTAGCGGTTCCCGCTAGGGGCTCCACATGCAAACGCAGGCGCTTGGAAACAATTGCAATTGGGCGGCGCAATCGGTGTTGGCACAGGGACCGGCACGCCGATGATAGGGCGCACAACCCGTACATTTATCGGGGGAGGTGCTGGCACATATACAGGGACTTGCACATGTACTGGCACGGGCATCGGCACAGGTACGGGCGCAGATACAGGTACTGGGCACGGGGCCGCACGGCGACATAGAATTTGTGAAACCGGCAAACCATCAATAAGGGCCGGGCCAGAGGCCTTTTCCCAATAACCATTGTTCCCGCTATAAGACGGCGCCGGTGCCGCAATATGTGCGCTCTGTGTTGCAAAGCTTGTCTGTCTATACTGTTGCGGCATAGCAATAAGTGTCGGTGGCGCAATATAGGGCGCTGGAACCGGCATCGGAGCAGGCAAAATTTGCGGTGCGCGACAATACACAGTTGATGACGGCATACATCCATTCGTGAAGGCAACAGGGCGATCACCCAGTGAAATCAAGGGTGCACGGCTATGCAGGCGCATAATATTGACATTTGGCGTGTTCTTGTACGCAAACTGTTTCAAATACCCATATGGCTGTTGCCCATAAATATGTATCGGGGCGGGCGCCGATGCTAAACTGGGATGCGAAATAAGTCTCGGATCACAAATTGGATTATGAACCCCGACACTACATCCGGCATATGCGGCTGTGCTGGAGGCTGCCACAAAGACGCCTGCGAGTGCGCTTGAAATCAGCGCACGAGATATTAAACTCCGAGATACTAAACCCCGAAATACCAAACGATGGATACGCATATGCGCTCTCCCAAATACTTGGTTCGCGCACCTTGCCCAAACCCACCAAATCCTTAAAGCGGCCCCTGTTTTCAGGTGTGCGGCTATAAATCTCGAAAAAGGTTGAGGCGGCTCTACTTATAAATTAAAGAGCGCGAACGCTCTAAAAATCATAGGTAATGCCGCCACGTTCCCAATCGCCAAAGCGCGTGGGTTCAACCCCCTTGGGGCCTGCGGTTTCTTTGGGTATGGGTTTGGCGTCCGCTGAATTTGCGTCCCGTGCTCTTCTGCGTTCGGCGGCTTCCTCTAATGCTCTGACGGCATTTTCGGACAGCTTCTTTCCCGGCGCAGCGTGTGAAGGATTTGTCAAAACAAAGCCTCCTTAGCTTCTAACCAAACCTGACCCACACTTAACTGCATTGCCAAGGTTATGACAAGTCCGAATATGAATACCCGTTCTCGTCATGAAACAATTTCTATACGATATGGGCTAAAATATCATTAAACCCGCCTTTAGCCGCTGTTAAACATGATTGTTAGGAGGGCGGTAATAAGTGGGGATTTTGACGCGACTTCCCAAGCCTGTTCTTCCGTGCTAACGGGGCGTCATGAATGATAAAAACACGAAAAGAACACCAAAGAACGGCGCCAGATATGTCGCCGCACGCGCGGTGCAAGAGGTGCTGGAAACGCTTATACCTCTGGATCAGGCGCTCACAGGCCAAGCCTTGTTCGCACAACTTGAAACCCGTGATCGCGGCTTTGCCCGCCTGATCGCGGCCACGACCCTGCGCCGTATGGGGCAAATCGATAAAATTTTGGCTCCGTTTATAAAGAAAGCGCCGCCCGCCTATGTGCTCGCCGTTTTGCGCACGGGAGCCGCACAAATTCTGTTTTTGGGCACACCGCCACATGCAGCCGTAGGCGCAGGCGTATCCCTGCTGAAACGGTCGCAAAAAACCGCGCGCGCCGCAGGCATGGCCAATGCGGTGCTCAGGCGTGTGTCCGAGCAGGGACAAACCCTGTTGGCGGAAACCCGTCCGCTCGACAATATACCGGGGTGGCTCCGTAAATCATGGGAGGATGCCTACGGCGCGCAAGCCACGCGCGCAATCGCCAATATGTTGATACAAGACCCGCCGCTTGATCTGTCTGTGAAAGACGACGCGCCCGCATGGGCAGAAAAACTTGAAGCGGCCCTGTTGCCGAGCGGAACCTTACGCCGGGAAAAAATCGGAGACGTCACTGCATTGCCCGGCTTTAAAGAAGGCGCATGGTGGGCACAGGATATATCGGCAAGCCTGCCAGTGAAATTGCTTGGGGACGTCAAAGGCAAGAAAGTGCTTGATCTGTGTGCGGCCCCCGGCGGCAAAACCATGCAATTGGCCGCAGCCGGTGCGATCGTTACCGCCATAGATAAAAACGAGGCGCGGTTAAAGCGTGTACATGAAAATCTGGCCCGAACGGGTTTAAGCGCGGAAATAATTGTTGCAGATGTTGCCCGCTGGCGAGACCCCGAGAACCGTGCTGGCGGCGGATATGATATCGTCGTGCTGGACGCCCCGTGCTCTGCCACAGGCACATTCCGGCGCAGGCCCGATGTATTGCACTCGAAATCCCCTGCCGATGTGGCCAGCCTGATGCGTTTACAGGAGAAATTATTGCTGGCGGCCTCGCGTCATGTACGCCCTGGAGGCACGCTGATTTACTGTACATGTTCGCTTGAGACGCGAGAAGGCGAGGCACAAATCACCAAATTTATGAAAAGTAGGGCTAATTTTCGCCTTAATGTTATACTAGACGAAGATATGCCTGCACTGCCCGAAGCGATTACCACTGAAGGCTATGTAAGGGTGTTGCCGCACTTTTTGCAAGAAAAAGGTGGTATGGATGGGTTTTTCATTGCAAGGTTTACGCGATGTTAAGTATAAAACCTTAAATTCATCCATAATTTATGGGGAGAGATTGGTATAAAACCTGTGGGTTTGGCCTAATTTTTGCTAGTGAATGGTGGAATTGTTTTAATATGGGAGTCGCTAGATGACTGGAACTTTATTACTTAAAAATGGCTTTTTAGCTGTTGCGTGTGTCGCAGGACTGACATTGACAGCTTGTGCGTCAAGCCAGAGCAGTTCCCGCTACGGTAGCGTATACGATTATGAAAGCGGCCCGAATGGCGGCTGTAATGTCGGCCCTTGTGGCGCGGCCATTGCGCAACCTGTTCAAGTGGCTCGGCAGGTCATGATTGGTGGACAAGCTGTTAGCCCGGGCGTTGTTTATGCGGATTGTTCGATCATCAGTGGTCTGGCCTGTAGCGGACAACACTCTGTAAGCGTGTATTCGCCGCCAGCTCCTGTAGCGGCAACAACATATTCCAGTTCATCTTCCAGCGCGTCTTCGTCGTCTTCAAGTACGGCGTCTGCCGTGTCTACGCATTCTGCAAGTGTTGCAAATTGTCCAGCAGGGACAACGCCACACGGCGATACATGCATGCAAAGCTCAAGCGTTGTGATCTACGAACAAACAACAACAACAGGCTATGTTGCGCCGCCAACATACACGCCTCCGACAACTTATTTGCCGATTCGCAAATAAAATATAGACATCCGCGTCTTACCATTTAAGACGCACCTAGAATTTGACCCCGCCTTACTTTATTGTAAGGCGGGGTTTGTTATCTGTGCCGTGCTGGCTTGCCTACAGTATAGCAGGCTGATATGACACCATTTTAGAGGGTTGAATGACAAGGCGTATTGGGATTTCTGATATAGGGTTTGCGCTCGTGCGCGCATCTTACCGTCGTCTGGCGGTGGAACTGGGTGCGCCTGCCCGGACTATAAATCTGGCAACGTCCCGCATACCCGAATTTGCCGCTTATCCGAAAAATCTGGGTTTGGGGCAGGTGGCAAACGGATTGAAAATCCTTGACGGGCAGTTTGTCCTGGGGGGGCACAGCCTTGATATCGGTGCCCACGGCGATCCGTGGGTCGTTTCCGCGCCTTCAGAGCCATTTGCGCATCGTTTGCACAGTTTTAACTGGCTCAATGATCTCGCCGCTTTGCGTGCGGATGCAAAGCTCTCGCGTAAAGACCCGCAAATATCCGAGACAGCAGCCACACGGGCCCAACAACTCGTAGATGGCTGGATTGCCAGTTTCGGGAAATGGAATCCGTATACGTGGGAAAATGATATTCTCGTCAACCGCGTATTTGCGTGGTTTGCCAACTGGCAATCCGTGCTGGACGGAGATTCTGATACGCAAGCCGCTAGTGCACGGCGGGTCAGCCTGTATCGGCAATTGAAACGAATACGCTCGACATACAAACGCACACCGGCAGGGCTACCCCGTTTAAAAGCGGCCGCATGTCTCGTGCTCGGCGGCGCCTGTTTTGCTGACAAACAGGACGGGATTTTGGATAAAGGGCTGGACGTGCTGGACGACGAAATTGAAGTTCAGATTTTAGCGGATGGTGGACATATTAGCCGCTGTCCGGAGCAGGCGGCTTTAGCCCTTGAAATACTTGTCATCACCGAAAGCGCGTTAGAAGCCCGTGGGGCGCAAGGGTCTAAAGAAATCCAGCGTGCCATAGACCGTTTGGCCCCGATGATAGATTTCTTTACGGCTTCGGACGGAGAATTGTTCGGATTTAACGGCGGCGGAACCGCCGATGCGGCTTTCCTTAAAAAACTGGTGGCGCAAAGCAGGCTCAACACGAAACCCACGCGCCCACGGCGTGAGTTCAGAGTCAGTACACGCCCTTTTGGCTATGCCCCGCATACAAAATTTCAACGCCTGGATCGCAATGGTACGGTTTTAATGATTGATGTCGGGACAAGCCCGCCCCGTCCTTATGATCTGGAAGCGCATCTCGCCCCTTTGGCGTTCGAGATGAGCACAGACGCGGGACGATTAATCGTAAACTGCGGCTGGAATGAAACTCAGCCACAAAGCTGGCGTCAACCTATGCGGATGACGGCGGCACATACGACCTTGATTCTGGATCGTCAAAATGCCGGCCATTTGCAAAAACCCGGATTGGCATCGCGTGTATTGGGTCCCGCCATCGCCAGAGAGGCAGGGCCGGTGCAATGCTCGCGTCAGGAACAGGAGACGGGGACATGGCTTGAAGCCGTTCATGAGGGCTATCGTCAGGAGTTTGGCGTGAACCATCGTCGCCGGCTTTACATGGATTTAATCGGCGCGGACATTCGCGGCGAAGATACTTTGTTTGTGCCCATGGGTGAAGTTCCCCTTACACGCGAAGAAATTCCGTTCGATATACGCTTCCACTTGCATCCGGATGTGAAAGTGACCTTGGCGCAGGATCAAAAAAGTGCGCTCCTTATACAAGAAGGCGGGCATGGTTGGCGCTTTCGCACAGATGCCGGCCCGCTACGGCTGGAAAAGTCGGTATATCTTGCCAAAGATAGCCGTCCACACAGAGCTGAACAAATCGTAATTTCTGGTCGCGCCTATGGAGACGGGGATGGTCAAACCCGTTCAAACCGTATACGGTGGTCCCTGAAACGTTTAGGGGGCATAGACACAGCTGATTTGTCGCACTCTGTGCAAAAGTAACGTAAAAATACTAGAATAAGAATGAAGGAACATTGGTGGCAAAAACACGCGCGCCTTGGCTCACAAAATTATTGGTGACTATATATGATTCTGTGCTGGGGATGCTGTGCATGTATAGCGTCATGCGTATCCGCTATATCTATGAAGAAAAACCCGTTCCCGAGCATATAGACATCTGGGCATCGCTTCTTTTTGGACTGGCATGCCTTGTTGTCTGGAGTTTAACCCGTGCAAACAAGGCTGTATGGCGGTTTACGTCTTTCGATGATGTGCGTGCACTTTTAGGGGCGGTCACACTTGCTAGCCTGCTCACACCTGTTGTGCTCCTGTTATTTTTCAGCCGCGCAGAAGGTTTCCCCCGTTCCGCGCCTTTTCTGACCGGCGCCCTTTTCTTTCTCATGTTGATCGCCAGCCGTGCCGCCGTATTGTTTTATCACAATGGTGATATCCGGACCCTGTTTAGCCCTGTGGATGAAGATAAACCGCCTGCGATTCTCATTGGACGCTCTCAGGTCCTCCACGATTATATGCGCGACAAAGCTCAAAATAAACATGAGGAGACCTACCGAATCAGAGGTTTGATCGAGACAGGCGGTGGACATAAAGGCCGCTCTATTCGTGGTGTTCCGGTGATCGGCAATCTATCCGATGTCCGCGGCGTCGTCGCGAATATCGAAGACATTCACGGCGCAAAACCGACCTTGATCCTTGTAGACACCAGCACAGACCGGAAGAAAGCCAGCGAGCTTGTCAAACTGGCCTCGACAATGGGAGCCTCCCTCGTGCGTATTCGCCCCGGACGACAGGACGCATTGACCCCCTTCGAAGCCGCCGATTTAATTGGCCGCAGCGCCAAGGCCTTGGACATGACCCCTGTGCAGCGCATGATTGCCAATAAGCGTATTTTGATCACAGGCGCGGGCGGGACAATTGGCTCCGAACTTGCGCGGCAAATTGCGGCCTTTGGGCCTGCCCATATGATTCTTGTCGATGGCTCGGAAATGAATTTATACACAATCGATCAAATTCTAAGTGAATATGAGGATTTGTCCTACACCGCCTATTTGGGGGATGTGCGCGACGAAGTACATATGGACGAAATTTTCGACAACGAAAAACCCCAGGTCATTTTGCATGCGGCCGCATTGAAACATGTGCCCTTGATGGAAGCAAACCCGATAGAGGCCATATTGACAAATGTGGGCGGCACGAAAACCATCATTAAAATGGCCATGAAATACAAGGCGGAAAGCTTTACCCTTATCTCGACCGATAAGGCGGTAGAGCCCAACAACATTATGGGCGCCAGTAAACGCATTGCAGAAATGCTGACTATGGCCACGGCCATGAATGAGGCGGATATTTCGGCCTCTGCCGTGCGGTTTGGCAATGTGCTGGCCTCCAATGGTTCGGTGGTGCCTTTATTTGAACGCCAAATTGAAAACGGCGGGCCGGTGACGGTCACCCATAAAGACGCGACTCGGTTCTTCATGACAACAGGCGAGGCGGCGTCCCTAGTCTTGCAGGCGGCGGCGCTTAACGGAGGCCAACGCAAGGAGGTGTCTGCGATTTATGTGCTGGATATGGGCGAGCCGGTTAATATTACCCGCCTTGCCCGCCAACTTATTCGCTTGCGCGGCTTTGTGCCGGGGCGGGACATTAAAATTAAATTTACAGGCTTGCGCCCCGGCGAAAAACTGACCGAATCCCTAACCGGCGAAGAGGAAAGCCTCGAAACGACCTATGTCAAAGGCATTTACCGGTTTACCGGTCAGGTTAATGATCCAAGCTCTGTGGGGCGTCGGGTGGAAAAATTGCTGGCAGCTTCTCAAAAACGTGACCGCGTCGGCGTAAAAAAAGCCCTTGCAGGACTGGTGCCCGAATTTGAACCTAATGGCGGGCTTTCTTAAATTGTGGAACCATGTTAGCGGGGGATAAATTCAGCTAAAGTGATTCCCAAACTAAGAATTTCAAGAGAAAGCTATTCTATGTCCCACCTGCTCACCCGCGTTCAAACCGCACTTATTTCCGTTTCCGATAAATCCCGATTACTGGACCAAGCCAAAGCGCTGTCCGCGCGCGGTGTGCGCCTGATCTCGACAGGGGGAACTTTTCGCACCCTAAAAGAGGCCGGACTGGACGTAACCGAAGTGTCCGCCATTACAGGATTCCCGGAGATGATGGATGGACGTGTGAAAACATTGCATCCGAATGTACATGGGGGCCTGCTGGCAGACCGCGACATTGAACATCACATGGTCTCCCTGAACGATCACAATATACCGGCGATTGATTTGCTGGTGGTCAATCTTTACCCATTCGCAGAAACCGTCGCAGCCGGTGGTGACTATGCGGCCTGTGTTGAAAATATTGACATTGGTGGCCCGGCCATGATCCGCGCGGCCGCGAAAAATCATAAGCATGTAGCCGTGTGTGTTGACGCAGATGATGTCGACGCGGTTCTTACGGACATGGATGCCCATGACGGATGCACAACATATACCACCCGTCAAAAACTGGCCCATAAATCCTACGCCCGCACCGCCCAGTATGACGCCCAAATTTCGGGATGGTTTGCACAGCAATTGGGTGATACGGCCCCGGCGTTTTACGCCCAGGGCGGCAGTTTGAAACAAAGCCTGCGCTACGGCGAAAACCCGCATCAAAGCGCCGCATTTTATACAGACGGTAAAGCCCGCCTTGGCGTGGCCACGGCCAGACAAGTTCAGGGCAAAGAGCTGTCTTACAACAATATCAATGATACGGACGCTGCCTTTGAACTGGTGGCTGAATTTGGTGCCCATAAGGACGGGGCCAAACCAACCGTCGCCATTATCAAACACGCCAACCCGTGCGGCGTTGCCCAAAGCGAGACATTTATAGAGGCCTATCAAAGCGCGCTCGCCTGTGATCCGGTGTCTGCATTTGGCGGCATTGTGGCTTTGAACGGTCGCCTTGATCTGGAAACCGCCAAAGCGATTGCCAAAGTCTTCACCGAGGTCGTGATTGCCCCCGAAGCAGACGAAGATGCGCTCGCCGTATTTGCCAAGAAGAAAAATGTTCGCGTCTTGATCTCCGGTGGCCTACCCAATCCGCAAGATGCCAGCATGACCATGCGCAATGTAGCCGGAGGCTTCCTGTTGCAAGACCGTGACAATGGCCATGTCAGTACTGAGGATTTGAAGATCGTTACCAAACGCAAACCATCCGAGTCTGAAATGGCCGATATGTTATTTGCGTGGCGCGTGGCAAAACACGTAAAATCCAATGCCATTGTCTATGTGAAAGACGGCTCCACCGCCGGTGTCGGCGCAGGGCAAATGAGCCGTATCGACTCGGCACGTATCGCGGCGCGCAAAGCCGGGGACGCTCAAAGCGCGGCCGGATGGGATGAACCCCGTACCAAGGGTTGCGTCTGTGCATCCGATGCATTTTTCCCGTTCGCAGATGGCTTGTTACAGGCCGCAGAAGCCGGTGCAACGGCCATTATCCAACCCGGGGGGTCAATCCGTGACGATGAAGTGATTGCTGCTGCCGATGAAGCTGGCCTTGCCATGGTGTTTACAGGCATGCGCCATTTCAGACACTAACAGGTCAGACACTAATGCTTGAAAGAATGTGCTTAAGTGCCTCAATATCAGAGGACTGCGTATAGGCATGCACCGAAAACCGGAAACCCTCTGCGCGTTCATCATGCAAGATATTATGCGTGGCGAGTGCCATGCGAAGAGGCTCGCGCTCCCTTGGGGCCACCACCAATGTGCCGCCGCGTTTATCCTCGTCTGCGGGAGACACAAGAGCCGCCTCGGGCACTACACTGGATAAATCTGAAAGCTGAGCCTGTATTTTTGCGTAAGGTGTCCCGATATCCTGCCAAAGTTTCAGCGCGCTTAACGCCGTTGCAAACGGGGTAGGAGAGGGGGAACCTCCCAAAAACCGCATAGCATCCAAGGCATAGCGAAAATCATCTATCTTCATCTCGAACGGGTTTTCATGAGAAAACCAGCCAACATCTATGGGCTGACACTCAGTAATGCGCTCAGGTGCAACATAGAGAAAACAGGCCCCCGGCCCACCACATATAAATTTCACGCTCGTACCAATAACGAAATCAGGCTTCCAGTCCGGCACATGGATCGGCACAGCCCCAACCGATTGCGCAATATCGACAATGGAATAAGCACCGCTCGCCCGCGCCAATTCACAGATCGCCGCAACGGGGAGCAGGTGTGATGTATTGGAGACCGCATGGGTAATGTGAACGATATGTACGCTTTCGTCGATCGCTTCGGCCCACACCAATGGGTCGGTAATATCCCCCTCGACATAGCGCAAAACATATCCGGCCTGCTCCGCCTGTTTTAAGACAAACCCGATGGTGGGGAAATCCTGTTTTGAAAGTAAGATCGTGTTCTTCCCTTGCCGTTTGGGCAGGCTGTAGAGGATTTTTGTCAAAGCACTCGAGACATTGGTCTGCGGACAGATATCCGCTTGCGTCACCCCGAGCAAAGCCCCGATTTCTGTACGAAACTCTGCCAATATATTGAGCCAGCCCGGCCATGCATTGCCGCCTTGGGCTTGCCATGGTTTAAAGATATTTTCCGCCACAAAATTTTGGGTGCTCTTGGGCAAACAGCCAACACTGTGGGACAGGAAATATGCCTCGGGGACATGGAAGTGCTTATGCATCTGTCTCCCCGTTTTTTGTGTCCAGTTTCTTGCGGGTTTTGCCGTAAGAACTACCCCAGCGGTCTGTCATATCCGCACGCACTTGCCAGAGATCAGGGAAGAACTTCTGTCGCGTACCACTACGCAATATTTCCACAGGCCGCCCTTTCAGAGAACTCGCATCCACGCCAATAGAGCGGTAAATAAGCTGCATATGATCGGCACGAAACTTTTGAAACTGCTCGTCAAACTCCGCCAGACATTCTGCGATCATATAGGCATCATCATGTGCATATTCACTGTCATAAATCTGCTCCAGCGTTTTCGCGCCGTTCTCCAGATACACATCCGTAAACGTTACCCATAAATCTGCAGGCATTTTAAGCAAAACCCGAAACCCCGGGCTTTCCTGTCCTGATCCATTGCCCAAAAGCAACCGGATTTCTTGATAATCCTTTGGTGACATGGTCTCGAGTAAGGTCAGTTGTGTGCGCATCATTTCTTGGCAAATATTGACGCGCCGAAACAAAGTCATCACTTTGAAAGAGCGCCGTGCACGCATTTCATCATCAATGTCCATCAAGGTTGTGGCCATCAATTTCATCCACAATTCTTCGATTTGATGGACAATCATGAACATCAATTCGTCTGGATTACACAGCTCTTGCGGTGGTTTCTGGCAGGCCAGCAACGCTTCGGTATTTAAATAAATTTCGTAGTCCAGCTTCCCGGCTCCACGCAGTGTCTCTAGGTATTTTTCTCTATCCATTTTCTTTTCTCCATAAGTTGGTCAAATCACTAAGGAAGAAAAATCTAGGCGTGCCCCGTCAACCATCCACGCAGGACGTGTTGAGCCAAAAGGATGTGATGCATCAATGCCATGGACGCACGCTAGTGGATTTCAGTGCAAGTGTATAGAGGTTGAAACGCCTATAATTTTCTGACACAGTCGTCCAAACACACGCCAAAACAAACCGTGTCCAACACTACGCAGATGTGTGTCATCAAGAAGGGAAACAACATGATCAGTGAAGAAATGCGAGCAAAACGCGAAGCGGTGGTAAATGAACATTTTGAATCAGAGGCCGCTCAGGAATTTGACAGAACCCTCGATACTTTTGACCACCCGCATTACGAAATCATGGCCAGCAACCAAGTCTTTGACGGCCCCGACGAGGTTATGCAATATTACAAAACCACACGCACGGCTTTCCCGGATCAACGGCACGAAAATGTGTGCCTGCATTTCTCGGATGATGCCGTGATTGCCGAATTTGATTTACTTGGGACGAATAAGGGCGAGCTTTACGGACGTCCCCCCACGGGTCGGTCTTTCCGTGTGCCAATCGTTGCGATTTTCTTTTTTGAAGGCGAAAAAATCGTCAATGAACGCATCTATTTCGATTCCATCAGCCTCCTGTCCCAAATCGGACAAGAGGACGTTCTGAAGTCACTTTAGGGGCCTCATACCTAGCCTGAAGTGTGTTGACACACCCTCGGTCTCTCCCTATAAGCCCCGTATTCCCGCGCAAAGGTAATTTTGCGCTCTGATCTATGCGACACCCGACAGCTATAAAAGCAAATGGGACGATATAGACGGGGTACTCGGATCGGCGTTATCGCTCATCGGGGTTTTTCGCGTATGGGATTTTGGAGACGTGAATGTTTGACGCATTAGCAGATCGCCTCGGCGGCGTATTTGACAATCTGACCGGCAAAGGCGCTTTGTCCGAGAAAGATGTGAGCGCCGCTATGCGTGAAATTCGCATTGCCTTGCTAGAGGCTGATGTGGCTTTGCCAGTGGTCAAAGATTTTGTCGACCAGGTGAAAGAAGCGGCTGTTGGCGAAAAAGTCATCCGTTCGATCAAGCCCGGTCAGCAAATTGTCAAAATCGTTCATGATGCTCTGGTGGATATGCTGGGCGGTAAAGTGGCCGAAGGCGAAGAACCGCCAGCGTCCTCCCAATTGAATTTAAATGCCCGCCCGCCTGCTGCGATTTTGATGGCCGGTTTGCAAGGCTCCGGTAAAACCACCACATCTGGTAAATTGGCGCTGTATTTACGCACCAAGCTTAAAAAGAAAGTCCTTCTGGCCTCTCTTGATACCCGCCGTCCGGCCGCCATGGAGCAACTCGCTATTCTGGCTGAACAAGCCGGCGTCGATTCCTTGCCGATCGTGCCAGACCAGACCGCAGTGCAAATTGCCAAACGCGCCATGGAAGCCGGCAAACTTGGCGGGTTCGATATTGTTTTCCTCGATACGGCTGGCCGTACCACACTTGATGACGAGTTGATGGACGAAGTGGCGGATATTGCCAAAGCCACCAACCCGGTCGAAACCCTGCTGGTCGCCGATAGCCTTACCGGTCAGGATGCGGTTGAAACCGCACGACGCTTTCATGACCGTCTGCCCTTAACCGGCCTTGTGCTGACCCGTATTGACGGGGATGGACGTGGCGGTGCGGCTCTCTCTATGCGCGCGGTGACCGGACTACCGATTAAATTCCTCGGCACAGGCGAAAAGCTTGATGGGCTGGAAGCCTTTGACGCGGAACGGATTGCCGGACGTATTTTAGGCCAAGGCGATATCGTCTCTTTGGTGGAACGTGCTTCTGAGGTTATTGACCAGAAAGAAGCCGAAAAGCTCGCCAAGAAGATGCAAAAAGGCACGTTCGATCTGGACGATCTTGCCAAGCAACTTGGGCAAATTAACAAAATGGGCGGTATGGGTGGCCTGATGAAACTGATGCCCGGCATGGGTAAAATGCGCAAAGCTATGGATCAGATGGGCGGCGTAGACAACAAGTTGCTGGATCGCCAACAAGCCATTATCTATTCCATGACCCCTGAAGAGCGCCGCAAACCAGCCATGCTAAAAGCCTCACGTAAAAAACGCATCGCCGCAGGTTCCGGCATGAATGTGCAGGACGTCAACAAACTTTTGAAAATGCACCGCCAAATGGCTGACATGATGAAGAAGCTCGGCAAGGGCGGCAAGGGCGGCAAGGGCGGCATGAAAGGTCTTATGGGCGGCATGGGTGGTGGCCCAAATGGTGGAATGCCCGGAATGCCTGGCGGCGGTATGCCGGACATGGGGGGCATGGACGCAAAAATGCTCGAAGATATGAAGAAACAGATGGGCGGAAAATTGCCCGGATTAGGAACAGGCTTGGGCGGTGGACTGCCCGGTCTTGGCGGAGGTCTACCCGGTTTGGGCGGCCCCAAGAAAAAGTAAATACACAAACCAAATGACTATTTTAAACACAGAAGGAAAAGACTATGTCACTTAAAATCAGATTGGCCCGTCACGGCGCCAAAAAACGCCCTTATTACCGTATTGTTATCGCCGATGCCCGCGCCCCGCGTGATGGCCGTTATATCGAACGGGTTGGTTCTTATAACCCGATGCTCGAAAAAACAGACGAGAATCGTGTGATTGTTGATGCGGACAAAGTCAAAGCCTGGCTTGCCAAAGGTGCACGTCCAACAGAGCGCGTTGCCCGTTTTCTTGGCGCTGCCGGTCTTTGGGAATGGAAGCACGGTAACAACCCTATCAAGGGCAAACCGGGTGCTAAAGCGCTTGAGTTGATCGAAAGCCAAAAAGGCAAAGCAGAAGCCCGTAAAGTGGCTGAAGAAGAAGCTAAACAGGCGGCGAAAGACGCTGCAGAAGCTGCGAAAGTAGCTGCGGCAGAAGCGATTGCGGCTGAAAAAGCGGCTGCAGCAGAAGCCAAAGCGGCCCCCGCTGAAGAAGCCCCTGCAGAGGCGGCTCCTACTGAGGAAGCTACAGCTGAAGAAAAGCCAGCAGAAGAAAAAGCTACTGAAGAAACACCTGCTGAAGAAGCGCCAAAAGAATAGAGTTCTCTCTTTTCAGTATTTAAAACGGGCGGGAGTGATCCTGCCCGTTTTCATATAAGCATCATAATTTTTCCTTTGGTGATCCACGCACGCTCCCCTAGTGTGCGCGCAACAACAATGGGGATGCAAATTAGCATGAAGATTCTTCTGGTGACAGATGCGTGGAAACCGCAAATGAACGGGGTTGTAAGAACCCTGAGCAAGACTGTCGAAGAATGCGAGAAGGCCGGACATACGGTCGAAATTATCTCGCCCTATGACGGGTTCATGACCCTGCCATTGCCGACCTATCCCGATATTCGCATCGCCCTGTTTGCCAAGCGCGAGGTCGAACGCCGTCTGGTTCTATTTGCCCCTGACGCAGTGCATATTGCGACCGAAGGGCCGCTAGGGTGGGCGGCGCGCAGCCTGTGTTTGAAATGGGGCATGCCGTTCACCACCAGCTATCATACAAAATTTCCCGAATATATTAGTGCTCGGTTTCCGTTCATTCCCATATCGCTCGCCTATAAATTTGTCCGTGATTTCCACAATAGTGGCGGACGGGTCATGGTCACCACCCCCTCAATGGTAGAATTTTTACATACGAAAAAGTTTGAAAATCTTGCGCCTTGGGCACGCGGCGTTGATCTGACGCAATTTCATCCGGGCGTGCGATTTTCCAAAACCGGCGCATTCGGCGAAGACGTATATGTAGATTTGGAACGCCCGATATTTGTCAATGTGGGCCGCATAGCGGTCGAAAAAAACATCGAAACCTTTCTGGAACTCGATTTACCCGGCAGTAAAGTTGTGGTCGGGGAGGGGCCTTTAGAGCCAAGTTTGAAAAAGAAATATGCGGGCAAGGTGCACTTTGCCGGCCCTAAATTTGGCGCGGAACTGGCGCGCTATTTTGCCGATGCGGACGTGTTCGTCTTTCCCTCGAAAACCGATACATTCGGACTGGTGATTATCGAGGCTATGGCGACGGGCACACCGGTGGCTGGATATCCCGTTCATGGCCCGATCGATATTATTCCGGGATCAGATGCTGGCGTGGTCGATGAAAATTTACGGTCTGCCTGTCTGGAATGTCTTAAACTCAGCCGCGCGGACGCCGCCGCCCATGCCCATAAATATGGCTGGGACAAGGTGGCTGCCGACTTTGTAGACCTGCTTGTGCCCGAAACCGAACCCAAACGCCGCCGCCGCTGGCGCCGCGCCCGCCGCGCCCTCAAATTAGCCGGCGCACCCTTTCGCATTTTTAGGAAAATTGTGCGTAGAATAGGACGTTTCGTAAAAACGGGCTGGTAATTACCAGTCTATTAGCAGGCGCATATACAGACCTGACGCATTAAATTTATCTCCGCTCGCGTCCGTATAGTTTAACTTCACGCGCAGATGACTTTCCGGGTACCATGTCAGGCCAACAGTATAGGCATCCGCTTTCTCGTCACCTGCATTCGTGGCGTCAAGCGTATCGTAGCGGGCCACAATTTCAAAGCCGCCAAGTCCACCTTTTGACAGAGGCCTTGCAGGCTTGGTGCGATCAAATTTACCAGCGCTGGCTTTGTATTTACGGGTCTCTCCGGTTAGAAAGAACCCGGCTTGAACAAACCCGCCGTGTGCATCACCTACATCCCCGTTTTCTTGCATATATTCCCCGTGCGCATGGAACGACCCCATCACAGCGGCGGTTTCAAGGCCAAACAACAAAGCGTCTGCACCAATATTGGGTTTTACTTTTTCCTTCGCCAGATGCGGCCCCCATCGTGCAGAATGTGAGGGAGCACCGCTGGCTGTATCCGTGTGACGTACAGAGGCCCCAAAGTGTAAAACCCGTCCTTCTTCTAAAATAGGGGCGTAAGTCGCGCGGGCAGACCAGACCGTATTTGACGGCGCACCATCTTGCGCGCCATTGATTGAATTGCCAAAGATACCCGCACTTGCACTATAATTTTTACCCGATTTCGAGACGGTGACACCAATCCGGCGATCAAAGCCAAACGCATCTGTCACCATGCCGCGCTCGATAAAGCTGATATGGCGCGAAGAGGTTTGCTCTTCCATAGAATTAGTCGTTTTCATCTGACCGACTTTGATCTCGAGCGGGCCTTTATAGGTGATATTGACGTCCTTGAAAATTGTCTTGTTGCCAGCAAAATCCAACTCGCCTACATATTTAAACTTCTTATACTGACCTTCAATGCCGATACGTGCAGTGCGAAATTCGCTGGCGTCAATATCAAGCCCGGAGCCACCAAGCGGGGTTTCGCTGAGCGCGGCCCAATCCCAATAAATCCGCCCACGAATTTTGATAGTATTGCCGTCGCTATCCTTGTATTTGGGCGCGCCTTGAAATAATTTCCAAGCGTCAGCCTCGCCTGCCATTGCTGTCGGGGATGCACAAAGAGCAACCAGCCCCAAAACCGGAAGCCGGCGGGCCATAGACCTTATAGAGAACATTTTTGATTCCTGTGTTGTTGTGCGTTCTGACTAGGGGGCGTTAATTTCATTTTTGTGACTAATAATTGAAGTTTTTGTGACATACTAAACGCGTATAAAATATCTTGAACAGGGTGTATTGATATCTTGTTTATCTTGCGAAGATTAATGCGACCCTATAAAGGAGAGCTATGTTTAACTTAGAGCTTTTCATGTCCGCCTTTGCGGTTTTGTTTGTCATTATCGATCCGCCCGGATGTGCGCCGATTTTTGCAACCCTAACACAAGGCACATCGAGGCGCCATCAGCGCGTGATGGCGTTTAAATCTGTTGCCGTGGCGGCGGCAATATTATTCCTGTTTGCCCTGTTCGGGGAACAGCTATTTAAGGCCCTACATATCGATTATGATGCTTTGCGGATCGCGGGCGGTATCATGTTGTTTATCATTGCTTTGCAAATGGTGTTCGAAAAACGCACCGAACAACGCGAGCACCGCGCCGAAGAAGCGCTAGAGATCATTGATGATCCAGAGGATATATCCGTCTTTCCCATGGGCATTCCCATGATTGCCGGGCCGGGAACCATCGCGTCTCTGCTTTTGTTGATGTCGGAAGACCCGAGCTTTGGCGATCAGATTTCTATTTTGGCCGCGCTCACTGCCGTCTTGCTGTTCAGCCTGCTTTCCTTTTTAGTCGCGGGCTGGTTGATGAAAATCATGGGAAAAACATTTACCAATGTGCTGACCCGGGTTCTGGGATTTTTGCTGGCCACACTGGCCGCCCAATTTGTCATTGACGGTGTTCTTGGCGCTTTGTCGGGAATAGCCGGATAAGTATAATTGGATAAGTGGTCTTGCAAGCCATACCCAGAGCGTTTAGAAGCCATAAAACGGAGAAATTATGTCTAACGCTATCTTTAATTTACTGATGAATATTATCGGCCTGTACCTGTTCATAATTTTTGCATGGGTTGTGGCAAGCTGGTTGCAAATGTTCGGTGTTATCAATGCCCGCAATCCGATGGTGCGCAATATATTGGCCGTTTTGAACGCTTTTATAGAACCTGTTGTCAACCCGATTCGCCGTATCCTTCCGTCCATGGGCGGGCTTGATCTGTCCCCGATTGTCTTGATTTTCGGCCTGTATTTCCTACGTGATATGTTGGTGAGTTTTTATAGAACCGGGTCAATATTCTAGGATAGACTTATGGGCGATGCGTCTCTCATTGATGGCAAAGCCATTGCGGCCAAGGTACGGGCTGATGTGACCAAGGCGGTTACCGAACTTAACACCGCCCACGATTATGCACCCACTTTGGCGGTTGTTCTGGTCGGGGAAGATCCGGCCTCTCAAGTCTATGTCCGCAACAAGCACAAATTTACCCGCGAAGCCGGCATGCAGTCCTTGGAACACAAATTACCAATCGATGTAGATGAAGACACAATAGTCGAGCTTGTGCGCACCCTTAACGCAAACGAAGCCGTGGACGGTATTCTTGTGCAACTGCCCTTACCGGACGGTATCAACACAAAACGGGTAATCGGTGAAATCGATCCAGCCAAAGATGTAGACGGGTTGACCGAAATAAGCGCCGGACGTTTGTCCTTAGGCCACGCAGGTCTTCGCCCCTGCACCCCTGTTGGCAGTGTCATCTTGGCCAAACAGGCGCTAGACGCACTGGGCCAAGACATATCCGGCAAGCATTGCGTCATCGTTGGTCGTTCCATTCTCGTCGGCAAACCAGCCGCATTTTTATTCCTTGAACAAAACTGCACAGTGACCATTGCCCATTCCCGCACCAAAGACCTCGCGGGCGTATGCCGAAGCGCTGACATTCTCGTGGCCGCCGTGGGTCGCCCATTGATGGTCAAAGGCGATTGGATCAAACCCGGTGCCATCATCATTGATGTCGGGATCAACCGCGTGCCCAATACAAATCCAAATGCCAAGCGCGCCACTAAATTGGTCGGAGATGTAGATTTCGAGGCCGCGTCAAAAATCGCAGCCGCCATTACACCAGTGCCCGGCGGCGTCGGGCCCATGACCATTGCCTGCCTTTTACGCAATACGGTCTTGGCCGCATGTGCAAGGCGTGGCTGGAACGTGCCAGACGTTTTGTTGTCATAAGGGGGCGGGTATGGATGTTCATATCATAGCGATTGCAGGGGGGAGTTGTTCCGGCAAAACCCGCTTGGCCGATCACACCCATAAAGCCCTTAATGAAGATGTGTTGATCGATGCGGCCTTTAAGGATGCGGTGTTGGCGGACAAGGTCTGCACCATCGTAAGACAGGACAATTATTATCTCGATTATGGCGGCGCCAACCCCGGCGATCCATTGCCAAACTTCGATCATCCAAATGCGTTCGAATGGGATTTGCTCCGCGATCAATTACTGGCATTGAAATCTGGCAAGCCGGTCGACATTCCGACATATGACTTTGTCACCCACCGTCGCGCCGAACCGGTTTTGCGGGTTGAGCCACGGCCGATTATTTTGATCGAAGGCATTCTGCTGCTCTCACAACCAGAACTTCTCTCCGTGTATGACAAAATATTCTTCGTCAAATGCTCCGAGGATGTGCGTCTGGACCGCCGCCTAAAACGCGATGTGATTGAACGTGGACGTACACCCGAAAGCATTCGCACCCAGTTTGCCAAGGATGTCGCCCCGATGCAGGCCGAATTTGTGGACCCGTCCCAAGAACATGCGGACGTCATTATTACCCAAGACATGTGTGGCCTCGACGTGATTATGAACTCCGGCCCCCTGATCAGTTATTGCCGCTCTCTGCTATAACTAATCTGCGCTCTAATCAGCCTGTGCTTTAAGCCCATACATTGGCAACAGTAAAGGCACGGCGAAAAGAGTGTTAAACACGGCGTTTGACGCCACCCCCGAAGCCACAGATCCTACACTGTCAATGACATACCAGATCAGAATCGCCCAAAACCCTATACGCACGGTGCGCACATCCCCTGTTTTTGCAGCGGGTGCGATGATGCCACCTAAAAGAATGGCCAGACTTGCTAGTAACCCTGCGCCGATGGACGAGAGCCATTGTGTATTTTTGCTCAAAGGTTGCGCCGTATTGTCAATCGGCCAGTCCAGAACATCGATGATAAACCGGGCCGGAAAGTTGATGGATGTATAAGGGGCAAGGGCCCAGAACACGGCAAAAACACCATATCCTATGGCCATCATAAATATAAATTTTGCGCGTAAATCTAGCGACATCTCTTTCTCCTTTTTAAACGTGACCCTACAAATATTCATTCTGGTGCATGAAAACAATTACCTCTAAGGTAAGTGCATTGAGACTGTATTTTGATAAAAGCAGGCATGTTGGAACGATTTGGAGATATTTTACGCCGCTGGCGCCAAGAGGGACGCTATAGCCAATTACAATGCGCATTACAGGCCAATGTATCGGCGCGCCATCTCAGTTTTCTGGAAACGGGACGCGCCCAACCAAGCCGGTCTATGGTCATGCAATTGGGCAATTGCCTGTCGCGCTCCAAGCAGGACATAAATCAGGCCATGTTGGTGGCAGGCTTCGCGCCGAGCTATCCTAAATTATCAGCAGACCACACGGATTTGGCACCCCTACATACCGCTCTGGAACAATTGCTCGACAATCATATGCCGTTCCCGGCCTTTGTCATGGATCGGCACTGGAATTTGGTGAACGCCAATGCCGTTGCGGTAGCGTTGTTTGGAGAGCTTGGGTTTGCAAACTACACCAATTTGATAGAGGCTATAATCGCAGATGAGGGCCGCCATATTATAAATTGGCCCGAAGTCCTGTCGCTTATGTTGGAACGTTTGCGCAGCGAGATCGCCCATTTTGGGATTGATGAGAAACTGTCGGCATTGGAAACGCAATTGGCAGACTGCGTCGGGTGGGATAAAAATGGGTACACACATAATTATGGCCAAGCCGTGATTCCAACCCGGTTTAAATTGCAAGGTGTTGAGGTTTCTCTGTTCTCCATACTTGCCCAGTTTGGCGCCGTGCAGGATGTTTTTGCGAGCGAGTTGAAAGCAGAACTCATCTTCCCAATGGACGAGGCAAGCCGTGAGTTCTTTGAAAAACGGTTCGGTTAGCTCGAAGTGAAAGCTTTCAAACGGCTTTCAATTTCCGGTTTGATCCGCGCAATGCTTTCCTCTTTTACAGGGCCGTAGCCGCGTATTTTCATAATGCGGGAGATGATGGCAATGGCCTCGGCGCGGTTGTCAGGCTTTAAATGTGTTGTCAGGGTTCCCAAAACCTGCTCGCCCCAAACGATAAGTTCCCGCTCGGTTTTACGCTCGTCCGAATAGCCAAACACGTCAAATGCAGATCCGCGTAAAAATTTCAGCTTGGCCAACACCGCGAAACCATGCTTCATCCAAGGTCCAAAACTTTTCTTTTTCGGGCGTCCACGTGCGTCAAGTTCTCCGTTAAGCGCGGGCGGAGCAAGATGGTAATTGAGGCTGTAATCCCCTTCAAACTGCGCCGCGATTTTCGCTTTAAACTGTGGGTCCGTATGTAGGCGCGCCACTTCATACTCGTCCTTATACGACATAAGTTTGAACAGGGAACGAGCCGCAGCCTCGGTGAATTTCATATCTGTGCCTAATGCGGATTCTGCCGTTTTTATGCTAGAAATAGTCGCTAAATACCGCAACGCCCAACCGGTGTTTTGGTAATCAGTTAGGAATTCACTCCGTTTTTCGATCAGGCTGTCGAGTGTCTCCGGTGCGTCTACTTTCGGGTTGATATAGGCGTCAACAAATGCAGGGTCATGCGCCGCAAGCCGCCCCCACGCGAAGGCACGTTTATTAGCCTCGGGTGCAACACCGTTAAGTTCGATCGCGCGCATGAGCGCCTTGTACCCAACCGGAATAAGCCCCGATTGCCACGCCGTCCCCATTAACATCACATTGGCATAGACCGAATTGCCCATCAGGGTTTCAGCCGCCTTATTCGCGTCAAAACTGGTCAGGTTTTTCTTGCCCAGCGCGTTGGCCAGCGAGGCAAACCGCATATCCGTCTGCAAGTCCATATCTGCATCGCGGGTGAAGCCACCTGTTGGCATATGGGCCGCATTCACAACGCTTTTGGTGTGTCCTTTACGGTAGGTTTTCATGGCCTGCTCGGAAGAGCTGACCACTAAATCACACCCGAGTAGCGCATCGGCTTGCTGGGCTTCGATACGCACTTGATTGAGATTTTCGGGCTTGGCACCAATACGGATATAACTCAGGACTGGCCCGAATTTTTGCGCAAAACCGGTAAAGTCGAGTACGCTCGTACCTTTGTCTTCCAGATGTGCGGCCATTGTAATCAGCGCCCCGACGGTAACAACACCGGTGCCGCCAACGCCAGTGACCAGTAAATCGAAAGGTGTATCGAGGGACGGTAGCTCAGGGGTAGGGAGGGCGGAAATTTTTGCGTCAAATTCTGTGCCGGCCAGTGCAGGTGTTTTTGCGCGGCGCTTGCCACCTTCAACGGTCACGAAGCTAGGGCAAAATCCGTTCAGGCAGGAGAAATCTTTGTTGCAGGTGTTTTGGTTGATCTGCCGCTTACGGCCAAACTCGGTTTCCAGCGGCTCGACAGAAAGGCAATTGGAGGCGATTGAGCAATCCCCGCACCCTTCACAGACAAGCTCGTTAATAACGGCAAAACGGGCAGGGTCTTCCAATTGGCCGCGCTTGCGGCGCTTGCGTTTTTCGGTCGCACACGCCTGTTCATAGATCAGGACACTAACGCCTTTAATCTCGCGCAACCGGCGTTGAACGGCGTCAAGTTCGTCGCGGTGATGCAGGGTCGTGCCTGAAGGGAAGTTCGCAAGGTTAAACTTTTCCGGCATGTCCGAAACAAGCGCAATTGTCTCAATGCCTTCTGCGCGCACATTATGGGCAATGGATTTGACACTGACCGGCCCGTCAACCGGTTGCCCGCCTGTCATGGCGACCGCGTCATTATAAAGAATTTTATAGGTGATATTGATGTTCGCGGCTTGGGCTTGGCGGATGGCCATAGAACCGGAATGATAATACGTGCCTTCGCCCAGGTTTTGGAAAATATGCTTGCCGCCATTATAGCGTGCACGGGCGATCCAGTTCACCCCTTCGCCGCCCATCTGGATCAGGGATGAAGTTTCACGGTCCATCCAACTCGCCATGAAATGACAGCCGATACCGGCCAGAGCTTGGGAGCCTTCCGGCACTTTGGTCGAGGTGTTATGTGGACAGCCGGAGCAAAAATAAGGTGTGCGTCTTGTCTCGTAATCTTGAGCACTTTCCTGAGCGGGCTTAAGCAGAGCCTTTGCCCTTTTGACAAACCCGTGACCTTTGAAATTTGCGTCAAGGCGTTTGGCCAACGCTTGCGCCACTTGCAGAGGCGACAATTCCCCCGTCCATGGCAGCAGGTCTTTGCCGTCTGCCCCATATTTCCCCACCATCAATTTCGGCTTGCTGCCCGGATGATCATAGTAATATTCTTTAAACTGGCTCTCGATAATGCCGCGTTTTTCTTCGACGATGAACAGCTCTGTTTTACCCTTGGCAAAGGCCATCGCCCCAAGGCCCTCAAGCGGCCAGACCATGCCGACTTTATAAATATCGATGCCGAGTTTCTTACAGGCTTTCTCGTCCAAATCCAGAAGCCGCAAAGCCTCCATCGTGTCCAGATGTGCTTTCCCTGTCGTGACAATCCCGAACCGCGCTTTGTGATTATACAAAATACGGTCAATCGGATTGGCCTGTGCAAAGGCGATGGCGGCGCGTTTCTTGGCGGCTAAACGCTCCTCGATCTGCGGGCCGGGAAGATCGGGCCAGCGGTAATGCAGACCGGTTGACGGGATGGTGAAATCGGGTGTTTTAAACACGCGTGGCGTTTTAATCTCAACGGAACAAGCCGATTCTACAGTTTCCGACACGGCCTTAAATCCGACCCACATACCGCTATAGCGTGACATTGCAAATCCGTACGCGCCAAATTCCAGATATTCCTCGACGCTGGCCGGATTGAGAATTGGCATGAAAAATGTCATGAAGGCGACGTCCGATTGATGCCCCATGGATGAGGACACACAGCCATGATCATCCCCCGCCACCACCAGCACGCCGCCCCTCGGGGACGAGCCATAGGCGTTGCCGTGCTTAAGCGCGTCTCCGGCGCGGTCAATGCCCGGGCCTTTGCCGTACCAGATACCAAACACACCGTCGACAGTGCTATCAGAATCGGTCTCGACCTGCTGTGTGCCTAAAATGGCTGTGGCCGCAAGCTCTTCATTAACCGCTGGCAAGAACTCTATATCGGCTTTCTCAAGCTGGTCTTTCGCTCGCCATAATTCCAGATCATAACTGCCAAGCGGGGACCCGCGATATCCCGATATATATCCAGCCGTGTTGAGGCCCGCCCGCTGATCTCTGGCCCGTTGATCCAGAGCAATCCGCACAAGCGCCTGCGTTCCTGTCAGGAACACGCGCCCATTTTTCTGGGTATATTTGTCTTCTAATGTATATTTAAAGTTGGTCATTGGGATAAATATATCCATTTCATTCGAATATATCTACCAAATATACCGTTATGACCGTAAATAATGATAAATATTGCCAAATAAGAATATATAATGGTAGGTATACCCTCATGGAAGCTATAGATGAAAGAATATTGAAAGCGCTGCAACGTGATGGCCGTTTGACCAATCAGCAATTGGCCGCCGATGTTGGCATGTCAGCTTCGGCCTGTTGGCGGCGGGTCAAAGCGCTTGAGCAGAGCGGCGTGATTACGAAATATTGCGCTTTGGTTGACCGCGAAAAATCAGGGCATACCCTGTCGGCCATTCTGTATGTCAGTCTCGACCGCCAAGGCATTGATAATGTCAGCGCCTTTGTCGCCAGTATTCAAAGCCGCCCTGAAATTCTGGAATGTCTGGCAACCACGGGCGATGCAGATTATCATCTTCGGGTCGTGACAAAAGACATGCAGGCCTATAATCATTTCCTCGACAACTTTCTTTTGCGCCTTTCCGGTGTGCGCCAAGTGCGCTCTAACGTGGTCTTGAAGGAAATTAAAATGGACGTAGCATTACCTTTTGAGGACTAAATGACTGAGACATGTATTATTATCGGAGCCAGCCACGCGGGTGGGCAGGTGGCCATTAGTTTGCGGCAAGCTGGATGGACGGGGAAAATCACTCTGATCGGCGAAGAATCGTATCTGCCCTATCACCGTCCACCCTTGTCCAAAGATTTCCTGTCAGGCGGCAAAGATTTATCAGAGATCACCATTCGCCCCGAATCTACATATGAAATGGCCGATGTCGAGTGCCTTCTGGGCGATGCAGTTACACAAATCGATCGGGACAAAAAACAGATCGTGCGCGCAGACGGCCAAACCCTGTCCTATGACAAGCTTGTCCTGTGCACAGGCGCACGACCAAGAGAGTTGCCCATTCAGGGAGCGGATTTGCCAAATGTATTTTACTTGCGAAATGCAGCCGATGTATTGGCGATCAAGGTGCAGGTGAAACCGGGTCGTAAAGCAGTGATTATTGGCGGTGGCTATATCGGTCTGGAAACGGCGGCCAGCTTGACCAAGCAGAGCATGCAGGTGTGCGTTCTGGAAATGGCCGAGCGCATATTGCAAAGGGTTACGGCTCCCATCATGTCCGGCTTTTATAAGCGGGTACATGAGAGCGAAGGCGTTAAAGTTTTTGAAAACTGTGTGGCCGGAGAAATTGCCAAAACGCCTACAGGGTTAAAGGTCATTACGCCTAAGGAAGAATTTGAAGGTGACATGGTCATTATCGGGATTGGCGTGGTTCCCAATACGGAATTAGCACAAGAGGCAGGGCTTGAGGTTGGCAACGGGATTGTTGTCGATGAGTTTTGCTGTACGTCTGATCCACATATTTATGCGTGTGGTGATGTGACATGGCATTATAATCCTATTTATGATCGCCATATACGCCTCGAATCGGTACCTAATGCCACCGATCAAGCCAAAACAATTGCCGGTGCGCTGACGGGTAAAAATAAGCCGTATAGTGCTTTGCCATGGTTCTGGTCAGACCAGTTCGATTTGAAACTGCAAATCGCAGGCCTCTCGGCAGGATTTGACGATCTGGTTTTGCGCGGTGATCCGCAAGAAGGGCGCAGCTTTGCCGCATTTTATTTCAAGGGCGAGCGGTTACTCGCCGTGGACGCGGTCAATCGGCCTCAGGAATATATGATCGGGCGGCGCCTAATCCCGATGAACAAAATCATTGATAAAAAAGCATTGGCGGACGAGGCGGTCGCGCTTAAAACATTGCTGTAAGTTAAGGTGGAGATATCTATGAAATTCTTTAAACACGGCGTCGCTTTGGTGGCTATGGGTTTGTTAGTGGCTTGTTCCGTGCCTGCGCCCGAGACGGGCGTCAGCACAAAGTTTGAAAGCATCAGGGATAACGACATCCAATTGCGCGTATTCTTGCAAGACATGCCCAAGGGCGGTGATTTGCATAACCATCTCTACGGGGCCGTCTATCCTGAAAGCTGGATCAGATGGGCCGAAGAAGACGGATTGTGCATCGATCCCGAAGCCTTGGCTATTCGCCACCCCGGCGCAGACGGGTGCGGGGGTTTACAAACGGCCAAAGCGGCCCTTGCCAATAATCAGGTTTTACGCAACGCGCTCATTGACCGGTTTTCTATCCGTGATTTTGTCCCGACATCTGGCTGGTCCGGTCATGACCAGTTTTTCCGTACCTTCCCGCTCGTCACCGCGCAACCACACCGGTTTGGCGACATGGTCGCAGAAACTGCCAATCTGGCCGGTATACAAAATGTCCAGTATTTAGAACTGTTGCATACAATGGAATTGTTCGAAACTATCCTGCCTATGGTGATTGCCATACCGATGAGCGGGGATGTGGCAGCAGATTACGAAACATTGATGGCAAGCCCGTTCGGGGCTGCCTTGCCTGAAATTCTGGCCCGTGCCCGTCGCGATATTGACGCGGCAGACGCTCGTAAAGACGAGCTTCTTGGCTGCAAAACTGACGCGCCCCAGCCGGGCTGCGCGGTTGAAATCCGCTATTTGCATCAGCCCGTGCGGACTTTGCCGGCATCCGTCGTCTATGCCCACACAATTTTTGGCTGGCATTTAATGGCCGAAGACGACCGGTTTGTCGGTACAAATCTGGTCGCACCCGAAGATGATTTTATCGCTCTGCGTGATTACAAACTCCACATGGCGCAGATCGACCATTTGTATAAAACCCTCGGCGAGCGCAATGTATCTTTGCATGCGGGCGAGCTTTGGCTCGGCCTTGTCCACCCCCAAGAATTACGCTTCCACATCAATGACGCTATTAAGGTCGGCCATGCCAAACGCATTGGTCACGGCACCGACATTGTGTTTGAAACTGATTATAAAAACCTGTTGAAATACATGGCAGAGAACGAGATCATGGTCGAAGTAAACCTCACTTCCAGCGAAGCCATTTTGGGTGTTTCAGGCAGTGAACATCCTTATGATGTGTACAAGCAAGCCGGTGTACCCATGGCTTTTTCCACCGATGATGAAGGGGTTGGCCGTATTGATCTCACCCACGAATATATGCGCGCTGTCCAAGAGCACGGTTTGAGCTATGTTGAGCTAAAAACAGCCAGTTATAACGGGCTAAAATACGCATTTGTTGACGAGGTTACCAAAGCCGAATTGATCAAAAAACTGGACACAAAATTCGCTGATTTTGAAAGTAAATTTTAAGCCTCCCCATGCGCCGGATACCAGCTAAAAAACTATTGGGTTTTTGGGATTTGATGAGCATTTCTCTTGGCCAGATCATTGGCACAGGCGTTGTCGTCCTGACCGGAATTAGCATTAGCATGACGGGCTATGGCGCCCCCTGGGCTTTTCTCTTGGCGCTTGGCATTGTCGCCATTCCTTCTCTTTGTATCGCCGCTCTTGGCTCTGCCGTGCCCAGTACCGGCGGGAATTATACCTATGTACGCGATTTGCTTGGCCGAAAAACCTCATTCGTTTATTTGGCATTACTGATTGCAGGGCAGATCATCCTCGCCAGTTTCGCCATCGGCTTCGCCCAATATGCGGATGCTCTCATCCCTGATATTAACATGATGGCGGTAGCGGCAGGCATTATGGTATTGTGTTTTATTGCCAACCTTTTGGGCCTAAAAACCGCAGCCCGTTTTCAAAGCATAATGGTGCTGGTTTTGCTGACATCGCTGATTGTCTATATCGGAGCGGGCCTGTCCCATGTGGATGATTTTACCGTCTACGTACAGCCGCAACATGTGTTCCCGAGCGGATTTGCAGGCTTGTTCGCAGCCGCGTTTTTGTTGCGCCTCAGTTTAATCGGCTCCGAGTTTATATCTGAATTTGGCGATGAGATGAAAAACCCCGGCCGGAATATTCCGCTGGTCATGGGCGTATCCCTGGTCTGCGTCACCGTGTTGTATATCGGTATCGCCATCGTCGCGACAGGCGTATTGCCACTTGCCGATGTGGAGGGAAAAAATCTGGCCAGTGTCGCAAAAGTTATTTTCAGCCCATCCGTCTATATTGCCTTTATCGCGGGCGGGGTGATGTTGTCCTTGGTGACGTCGTTGAACGCAATTTTTGCATGGTGTACGCGGGGGCTTTCCATGGCGGCAGACGATGGATGGTTACCTCAAAAATGGGCGGCTAAGAACCGGTTCGGCACACCTTATATTTTCCTCAGTGTATTTTTCATCGTCGGCATCACGCCCATATTAAGTGGTATGACGCTCGATTATGTCAGTATTCTGGGCAATGCATTCGGGGCTATCTTCGGTTTGTTCCCTGTGGTTGCCATTTTTAATCTCAAAACTAAAAACTCGAAAGCTTATGCCAATGCCCCTTTTAAACTCCCCGTCTGGGCCATGAAAATATTACCGCTTTTGGCAGTGTTGATTTACGGCTACGGTATTTATACCAGTTGGGATTTCATTGGCGTGAAAGGCATGGTGGGGTTCAGTGTCTACACAGTTGTCGTGCTGGCCTATGCATTTTGGCGTGAACGGAAGCTTACTTAAACCGATCCAAAATTCCGAAGGCGCTCAGGGTTTTTTCGATATGCTCGTCCGTCATACCAACCGGGTCAATACCGGCCGCACGTAGCGTCCAGTAAAGCCCCGCACATTTTTCAAACACTTCCATATAATCAAACGCATCTGCAAGCGTGCTGCCGGTGGCCAGACATCCATGCATATGCCATAAAACCAGACGGTGATCTTTCACCAATTCCGCAGACGCCAACCCCAGCTCTAATGACCCCGGGATTTGGTGCGGCACATAGCCGATGCCTTCGGGTAAGTGTAAACGGGCTTCGCTTTGCAGGCGCAGGATTTTATCCGAAACTGCCGGCCCGCTCGCAAGCTCCGGCACATGACACAGCGAGATGAGATTGGCCGGATGGGTGTGCATGATCGCTTTGTGCTGTGGCCGATGCTGGGCGAGGGCATTATGAATGGCGCAATGGGCGGGTAACTCGCTCGTCGGTTTTTTATTGCCAGCAATCCAGATATAACTCCGGCCATCCTCTCCGATTTGATACAGACCCACATCGCGTTCTGGATGCTGTGCCGTTTCGCGCGTACGTGTACCCGATCCCGTCAGTAGCAACAGGGTTCCGGCAAGATGTGGCACATGAAGAGGCAGGGCATGCGCTTCCCCGCCTTCAATTTGCGCAACACTATCCAGCCGCACAGACATATTGCCGCCAGCCCCTTCGGACCAGACACGCCGGGACAACCAGTCTGCCGTATTGGAAAAATCCGCCAGATGAGGCAGGTCTATAAAATCTTCGCGGGTGAACATTGTTCGTCCTTTGTTGTTGCTAGAGCCGCAATCATAACCCGCAACATATTGGTTTTTATACCCTCAATATCCCCGCCAACAAACTCGATATTCTCCATCATGCCCGCGCCCCAATTGATGGAAAATGCAAGACCCGCATAGCTCATACCAAGCTCTCTGGCCAAGAGGAGCTCGGGGCAGAGGGTCATGCCCACTACATCAGCACCTAGCAGGCGATAAGCACGAATTTCAGCCGGACTTTCAAACCGTGGCCCATTGACGCTGGCATAAACACCGCCGCGCCGAATAGGCATATTGTGCAGCTTTGCCTGCGCTTCCAATGCGTCGCTAAGCACAGCGCAAAAGGGTCGGCTCATCTCCACATGGCCAACCGCATTATCGATCTTATCGAAAAATGTGTGATCACGCCCGGACGAGAAATCAATAAAATCATCAAGGATTACCGGCACCGCTAATTCAAAGTCTTTGTTGATAGAGCCAACCGCAAATGTCCCGCAAATCCGCTTCACACCCAGACTAGACAGGGCTTTGATATTGGCACGGTAATTGACTTTGTGCGGCGGCACGCTGTGGTTAGGGGCATGACGATTGAGGAAAATCAAATCATCATTACGCGCAATCATAACCTCCCCATAAGGTGTCTTCACGCGCTCTTCGCTTAAGTCCAAACCCTCTATCGCGTAAATGCCGGAACCGCCAATTATTGCTGTTGTCATTGTTCAAATCCATCCTTTAAGGCCTCAGGGCTTAGCACCCCGTGGCGCGTGATGATACCCGAAACGAACGCGGGCGGCGTAATATCGAAGGCCGGATAAATAGCCCCGATCTGGCTTAGTGTGGTGGAATGCCCCATACACATTTTTACATCCGCAGGGTCGCGGTGCTCTATTTCAATACTGGCACGGTCGGGCTTGTTTGGATCACATCCCCACGCAAAAGCGTAATAGGGAATGCCGTGATATTTCGCCGCAATGGCATTTTGAAATGTCCCGACTTTGTTGACCACATGCCCGTCAAGAGTGATCAAATCCGCCGCCGTCATGTATTTTTGAATGCACCCTTCAGCCATCAACGCGGTCGGCATATTGTCGGTAATTAGCCGCACATCAATATCGATCTCGTGCAGGCTGGGCGCGGTCAAACGTGCCCCTTGCAGATAGGGCCGTGTCTCGGGCGCATATACAATGATGTTTTTACCGGACGCTTTTGCCAGCGCCAGTGTCAGCACAAATGAAGTCTCTGCAAAACACATGGTCAGAACCCCGTCACCATCCTCCAGCAGTTTCTCCCCGTGTTGGGCGCGCAGGGCATAGAATGCATACATCTCGTCTAATATAGCCGTGATCCGGCTCAGGATCGCGGTAGCAGGGTCTGTGCCGTTCTCTAGAGCCGTAACCGCATGACCCAATACATCTTCCAGCCTGTAGCGGATCAAAGTGTTGGTGGGTCGGGTCTGGATCAGCCTTGCTTTCGCAATTTTCAATTCTTCAACAAGACCGGTTTTGCCTTTAAGCTGATCGGCGCGCATAGCCATAGCGTGCACAGCCGCCACCCACGGGCCAACTCCCTGCGTGATCATGGTTTCTATGGCGACGGCCACATCTTCAACACTGCCGCAACGCACAAAACTTTTTTCAAACGGATATTTTGAACGGTTACCGATCAGGACACAGCCGTCTTCATACCGTGCAATATTTGCTCGTTTTAAAATGTGCGGCAACAGGGCCTCTATGTCTTCAAGTTTCAGCTTTGCCATATCCGCCGCCAGTTGGTGTTTCTATAATAATGGTGTCGCCGGAGACCATGTCAATTCTGTCACATCCTTTTAAAGTGATCTCGGTGCCGTCCGCCTTGTGCAGGAGGTTCTTGCCAAGTCTACCGACCTCGCCCCCATGACTTCCAAACGCGGGCACAATGCGGTTGCCGGATAGGATGGCGCATTCCATATCTTCCAAGAAGGTGAGGGCGCGCCGGACCCCGTCACCGGAATTCCATTTCCCTTTGCCGCCAGAGCCGCGCATAATCTCGAACTGTGCTACCCGTACCGGATATCTAAGTTCTAAAACCTCAGGGTCAGTCAGGTGTGAATTGGTCATATGGGTATGAATGGCCGCCGCCCCGTCAAATCCCGGCCCGGCAGGGGCACCCGAACATATGGTCTCGTAATATTGATGGTTTGCATTTCCGAAAGTCAGATTGTTCATAGTGCCTTGCGACGACCCAAGCACGCCAAGCGCCCCGAACAAAGCATTGGTAATCGCTTGGCTCAGCTCCACATTCCCCGCCACAATTGCGGCCGGATGGGCAGGGCGTAACATACAGCCCTTAGGCACATGAATATCGAGCGGACGCAGACATCCTGCGTTCAGCGGAATATCGGTGCCGACCAGACACCGAAACACATACAAAACGGCGGCGTGGGTGACGGCGATAGGCGCATTGAAATTATCACCCCGTTGCGCGCTCGTACCGGAAAAATCAATACGGGCATTGCCAGCTTTTGTATCAACCTCGATCTTGACGCAAATCTTGCAGCCCTGATCCATCGTGTAAGTAAATTCGCAATCCTTCAAAGCCGAAATTGCCCGTCGCACACTGTCTTCCCCATTATCCTGACAATAGCCCATAAAGTTCTGCACGGTCTCAAGCCCGTATGTTTTGCTCATGGACAAAAGCTCGTTCGCCCCCATTGTATTGGCGGCGATTTGCGCTTTTAAATCGGCAATATTTTGGGTGGGGTTACGCGCAGGGTAGGGGCCGGACGAAAGAACATGCCGAATTTCATCTTCAAGAAAACGTCCGCCGGATACCAAATGCATACAGTCGATCACCACCCCTTCTTGGGTAATATCTGTGGCCAGCGGCGACATGGACCCCGGCGCAATCCCGCCAATATCGGCATGATGCCCTCTACTGGCAATATAGAACAGGATGTCGGAACCCTCGGGATCAAATATCGGCGTGATGACATTGATATCGGGCAAATGCGTACCCCCGTCATAAGGGTTGTTGTGCACAAAACTATCGCCGGAACGCATGGTTAGCCCACTGCTCATCAGTGCGCGAATACTGGCGTCCATAGAGCCGATATGCACCGGCATATGCGGAGCATTGGCGACCAGTCCTCCATTTTGATCAAAGATCGCACAGGAAAAATCCAGCCGTTCCTTGATGTTGACTGATGAAGCCGTGTTTTGGAGCACAGCCCCCATCTGCTCGGCAATCGACATAAATAAATTGTTGAAAATTTCGAGCCGCACAGGGTCGCGCTCTAACGTTTGTGTAGAGACGGATTGATCAATGTCGGTGCGGGTTAGGTGCAGGTTTTGCTCAGGTGTCAGCTCGGCTTGCCAGCCCGGTTCGATCACATTGGTGCCGCCCGCATCCAAAATCAGGGCCGGGCCGGGGATGATCTGATCGGTTTTCAAAGACCCGCGTTGATAGATAATCGCCTCATGCCATTGGCCGTTGGAATAAAACCGTGTCGGGATGGGCGCTGATGCGGCGTGCGTCTCCATGGATAAATTCTGCACATCCTCACTGCCGCCATATGTTTCCGCACTGATGGATTCGATAATGATATCCGCGTCCTCATATGTGAAACTGAAACGGGCAAGATGGGCGCTTTCAAAATCGTGCTTCAGGGATGGGGTCAGGGGAATAGGCAAGCTAGTATCGGAACCAGCATAGCGAATATAGGCTGTCAGGATGACATGACTGTCTTGGGCGGGAACCCCTTGGCGTTCCAAATCTGCGCGGCCTTTTTGGGCAAGTTTTTCGGCTTCTCTGTGTGTCGTTTCAATATTGTCTATGGACAGGTTCAGGGTCTTTTGATGCAGTTTGAAAATGTCCGCCAATCCCATGCCAAAGGCCGACAGCACGCCGGCGAGCGGATGGATCAAAATAGATTTTATCCCGAGCCGTTCCGCCACAAGGCACACATGTTGCCCGCCCGCCCCGCCAAAACAGGCCAACGTATATCCGTCCAGATCATAGCCGCGCTCAATCGAGATTTTCTTGATGGCGCGGGCCATATGATCGATTGCAATAGACAAAAACCCTTCGGCGGCTTCTTCCGGTGTCTTGCCGCTCTTTTGCCCAATGGCTTCAAATCCGGCGCGGGAAATATCGGCCGCAAGTGGTTGATCCTGATCTGGCCCGAAAATGGCTGGAAAAATATCGGGGTTCAATTTGCCCAAAGCTGCATTGATATCGGTGACCGACAGCGGCCCGCCGCGTCGATAACAGGCCGGCCCCGGATTGGCGCCGGCGGAACTTGGCCCCGCGCGGTACCGTTCCCCGTCAAAGGACAGGATAGAGCCGCCGCCCGCCGCCACTGTGTGGATTTCCAACATAGGTGCGCGCATGCGCACACCGGCAACTTGCGTTTCAAAACTGCGTTCATACTGGCCCGCATAATGACAGACATCGGTTGAGGTGCCGCCCATATCAAAGCCGATAATTTTCTCAAATCCGGCTTGTTTGGCCGTGCGCACGGCCCCGATGACACCACCTGCCGGGCCGGAAAGAACCGCGTTGCGGCCATGAAAAAAATCTGCGCGCGCCAATCCACCAGAGGATTGCATGAACAAAAGTTGTGGCCCACCATCATCTTCCTTGCCCAAAGCTTTCGCCACCCTATCCACATAGCGTTTTAAAATCGGAGACAGATAGGCATCAACCACGGCCGTATCCCCGCGCGATATAAGCTTGATCAGCGGGCTGGCTTCAGAGGACGTCGACACTTGCGCAAACCCGATTTTACGGGCCAGTTTGGCAATTTCGTTTTCATGCGCAGGGTTCAAATAGGCATGCATCAACACGATCGCCAGCGTCCGATATCCTTGATCGTATAGCCCTTGCAACTTCGTTTCCGCGTCGCGCAAATGCGGAGAGCTCAGCACCGCGCCTGTGGCATCAAGACGTTCCTCAATCTCGATCACCGCGTCATACAATGGCGCCGGTTTATCTATGTTGAGCGCAAAAATATCGGGCCGTGCCTGATAGCCAATTTCAAGTGCGTCACGGATTCCGGCTGTAATGGCTAAGGCCGTACGCTCGCCCTTACGTTCCAGCAACGCATTGGTGGCAACGGTGGTGCCCATCTTGACGCTCTGGATTTTGTGGCCCGGCAGGGGTGCGCCTTCGGGGACGCCCAGAAACTGCCGAATACCTTCAAGGGCCGCGTCTTCATAGCTCTCCGAGTTTTCGGACAGGAGCTTTTTCGTACGCAGGCTGTTGTCGGGGGCGAGGGCTACGATATCTGTAAACGTCCCGCCCCGATCAATCCAGAACCGCCATTTTGTCTGCCTGTGTTTTTCCTGCCTATGTTTGTCCGGCCTGCGTTGTGACACTACTCCGCTGGCGTATACGCTTCCCCGTAACGGGTCAGTTTTGTCTGGATGCTTTCATCAAAAATCTGCACTTCATACAGGCGGTCATATTCACGTTTTTCGTTGATCGCCGGTTGTGTCGTGTCACTCCCCAGTGCGATGGCTGTTTCTTGTGTGGTGTTACTGTGACCAACAACAAGATGGGTTCCGCCCTGTTCTTTAATCGCAGTTGCCAGTGCAGGCAGATCACGGGGATTGTAAATCTCGATTTCCAATCCGAGAGCTGTTGCCAGCGGCGTGACCGTGCTTTTCGTACGAATGTAATTTGTTGAATGGATATGCTCAATGCCTTTGTCGGCCAGAATTTCGGCCAAAACCTGTGTCCGTGCCTGTCCGGCTTCGGACAGTTCAGGATTGCGTCCCGCGTCCGGCCCTGTCAGTTTCTCGGCATGGCGTACCAGATAGACGGTGGTATTGGCGGTCTCGGTATACAGAGATGCACATGAGGACAGCAGAACCATGGACGCAAAGCCTGCAACAATAGCTGCAAAGAGTATCAGTTTCCGTCCGAGTGAATTCACCTTGGGGTATGTTTGAATATCTGTATTCATTTTATGTCTCCTCCACGTCTTGTAGCATCACAAGTGCGTTCTCTAATGTTATTGTCAGTTCTTTTTCGTTACTAATACCCATGGTCAGGGCAATCAACTTGCCTTTTTGCGCCACGTTTAGGGACTTGCCGTCATAAAACCGCTCTTTAATACGAAAATATGCGCTCAGCTTGGCCCTGTGCTGATCTATACGTACACCCAATTGTTCGCGTAAGGCCGGTATATCAACGTTTTCGAGCGCATAGAATTTGACCATAAGTTCGTCTTTAATCGACGGCATTTTGCACGGCTTAAGCGACCATTGGTACACAGCCTCCTCGCCGGATTTCGTGATTGTATGCAATATGCGGTTTGGTTTGCCGCGTTGCTCGATCTCGGTGCTATCGACAAGCCCCCGATCGCGCAACCGCGCCAGTTCACGGTAAACTTGCTGGTGTGAGGCACGCCAGAAAAACCCGATACTGGCATCAAACGTTTTGGCCAAATCATAACCGCTCATCGGGCGGTCTGTAAGGCAGACAAGAATTGCTTCGGCTAGGGCCATAATTTTCCATCGACTTTGCTATGCAACTATGTGCATACTGTTGAAACTAATCTTCTATTTAAAACTAAATACAGGAGCTATGCAAATGGCAGATATAAAATCTTTGCAAGGGAAAACGATTTTTATGTCCGGCGGGTCACGCGGAATTGGCTTGGCGATCGCAATACGGGCCGCTCAAGACGGCGCTAATGTAGCTATTGCGGCCAAAACCGCAGAGCCACATCCTAAATTACCCGGCACAATTTATACGGCGGCAAAAGAGATCGAAGATGCTGGCGGACAGGCTTTGCCGCTGATTTGCGATATTCGCGATGAGGATAATGTGCAGGCTGTGATTGATCAAACCGTTGAAAAATTCGGCGGAATTGATATTTGCATCAACAATGCCAGTGCGATTTCAATGACCGGCACCGAAGCCACCTCCATGAAGCGTTATGATTTAATGGCGCAGGTAAATGCGCGCGGCACATTCCTTGTGTCAAAACTATGCTTGCCATTTTTAAAGAAAAGCGACCATGCCCATATCCTCAACCTGTCCCCGCCTCTTGATATGTCCCCCAAATGGTTCAAAAACCATACGGCCTACACAATGGCGAAATACGGCATGTCCATGTGCACATTGGGCATGGCAGAGGAATTTAAAACCTTTGGCATTGGCGTCAATTCATTGTGGCCTTTAACCGCGATTGATACGGCCGCTGTCCGTAATGTCCTTGGCGGCGATCAAATGGCAAAACTAAGCCGGACGCCGGAAATTTTATCCGACTGCGCCCATATGATGTTGATTAAAGATCCGACCGAATTTACCGGACAATTTATCGTCGATGAGCAGTTTATGCGCGCCGAAGGTATAACCGATTTTGCTAAATATGCCCCCGGATATGATGGGCCGCTGGCAGGCGATTTTTTCGTGCCGGATGAAGTGTTCGATGCTGTGCCTACAAAGGTGATGAAAGGCTATTGATATGCAAACTGCAAATACAACATTGCTGGTAAACCGTTCGGATTTTTCCGATGTGGAAATGGTGCAACAACCCGAAACAGAGCTGGCCAATGCGCACATCCGTGTTGAAATTGGCCCCTTTGCCCTGACCGCTAATAATATCACCTATATGGCGGTCGGTGATCTGATCGGATATTGGAAGTTTTTCGACCCCAAAGCCTACGGGATCGACAGGCCTGCAATGGGCCGGATGCCGGTCTGGGGTTACGGCAGTGTTGTTGAAAGTAAATGCGCAGATATAGAAATTGGCACCCGCATTTACGGATTTTTTCCGGTGGCGGAACGTATTGATTTGAAACCGGTGCATGGCACCAAGACAAGTTTTCAGGATGGCACAGCCCACCGTACCGATTTACACAGTATCTATAACACCTATACCAAGATCGCCGCTGACCCATCTTTTGTGCCGGAATTGGAAGCGCTTCAGCCGATATTGCGGCCTTTATTTACCACATCGTTTTTGATCGATAATTTTTTCGCCGAGGAAGATTTTTTCGGTGCAGAGCAAATCATTATTATCAGTGCCTCTTCAAAAACCGCCCTCGGCACAGCCTTTTGCCTGAAACAACGCGGCGTACGCACAATCGGCCTCACATCGCCCGGTAATGTAGACTTTGTGAAAAGTACGGGCTTCTATGATCAAACGGTCGCCTATGACGACGTTGCCCAATTGAAAAAAGGGATGAAAACCGCCCTGATCGATATGGCCGGAAACGGGGATGTCAACGCCGCGCTTTACCGTCATTTCGGCGCAGAGATTGTCCACAATTGCATGGTCGGAAAATCCCATTGGGAGGGCGCACCTCCACCGAAAATACAAGCGGGCGCACCGCCAATTATGTTTTTCGCGCCTGATTGCGCCAAGACATTATTGGCGAAATGGGGCCCCGCAGAGTTCGCCCAAAATCTGGGGGCGAAATGGATGCCGTTTTGTCAAAGCTCGCGCGATTGGCTCAGTGTTGAAACCTATCAGGGCGAGGCCAATCTGTTGGCGAATTACCATGAATTGCTGGCGGGACGTGCCAGTCCGGCTCTGGGACAATTGTTTAAACTGTAAGAGATCGTTATGAGCTATAAAAGCATCACCCTGAACATCGACAACGACATCGCCCATATCGTGATGAACCAGCCCGAAAAACGCAACGCTATGGGTGCTGATTTTTGGGCGGAGCTTCCACAGGCTGTGCGCGATATTGACGAAAATGTTCTCGCACGCGTGATCGTAATCTCGTCGACCGGACCGCATTTCAGTGCCGGTATCGATATTGCCATGTTGGCAGGCGGGGTCATTGACGATACGGATAAAAACCATCCGGCCTACGGGGCCGCGTTCCTCAATAAGGTTGGTTATTTACAAGATACATTTTCCGCACTGGCAGATTGTAGAATTCCTGTGCTTAGCGCCGTGCAGGGCGGCTGTTACGGGGCCGGTGTCGATATGGTTACGGCCTGTGATATGCGCTACGCAACCGAGGACGCATTTTTCACCATATATGAAATCAAAGTCGGCATGACCGCCGATGTGGGCACCTTCCCGCGCATTGTAAATCTCATTCCCGAAGGCATTGTCCGCGAGCTTGCCTATACGGGCCGTAAAATGCACGCAGACGAGGCTTTGCGGCATGGCCTCGTAAACGCAGTCTATAAAGATCAAGACGCCATGCTGGCCGCCGTCATGGAAATTGCCGCAGAGATTGCTGGTAACCCGCCGCTGTCCGTGCATGGCTGTAAACGGGCGATCACATATGCCCGCCATCATTCGACCAAGGATGCTCTGGAACATATTGGCATGTGGAATGCCAGTTTCCTAAACCCGGCGGAAATGATGGAAGCCATGCAGGCCAAAGCCCAAAAACGCGCCGGTCAGTATGAGGATTTACCCAAGATCAAGCCCAGACCCTAACGCTTTAAGACCCTAATATGTTAAGACCCTAACGCGTTAAGGCGCTAATGTAGTTTTGGGCGAGTTTAGGCCGAGCATATACCGCATTTGTTGATCAAATGCAGCCTTGGCCCGCTCCCTGTCTTCAACGCAGAAACGCCCCGCCTGCGTCGCTTTGATATAACAAGCATCCATAATAAAGATATGCAGAGGAATGTTGATATCTGCACTTAAATCGCCTTCGGTTTGTGCGTGTTCAAAATGGGTGCCGATGATTGCCAGCAGCTTGTCGCGTTGCCGGTTGCTGTCGATAAAGTCCGGTTTCTCGCACATCCAACGATGCGCCATGTAAACGGACACAAGTCGTGACGGTAACATCGAGACCATAGACCATGCATGACTGCCCAGATACAAAGCATGTTCCAAATGACTGCGGGCACCGCGATCTTGTTCGATCAAGGCCTGTATCTGTTGTTGCATGAGCATCTGCATTTGCTCGAGCAACATGGATTCTTTTGTCGGATAATGGGAATACACAGTGCCATAGCCGACACCTGCGTGTTTGGCAATTTGCGCATAGCTGGTCGCGTCAAAGCCATTCGTGTGAAATAACTCCATAGAAGCAAGCAGAATTTTTTGCCGCGTAATTTGTTTTTTTTCTGTTCTCTGTTTTGCCATATCGATTGTTGGTTCGGTTATTTGGCACCCCGTATGCGAGCCTGTATCACAAGACGAGATGGTTATATAGTTAATTTTACGCCTAAAGTGGCGTATTTCCATAGGAGGCTTAAAATTGCAAGATATGTAAGTTTCATCCGGTGCTTACAAAATTGATAAATGTCATTGACAAATATCGCAATAGAGGTTGGAGTAATACCCTGTAATTATGGGAGCTGCATGTGGATGCACAAATCGTTAAAAACCAATCCATACAAACGGATATGTTACGTCAAATTTCAACCATGTTGAAACTAAGCGCCTGTTTGGAAGATTCTACGGCGTATCGTATCAATGATATTGTTCATCAACTGGACAGCCTTGTGGATGATTTAGAGCACGGTATTGGCCAAGCCTCACTTCAAGCCTCACGTCAGGCCTTACTTCAAACCCCATGCAAAGATGCCCCTTCACTGACAATCGTCTAGGCTTTGTGGCGTGGCCAGATTAATGGGCGGGGGACGCGCTTCCCCAATAATTATAGGCGAGGGCTTTCGGGCCCGGAATATAGGCTTGTTGTAAATCCGTTGTCTGGAACCCACTTTGTGCTAAAAATGACGGTATATCCCGTCCCGTAAAGCACCCGCCCGAAATTTTACTCCAAAGGGGATCAATACGGGCCTGCCATTTTTGAACATTTACATCCGGCGCCTTGCCGTGTTCACTAAATAAAAGTTGCCCGTCCGGCTTCAATATCCGCCGCATCTCGCACAAGGCTTTGACCGGGTCAGGAATTGTACACAAGGAATAGGTCACAACCACAGTGTCCGCATAATGGTCGGGTAGGGGTATGTCCTCACCGGACAGGCCAAGCCGTTCAAGAGGCTTGTGAAATTGTGCGCGTTTTTTGCGGCTTCTTTTCCAAATATATTCATCAGGGTCAATACCGGTCAATTTGGTGATTTTGCTTTGGTCATAGAACGGTAAATTGTGCCCCGACCCAATGCCGATTTCCACGACATTCCCATGCGCTAACGGGACAATTTTTTCACGCTGCTTTCGAAACGGTTTGCCCGAACAGGCGCAATCCAGAAGGCAGGGTAGGATATGGCGTTGGTAGAATCCCATTATTGTGTCTCTCCGTTATTGTCGGATCATCGTGATTTTCAGATCGCTTTCGTTTTCCTCGAGCACGAGGGTTTTGGCATCTAGAGACAGTATTGTAGACGTTTTTGCGCCTTCCGCTATCATTTGTTGTCCGATCACCTCACTTATATCGGGTATGCCGGGAATGACGGACTTCATTTTTATATCGGCAGCTGTCATGGTTTCCGTCAGCGTATCCCCTTCAATGGTCCAATTTGCCTTGATGGCAATACTCATTTCCAAATCTTGGGGGAACAGACTGCTGGAGATTAACATGATCCCGTTAGAGTATGAAATATGGTTTTTATTATAGGTGGAGTTTAACTCGGTAAATGTAATTGTGATCCCGTCTTCGGAAACCGTCATTGGTGCCGTCGTTTCCCAATTCCCTACAATCAGGCTTTCATAAGTCTTTTTACTATTGTCACACGCGCTCAATGTGAGGAAGGCGCCCATCATAATTACAAATATAAAAATGCGTTTCATAGAAGTCCTTTTTGCAGATCCCAACTTTTACAATAAACACACTCCTATAGTTAATTATTATGTACCGCAATCAATAGATTAGCCATCTTTATTGACCAGCATTTTCCGGGCTTTCTTTTTAAACTCTTCCTCGCTATTTGCTTGGGCTTTCATGCGTTCTTCGAGATTATAAGGCACATTGAGACCTGCAATCACCGCAGGGCGTTCACTGATTTGCGCCAACCAGCGTTGTAAATGGGGGAAAGGATCAATCTCTACGCCTGACCATGCAAAGGTGCGCGCCCAGCAAAAATTGGCAATATCGGCAATAGAATAATCGCCCGCCAGATACTCATTGTCTTTTAATTGCCGATCCAGCACGCCGAGCAGGCGTGTTGTTTCATTCTGGTAGCGATCAATAGCAGGCTGAATTTTTTCAGGGAAATAGCGGTAGAACACATTGGCTTGTCCCATCATTGGCCCAAGACCGCCCATTTGAAACATCAGCCACTGAATAACCTGCGAGCGTCCTTTCACATCCGACGGCAGTAATTTGCCGGCTTTTTCTGCCAGATAAATCATCAAAGCCCCGCTTTCAAACACGGCAAAACCTTCTTCTTCAGTGTCTACAATTGCGGGAATACGTCCATTTGGATTGATCTTTAAGAACCAGTCTTCTTTTTGAACATTGGTCGAAATGTCCAAAGCTTTCACTGTGTAGGCAAGACCTAATTCTTCCAGTGTCACACTGGCTTTCCAGCCGTTCGGCGTAGCAGACGTATACAAATCAATCATTATGTTCTCCTTTAGGGCAAATATATCATGGAGGATATCATTGCGCATCCTTAAAAATCTCACAAACCCGTGTGGAAAACTCCCGGTTTCGCACCAAATTACGGACAGATATATCTAGGGTTTCATCGCCACAACTACATAATTCACCCCCGTATCCTCGCTCAATTTCCAAATTTGGGTGAGGGGGTTAAAGACCATGCCGACAGGTGTCGCGGGGACAAGCTCCGCGTCTTTTAACATGCGGGTCAACTCGAGAGGTTTGATAAATTTAGCGTATTGATGGGTGCCCTTGGGCAACCAGCGCATCACGTATTCCGCCCCGAAAATAGCTAGTGTAAAGGCTTTGGCAGACCGGTTCAGGGTCGAGCAAAACATTATGCCCCCGCCGCGCACCATTGCGGCGCAGTCTTTGACGAACAGGCCGGGATCGACCACGTGCTCCATAACTTCCATATTGAGAACCGCGTCAAACGGGGCCTCTCCGCCCTCCACAAGCGCTTCCACCGTGCCGAACCGGTAATCAATTTCCAGACCATTTGCCTTGGCATGGGCCATCGCCGTTTTGACGTTTTTTTCGAGCGCGTCCACACCGGTCACAATCGCCCCCAGCCGCGCCATCGGTTCGCACAGCAATCCGCCGCCGCAACCAATATCGAGCAAGCGTAGACCCTTTAGCGGCAACTCCGCATCAGGGTCCCGCATAAAATGGGCACAAATTTCGTCTTTGATAAACCGTGTGCGCAGACCGTTCATAATATGCAAAGGCTTGAACTTGCCGTTCGGGTTCCACCAATCTTCGGCCATAGCCGCAAAATGGGCCATCTCGGACGGGTCGACACTGATGCTTTTGACATGGTTGGGGGCTGTTTGCGCCATATTCACAGAAAACTTTCCAAGATAGGGGGTAACTTTCAATTCTAACAATTGCTTATAAAGCGCGCGTCCCTTAAAGACTAGGCCAAAGACGGGCCTTAAAGACGAGGTCTCGGCAGATACCCAGACAGATACCTAGGCGGGTGCCTAGGCGGGTAATGGGCGGATATAGAGGTAAAATGGCACGTATAGTCATGAAATTTGGCGGCACATCTGTGGCCGATCTGGACCGGATACGCCATGTGGCCGAGCTTGTGGCGGCAGAGGCCGCCAATGGCAACGAAATTGCCGTGGTGGTTTCCGCCATGTCAGGTCAAACCAACCGGCTTGTCGGCTATGTTGACGAACTGTCCGCAGATTCTGAAATCGGCGGCACGATTGATGATGAATATGATACCATCGTGTCTTCGGGCGAGCAAATCACCAGTGGATTACTGGCCATTGCATTGCGCAGGCGCGGCGTAAATGCCCGCTCCTGGCAGGGCTGGCAAATTCCGTTGCAAACCGACGGAGCTCATGCATCTGCGCGGATCAAAGGCATTGAAACACTGGCCTTTAACCAGTCTTTGAAAGACAATGTTGTGGGTGTTGTGGCCGGTTTCCAGGGTGTTAGCCCACAAGGACGGGTCTCGACGCTCGGGCGTGGCGGCTCGGATACCAGCGCTGTCGCACTTGCGGTTGCCCTAAAGGCGGATCGGTGCGATATTTACACCGATGTAGACGGGATTTATACTACAGACCCGCGCATCGTGCCGGAAGCCCGCCGGTTAAACCGCATTGCATTTGAAGAAATGCTGGAACTGGCCTCGCAAGGGGCCAAAGTATTGCAAACCCGCTCTGTCGAGCTTGCAATGAATAATAATTTGCCCATTCGGGTGTTGACCAGTTTTGCAAAACCGGGAGCGCCCAATCCGGGCACGATCGTGTGTGCCGAGGATGAAAATATGGAAGAACGTGTCGTAAGTGGTGTCGCCTATAGCCGGGATGAAGCTCAAATCTCGTTGCTGAAATTACACGATGTGCCCGGAATTGTGGCCAACGTATGTAACGTGATGTCAAAAGCCAATGTCATTGTAGACATGATTGTGCAGGGCACATCGCGTAAAGAAGATCAGGCCAATCTCGTATTCACGGTCGGTCGTCGCGACGTTGAAAAAGCCGTTGCTGCACTCGAAGCCGCGAAGGATAGCATCGGGTTTGACAGTGTTTTGGTCAATGACAAGGTCAGCAAAGTCTCCATCGTCGGCATTGGTATGCGCTCGCACACAGGGGTGGCCCACACCATGTTCTCAGCCCTTGCCGAGCGCGGCATCAATATCGAAGTGATTGCCACATCCGAGATTAAAATCAGTGTTCTCATCGATACTGAATACACAGAACTTGCCGTGCGCGCTCTGCACGCGGCCTTTGAACTCGAAACTGCTTAACGGCTTTATATGAAAATAAGACCTGGCCCCTTAAAATCTGACCCGAGCGCAAACCTGCTCAAGCGCATACGTGCGCTTATGGCCAGTGAAGAAGGGGTTCAGGAACGGCTGGATCATTTTGTCAAACTGATTGCCAGTGCGATGAAGGTCAATGTGGCTTCGATTTATTTGCGATCCGGCAATGATCTGGAGCTGTGTGCGACTAAAGGCCTAAAACAATCCGCCGTCCATAAAACTAAATTGGCATTGGGCGAAGGTCTTGTTGGCCGGGTGGCCCAGCGGGCCCGTTTGCTCAATCTTGCCAACGCGCCTAAACATCCCAATTTTGCCTTTAAGCCGGAAACCGGTGAAGCCCGCTTCCATTCTTTTTTGGGCGTGCCATTGCTACGGGGCGGGCGTAATTTAGGCGTTCTGGTTGTCCAGAGTAAGCGCGCACGTAGCTTCACAGATGCCGAGGTCGAAAACCTTCTCACTGTCGCCATGATCCTCGCCGAAATCGCGGTGGAAGATGAACGGGCCGGAGGTCGCAAAGCCCATTTGAAAGGCATCCATCTAACCCCGACTTTGCCCGAAACAATACCCGGCACAGCCTTCGCAGATGGCTTGGCCAAGGGCTGGGCCTATTTGCACCAGCCGCCCGTACTGGCCCAACAAATGATTGCCCTTGACCCGCGTCAGGAAGAAACGCGAATGGAACGTGCGATCACCAATTTACGGCAATCGGTTGATGCGATGGTCAGCGGCGAAACCGCCCATCTTGATCGCGCCTCCAAAGAAATATTCGAGAGCTACCGCCTGTTTGCCTATGACCGCAATTGGGTGGAACGCTTGCGTGAAGCCGTACGGGCAGGCCTCACATCCGAGGCCGCCGTCGAGCGTGTGCGCAATGAACACCGTGCGCGCATGTTAAAAGCCCGCGACCCGTATTTACGCGCCCGTCTGCATGATCTGGAAGATTTGGCCAACCGGATGCTCCGCATTCTGGGCGGTGAAAGCCTCGACCCCGGACAACGCGAATTGCCCGAAGAGGCAATCGTATTTGCCCGTAATTTAGGGCCTGCGGAAATACTGGACTATGACCGCTCGCGCCTCAAAGGGATTGTACTGGAAGAGGGGGCGGCCACCGCTCACGCCACGATCATTTGCCGCACATTGGGGATCGCGCTGGTTGGACAGGCCGAAGGCGTATTGGATCGTGTGGAAGCCGGGGACATGGTCTTGGTTGATGGCGAAAAGGGCAAAGCCTATATCCGGCCCGACCAGACCCTGCGCAGTGATTTCGATCTCCGCATCGGTATTCGCAGAGCGCTCAGCAAAGCGTTCGAAGCCCAGCGTGATTTACAAGCCCGTACCAAAGACGGCAAAGACATTAAACTGCTTTTAAACGCCGGTCTTTTGGTCGATTTGCCGGCACTGGACACTGTCGGAGCCGACGGGATTGGCCTGTTTCGTACAGAGTTCCAATTCATGGTCGCCGAGTCCATGCCGCGTTTGCGAGAACAGGTAGAGCTTTATAAAAAAGCCATAGATGCTTGTGGCGAGCGCCCCGTCACCTTCCGCACGCTCGATCTGGGCGGGGATAAAATCCTGCCCTATGCCGATCCGGTACCCGAAGATAATCCGGCGATTGGCTGGCGCGCTATCCGTATCGGCCTCGATCGCCCCGCCATGTTACGCTATCAAATACGCGCCTTACTGATTGCGGGTGCGGGGGCGCATTTGCGGCTTATGTTCCCTATGGTGGCGACCGTTTCCGAATTTATTCAGGCCAAAGCCATCATGGCCAAAGAGATTGCGCGCGCCAAAAAACTGGGCACTCCGCCTCCGAAAAAACTGGAGGTTGGGGTCATGCTCGAAACGCCGGCTTTGGCATGGCAGGTTGATGCTATCTGCAAACATGCGGATTTCGTCTCTGTCGGGGCCAATGATCTGATGCAGTTTTTCTTTGCGGCCGATCGTGATAATCCACGTGTCGCCAACCGCTATGACGGCTTGCATCCGGCTGCCTTGTCTTTGCTCGCCTTTATTGCAAAGCGCTGCAAAGCCCATAATGTGCCTGTGACCGTTTGCGGCGAAATGGCGGGGCACCCATTGGAAGCGATTTGCCTGATCGCGCTCGGTTTTCCCAATCTTTCCATGCCCGTTACCGGTATCGGCCCCGTCAAAAGCGCCGTTTTATCGCTGGATGCAAGCAAGCTTCATAAAATGCTGACACCTCTCCTATCATCGGATACGGACGCGGATAGCGTGCGTGAAAACGTGAAAGCATTTTGTGAACAAGAGGGCGTTCCTGTCTAGGCCTGCATTTCCGCACTCGACATTGGGCGGAGAATCTCTACAGAGGGTTTATGAAAATACCACAGCAAAAACTGGCACAGGTTTTGGAACATTTTGAAGCGATTGAAGCGCGGATGGGTGTGGCAAGCGAAGCAGATGAAATCGTCAAATTATCCAAAGAATATGCGGAGCTTAGACCCGTAGCCGAAGGCGTGCGTAAATTACAAACTGTGCTCAGCGAGATGGAAGATTTGGAGGAAATGGCCTCTGATCCTGAAATGGCCGCCATGGCCAAGGATGAATTGCAAGCGTTGAAAGTTGGCCTGCCCGCACTCGAGCACGAGGTCAGCATCCTTCTTTTGCCTAAGGACAAGGATGACAATGCCTCCGTTGTTGTCGAAATCCGGGCTGGCACAGGTGGCGACGAGGCCGCAATTTTTGTCGGCGATCTGTTTCGCATGTATGTCCGCTATGCCCAGTTACAGGGCTGGAAGTTGGAAGTGGAAACCCAGTCGGAAGCGGAAATGGGCGGCTATAAAGAAATCGTTGCCTCGATCACTGGCAATGGCGTGTTCGGTAAAATGAAATTTGAAAGCGGTGTCCATCGTGTCCAGCGCGTGCCTGTGACCGAAACCCAGGGCCGTATCCATACCTCGGCAGCCACGGTCGCGGTTCTACCTGCGCCAGAAGATATCGAGGTCGACTTCCATATGAAAGATGTGCGGGTCGATACAATGCGGGCCTCCGGGGCCGGGGGACAACATGTCAATAAAACCGATTCTGCCGTGCGTATGACCCATTTACCATCCGGCTTGGTCGTTGTTTGTGACGCGAAATCCCAGCATCAAAACCGCGCCAATGCAGAGAAAATTCTGAAAATGAAACTCTATGAGATGGAGCGCGACCGTCTGGATTCTGAACGGGCAGGCGAGCGCAAATCCCAAATCGGTTCCGGCGACCGCTCGGAACGCATTCGCACCTATAATTATCCGCAAGGCCGTGTGACCGATCACCGCATCAATCTCACCCTGTACAAGCTCGATAAAATTGTTGCCGGTGATGAATTGCATGATGTGGTCAACAGCTTGATCGCAGAAGATCAAGCCGCCCGCCTCGCAGAACTGGCGCTGGATGGCTAATAAAACGTTTGAAGATGTGCGCCGGGCTGCGGTGCAAGCCTTGAGCGCCGCCAACATTGAAGACGCCGATATTGATGCCCGTGTCTTGCTCATGCATGCGGGCGGGCTGACCAGATCCGGTCTGATCGTACAATCTCGCGACATTATGCCCGCATCCGTGTTGGCGCGTTTTAACACCTGCCTTGCCCGCCGTTTAACCCATGAACCAATTGCGCATATAGTGGGCACGAAAGAGTTCTGGTCTCTTGAGTTTAAAGTCTCGAGCCAGGTTCTCATACCGCGCCCCGAAACCGAAGGGGTTGTATCGCGGGCTTTGGCGCTTATGAAACATGTAAAATCCCCACGTATCCTCGATATAGGCACAGGGTCTGGCGCCATCCTCATCGCGCTTCTAAGTGAACGTAAAGACGCTTCCGGCGTTGGTGTCGATATCTCGCAAGCGGCGCTGGACATTGCCGAAAGTAATGCCAATGCACTGGGCGTATCGGATCGGTGCACGTTTCACACCTCGAATTTTTTAGACGAGGTTGAAGGCAGATTTGATATCCTTGTTTCGAACCCGCCTTATATTACGCACACGGCTATGCAGACATTGCCCAAAACCGTGCAAGCCTATGAGCCGCATCTGGCGCTGCACGGGGGCGTGGACGGACTTGATCCATATCGTAGTATTTTGACACACGCTCACAGGGTTTTGACCCCGCTAGCCTCACTTGTGTTTGAAATCGGTTTTGATCAGGGGGATGCCCTCAAGGCGCTTTTACAAGACACCGGATGCGAAAATATCACGGTTGAGCCGGATTTGGCAGGGCATGAGCGGATTGTGAGCGCAAAAATATGTGTTTTTTAGTAAAAAAAGATTGGACATGGGCAAATTAACGGCTAGTTTAATGGTCAAGGTACGCAGGCGCCTAACGAGATAGGCTGCCGCACCAATATTTTAGAAGAGATATTTTTAAATAGATATGCCCTCGAGAGCGAGGGAAACAAATACAAATATTTTTGTGATACGCACGGGTCAATAGGGATGGACGGTGTGGTATAATGTGAGAGTTCCCGAAAAATACTTAGGCAAAAGGATGCTTTATGAATAAGCGCCAACGCGGTCGCGGCCGTAGACAGAATAATAATAACAATAATAGCAACAACAACCCGAACCGGTCTATGGACAGTAATGGGCCGGACGTAAAAGTGCGTGGCTCTGCCAGTACGATCTACGAAAAATACATCAACTTGGCACGCGATGCCCGAACGTCTGGATCACGGGTGAAAGCGGAAAGCTATCTACAACACGCAGAACATTATTTGCGGATTATGCAAGAGCAACAGGCAAAAACCCAAGCCCATGCAGACCAGCAACAGGCCCGCCAACAGCAACACCAAAATCAGCAAAGCAACCAAAAAAATGCAGATCAGAAAAATTCTGACCAAAAAAATGCAGACCAGAAAAATGTAGACCAGAAAAATACAGAAATGCCTGAACAGGACGAAAGCAAAGGTACTGGACGCTCACGTCGCAACCCTCGTCGTCCACAGCAAAATGACACGAACAAGACGGAAGACGTCGCGCCTCAAGAAAACGCCGAGCCTGTTGCGGAAAGCGAAGATACGGCTCCGGTCGCACCCAAGAAGAAAACCCGGTCGCGGCGTAATAAAACTGTCAATGTTGAAGCAGATGCACAAACTACAGAATCTGAAGAGGCGGCTTCGTCTGAAGAGAAAGTTCCCGCGGCCGAATAGGCACGTCAGGACATAAAAAATCCGGGGACTGTGCGTGAACACAATACCCGGATCTATAGATCAGTTTATTTCTTAGGCGTCCGTTTCTTAGCGGCCGCCTTTTTTGTTGCCGCTTTTTTCGCAGCAGGTTTTTTGCGTGTTGTTGTTTTTGCCGCTGGTTTCTTTGTCACTGACTTTTTAAGCGCTGCTTTTTTTGCAACAGGTTTTCGGGTCGCCCGTTTCTTAGGCGCAGTTGTGTCCTCGTAATCAGGATAATCATCCTTGCTGTCTTTACGTTCGTTTAATTTGGTTTTGGTTTTCTTGACGACAGATTTAGTGGCTGAAGTGGCACTACTCGCCGCTTTTGTTGCGGCTTCACGAGCGGCTTCAAAAACATCAAGATCGGCAGTATCTGATTTGCCACCATCTGGTGCCAGATTGTCATTAATGTGGAATATAGCGACCATTAATTCGCAGGCTAGACGTAAGCCGACAAACAAAAACAGGATACGGAAAAATGCCCAGACCAATAGGGCCAAACCTGCTAAGAATTGGTGGTCCATCATGCCAAGGGCTTCTAGGATTGTACCCAGAAAGATCATGACAACGACGACCAGTCCAAGGAAGAAGAAGGATGCAACAAGGCGGTCTTTCATCATCTTATCGAAAGAGAAAAACTGTTTAAATAAATCAATCATGTGGGGCTCCATAAATAGTTGAATTTACAATAGCCGCGTTGATCGAAACTGGCAAGTGGTCAAGACCCAAGTTCATACCTAAGTGCATACCTAAAATTTAGGGTCTAAGTTCAGGGCCAAAAGTTCAGGGCCAAAAATTTAGGGCCTAAGTTCAAGAACTGGCGTAGGCAGTATAACATAGTTATCCGGCTCTTGCTCCAATTCGGCACTTAATATGGGAGCCGGTTCAATTGCAGAGGGGGCATTTGTGCGCAGAAGATCAATTTCTGCAGCCCGTTTTTTGAACGCAGGAATTTCTGCTTTTTTAAGCGGCTTGCCGGAAAGGGTGCTCAGGCTCATCGGGTTAATCTGGCGACCGTTTTTCAACACTTCATAATGCAAATGTGCCCCCGTCACACGGCCTGTCGCGCCGACATATCCAATCGTTTGCCCTTGTATGACACGGCGACCTTTCTTGATACCCCGCGCAAATTTCGACATATGGGCATAGGCGGTGGAATAGCTATCCGAATGGCGTATGCGCACATAATTTCCAAAGCTGCCATAGCGCGAAGCACGTACGATTGTGCCGCTACCAGCCGCCATAATCGGTGTGCCCCTCGGGGCGGCAAAATCGACGCCTTTGTGTTTTTTTCTATACCCTAAAACCGGATGCCGGCGGGTGCCATAGCGTGAGGACAGGCGCGCCCCGTTCACCGGTGTGCGCATAAGCATGCGTTTTGCACCTTTGCCGCTTTGATCATAATAGCCTTCGCGGCCATTGGATTTGGCATAGAGATAATAGCTGGACGTTTTACTGCGCGGCGAGAAACTGGTATAGACCAGATCGCCAGCCTTGATCGTATTGCCCCGATGGTCGCGGTAAACTTCAAATAAAAGCTCAAATTTGTCACCGGCGCGAATATCGCGCTGAAAATCTACACTATGGGCGTAGATTTGTGCAAATTGGGCGATGACTTTGTCCGGCGCACCGAGAGCCTGTGCGTCCAGATACAGGCTGTTTTCGATTTGACTGTCAACCCGGACAAGTTCTTTTTGAAATTCGGCCGTGATATTGCGGGCCTTGAAACTGCCATCCGGAAGCCGGTCTACAAAAATCGTGCTTTCCTTGTTTGGCTTCAGGGTAAGGCCTGTAAATTCCGTATTGTCAGCATTGAAATACAGATTGATTTTCTGCCCGACCCGAAGGTTTTTAGGATTATAGGCCGTAGAAAACGCCTGAGTGGCCGCATAGGCCGTATTGGGATCCACATTGTTCTTTTGCAAAAGCGGGCCAAGCGATTGCCCTGATTTCAAACTGAGGCGGACTGTATTGCTTGCCGCATTCTCTGCGAGGGATTTTTCGGAATCTGTACGGAAATCATATAAATAACTGGCGGCAGGTGCCCGAATTAGCTGTATTGCGACCTCCGTATTCGGCGCCGCAATGCTTGGAGATTTTACCATGCTCATAAGAACAAGCGCACTGACAAGGGCAATTCCGGTGCCGATTAGCATCGTTTTTGGGCTGGCTCCGGCCTGACCATCAATGTCGTGTCTGAAAGTTTTGGCATCATTACGCAAAGCTTCGCGAACGCGTTTCCAATTTATGTCAAACCTGCTCATGGCTTACGTCTCTCTATCCCGTCCGCATCCCGCCTGCGGTGTACTTTGTCTTCATGCCATAAATATGGCTTATGATTGGTTAATATCCCTCATGATTGCTTACGCAATCCGCGAGGAGAGATAATAGCCCAGCCAAAGGGAAACTGCAATAAATATGCCAAAATATAAGGAAAATGTCACAATACCGAAAGGTTGTCTGGAGGGAGTTTGACGTAAACGCATATATATTTGGGTTAGGATGTCTGCGTAACCCAGTATTTACACCGGTGTGCACCAGATAAAACGGTATAATTTCATGCATTTGTTTTCAGGTTTACATCGGGTGAAAGCGGGCTGATTTTTCTTCCCTCGACAGACATTACAGGGTTAGAATGTGCGCAACGCGCGAATCACAACGGCTGAACTCACAAAGGCTAAACCATGTCCGACTCGATCACCAAACTTACTCCTGCCAATCTGGCTGCTTTGCTTTGTGCACGCATTTGCCATGACCTTGTCAGCCCTGTTGGCGCGTTAGGCGCGGCACTGGAAGTGTTTGAGGATGATGATAATCTCGATATGCGCGATGACGCGATGGACTTGATCAAATTGAGCGCGGGTCAGGCCAGCGCCAAGCTTCAATTCTTGAGACTGGCCTTTGGCGCAGGCGGATCGGCCCCCGGAATTGTCGCAACCGAAGAGCTTAAAAAACTGAGTTTGGGCGTCTATGGCGATGCAAAAGCCACGATAGATTGGCAAGTTGAAGAGGACGGTTTGGACAAACCTTCCTCCAGACTTTTGCTCAACCTGATCATGTTGGCCGTTATGGCTGTGCCGCGCGGCGGAGATATTGTGATTACGGCCAAGTGTGAAGATGAGCAGACGCAGTTGAAGCTTGTGTGCACCGGACCAAAAGCCAGACTGAACCCTTCCGTCGTTTTAACATTGGCGGGTGGGGCACCGGAAGAGGGGTTTGATGGCCGCAACATTCAACCCTTTTATTCAGGCATGATTGCCCGTGAAGCCGGCGGCAATGTGAGCGCTGAAATAGAAGAAGAAACCGTCACGTTTTCCGCACATATACCAGCGGGAGAGGCCGCTTAAAAATTAAGCGAAAACCCCGATTTATTTAGCCGCTTTTAACCTATTGGCGCCACAATAGCCCCATACAGATAGGCGTATGTCACGCCGATGGGATTCTTGATGTATAGCGCTGAACGATTTTTTGTGAAAACGGCCCGGACCCAGATGCAAATTCTGGAAACGGAATCTGCTGTGCCTGCGCTTTCACACATGGTTTCAGTGCTGGATAAAATTAAAACAGCGGCCACTCGGGTTGAAGCGCGCGGCGTATTTAGAGCGGCAGGCCTTTGCCAAGATGTGATTTCGCGCGCAAAATCAGAACAAATCTCGCCAAAACAGGCCTCGTCAGAAGAGAACTCGAAATTAAGCCAAAGCTTGGCAAGCCTTAACAGCCTGATTGGCCAATATTCGGAAGGGTTGTTTGAAATTGACCCAAAATTTAAAAAGCAATTACTGGCAGAGGCGAAACCTTTAGCGGCTGGAGTGCCCGTACCGAAAAATGATGAAACACCCGTCTCCGAAATTCCCGTATCCGAAATTCCCATATCCGAAATTGATGTAAAATCCTCCGGGCTTGCCGCTGTATGCCTGAAACTACGTCTGAAAGATCAGCACGAAGCGGCCATAAATACACTAAAGCCACTTATGCATCTGGTGAAAAATGAGACCCAACTCCGCGCTCTGGAGACCCTCATGCGCCCAGCCGCAAATGATGCGACACTCTCACGGCCAGAAACGGGTATATCCATCCCGCAGCGTCAAACAGTGAAATTTGAAAACCTGATGCGCCCCATCACAAATCTCATTTTAAGTGAAGCGCGCTATAGTTCAAAATCGGTCAGTATTTCCTATGCCGCAGATTTTGATGAACTCGCGCTGGAATTGGCAGATCATGTGCAAGCATTTTTGGAAATTCTCTGCCTGAACATTGTCATTAACGGGATTGGCGACACGGCCAGCCAAATTTCCCTGACCGGACAGGAGCGGGACCGCCGCTATCGGTTTTATGTGAACTGGAGTGGCTATGATATGGCGGTCACGGCAGAGAAAAATAGTTATTTCCGCGGTGCGATCATCGATTTACAGGCGATTGGCGGGTCCATAAAATTCCGGTCTCTGGCTTTGAAAACCGAGATGGCAACACAGACAGAAGACAAGAACACCCTACAGGCTCTGGAAATTTCATTCCCGCTGACAATCGCGTCAAAAACACCTGTTCGTCTGCATAAAAAGAGAGACACAAAGAGTGTGTCTAGAGGCAATTTAGCCAGAGTTGGAGGCGCTTCAAGATGAAGGTTACACCAAAAAAAACCTGCCTGATCGTGGATGATTCAAAGATGATCCGCAGAGTGGCTGCCCGTATATTGCGGGATTTGAAAATTGAACCTAGTGAAGCCGGAGATGGACGCGAAGCCATCAACATGTGCCGTTCCTCCATGCCAGACGCTATATTGCTGGATTGGAATATGCCGGTTATGGACGGGTTGGAATTTCTGAAAACGTTACGCAAAGAACCGGGTGGATCAGAACCAATCGTTGTTTTTTGTACGGCCGAGCGCGATGTTATGAAGATTGCAGAAGCGCTTGATGCGGGTGCGGACGAATATGTCATGAAGCCATTTGATTCCGACATCATTGAATCAAAGTTTTTCGAGGCGGGGTTCGTTTAAGCATATGAGTGGCGTGCTCTCTCTTCAACCCAGTTATTATGAGGCCCTAAAGCGCCTGACGCTGGAGCTTGCCGGCGTGAAACTGGGCGAAGACCACACATTTTTGATCGAAACACGCTTGTCTGCTTTGGCGCGCAAAGAAGGGTTTGAAAATCTTTCCGATATGATCGACCAATTGTTTTCGCGTGGGCAGACACGTTTGGCCATACATGTTGTTTCCGCATTGTTGGAACGTTCTGCGCGGTTCTTTAATGACCGCAAAGGCTATGATGTTTTGGGCGAGACGCTTTTGCCAGCCTTGCATCCACTTTACCGGGGTGGCCAATTGCGAATTTTGTCATTTGGATGCAGTTCCGGGCAGGAAGTCTACAGTACGGCAATTCTTGCCGACCAGATGAAAGATGTTTTTCCCGGCATGCAAATCGAAGTGACAGGAGTGGATTACCCTTCACTGGCTTTGGAGCGGGCTAAAGAAGGGCGGTTTACCCATTTCGAAGTGCAACGGGGCTTGCCTATTCGCTACTTGATCGAATATTTTGACCGTGTTGGCGAGGATTGGGTCGTGAAAGAAAGCCTGCGGTCCAGAATCCGGTTTTTAGACCATAATCTTCTCTCGGGGATTGAGGATATGGAAACCTATCAAATTGTTATGTTTCGAGGCAGTCTTAGCCAGTATTCACCACCCGCCATCGTGCGGATTATGCGCAATTTGAGCCGGCTCATTGCCCGCAATGGCTATCTTATGCTGGGCTCTGATGAAACCCTGGGCGAAATGAATTTCGGATTTAACGAAGCCCCTGTTGCGCCGGGGTGCTATTTGAAAGTGGGCAAAGACAATTCCGGCTCACAGGAGGACGTCTCGGAGGCTTCCCGTCCAGCCAAAACCTCTCAATATAAAGATTACAGCGCAGCCTAGCTTTAAGAAAGCCCGTCAGCCGCGCATGCGATCTCCACATCTTAAGGATCAGCCAATAAAAAAGCCCCGGCAAACGGGACTTTTTTTAATATTTCAGAGGCTTATATTCAGAATTTTAAGCGCTGATCTTGTTCTGATGTGGTTCGCGAAGAACATATCCACGTCCCCAAACCGTTTCGATATAGTGCTCGCCGCCAGATGCCGATGCCAGTTTCTTGCGTAATTTACAAATAAACACATCGATAATTTTAAGTTCCGGCTCGTCCATACCGCCGTAAAGATGATTGAGGAACATTTCTTTGGTAAGCGTTGTGCCTTTGCGCAGGGACAATAACTCGAGCATTTGATACTCTTTACCGGTTAGATGTACGCGGTGTTCCGCAACTTCAACCGTTTTCGCATCCAGATTAACCGCAATGTCGCCAGTTGTGATAATCGATTGTGCATGACCTTTAGAGCGACGTACCACAGCGTGGATACGCGCAACCAACTCGTCCTTGTGGAACGGCTTGGTCATATAATCGTCTGCGCCAGTGCCAAGGCCTCTCACCTTTGTATCAATGTCGGATGTACCGGAAAGAATAAAGATTGGTGTGTTGATCTTTGCAAGTCGCAAAGTCTTCAAGACATCAAAGCCGGGCATGTCCGGTAGATTGAGATCAAGAAGGATAATATCGTAATCATAGAGCTTGCCCAGATCGATCCCTTCTTCGCCCAAATCCGTCGTGTAGACGTTAAAGCCCTCGGTTTTAAGCATCAGTTCGATACTTTGCGCCGTGGCGGCATCGTCTTCTATTAGAAGCACGCGCATATATTTTCCTCCCAGTATGCTCTCACGAGCGAATCACTTCGTAAATAAGTTAACTGAATGTAACTCTTAGGTGAATCCCGTAAATCAAATGTTAATGATAAAATTAATTATTTTGCTGTTTTAAGGGGTTTTGACCCCGAAAGTGGCAAAAAACAGGCTTTTCTTGGGTTTGTTTACTTAAATGAAAGCTTGATTTGGTACTTAAATCCTAAGGCGAAAACGCCAATTGGTAGGGTTAGGTGAATAAAATGAACCATTCAATGGATAAAAGTGTCCGCGCTGCGCGCTTTGCGATTGCGGATTTTCAAAAAAGAATTGCTGTTCTAGAATCTACACGTGAAGATCTGGAACGCCAAATGCGTAAACTCAATGACAGTGTCCCAGAAACGAAAATCTCTCCGAATGCAGTAAAAGAGGGATATATGGCCTATGGATCATATGCGACCTCGGTTATTCGGCGTAAAGAAAACTTGCAAAAAACTCTGGACGACATCAATACGCAAAACCATGAGCTAAGTGAAGAACTGACCATGGCTTTAGAAGCACTGGATAGTTTCGAGCGTGTTCGGGCGCGTCAAATGGCTGCGAAAGCCGAGCGTGCAGCTGAAAAGGCTTTGAAACGCGCTTAAAGCTCCAGATATTAAGATATAAAAAAAGCTCCGATCAAACAATCGGAGCTTTTTTTGTGCGTTTGAGACAATTCTGGTCAGTCGCGTTTATTTTTAGCCTTATGTTTTTTAAAGCGTCTGTATTTGGTTTTACGCAATGCCCGCACGGTTGCTTTGCGTTCTTCAGGGGTCAGCTGTTTCAGCATTTCTAGAACAAGGGCATCACCTTGTAGAGCCAGACGTTGTTTCAACTCCCGGTTTTGGGCCAGAATGGTTTTCAAAGCGTCCTGATCAAGCGTATCGGCCCGCAAAAGTGCGAGGGTTTGCTTATGGGATTTACGCAATTCTATCAGGAGTGTATGCGGCGAGCGTTCCGAACGTGTCTTGATATGTTTCATTGCCCGCCCCATGATTTCTTTGCGTCGCGGGGGAGACAAATGCGAGATCAGCATGCGCGGCGCATCATAGGCTTCGCCCGCCAGTGGCCCGTTTCGGAGCGGACGCTTTTTCACAGCCTGGTGCGGGGCAGGCATAAAGGGCGCGATTTGTAAATCTGCCGATTTTGGCCCGGCTTGATTGGAAATCAAGACGCCCGCGAGCAATCCGTTAAGCGCAACAGAGGCAAACAATGTCAGGATCCAGACATTTGCTTTGGTGTTTGTTTTGGGTTTTTCTAAAGGCGTATCGCTCATTGCTGTGTCTCCGGAGAAATGGTTTCCGGCCATTCTGACGATGTATAATCACTGTCTATATTAAAAGAGTACAGGGTTTCTGCCGCCCAGTAATCAGAGCGTGCGAACGCGGCCTGACTAGCCCCAAACCCGATGCCCATCATCACCAATAAGGTGGCGGCTAGAACTTTCCAGCGCGACATCGGGGGCCCGACCCTGTCTTCGGGCAAAAACCGTGTCGGATGATCATTGGCAGGTGTTTCTATATGTCGGGGCAAATTTTGCGGTGTGTTCTGTGCTGCTTTTAGAATACGGGCCATAAGCAGGCTGTTTGCTGTCTCGGGTAGAGCGGCCACATCAATGATTTTATCAAGCAGGGCCGCATCCGAATTGATCCGCATTGCCCGTTCCGGGTGTTTGTAACTGAATGACATGGCACGCGCGCGTACCTCTTCCGGCCACCGCGACGGGTGGACACCATAGGTATTGACCAATTCCTGATAGTCATCTTGTGTCATGACAAATCTCCGATAATATCTTTTTTATGCGCTTTTAACTGCAGACGCAAATTTTGTCGTCCGCGGGCCAGTAAACTTTCATACGCCCGCACATTTACTTCCAATATAGCCGCCGCCTCGTTTTGCGATTTATTCTGGTAATGGCATAATGTGATTGCCATTAATTGTCGGGCCGGAAGTTTTAGCAAAGCCGCTTCAATGCGGGTTTTTTGCGCGGCATGCGCCTCGCGCGCCAGCAGACCTTCCTGTGCATTCGGCGTTTCGTCAACCGGCTCGGGAAGCGCGTCGCTATAAATCTCTGTGCGTTTGCGCAAATGGTCATAACACAGATTTTTTGCCACCCGATAGAGCCAGGTGGAAAACTTGGCCCCACCAGATTCCCATTTGGGGGCTTGTTTCCACGCCCGGATAAACACCTCTTGTGTAATATCTTCTGCAATCATTTCATCCCGAACCATGTACCAGGCAAGCGACTTAATCGCTTGCAAATGGCGCTCCATCAACGTGCTCAACGCTTGATGTTGCCGCCGGGCGTCGCCGGCGGCAAGTCTTTTTAGAATGTCTGCATCCGGATCAAGCACTACATTCGAACCCGAATGCAGAGCGTTCCCGAAACACATTGCCCGAAATACATTGTATGAATGTCATGCTTTATCCATAAAGCTTTCGGGGGAGAGCAACAAGAATTTACTGATCACCGATACTGATCACCGATTACGTCAGTCGTGTTCTACTTGTTCTTCTTTCTCATATGTCTACGTAATTTACGGTCGTCTTTGGTGAGAACCCCGTCTGCATTGGTATCGAGCCTGTCAAACATGTCTTGTGCGCCCGCATCAAATTCGGCGCGGTCAACCGATCCGTCATTGTTTGTGTCCTGACCGAAATGACGGCGATTTGTTGCAGTCTGCGTGAGACTCGCCCCCATTTCCGTCTTGCGCATCTTCATTTTATGCTTGCGGCGTTTGTGTTTTTTGCCGACCGCATCAAACTCGTCCCGGGAAATAACCCCGTCTTCATTCGTGTCTATTTTTTTGAAATGTGCCTCGGATTTTTCTGCATGTCTATATTGACGTCCGGCTTTGCGTTCCTCTGCCGTAATCACACCGTCCGCATTGCTATCCATTTTGAGAAAATGTGTCTCGCGCAGGGCTGAAAACTCGGCAAAGCTAACTTCACCGTCTTGATTGGTATCGGCGTTTTGCAAATAGCCATGTTTCGGGCCAGCGAGTGCTGTGCTTGAGAGGGCCGTGCTGACAGCAAGGGTGAGGAAAATTGTCGTAAGTTTATGCGTCATTATGTACTCCTTTTGTGACGTTCAATAGATTAAACGCCGCCCAAAAAGATTTCCGTCGCAAAACATGTATTTTTTTAAATGGCAGGAAAACAAGCCCCGCTTAGACTTGCTCGTTTAAGCCGTACGCCGTTGATCTTGGACTTCATGGCGCAGGGATTCCAGCAAAGCCGGAGCGATCCGGGCCGCATCTTCGGGCGTTTCCAATATTCCGCCAAGAGCAGGCGGTGCCCCCAAAAATTCACGTACAGTTGCTGCAAACAGATCATAGGTCTCGAACCCTTCACTCTCACAGCCCTGCACAATCATGAGCGGATCGAATTTCGGCGCCCGTACCCGAATAGCGTCCAACATCCAATAGGCCCGCATAAACCGGTCACTTTCGGATGAATAACTGAGCAAAGAGGTATCGGATGCGCTCGCCAGTCTGACATGGGCCGGCGTACATCCGGGTTGCGTGCCGACAAATACCCAATCGTAATTCAACGAGAGGGCCGCCAAAGACCCCAATAAACCTTCCAAACTCGCACCGCCTGCGCAGGCCGCTGTAAAATGCTCGTTATGGGATATATATTTAGCGTCACTGATATCCGCGCCATCATGCAAGACATTGCCCAAAGTGACACCGGTAATAATACCGGCGGCGCTCATTAAATCTCCGCCGAGCATATCCAGCATCAAAACGGTTTCCCCGCGCGCTGCCGCCGTTTTGGCCAACGCCAATGTGGTCGCGACAATCATGGAAGCCCCTGCCGGGTCTTCTTGAGCAGAAAATACAGGCACTAACCGTCCACACGGACGACCCCGCGAAGGGCTTGCGTTTAAACTCTTATCCATTTCACCTACACCTTTGCCCTCTTTGGGGCTGTTTTATGAGTGCAATATAGGGAATAATCTTTAAAAAAACGATAAAATATGCAATAAAAACAAATAGATAATAAAAAACCACCTCCGAAAGTTCGAAGGTGGTTTCTATTCTATTAAGCTGTATGCGTGCTTAGCGGTACTGCTGTATCCGCGTTGTCCGCAAGCCGGAAATTCCGTACGATTCAATCGAGCGTTGCCATGCTAGAAATTCTTCGGACGACAAACCATACCGGTCACAAGCGCCTTCCAAAGTCAGAAGACCACCACGCACCGCAGCTACAACTTCGGCTTTCCTGCGAATGACCCAGCGGACAGTGTCCGGCTTAGGCAAATTTGCAAGCGTTAGAGGTGTGCCCTCTGGTCCGATTACGACGTTTTCTCTTATCATTCTTTTACCACCTGTTTCGCCCCGCGCTTTTATCAGAAGTAAGCTTGTACGCCTCGGGGGTTAAAAACACCCTAACGCGAGGTAATAAAATGCAATTAAATCAATCGTTTACAAAGGTTAACGCTAAGAAATTGTGTTAACAAAATATTGCCGATTTTCTAAGGAATTGATTCTATTGATTCTTTTATGCGGCAAGATATTAACGTCCCCAAACAGAACGGTGAAAAGAAACTGCATCCACCCACTCGACTCAGAGGCTTTGCATCCCTATTTAACGTTTCATGCAAGTTGAAACCGCACATTCGGGCACACATTCCCTAAATTCATTAGGATTTGCCAAAGCCCCCAAAGACACCCGCGTGGTGGTGGCCATGTCTGGCGGCGTGGATAGTTCCGTGTGTGCCGCCATGTTGGCCCGTGAGGGCTATGAGGTGATTGGCATTACCCTACAGCTTTACGATCACGGTGCGGCGATTAAAAAAGCCAAAGCCTGTTGTTCCGGCCAAGACATATACGATGCCAAGCGTGTGGCGGAAGATATGGGCTTCCCTCATTATGTATTGGACTATGAGAGCAAGTTTAATGACGCGGTGATGCAGGACTTCGCAGATACCTATCTTAAAGGCGCCACCCCGATCCCGTGTGTGCGCTGTAACCAGACCGTAAAATTCCGCGATCTGTTACAAGTGGCCCGCGATCTGGGCGCGGACTGTATGGCGACAGGCCATTATGTGCGTAGGCTCGAAGGGGATATCCGCGAAAACGGCATGCCGCAATTACACCGTGGTATCGATCCGGGTAAAGACCAGTCTTATTTCCTGTTCGCCACAACCCAAGAACAACTCGACTTCCTGCGCTTTCCATTGGGCGCACAGGATAAAGCCCAAACCCGCAAGCTTGCCGTGGAACTTGGTTTAAACGTAGCCAGCAAACCCGACAGTCAGGACATTTGCTTCGTCCCGACCGGTAAATACACCGACGTTATTAAAAAGATTCGCCCCGAAGCTGCCGATCCCGGTGAGGTCTTGCATGTAGACGGACGTGTGCTGGGCACTCATGAGGGCATCATGCACTATACAATAGGGCAAAGACGTGGCCTCGGCATATCCGATGGTTCCGGTCAGGACCCGTTATTTGTCTTGCGTCTGGACGCGGACAAGAAACAGGTCATTGTCGGCCCGCGCACAAAATTGATGAAATCACGGATTTTCGTAAAAGAGATCAATTGGCTCGGGCGCGGCGATTATGACATCAGCTTGGACGGTGTGTCCGTTCTGGTAAAAACCCGCTCTATGAAACCACCCGTTTCGGCGAAGTTCGTGAATATAGACGGGGCACTGGTTGTCGATCTTGACGAACCTATGGAGGGCGTCGCTCCGGGGCAGGCCTGTGTATTTTATGATGCGGGGACACCATCCCGCACACTTGGCGGCGGCTGGATTACCGGGTCTGAGTAGAAAACAAGCCTAATATATAGAGTGGGTTAATGCGGATCAATTCTGGCATTGCTTATTTTTTGTTCGGGCATATATAGATTTGATACAGTTATTTGATCCTTTGAAAGGCGACCCTATGTCACATTCTGATCCCGTTGTTATTGTTGGTCTGGCCCGTACCCCAATGGCGGCTTTTCAAGGTGAATTCAGCACGGTTCCTGTGGCCGAATTGGGCGCGGTTGCTGTCAAAGGTGCACTGGACGAAAGCGGTATCGACGCCAATGATGTCGAGCAAATCATCATGGGCTGCGTATTGGCGGCAGGCCAAGGCCAAGCCGTTGCCCGTCAAGCCGGCATGGCGGCAGGACTTTCCAAACATTGCGAAGCGACCACGGTCAATAAAATGTGTGGCTCTGCCATGCAGGCGGCTATTTTGGCCCATGACACTATATTGGCTGGATCTGCAAATGTGATTATTGCTGGTGGCATGGAAAACATGACGGGCGCACCTTACGTCTTGCCAAAGGCCCGTGGTGGCTACCGCATGGGCAATGGCCAGATCATCGACACTATGATGCATGATGGCCTGACAGATGCCTATGAAGGCGGCCCGATGGGTCTGTTCGCCGACATGATCGCCAATGAATACCAGTTTACCCGTGAAGACCAAGACGCCTATGCAATCGAGTCCGTTGCCCGCGCCCGCCGCGCCGTTGACGCAGGTGATTTTGAGCGCGAGATTACCCCTGTAACCGTCAAAAACCGCAGAGGCGACATTGTGGTCTCCGAAGATGCTGGCCCGAAAAATGCCCGCCCCGAGAAAATCCCGGCCCTACGCCCCGTGTTTAATAAAGACGGCACGGTCACAGCCGCCAATGCTAGTTCCATTAATGACGGCGCCGCCGCTCTGGTGCTGATGAAAAAATCCGAAGCCGAGAAACGTGGTGTGAAAATACTGGCCGAGATCAAAGCCCACGCCGCCCACGCCCACGAGCCCGCCTATTTTACCACCGCTCCCGTTCACGCCATGAATAAGGTCTTGGCCAAAGCCGGCTGGAACAAAGACGATGTTGATCTTTGGGAAATCAATGAAGCCTTCGCTGTCGTCCCGATGATCGCCATGCGCGATATGGAGCTCGACCATGATAAGGTGAATGTGAATGGCGGCGCGTGCGTCCTTGGCCACCCGATTGGTGCCTCTGGGGCACGCATCATGGCCACATTGATCGCGGCGATGGAAAAACGCGGTGTCACCAAAGGTGTCGCGTCATTATGTATTGGCGGCGGCGAAGCGACAGCAATCGCGGTCGAGCGGGTTTAGAAAACCCGTGTTGCCAAGCATAGAAGATAGCGGTGAATTTAAAGGTTGGAAAACCTGGAAAAATGAAGCTTTCGAGCGCGTTGCTGCCGGCCCATTTTATTTCACCGACGACGAACAGGGAATTAAATGTGCCTTTAGGGCAGAAAAACACCATTTAAACGGCGGCGGGGTTGTGCACGGAGGTTGCCTTATGACGTTCGCCGACTTCTCCCTCTTTGCCATTGCCCATGAAGCACTCGATGGTGCCTTTGCTGTTACGGTTTCCTTTGCAAGCGAATTTCTTTCAGGGCCCAAACTTGGCGACCTTGTCATCGCACGCGGAGAGGTTCTGCGCGCAGGGCGATCTCTGATATTTGTGCGCGGCCTGTTGAGCGTAGACGGACAAATATGTTTGAATTATTCGGGTACGATTAAAAAACTGACCCCTCGATAAGACCTCGCTTTAGCTATTGAACCGCTAGTCTTGTACTTAACGACATATATCGTTACCCTTAAGCCATTGGGGATGCGTTGGGGTACGCTAGCGCTCTGCTTTTGATGGAGCTTTATCTATGCGATTTATATTTCTTCTACTGATGAGTTTCACACTCCTAAGCGCGTGTGAACGCGCACCAATAACATCTCCCGCCGCCGTAAAAGACGTGCCTGTCGTCGGGGAAGGGCGCATGATCCCGATCACGACACCCAAGGGTGACTTTAAAGTCTGGACAAAAAAGATAGGCGACAATCCCGATATTAAAGTCCTGCTCCTGCACGGTGGCCCGGCAATGACCCATGAAATCTACGAGATTTTCGGCAAGCATTTTCCGGGTGCAGGCATAGAGTTCTATTATTATGACCAGCTCGGGTCTTATTTTTCCGACCAACCTGACGCGCCAGAGCTGTGGCAGACGGCACGGTTTGTTGACGAGGTCGAGCAAGTGCGCCAAGCCCTTGGGCTAGGGCCGGATAATTTCTATCTTTTCGGGCAATCCTGGGGCGGCATTTTGGCGATGGAATACGCGCTCGCCCACCAAGACAAGCTTAAAGGCCTGATCATTTCCAATATGATGGCCAGCATTCCCGAATATAATGACTATGCGGCCAAAGTGCTTATGGCCGATATGGACCCGAAAGTGCTGGCAGAGTTGAAAGCCTTTGAAGCCGCCAAAGACTATGCCAACCCACGCTATACAGAGCTGTTGATCGAGCACCATTATATATATCATATCTTGCGCATGCCCGCAGAAACATGGCCGGACGAGATCAATCGTGCATTTTCCCATCTCAACACCGACATTTATATTCCGATGCAAGGCCCGAGCGAACTTGGGGCAAGCGGTGTTCTTGGCGATTGGGATCGGCGTGCCGATCTTTCAAACATCACCGTCCCGACCCTCATCATCGGGGCGACCCATGATACTATGGATCCAAAGCATATGGAATGGATGGCCGGACAAGTGCAAAACGGACGTTTTCTCTTATGTCCAAACGGCTCGCATCTTTCCCAGTACGACGATGAAGAAAACTTTTTCACCGGCCTGATCGATTTTATCAAAGATGTTGATAACGGCACATTCTAGCCTGTGTGTAGAGGGCGGGCTATATAGAATACCCGTTCACCATCTGATAAAGCCCGTTCACCCTTTTGCTCTCTTGTTACACAGATCAGTGGTTCATATGAAGTGTCTCTATTCAAATGGGGAGACTGATCATGAACTTGAAATATAAACTGGGTCTATCGCTTGCACTGGCAGTGCTCGTATCCGCAATAAGTTCCACATATGCGGCGGCGGCAGAATCCGACAATACTGTCATTATAAAAGATTTTGATATTAATTTCAGCGCAGACGGTGAAGCGAAAACCTATTATAGTTATCGGGATAAGAAACTTCCCGATATTTTCGTAAAATCTGAACATCATGACGAAATTAATCTGACGCACTCGGACAAGATGTGGGATATCGAGCCCCAGTATAGTCCTGACAGTAAAAAAATTGCCTACTCCTCGGGAAAATCAATGAAGCATCTGGATTTGTGGGTGATGAATGCTGACGGTAGCCATAAAACCAAACTCCATGATGACCCGAATTCCGCGATCGCGGTCGCTTGGTCTCCGGATGGTTCGAAAATTGCATTTGCCTCGATTTTCGGGAAAAAGAAAACGGCGAATATTTTTGTGATCAATGCGGACGGCACGCACTTAACAAATTTAACGCAAGACATACCGGGGACAGCCACAAGTCCAAGCTGGTCTCATGACGGGGCGCGTATTCTATACGTGCATAGCGAGACGGAAAAAGGCCAGCAGGACATCTACATAATGGCGGCAGATGGCAGCCACAAAACAAGGCTTACGAACACCAGCATTAAAGAAGCCGGGCCTGTATTCACGCCGGATGGATCAATGATCGTGTATACGGGCTATGACGGCGAGCACAGTCAGTTGTTCGCAATTTCTGCCCATGGTCAACAAGAAGGGGATGTGGGCCTGTCTTTAACACAAGGCCTCCATGAAGACGCCTATTTTGCAAGTTTCTCTCCCAATGGGGCGCATTTAATCTACTCGGTCGGCGATTGGACAAACGGTTTTGCAATGGCACATATACCTACGCCTCATGCAAAAACAGGCATTCCCCACAAAGATGGGCATCACCAAAACGGACATCACAAATAAGCACAAATAAGCAAAGGGGATATGCAATGAAGTGGAAGAACAAAAAAACGGGCATTATCGGGCTCATCGTTTCTACAGGTATTTTAGTCTTTGTGCTCGCGGGGGGGGCGCCGTCCAAGACGGCGTCCTCTAAAGGCGGGACTTATAGTCCGGACGGTCAAAAAATCGTGTTCTTCTCTGACAAAAATTTATGGATCATGAGCGCAGACGGCGCAGATGTGAAGCAAATCACCCGCAGCGAAGGCTATGAGAGATGGGCGCAGTTTTCTGCGGATGGACAGACACTTGCCTACATTGCCGACGGTGACGGGGATTGGGAAATCAATACAATTAATATTGATGGATCGAATTTGAAGCAAATTTCTACCAATACGGATACGGACCTTGGGGCCTCGTTTTCTCCCGATGGCCGCACGATTGTTGTTGGTGCGATTCAGGCTGGGACAGGTGCAAAAGGCCTGTATTTGGTTGGCAGAGATGGCCAAAATCGCCGCGACATCATTGAAAATGGAGTGTGGCCGCGCTGGTCCCGCGACGGGCAGACAATCGTCTATGGCCACGCGCCAGAGACAGAAAACGAGTTCGATATATGGGCCTATGATATGCGCAGCCGCAGTGCGCACGCCCTGACCCAAAATGCGGGGAATAACTTTGGTGGCGCTATAAGTGCGGACGGGCGCAAAATCGTTTTCGTTTCTGACCGCGCCGGGCAGATGAGCCTTTTTGAAATGAACGCAGACGGATCAAACCAGCGTTCTCTCGACATATCTGTTATTATGGATGCGAGCCCGAATTACGCCCCTGATGGCAAAACGATTTTGTTTTCAAACGCGGTCGGTGAAGATGGGCAGACGGGCTTGTTTCAATATGATATTGCTACGAAAGCGATTGTGAACATTACCCCGCACAGATAAATACATCTAGGACATAAAATGAAGGCTTCTCAAAACCCAGACAGAACACATCAAGGCGGAACACATCAGGACGTAACATATACAGCGCCATTGCCCCGTTCCGGGCCATCCCTGCCGGTCATTATAGTCCTGATCTTGGTGATTACTCTCTTTCAAATTCTGTTTTTCAAAATTTCTTACACCTTGCGCGAAGATGTCGGCTTTAATTTTGTGAAAGCGGTATTTGGAACTGACGGCCTTTTTAGCTTGATCGTGACAAGTGTCGTGGTGTTTGCCCATTTGGGCATCGCCCATGTGCTGCGCATTGTGATTACTGAGCGTGCCGTTAAAATTCGCTACACTTTACAATTTATTTTATCCGGCCTGTTTGCGGCAGTCGGTGCTGGCGCTATGAGTTGGTTTCATAGTGCGGTCATCTATGATTTCGGGGTGCCGCCCGTGGGCGCTCTGTTTAATATTGCTGTGCTGGCCTTTATCATTCCCATCGTTCTTACGGGTCTGCTAGAGACATTTTACTATCGTGGGCAATGGCAAAGGGAACAATATCAATTGGAGCACACTAAACGGCAGATGGTGTCGGCGAAATTTGATTCCCTAAAAAACCAGCTTAGCCCTCATTTTGTTTTCAATAGCTTCAATACGTTGGGGGCCATAATCGATGAAGATCCGGCTCGGGCGCAAGAGTTTCTGGCACAATTGTCCAAAGTTTACCGGTATATCCTCGACAATAAGGATAAGGACACGGTCTCCTTGGAAAAGGAAATCGAGAGCGTGAAAGCGCTTTTGCATATTCAGGAAAACCGTCATCCCGGGGCTGTAAAGATCGAGATAGATATCTCTGAAAAGCACCATACTCTGCGGATTATCCCGCTGACCCTGCATACATTGGCAGAAAATGTCTTCAAGCATAATACTTTGTCCCCCGAAAACCCTATCGTCCTGACGATCAAAGCCCAAGGGCGTGACGTACTGTGTGTGGAAAATGATTTGCGGCCAAAACTGGACGTAGAATCGCATAATATAGGTCTCGACAATCTTTCAAGGCGCTACGAGCTTCTTATGCATAAGGGTCTAAATATTGTACAAGCCCGTGACCGCTTCCGGGTCGAGGTGCCTTTCATTACATCAAAGCTCAAGCCTTGATGAATATCCTGATCGTTGAAGACGAGCCCCGGGCCGTGGATCGCCTAAAAGCATTATTTACATCTATTGCCCCTGAAAGTCACATTGTAGGCGTCACCACATCCATCCGCGCAACAATTGAGTGGATCAATATCCATGACGCGCCGGATATTATTATGATGGACATCCATTTGGCAGATGGAAATTGCTTTTCCATCTTTGATGTCTGCCAGATCACCGCCCCGATTATCTTTTGTACGGCGTATGACGAATATGCTTTGAAAGCCTTTCAATCCAACGGCATTGCCTATCTTCTCAAGCCCGTGGTTGAAGCCGATTTGCGAGGTGCTTTAAACAAGCTGGAACAGCTACGCCAAAGCCTTAGCGCAAAGGACATTTCTTTGCGCCGTAAGCTGTTAAGGCACATGGGCGCCAACCAGGATGGTTATAAATCCCGTTTCCTGATCCGGGCAGGGGGAAAAATCATACCCGTCCTGACCAAGGATATTGCGTGTTTTGTATCTGAACAACATGGCTTAAAGGTCTGGTTCTTTGACGGGGGCAGCTATTTTGTCGACTATACACTGGTTGAATTGACAGGCGTTTTAAATCCTGACGATTTCTTCCAGATTAGCCGCCAAGCCATAATCGCCATCAAGGTGGTGACGTCTGTGAGCACGCGCGCGCGCAATACACGGGTTCAAATGGATGCGCTTAAGCGGGAATTGTCTGTGACCCGCAACAGAGCTAAAGCATTCCGTAAATGGTTGGAAAGATAGGCTGGGTAAAAGTATAGTTGATAATATCTTGTGTTAAGGACAGATATCCTGCATTTAGAACCCTGTTTCTAACCACTGCAAATACCGCAAAAAAACAGCAAAAAACCCCAAGACTCTTGTTGACGTATCCGATTCTCGGCACTATGTTCCGCGCTCATCGGGAAATTGACCGTCAGTTCTTAAGTTCTGAGACCCTTTTCCCGGTGCGAATAAAGAGATTTTTGCTCTGATTTTCGGGGGATTTCCCGGGGTTAGGGTTGTAGTGCGCGAAAGGTCTGTCCGCTCCTAGGGGTTTGACATGGTGTTTTGCGTATTTGTGCAGGGATGCGCACATTATTGTAGTTGATTATAAGAGGGCCTTTTATGCCAACAGTACAACAGCTTATCCGGAAGCCCCGGACACCGAAGCCAAAGCGGAACAAGGTTCCGGCTATGGAGGGTTGCCCGCAAAAACGCGGTGTGTGTACACGCGTTTACACAACCACACCGAAAAAGCCGAACTCGGCTTTGCGGAAAGTGGCTAAAGTGCGTTTGACAAATGGTTTCGAAGTTGTGAGCTACATCCCTGGTGAAGGCCATAATTTGCAAGAGCATAGTGTTGTGCTCATTCGCGGCGGTCGCGTAAAAGACTTGCCGGGTGTTCGTTATCACGTTCTGCGTGGTGTTCTTGATACGCAAGGCGTGAAAGATCGTCGTCAACGTCGTTCCAAATACGGCGCTAAGCGTCCTAAGTAAGCCCCTAAGTGAGCTAAGGTAAAAAAGGTATATTATGTCTCGTCGTCACCGCGCTGAAAAACGTGAAGTCCTTCCTGATCCAAAATTTGGTGATCTGGTTCTGACTAAATTCATGAACGCTATTATGCTTGATGGAAAAAAATCCACAGCTGAGCGCATTGTTTATGGAGCTCTTGATCTCGTCGAGACCAAAGCAAAATCTGATCCAATGCGCATGTTTCATGACGCTTTGGAAAATATCAAGCCAACTGTAGAAGTTCGCTCTCGCCGTGTCGGTGGTGCAACCTATCAGGTGCCGGTTGAAGTGCGCATTGAGCGCCGTCAGGCTCTGGCTATTCGCTGGTTGGTGATTGCATCGCGTTCACGCAACGAAAACACAATGCGCGAGCGTCTCGCTGCTGAGTTGATGGACGCGGCGAACAATCGTGGCTCTGCTGTTAAAAAACGCGAAGACACACACCGTATGGCCGAAGCCAACCGTGCGTTCGCGCATTATCGCTGGTAGGGATTATCATGGCACGCGAATATAAATTAGAAGATTACCGCAATTTTGGTATCATGGCCCACATCGATGCGGGTAAAACCACATGTACCGAGCGGATACTTTACTATACAGGCAAAAACCACAAAATTGCCGAAGTTCATGATGGCGCTGCCACTATGGATTGGATGGAGCAAGAGCAAGAGCGCGGTATTACCATTACCTCTGCGGCGACAACCTGTTTTTGGCGCGGTAAGCGTTTGAACATCATTGACACACCGGGACACGTTGACTTCACAATCGAAGTTGAGCGTTCTTTGCGGGTTCTTGATGGTGCTGTTACGTTGCTGGATGCCAATGCTGGCGTCGAGCCACAAACAGAAACTGTTTGGCGTCAGGCTGATAAGTATAATGTGCCTCGTATGGTCTTCATCAATAAAATGGACAAATTGGGCGCGGATTTTTACGCCTCTGTAGAGTCTATTCGTAAGCGCCTTGGTGCAAATGCTCTTGAGATGCAACTGCCAATCGGTGCCGAGAGCGAATTTACAGGCATGATCGATCTGGTCAAAATGCATGCCTATGTTTGGGAAGATAATGCGGATTTGGGTGCAAGCTTCGATACCGTTGATATTCCTGCTGATATGGCTGACAAAGCTGCTGAATACCGTGAGAAGCTGGTTGAAGCCGTTGTCGAGTATGATGATGATCTTATGGAAGCTTATCTTGAGGGTGAAGAGCCTTCCAATGAACAGATCATGGCGATTGTCCGTAAAGCAACGATTGCTGGCGAGATTGTGCCGATTTTCTGTGGCACTGCATTTAAAAACAAGGGTGTTCAGCCTTTGCTCGACGCCGTTGTTGATTATCTGCCAAGCCCGATGGATATTCCCGCGATTGCCGGTACTGACATGAAGACTGGCGAAGAAATAACCCGTAGGGCTGCTGATGACGAGCCTTTGTCTTTGCTTGCCTTTAAAATCATGAATGACCCGTTTGTGGGTACATTGACATTTTGCCGTATCTATTCTGGTGTTCTGGAAACAGGTACGACCTTGATGAATACGGTGAAGGAAAAGCGCGAACGCGTTGGTCGTATGTTGATCATGCATTCTAATGACCGTGATGATATCAAAGTGGCCTATGCTGGCGATATTGTGGCGATTGCCTCTCTGAAGCAAACCACAACCGGTGACACACTTGCAGATCTCAATCACCCTGTTATTCTTGAGCGCATGGAATTCCCCGAGCCTGTTATTGAAATCTCTGTTGAGCCTAAAACCAAGGTTGATCAAGAGAAGTTGGGCCTTGGCTTACAGCGTTTGGCGGCTGAAGATCCGTCCTTCCGCGTGACAACTGATCATGAATCCGGTCAGACCATCATGGCGGGCATGGGCGAGCTTCACTTGGACATTCTTGTGGATCGTCTGCGTCGTGAGTTTGGTGTTGAAGCCAATATCGGTCAGCCACAAGTGGCGTATCGTGAGACCCTTATCGGTCCAATCGACATTGATTATACCCACAAAAAGCAATCTGGTGGTTCCGGTCAATTTGCGCGGGTCAAGATTAGATTCGAGCCGCTTGAAGCAGGTTCCGGCATTGAGTTTGAAAACACAATTGTTGGTGGTAATGTGCCTCGTGAATATATTCCGGGTGTTGAAAAAGGTATTCGCACAATGGCGGAATCAGGTCTTTTGGCTGGTTTCCCTGTGATCGACTTTAAAGCAACGCTTTATGACGGCGCTTATCATGATGTTGATAGTTCCGTGATGGCTTTCGAAATCGCTGCCCGTGCAGCCTTCCGTGAAGTGGCAAAAGAGGGCGGTGCTAAACTGCTTGAGCCAATCATGAAGGTCGAAGTTGTGACGCCTGAAGATTATATGGGCGACGTGATTGGTGATTTAAGCTCCCGTCGGGGTCAAATTTCCGGTACAGAAGTACGCGGCGTGACAACAGCTATCAATGCGATGGTGCCATTGGCGAACATGTTTGGCTATGTCAGTAATCTGCGCTCTATGTCACAAGGTCGTGCGCAATTTACCATGACGTTCGATCACTACGAAACAACACCGAAAGCAATTTCGGACGAAGTAATTTCTAAGCAGGGCGGTGCATAAGCACAGCCCTGTTTTTTTTAACCTCCTAAGGTAAGAGAAGACGGAGAACTAAAATGTCTAAAGAGAAGTTTGAACGCACGAAGCCGCATGCGAATATCGGTACGATTGGTCATGTTGACCATGGTAAGACGACGTTGACGGCTGCGATCACGAAGTATTTCGGTGAGTTTAAGGCGTATGACGAGATTGACGGCGCGCCTGAAGAAAAAGCACGTGGTATCACGATCAATACGGCTCACGTTGAATATGAAACAGATGCGCGTCACTATGCCCATGTGGATTGCCCTGGACATGCTGACTATGTTAAAAATATGATCACTGGTGCGGCCCAAATGGACGGCGCTATCTTGGTTGTAAACGCGGCTGACGGCCCTATGCCACAAACCCGCGAGCATATCCTGCTTGCGCGTCAGGTTGGTGTGCCGGCGCTTGTTGTTTACATGAACAAGGTTGATCAGGTTGATGATGACGAGTTACTAGAGCTTGTTGAAATGGAAATCCGCGAACTTCTCAGCGCTTATGATTATCCTGGTGATGATCTGCCTGTGATTGCCGGTTCTGCTTTGGCTGCCATGGAAGGCCGCAATCCTGAGATCGGCGAAGAAAGCATCCGTAAATTGATGGCGGCTGTTGACGAATACATTCCACAGCCTGAACGTGATATTGATAAACCATTCCTATTGCCAATCGAAGATGTGTTCTCCATCTCTGGCCGTGGTACAGTTGTTACCGGTCGTGTTGAGCGTGGTGTTGTGAATGTTGGCGACGAAATTGAAATCGTTGGTATCAAAGATACACAGAAGACCACATGTACAGGTGTTGAAATGTTCCGCAAACTGCTTGACCGCGGAGAAGCTGGCGACAATATCGGTGCTTTGATCCGTGGTGTTGACCGCGAAAATGTCGAGCGTGGCCAAGTGCTTTGTAAGCCTGGTTCTGTGAAACCGCACAAGAAATTCGTTGGTGAGGCTTATATCCTGACCAAAGAAGAAGGCGGTCGTCATACTCCGTTTTTCACCAACTACCGTCCACAGTTTTACTTCCGTACAACGGATGTGACCGGTGTTGTGACTTTGAAAGACGGCGTTGAGATGGTTATGCCTGGCGACAATGTTGAAGTGAATGTCGAACTTATCGTGCCTATCGCCATGGAAGAGAAGCTCCGCTTCGCGATCCGTGAAGGTGGCCGCACAGTAGGTGCCGGTGTCGTCTCTAAAATTATAGAGTAAAGTTTAAAGCCGCCCTTTCTACCAAGAGGGGGCGGTTTATTGGCATAGAGGCGTAGCTCAGTTGGTAGAGCATCGGTCTCCAAAACCGAGGGTCGTGAGTTCGAGTCTCTCCGCCTCTGCCACTAAGCTCTAGACGAATACGCGAAAGATCCCGAGATTTTCTCTTGTGTCTGGTCGCGTTTTGGAGTTTAAGGCAACGAGAATTAAAATGCTGTAAAAAGCATCTAAAAAAGTGAAGAAGAGCATGGCTGATAAAAAGGCAAAAGTTGGGTTGGTGAAATATCTTGGGCAAGTGCGTCAAGAGGGCCGTAAGGTTGTCTGGCCTACGCCGCGCGAGACGATGGTCACCACTATACTCGTTCTTATTATGATGGTGCTGTTTGGCATTTTCTTCTTCTTTGTGGACTGGATTGCTGCGAACGGCACCCAGTTTTTACTGAATATCGGGACAACCAAGGGTCCCGGTTCTGGCGCAGGTGGTTAAATCATGACGGCAAGATGGTATATTGTCCAAGCGCATTCGAATTTTGAGAAGCGCGTTAAGGAAAGTCTGGAAACAGAATCTGAACGTAAAGGTTTGGCGCATTTGTTTGAAGAAATCCTTGTGCCGACGGAACAGATCGTCGAAATTCGTCGGGGTCGCAAGGTCGAATCCGAGCGTAAATATTTTCCGGGCTATGTGCTTGTGAAAATGGATTTGACCGATGAAGTTTATCATTTGGTGAAAAACACACCAAAGGTGAGCGGATTTTTGGGCTCGGCCAACAAGCCGATGCCTGTATCGGATAAAGAAGTACAAAGAATTGTTGGACAGATTGCGGAAGCCGAAGATGCGCCGCGTTCCATGATCGTTTTCGATGTTGGCGAAACCGTAAAAGTTATAGATGGACATTTTCAGTCGTTTAGTGGCGTTGTTGAAGATGTTGATGTGGAAAATGAGCGTCTGAAAGTGGCGATTAATATTTTTGGCCGGGCTACCCCGGTCGAGTTGGAATATGCGCAGGTCGAAAAACAGACTTAGCGTATGAAATTGTTTGTGGGAGGTGAGGGCTAAGTCCAGCGCGAACCCGACCACGGACGCACCCTGCATATGACGCGGTGTTATATGCAAATATTGGAGTGAAAAATGGCAAAAAAGATCGAGGGATACATCAAATTGATGGTTCCGGCGGGGACAGCCAACCCGTCACCACCACTAGGGCCTGCCTTGGGCCAACGTGGTGTAAATATTATGGAATTTACCAAAGCGTTTAACGCGAAAACAGCGGATCTGGAAAAAAGCATTCCGATTCCGACTGTGATCACTGTCTATGCGGACAAATCGTTTACGTTTGAAACAAAAACGCCACCTGCGTCTTATTATCTTAAGAAGGCGGCTGGTTTGAAATCTGGTTCAACCGAACCTGGCCGTATTGTGGCCGCCACGGTGACAATGAAGCAGTGTCGTGAAATTGCCGAGCTGAAATTTGTGGATTTGAGCGCTAATGATCTAGATCAGGCGCAAAAAATTATCGCTGGATCTGCCCGTTCAATGGGCTTTGAGGTGTCGGAGTAAATCATGGCTAAACTAGGTAAAAGAACAATTGCTGCGCGCAGCAATGTAGACCGTGAAGCGCTGTACACTGTAACAGACGCTGTCGGTATCGTAAAAACCAACGCGACCGCCAAATTCGATGAAACCATCGAAATGGCGATCAACCTGGGTGTTGATCCACGCCATGCGGACCAAATGGTTCGTGGTGTTTGTAATCTGCCAAATGGCACGGGCCGTAATGTCCGTGTCGCTGTATTTGCGAAAGACGCGAAAGCGGAAGAAGCTCTTGCAGCTGGTGCTGACATAGTTGGTGCTGACGATCTGGCGGCTAAAATACAAGCGGGCGAGATGGATTTTGACCGGGTAATTGCTACGCCGGACATGATGCCATTGGTTGGTCGTTTGGGTAAAATTCTAGGCCCTAAAGGCATGATGCCAAACCCACGTGTGGGTACGGTTACTGCCGATGTTGCCAAGGCTGTTAAGGATGCCAAGGGCGGCGCGGTCGAGTTTCGGGCTGAAAAAGCCGGAATTATCCACGTTGGTGTTGGCAAGGCCAGTTTTTCTGAGACTGCTTTGGCTGAAAATGTTCAAAGCTTTCTAGGTGCGATCATGAAGGCCAAGCCAACAGGTGCCAAAGGTACATTTATGAAACGCGTCACATTGAGCTCGACCATGGGCCCAGGCGTGAGAATTGACCCGTCCGAAGCGACGTCGTCGTAAAAAGAGATTTTGGCGGGCTAGCGATAGCCCGCTAAATGCGTTGGAGATGCCCATGTGGGCATTTTTAGCAATTGTCCGAGATCACTGGTGCGGAATTATCCGCTTAATTATGCCCGTGTGAGACAGCGCGAAAAAACTGATTTTGGTCGCTTGCGACCGGTTTGGTTTGAGCCCTGGGACAGACTGCCGCACTGGTGATTGTCCTTTACGGGGTGTTATCGGTGCACACTGAAGGTGACCCATGGGGGGTTGCCGCAACAGGGAGACCGCAATGGATCGCAAACAAAAACAGGAAATGATCAAAATGCTGGAAGGTATTTTTGATAGTTCCGGGTCCGTTGTCATGGCTGAATACTCGGGCATGACGGTTGCGGAACTGACAGATCTGCGCGCGCAATTACGTGAAAACGGCGCAACGATCAAAATTGTCAAAAACCGTCTCGCTAAAATCGCACTTAAAGGTAAACCCGGTGAAGGTGTTGCAGATCTGTTTAAAGGTCCAGTAGCTATTGCTTACGCCGAGGATGTCATTGGTGCGCCTAAAGTGAGTGTAAAGTATGCTAAAGATAATGATTTATTCAATATTCTTGGCGGCTTTATGGGAGAAGAAATCTTTGACGTCGCTGGTATCGAGGCATTGTCCAAACTACCGTCACGCGAAGAACTTATTGGTATGGTGGCTTCACGGCTTCTGGGTCAAGCTTCTCAAATCGGTCAGCGTCTTAATGCACCTGGTAGTGCCCTTGCGGGTGCCATTGGCGTCATTGAAGAACGTGCGACAGCTTAACGTCAGGCTCGTAACACTCGAACTGAACTAACTATTTAAACTAAAGGAAGTAAATTATGGCTGATGTAGCTAAACTTGCTAAAGACTTGATGGCTCTTACCATCATGGAAGCAAAAGAACTGAATGATATTCTTGAAGAAAATGGCATTAAAGCTGCTGCTGCTGTTGCAGTTGCTGGCCCTGCTGGTGGTGACGCCGGTGCTGCTGCCGAAGAGCAAACCGAATTTGACGTAATTCTTGCGTCATTTGGTGAAAAGAAAATCAACGTGATTAAAGAAGTCCGTTCCATCACGGGTCTTGGCCTCAAAGAAGCTAAAGACCTTGTAGAGAGCGCACCTAAAGCCGTTAAGGAAGGTGTCTCTAAGGACGAAGCTGAAGAGATCAAAGCCAAGCTGGAAGCAGCTGGCGCGACCGCTGAAGTTAAGTAAAACTACCTCCCGGTGCGTGCGTTGTACGCGCCGGGATTTACTTTGCGCTAAGTGAAAAAGCGTACTGAGCGGAACAGTTCAAATCCGTGAAAAAATTTTCTGAAGAGGGCGCGTATTGCAAGACGCCCCATCTTCTTATTGTAAAGGTGTTTTTGATGTCGCTCACATTTACTGGCAAAAAACGTATTCGTAAAAGCTTTGGTCGCATTCCTGATGTGATTCGGATGCCTAACCTCATCGAGGTTCAGAAGAGCTCGTATAAACAATTCCTACAAATAGATGTTCCCCACGAAGATCGTGGCGATTTGGGTATGAACGGTGTGTTTACATCCGTATTCCCTGTTCGCGATTTCTCGGATCGGGCCGTTTTGGAATATGTGTCTTTCTCATTCGATAAGCCTAAATTTGACGAAGAAGAGTGTCAGCAGCGCGATATTACATTCGCAGCGCCGCTCAAAGTTAAAATGCGGTTGGTCGTGTTTGATATTGATGATGATACAGGTGCCCGCTCGGTTAAAGATATTAAAGAGCAAGAAGTTTACATGGGCGACATGCCTTTGATGACTGAAAAAGGTACATTTATTGTCAACGGCACAGAGCGTGTGATTGTCTCGCAAATGCACCGTTCACCCGGCGTGTTTTTTGACCATGATAAAGGCAACAGCCATTCATCAGGTAAAATTCTGCATTCTGCCCGGATCATTCCTTACCGTGGGTCATGGCTTGATTTTGAATTTGATGCCAAAGATATTCTGCATGCGCGTATTGACCGTAAACGGAAATTGCCAGCAACAACGATTTTGTATGCGCTTGGTATGACCAAGGAAGATATTCTTGCCGAATTTTACGAGAATATTGAATACACTCGCAATAAATCCAAGGGTGGCTGGAATTTGGCCTTTAACGCCGATAATTACCGTGGTTCGAAACTATTGAATGATTTGATCGATGCCAAAACCGGTGAAACTATTGCCCCTGCGGGTCGTAAACTGACCAAACGTGGTGCCAAGAAATTAGCAGATAACGGTTTGAAAACATTGCTCATTGCCGATGAGGAATTGGCAGAGCGTTATGCGGCTGAAGACATTGTCAATGTGAAAACAGGCGAGATTTACGCTGAAGGCAATGACGAGTTGAGCATGGAAATTCTCGAGCAAATCAACGAGGCTGGCATTACATCTTTGTCCGTGCTTAATATTGACCATATCAATGTTGGTCCATTTATCCGCAATACATTGGCAGCGGATAAGAATGATTGCCGTGATGGCGCGCTTGTTGATATTTATCGTGTGATGCGTCCGGGCGAGCCACCAACTCCTGAAACAGCAGATGCTTTGTTCCAGAGCCTGTTCTTTGAATCGGATCGTTATGATCTATCCGCTGTTGGCCGGGTGAAAATGAATATGCGTTTGAATCTGGAATGCGATGATGAAATTCGCGTTTTACGTAAGGAAGATTTGCTGGCTGTTGTGGATACATTGGTGAAGTTGAAAGACGGCATTGGCCAAACTGATGATATTGACAATCTTGGCAATCGCCGGGTGCGCTCTGTTGGTGAATTGATGCAAAATCAGTACCGTATCGGTTTGTTGCGTATGGAACGTGCGATCAAAGAACGTATGACATCTGTGGATATCGAAACTGTGATGCCACATGATTTGATTAACGCGAAACCTGCTGCGGCCGTTGTGCGCGAGTTTTTTGGCTCGTCCCAATTGTCCCAGTTTATGGATCAGACCAATCCTTTGTCTGAGATTACCCATAAACGTCGCTTGTCTGCGCTTGGCCCTGGTGGTCTGACCCGCGAACGGGCCGGTTTTGAAGTTCGGGATGTGCATCCAACCCATTATGGTCGTATTTGCCCGATTGAAACGCCCGAGGGCCCGAATATTGGTCTGATTAACTCGTTGGCGACCCATGCGCGTATCAATAAATACGGCTTTATCGAAAGCCCGTATCGCCGCATTATCAAAGGTAAAGTGACCAATGATGTGCAGTATATTTCTGCCATGGAAGAGGCGCGCTATAAAATTGCGCAGGCCAATGCGGAAGTAGACGAAAACTCTGTGCTCGTTGGTGACTTCATTACCTGTCGTGTGCAGGGTGATGTGACCCTGGTCGAGCGTGATGATATTGATTTCATCGATGTGTCCCCGAAACAGCTTGTGTCTGTTGCGACGTCGCTTATCCCGTTCCTTGAACATGATGATGCGAACCGGGCCTTGATGGGATCAAATATGATGCGCCAAGCCGTGCCTTTGTTGAAAGCGGAAGCCCCGCTTGTGGGGACCGGTATGGAATCCGTTGTGGCTCTGGATTCTGGTGCTACGATTGCGGCAAAACGTGAAGGTATTGTTGAACAGGTTGACGCAAGACGGATTGTTGTTCGGGCCAATAAAGAGACCGATCTGACGAAATCCGGCGTGGATATCTACAATTTGTTGAAATTCCAACGCTCAAACCAAAGTACATGTATTAACCAGACCCCGCTTGTGAGAGTTGGTGATGTGATTAAAGCAGGCGATATTATTGCCGATGGCCCGTCTACACAACTTGGCGAGCTTGCGCTTGGTAAAAACGTGCTTGTGGCCTTTATGCCATGGAACGGCTTTAACTATGAGGATAGTATCCTAATCTCAGAGCGTATTGTGCGTGATGATGTCTATACATCTTTGCATTTGGAAGAGTTCTCCGTTATGGCCCGCGATACAAAGCTTGGGCCTGAAGAAATTACCCGCGATATTCCAAACGTTGGTGAAGAAGCTCTGCGTAATCTTGATGAAGCCGGTATTGTGGCTGTGGGCGCGGAAGTGCATGCGGGCGACATTCTGGTGGGTAAAGTGACACCGAAAGGCGAAAGCCCGATGACGCCGGAAGAAAAACTTCTGCGCGCTATCTTTGGTGAAAAAGCTTCTGACGTTCGCGATACAAGTTTGAAAATGTCTCCGGGATCATCCGGTACCGTTGTTGAAGTGCGGGTGTTTAACCGTCACGGCGTCGAAAAAGACGAACGGGCATTGCAAATCGAGCGTGAAGAGATCGAAAGTCTCGGAAAAGATCGTGATGATGAGTTGTCCATTCTTGAGCGTAATATTTACGCCCATGTTCAAAGTACATTGCTCGGTAAAAAAGCCGTTTCGGGCCCGCGTGGGTTTAGAAAAGGCCCTGTCACCGAGGAAACTCTGGCTGAAATTCCACGTTCGGATTGGTGGCGCATCGGTGTTGATGACGAGAAAGCGATTGGCGAGCTTGAAGCTCTGAAAACCCAATATGATACGTCAAAAGCCAAGCTTGATGCCCGCTTTGAAGATAAGGTTGATAAGCTCCAGCGTGGTGATGAACTTGCGCCTGGCGTGATGAAAATGGTCAAAGTGTTTGTGGCTGTGAAGCGTAAGTTGCAACCGGGCGATAAAATGGCTGGACGTCATGGCAACAAAGGTGTGATTTCTAAAATCAACCCTGTGGAAGACATGCCGTATCTCTCAACTGGTCAAGCGGTTGATATCGTATTGAATCCGCTCGGCGTGCCGTCGCGGATGAATATTGGTCAAATCCTTGAAACCCATTTGGGTTGGGCCTGTGCAGGCATGGGTAAATTAATCGATGATGCTCTTAAAGCCTATCGTCTCGATGGGGATATGGGACCTTTGAAACTGTCTTTGGAAAATGCGTACGGCGATATTGCGTTGCCACGTAAAAACGAAGAGCTGGTCGAGTTGGCCAGTAATGTGACGAATGGTGTTCCGATTGCCACCCCTGTTTTTGATGGTGCCCATGAAGACGACATTGTTGAGATGTTGAAAAAAGCAGGCCTGACCAGTTCAGGTCAGGAAATGCTCACCGATGGTCGTACGGGTGAAACCTTCACGCGTCCGGTTACTGTTGGCTATAAATATTTGCTGAAACTGCACCATTTGGTCGATGATAAAATTCATGCCCGTTCTATTGGGCCATACTCTCTGGTCACCCAGCAGCCCCTTGGCGGTAAAGCCCAATTTGGTGGTCAGCGCTTTGGTGAGATGGAAGTTTGGGCCTTGGAAGCTTACGGTGCGGCTTACACCTTGCAAGAAATGCTCACGGTTAAATCCGATGATGTTGCTGGCCGGACTAAAGTTTACGAAAGTATTGTCCGTGGTGATGATGCGTTCGAAGCCGGTATTCCGGAAAGCTTTAACGTGCTGATTAAAGAGATCCGTTCTTTGGGTCTGAACATTGAATTGACGAACGGTTAGTTTATCTAACTGCGTGTTTTTACGGGTGCGAATATGCATATTCGCACCCACATTCTAAGTAACGCATTTTCACAAAAACCGGTTCCCACTTTTTGTGAAAATGCTTTTGATAAGGAGAATACCATGAACCACGAGGTCATGAACATTTTCAATCCGGCCCAAGAAGGGCCAAGCTTTGACCGCATCCGTATTTCTTTGGCGTCCCCAGAGAAGATACTGAGCTGGTCATTTGGTGAAATCCGCAAGCCTGAAACCATAAATTACCGTACGTTCAAACCCGAGAAAGACGGCCTGTTCTGCTCACGTATTTTTGGCCCGATGAAGGACTATGAATGTCTGTGCGGTAAATACAAACGTATGAAATATAAGGGTGTTGTTTGCGAGAAATGTGGCGTCGAAGTTACGGTTGCACGTGTGCGCCGTGAACGCATGGGCCATATCGAATTGGCGGCCCCTGTTGCCCATATCTGGTTTTTGAAATCCCTGCCATCACGTATTGCGACCATGCTTGATATTACGCTGAAAGAAGTTGAGCGGATTTTGTACTTTGAAAGCTTTGTGATTACAGAGCCGGGTCTTACTTCATTGACCGAGCGTCAGTTATTGTCAGAAGAAGAATATCTGGATGCGCAAACCGAGTTTGGCGAAGATAGCTTTACGGCCTCTATTGGCGCGGAAGCGGTTCGTGAAATGTTGATGGGTCTTGATCTGGAATCCGAAGTTGAGCGTGTACGTTTTGACATGGGCGAAACCGGATCAGAGCTGAAGTTGAAGAAATACCAGAAGCGTTTGAAACTTCTGGAAGCCTTCATTCATTCCGGTAATCGTCCTGAGTGGATGATCCTAACGGTTGTGCCTGTGATCCCGCCTGAATTGCGCCCGCTGGTACCACTTGATGGTGGCCGGTTTGCGACGTCTGATCTGAACGATTTGTATCGTCGTGTGATCAACCGGAACAATCGTTTGAAGCGTTTGATCGAACTCCGTGCGCCAGACATTATTATTCGCAATGAAAAACGTATGTTGCAAGAATCTGTTGATGCTCTGTTTGATAATGGACGTCGTGGTCGTGTGATTACAGGTGCGAACAAGCGCCCGCTGAAATCCATGTCTGATATGCTTAAAGGCAAGCAAGGCCGGTTCCGTCAGAATCTACTTGGGAAACGGGTGGATTATTCCGGTCGTTCCGTGATTGTGGTTGGACCAGAATTGATGTTGCATCAATGTGGCCTGCCTAAGAAAATGGCTCTAGAGCTGTTCAAACCGTTTATCTATGCGCGTCTTGATGCCAAGGGTATTTCCGGCACTGTGAAACAGTCCAAGAAAATTGTTGAGAAACAACGCCCTGAAGTTTGGGATATTCTCGACGAAGTTATTCGTGAGCATCCTGTTCTTCTCAACCGGGCGCCAACTCTGCATAGGCTTGGCATCCAAGCGTTTGAACCTGTCCTGACCGAAGGGAAAGCGATCCGCTTGCACCCGCTTGTCTGTACTGCGTTTAACGCCGATTTTGATGGTGACCAAATGGCGGTTCATGTGCCTTTGTCTATCGAAGCACAGCTTGAAGCCCGCGTTTTGATGATGTCTACCAACAATATATTGTCCCCATCTAATGGTAAGCCTGTGATCGTACCGTCTCAGGATATTGTTCTGGGTCTGTATTATATGAGTTTGATGGTCGACGGCGAAAAAGGTGAAGGCCGTGCCTTTGCCAGCATCCATGAACTGGAAGCTGCACTTGATGATAAGCAAGTCACCATGCATTCAAAGATTAAAGGTCGTTTTGATGTTGTGCATGCAGATGGGTCTATCACTCAGGAAGTTGCGGAAACAACACCCGGTCGTTTGAAAGTGGCCGAGTTCCTGCCCAAGCACGAGAAAATTCCGTATTCAATTATCAACCAAGCTTTGTCCAAAAAAGCGATTGGGAAAGTGATCGAAATTGTCTACCGTCATGCGGGACAAAAGGCGACTGTGATTTTCTGTGATAAAATTATGGGCCTTGGGTTTAAAGAAGCTGCGGCTGCGGGTATTTCATTTGGTAAGGATGATATGATCATTCCTGAGGCCAAGAAAACCTTCGTTGATGAAACCCAAGCGCTTGTGTCTGATTTTGAACAACAGTATGCGGACGGTTTGATTACCAAAGGCGAGAAATACAACAAAGTTGTGGACGCATGGTCGAAATGTACGGACAAAGTGGCGGATGCGATGATGGACGAGGCTGCGAAGCCACGCAAAATGATCAACTCCGTGTTTATGATGGCCGATTCCGGTGCGCGTGGTTCTAAAAACCAGATGAAACAGCTGGCCGGCATGCGCGGTTTGATGGCGAAACCGTCTGGCGAAATTATCGAAACACCGATTATTTCCAACTTTAAAGAAGGCCTGTCGGTTCTGGAATACTTTAACTCCACCCATGGTGCACGTAAGGGTCTTGCGGATACGGCGTTGAAAACGGCCAACTCGGGTTATCTAACCCGTCGTCTGGTTGATGTGGCTCAAGACTGTATTGTTAACGAACAGGATTGCGGTACGTCTGACGGGATTAAACTGATCTCTGTTGTGGATGGCGGTAATGTTGTTGTGTCTTTGGGCGAGCGTATGCTTGGCCGGGTATGTGCGGAAGATTTACGTGATCCACAAAGTGGTGATGTTATGTTCCCTGCCAACACTTATGTTGACGAAGACATTATGCTCGAGATTGACGAGAGTGGTTTGCAAGATGCGCGGGTTCGTTCTCCGCTGACATGTGAAACGACAAATGGTATTTGTGCAACGTGTTATGGTCGTGATCTGGCACGTGGTACGAAGGTGAATATGGGTGAAGCTGTCGGTGTTATCGCGGCCCAGTCGATTGGCGAGCCGGGTACCCAGCTTACCATGCGGACTTTCCATATTGGCGGTACAGCGTCCGTGTCTGATAAATCTGCGATTGAAAGCATGAATGAAGGCAAGATTGTTTATATCAATAGCAATGTGGTTAAAAATCGCTCCGGTGTATTTGTGGTCATGGGCCGTAATATGCAGGTGTCTGTTCAAGACAAAAGCGGCAAAGAGCTGGAAACCCATAAGGTTACTTATGGTACCCGTGTTGCTGTTGCTGACGGTGCAAGTGTTGCGCGTGGTGATAGACTGGCAGAGTGGGATCCATATGCTGATCCGATTATCACCGAAGTTGGCGGTACAATTAAACTGGTCGATTTGGTCGAAGGTGTTTCCGTTAAGGAAGAAACTGACGAAGAAACCGGTATTACCAGTAAAGTTATCGTTGACTGGCGTGCGTCTTCCAAAGGTGGAGATATCCAGCCTATGGCCGTTATCCAAGGTAAGGACGGCGAACCTATGAAGACAGCCAATGGCAATGTGGCGACATATATGCTGGCTGTGGGTGCGATCTTGTCTGTGAATGATGATGATGTTGTCCATGCCGGTGATGTGATTGCCCGTATTGCCAAAGGCGGGGCGACCCAGCGCGATATTACAGGTGGGTTGCCACGTGTGGCCGAGCTGTTTGAAGCCCGTCGTCCGAAGGATGATGCGATTATTGCGGATATGGACGGCAAGATCGAGTTTACGCGCGATTATAAAAACAAGCGCCGTATCCAGATCGTTCCTGATGATGACAGCATTGAACCTTCACAATATTTGATTGCCAAAGGTAAGCATATGACTGTGCGTGAAGGTGATCGGGTGTCGAAAGGTGATTATCTTATCGACGGAAATCCGGCCCCGCATGATATTTTGGAAATTCTGGGCGTTGAAGCTTTGGCTGATTATCTGGTTGAAGAAGTTCAGGCTGTGTACCGTTTGCAAGGTGTGCCGATCAATGACAAACATATCGAAGTGATTGTACGTCAAATGCTGCAAAAAGTGGAAGTTACCGATCCGGGTGATACAAGCTTGTTGCGCGGGGAACAACTTGACCGTATCGAGTTTACCGAAGTTAATGAGGCTCTGCTCGAGCGTGATAAGGACAAAGCCCCTGCAATTGGCAAACCGGTTCTGCTTGGCATTACCAAAGCCAGCTTGCAGACCCGCTCCTTTATCTCTGCAGCGTCCTTCCAGGAAACAACCCGTGTGCTCACCGATGCCTCTGTAAACGGCAAAGAAGACATGCTGGAAGGCTTGAAAGAAAACGTAATCGTTGGCCGCCTTATTCCGGCAGGTACAGGCAGTAATTTGCGTCATTACCAGAAACTGGCGAATGCGCGCGATGCCAAATTGCTTGAAGAACGTGCGGCTGGTGCACCTGCACTCGAAGATTTCCCTGAAGAAATTGTCGATGAAGCTGCGCCAGAAGAGGTGCAAGCCGAAGTTTAGCACTTTTCAAAACAAACAGATTAACAACCGCTCTCCTTTACCGGAGGGCGGTTTTTTTATGTTTCATCCAAATTGTTTTACGTGAAACAATTTGGAAAGATTGCCTATCACAAGGATCAGGTGGTGGTTAAGCGGGCTTGTCTCTAGTCATATTTTGAAAACACGATTGGAGAGGAAAATACACATGAAAACACTAGATGGAAAAGTCGCTATTATAACCGGGGCAAGTTCTGGCATCGGCCGGGCAACGGCTCTACTGCTGGCCAAAGAAGGTGCGAAATGCGTTGTCAGTGCACGCCGGCAAGACAAGCTGGATGATTTGGTCGCAGAAATTGAAGCGGATAATGGTCATGCAATTGCGCTCGCAGGAGATGTGCGTGATGAAGCCTTGGCCAAAGAGAGCGTTGATATAGCGCTTTCGGTCTTTGGAGGCCTAGATATAGGATTTAACAATGCCGGCACGCTCGGGGCTTTGGGGCCTATTGCTGATATGAGTGTGGAGGCATGGCATGAGACCCTTGATACCAATCTGACCAGTGCTTTTTTAGGGGCGAAATATCAAATTCCGGCCATGATTGCGCGCGGAGGCGGGGCCATTGTGTTTACGTCCAGCTTTGTAGGACATACGGTCGGAATGGCTGGATTGGCGGCTTATGGGGCTTCCAAGGCTGGTCTCGTGGGATTGAGCCAAGGTTTAGCCGCAGAGCATGGGGCGCAAGGTGTACGTGTGAACGCAATTTTGCCCGGGGGCACCACTACGCCGATGGGTGCCGTGATGACAGCTACGCCGGAAAGTAAAGCTTATATAGAGGGACTACACGGGCTGAAACGGATGGCGCACCCAGAAGAGATTGCGCGCTCGGTTTTGTATCTGGTTTCTGATGCTTCCGGTTTTGTGACGGGAACGGCACATCTCGTGGACGGCGGGTTTTCCATTTATCGCGCCTAGGTGAGGTCTGAAAAAGAGAAACCGCGGGCGCCCTGTGGGGGAGGAAGAAGTACAGGGCGCCGCGGCTCTAAAGCGGATCGTATTCCTTTGTCACCGAAACCTGACCCTAAGGGGGGGAAGGGAGAGGTAGAGTGGTGAGCAGAAACAGTCTCGACGCTATAGTGTATATTTAAGCAGTCTTTCGCTTACGGGAAGGTTTCGAACTTATTAAATTTTCGTTAGCTTTCGTAATCGAGATTTTGCGGGGCTTCATGGCCTCGGGAAGCTCGCGTTTCAAGCTGATTTGTAACAGGCCGTTTTCAAGGCTTGCTCCGTTCACGCGTACATGGTCTGCCATCTGGAAACGGCGTTCAAATCCACGTTCGGCAATGCCGCGGTGTAAGTATTCACCTGTCGTGTTTTCATTGGCGGCTTTGGTGCCAATAATGCTCAACACGTTCTCATGGGTTTCGAGCGAAAGATCATCTTCGCTAAATCCGGCAACGGCCAGTTCGATCAGATAATCATCTTCGCTGATTTGCGAGATGTTATAGGGGGGGTATGTATTGGTGCCCGAAAGCTTCGAAGCATTGTCAATCAGGCTGGCCATACGGTCAAACCCAATAAAAGATCGGCTGAGGGGGCTAAAATCATAACTCATAATTGTACATCCTTTTCTAAGCAATGTGTTTACGCATGATGCGTTTAAAGTGCAGAATCCGAATTGGCATTCTGCTCTGGTTCGTGTGAGGGCCCGAATGGCACCCTACACTCAATACATGGGAAGAGGCCTTGCTGTGTCAAGACGGTGACATGTTCATGCGACGCCGGTGCACCCGTCACTCTGCGCAATAAATAGCCCGCAGGCCCAGCATTTCCTTGTGTGGCGCAGGTTTATAGCTATGGTTGGGGCAAGTTTAACCTAGAGGAATCCTATGAAACCGCTCTCATCTTTATTACTTACTTGCGCGTCTGTCTGCCTGTTACTTACTGCCTGCGGGGGTTCAGAAGAAATTGTAGCTGAAATTTCTCCGCAAACAGAAACTGTGGTGCAAATGTCTGCATTGGAAACGGCGTTAACAAGCGAGTTACGTGCAGAGCAAGCCGTCCGTGATGCGTTTCGTCATCCCAAAGAAACGCTTGAGTTTTTTGGCCTGACATCGGGACAGAATGTGATCGAAATTTGGCCTGGCGGGGCGGGCTGGTATGCGAATATTTTAGCGCCCTATGCCAAAGCAAGTGGGGGCAGTTATACAGCCGCAGGCGTAAATGATACATTTCGTGAGCGTGTTGCAAATGTGGAAACCTACGGAATGGTCAATATAGTCGAGTTCGGGGCTGAGTCCGGTGCGCTTGCAGACGGGGATGCCGATTTAATTTTGTCCTTCCGTAATGTTCACAATTGGGTGGGTCGCGGATTTCAAGAGAAAGCTTTTGCTGATTTTTACGCAGCTTTAAAACCCGGTGGTATTTTGGGGGTTGTCGAGCATCGCCTTCCTGAATCAGCCGAGCAGGATTTAAAAACGCGCGGCGGCTATGTACAGCTTAGCTATGTGAAAGCGTTGGCAGAGGAAGCCGGTTTTGAATTTGTGGGTGTTTCGGATATCAATGCCAATGCGAAAGACACGGCAGACCATCCCTTTGGCGTCTGGACATTGCCTCCGGTGAGCCGTTCTGCCAACAGGGGTGAGGAGACGGCAACGGATTTTGACGCTGCCAAGTATGAAGCTATTGGCGAATCAGATCGGTTTACTGCGAAATTCCGTAAACCGGAATAGATGGTCTTACGGAATATTGGTGCCAAGCACTTGATGTATCTGGTCTTTTTTTAGCGAAAAGCCTTGCCTTGCGTCGGTTATGGTATTGGGTATGTTTGATGCACGTTTAACTTTGGGGAATACATATGAAATCTGTCACAACTTTATTGATCGCGGCCGCATCTGCCAGCCTGTTATTTGGTGTCTTTGGCATGAGCGAGACAGCGGCGAAAACGCCAGAAAGTACAGATGCGCAAGCCTCTGTGATGCGCACGGTTTTATCTGGTGATTGGCGCACAGAACAGGCCGTTCGTGATGTATTTCGCCATCCAGAAGCGACACTGGCATTCTTTGGTTTAGCCCCGGGGCTAAATGTTGTCGAGATCGCACCCGGTGGCGCGGGTTGGTATACGAATATTTTAGCGCCGTATAGCAAGGCCACTGGCGGGACGTTTACGGCTGCGGATGTGAGCGACCGGTTTAAGAAAACCTTTGGCGATACACAGATATACGGAAAAGTTCACACTGCTGATTTTGGCGGAGAATCAGAACCGTTTGCAACAGCTAGCGCCGATTTGGTTCTGACGTTTAGAAGTGTCCATGGCTGGATTGGTCGTGGTTATGACGAGAAGGCTTTCGCAGATTTTTATACGGCTCTTAAACCGGGAGGCATTTTAGGGGTTGTCGAGCATCGTTTACCGGAGTCTGTTGGCAAGGATATGCAAGGCGGATATGTGACGGTTAGCCATGTGAAGGCGCTTGCCAAAGCTGCCGGTTTCGAGTTTGTCGGGGCGAGCGAAATTAATGCGAACGAAAAAGATACGGCAGATCATCCGTTCGGGGTGTGGACATTGCCGCCAACCAGTCGTTCGGCGAACAGGGGCCAAGAGACGGCCGCAGATTTTGACGCGGCTAAATATAAGGCGATTGGCGAATCGGACCGGTTTACTTTGAAATTCCGTAAACCGGAATAAACTGGAAAAATTTGCCCGTATCCACGGATGATTTACGCGGGTTAGGGCTGGATTTTTATGGACACATCCCCCATATATATACAACAATGTGCATATTAAGGAGAACCACATGACTAATGAAGAGATTATTGCCAAAATGCAAGACGCTGTTACTGCGGCGGGCGGTTTGGATAAATCCGTAAAATTCGATTTTGGCGATGACGGCTTTGTACACGCTGCGGGCACTGAAGTTTCCGGCGAAGATGCGGATGCAGATTGTACGATTAGCGTGACCAAAGATGATTTTATTGCTTTGGCGTCCGGTGATCTTGACCCAATGATGGCCTTCATGTCCGGCAAACTAAAAGTAGCTGGCGACATGTCTGTGGCTATGGGGTTGCAAAAACTTTTCAGCTCTATGTAGTTTTATTTGGCCGGGTGAGAATGAATCGGGCCATATAATCTTTATGACGTTATGAAAAACGAAATTACACCGGGCGATGTGATCCGTCTCGAGGGCTTGGACTTACCGCCCGGTGCAACATTCCACTATGTTCAAAACGGGGATGTCCGGTTGCGTGTAATGACGGTTCCGGCGGCACGTGCGGATGCACGCGGCAGTATCATTTTCCAGCCCGGACGCACCGAATTTATCGAAAAATACTTTGAAATGGCGCAAGATTTGACGGCGCGTGGATTTGCCGTGCTGATTTTGGATCCGCGTGGGCAGGGATTGTCGTCGCGTTTGTTAGAGGATCCGATGAAATCCTATGTTGAGGATTATGAGGATTATTGCGACGATCTGGCGTTTGTGACCCAGGCTTTCAAAAATGATTTGCCACGTCCCCATATTGTGATGGGCCATTCCATGGGGGGAACGATCGGGTTACAGACAATTTTGACCGGACGGCTTAATCCGGCTGCGTGTGTGTTTACGGCGCCGATGCTTGAATTGCAGGACTTGGAAACGCCGTTTATGCGCCTGCTTGTGAAAGGGCTAACATGGGCGGGGCTGGGGCAACGTAATTTGCCATTTCAGGCCCAACGGGCCGGTTTGCCGGTTCCTTTTCGAACCAATAAACTGACCTCGGATCCAAACCGTTATCAGCTCTGGGCGACATATTTCGAGAACCATAAACGGCTGCGGGTCGGCGCGCCGACTTTTGGCTGGATCAGTGCCTCGTTAAGGGCGATGAAATTTGTCAATGAAAATGCCAGACATTTAAATATCCCAACCCTGATCATTGCTTGCGGGGCAGACCCGATTGTGAAGCCGGTTTCGAACCATGAGTTTGCAAAAGCGGCCCACGCAGATTTTTTTAATGTGGCAGGCGCTTTGCACGAAATTTTTATGGAACGGGATGAATACCGGGATCAGTTCTGGGATGCATTTGATGCGTTTTTGGAAAAAAATGCACTGTAAGAATGCACTGTAGATGCAACTGTAGAGATATAACCGTATTAGTCCAAAACCCGTTTTAGATATGGGTAGACCTGATCGAGTAAATCAGGGTCCCCTGCGCAGGCAACGGTTCCGTTTTCGAAATGAGTATCGCCGTGCCAACTTGTGATTTTACCGCCAGCACCTTCAAGGACAGGCACAAGCGCCAGAATATCAAACGGTTTCATGCTGGCCTCGAGGATCATATCCATGCGACCGGACGCGACTAATGCATATCCGTAAGCATCCAGGCCAAGGCGCGAGAACCGCGCGGTGCGCCGGATCATTTCATAGGCGGCCTTTTGCCCTAAAGAAAACATGGCCATGGGTTCTGTACAGCCGATGATTGCGTCGTTGATACGGGCGCATTTTCTGGTTTTTAAGGGGGTGCTTCCCTCCGCAGTTTCTTTCCATGCCTTGCCAGTATTGCCAATATAGCGCTCGTTAAGTGCAGGGATGTCGATAATGCCAATGAGGGGTTTTTCATTATAACATACGGCGATTAGTGTGCTCCATACGGGCACACCTGCAACAAAGCCGCGGGTGCCGTCTATGGGGTCAAGGCACCAGCTCCACCCATTTCGAGAAGGTTTGTCGGCCAGTTCCTCACCCACGATACCGTCTTGGGGGAAAGCGATTTCAATACCTGCACGCAAACATTTTTCTGCTGCGATATCCGCCTCTGTGACAGGGTCAAACTCGGTGCCGCCGGCTTTGTTTTCGGCGTGAATATCAGTGCGAAACGCGGGTAAAGTAATGGCCCGTGCGGCATCTGCGATTTCGCAGGCCGTCACGAGCCGTTGCTCAAGGTCGGTCGGTTTTACACCGGTTGGGAGTTTAGTATCTGGTGTGTCCATGGGCATGGCTTAACATGCCCATTTCCAAAAACCTAGACCGACATTTGTAGTTTCGATGCTGATTCAAGCGATTTTGCCAAATCAAGTAAATGTTTGCGCGGCGTCTCACCCATAGAGTAATAGGCCCGTACCAAATCCATGGTTTCTTTCTTGGAAAGAATATCCGGTGCCAGCACATTCAACTTGGGTGTGCCGGTCAATGGGTCGTGCTCGGACAGACCTTCGTAAAAGTGTTGAACGGGCACGCTCAGCGCTTCGGACAATTCGAACAAGCGGCTGGCGCTGACCCGGTTGGCTCCACATTCGTATTTTTGAATTTGTTGAAAGCGAATGCCGACTTGCTCTGCCAGAGCTTGCTGGGTCAGGCCAAGTAAACGGCGGCGGCGGCGTAGGCGTTTGCCTACATAAAGATCAATATCACTGGTCATAGTATTCCTCTTGTTTCGTGCCCTATTCGGAAGACATGTTTTGTGAATAAATTTTATTACGAGAATGTAGAAAATTTAATTCACTCGCTTGAAAGGAGAGCAAGAGCCGTGCCAACTCTTAAGGAGGGTATTCGCCTTAAAAGGGAAGTTACAGAGCGGGTTTGGCCCGTTTTGGCCTGTTTTTGGTGCTGATTTCTTGAAAAGTGTATCAATTTGGCACGTAGGAGGGGAATTTAGAGGGGGAATTCGGAGAATGTTTTCCGGCATTTATATTACAGATTGCCCATACGGGTTGAAAAACCAAAAAAACGCTCCATATACAAGATGTACCTGTTAGGTACACTCCCCCTCAAACTGGGCCGTACATTGTACGGCCCTAATTTTTTTATGTCGGGCTATTGCGCGGCAATAGGTGTTGTTTGCAGGGTTTTGGCCAAATGTGTGATCGCCAATTGCATATCTTCACATATTTTTGCCATGTCAGCATGAGGCTCGAGCGTAAGGGGATTTAAGTATAAATCTTTGTTGATCTCTATTTGTATGGCTTCTACGGCCATATCGGGTTGCCCATAATGGGCTGTGACGAACCCACCTGCATAAGGAATGTTACGGATCACAGCATATCCGAGTGATTGTAATTTGGTTTGCAATATATGTATGGTGTCCGGGTGGCAGGTTTTGCCGAATTGATCGCCAAGGATAATGTCGGCACGTTTTTGCCCGGTTGCGAGCAGGCCCGGCATGGAATGGCAATCCAGCAGGACGGCATTGCCTATTTTGGCCTTTGTCGTTTCTATGCAGGTGGTCAGGGCGGCATGGTAGGGGTGATAGAGTGCGTCTAGCCTTGCCTGAATATGCTTTGCCAGTAGCGGATGCTTATAAATGTTCAAATTTTGGGCAATGCGCGTCGGGATCACCCCTAATCCGGCTTTGGCACGGGGGCTGATCTCGTGAGGCGGGGGTGATATGCTTTCCGGGGGCCATTCAGTGGCGCTCCTGTTGACATCTACGTAACAGCGCGGAAACAGGGCTTGTAAGAACGGAATGCCCAACTTGGTCAGCGGATGAAATATGTGGTCGACATAACTGTCTTCTGATAATCTCAATTCAGTTTGCGACAATGATGTTTGGTCAAGAAAACCACGTGGATAGAGCCTCCCTGAATGGGGAGAGGCGAGGATGAGCGGTGTTTCAATGGTTTTGGGTAGGGTGAGCGCATAGGCGGGTGAAAACGCGCGCAGGGCGTGTTCTTCCGCTTTATCAATCTTCAAGGCATGTTTATTTCCAGTTGAACCATTTGCCCGATTTTTTTGGTTGTTAAGTTTCCACATGAAACATTTCCTTAAGGCTCATACATTAGTACACATCTTGGAAAGCGTTACGGGTTGGCCGGATTCCTGCAACTCATAGCTTTTTACTGGTTTATGTTCCATAATAGACCAAATTGGGTATAAAAGACAAAAGAATTTAAGAGGGATGATTATGGCTACCATACTTTACGCAGAAGATGACGAGTCCATGCGCAAGTTTTTCGAGAAAGCGCTGGAAAAAGCTGGGCATCATGTGATTGCATGCTCAGACGGAGAGCGGGCTTTGCGCGCGTTGAAATTTGCCGATGGTGCCTTTGATTTGCTCCTGACCGATATTATGATGCCGGGGCTGGATGGGGTTGAGTTGGCCAAACAGGCGGAAATTCTGTCTCCGGGCATCAAGATCATGTTCATTACAGGGTTTTCTGCAGTGGCAAAACAGGACCCGGCTACATCTACTTCCGCAAAAGTCCTGTCTAAACCGGTACATTTGCGTCAACTTGTCGAGGAAGTTGACAAGTTAATCGCTGCATAATTTAGCGTCCTCATACGCTATTTTCTATTGCCCTTACAGGGTCAGTCGCGTATATCCCCCTTTCGCATCTAAGCCTTCATGGCCTGTTGTGCGTATACATAATGGCACGGACGATTAGCTCAGTGGGAGAGCACTACATTGACATTGTAGGGGTCGCTGGTTCAATCCCAGTATCGTCCACCATCTTGGCTTTATTCATATTCTTCTCCTGTATATTTCTGCTAAGTCTTTGAATTACTTGAAAAGGCAGGCTTAAATCAGGGGTTCTATAGCCTGAATTTCGGCAGTAGCTGAGACGCCCTCCAAAGGCCATTTTGACCAAGCCGCGCTTGTGCGAAACCTCATGCGATTCCCACAATAACAAGGGGTTAGCGATCATACGAAGGGCGGTTCTATAAGCATTTTCAAAATCGGGGAGTTTTACCCCATTGCTATCGCTTATTTCGTCAATTTGCTCTTGAGCCACGAGTTTTTGTGCTTCTAGTTTTACCAGTTCAGCTTCATAAGCGCCTATAAGGGTTGGCTGTGTCGTTTTGATGATACGGTCAACAAGATTGTCTATTTTCTTCTCTAGGCCATTCAGGGAGTGAATAGCCGCGACATGGCGTTGTTTAAATGATGAGACATGTTTCTCCCAAACATCTTTGAACATCACCCTGACAAGTTCTAACAGTTCAGGTGCAGGTCGCAGGGTTTTTACCAACTCTACAAATTCACCTTGGATTTTTTCTTGTTTGATAGACTTACCGTAATGTTCACAAGATTTTGTGTGGCAGACATAGTAAGGATAATAGCGTGAGCGACCTTTACTGCGACCCGCTCGTAAGGGTTTGTCACAGCATGAACATGATATTAAACCCCGAAGAGGGAATGCAGGATTAATATCAAGGCGAACAGCTTGCTTCGGGACACCATCTAAATGATCTTGAATTTTGAGGTAGGTCTTTAAACTGATAAGAGCTGCGTTCTGGGCTTTTATAAGCGGAATGCCCCAAGGCGCATACTCAATATAACCTGCGTAAATAGGTTGCGTCAGCATCGTCTTTACGCGGCTCTTGCCAATTTTCCCCGATGCTCCTGTTGGGAAAGCGGGATTGCTTTCCAAATACCTTTTTATTTCGCCTTGAGAGCCTAAGTACCCAGATGCAAATTTCTCAAGAACATCGGCAATAATACTGGCTACTGGTTCGTCCCGCACAAGTACCTTACCGCCCCGCCCCGATTTGTCCTTCGTGTATCTGAAACCTGTAGGCGCAGGAAATGTATAATATCCATTTTTGGTTCTGGCAATCTGGCGTGATAATACTCTTGCGGCATTATCTATACGCTCCTGTTCTTTCACAATGGCAGTAATTTTTTCAGGCATTTGACGTTTTGGATCATCAAAAAATTCCATTGAGGGCGAATATAGCTCACCTCCTGCGGCACGAATTTCTTCTCGCAAGCTCATATGGGCGATATAGTTACGAGCAAGCCTCGATATGTCGTCAATGATAACAGCGTAATTTTCATCATGATGAGCGTTAAGAAACTCAAGCATTTCCCCCATTTTTGGCCGCGCAGCATACTTACCTGACATGACATCTACAAACACGTCTACAACCAACATATTGTTGTAGCGTGCGTAATCTCTGCACGCGCTTTCTTGTGAGCGAGCGCCATCCCCTTTTATATTTTGCTTAGCGTCTGATATGCGTACATAAATAACCGCTTTACGTTTGGCTAATGTTTTTGGAACTAATGATGCTTCCATGACCTTATCCTTTCTGCCGTGTAGAGCTATTATCCGTGGCGGCATGCTTAAATGTTATGTGTGGTTGAGGTGGTAAGTTTACCATAGAATCTATGTTTTGGGGTGCTGTATTCTTCTGACTACTCAAAGCCACCTGCACAGGATCAACGCCAAACTGGACTCCGATAACGGTTTCGCAAAGATTCCAAAGATAGTGGATAAGTTCGCGTCTATCACTTTCAGGTACTTGAGCAAAATCCTTATCCATCATTTCCAGATAAGTTTCGACATCACAGCCATTGGGCGCAACATCAGTCTGCCCTAACAGCATAGGGAGTAAATCCTGCACATCAGGAAAGCTCTTTTGGGCTATGCCGTTTAAATCTGGCAGTGGCGGCGGTTCGGTTTTTGGTATGGTCATATTTCTATCACTTGCGGTGGGGATTATATCGGGGGGCATATGTTCACCTGTTCCTTATTGTTATCGTTGTTTCACATCTCCATATTGAAGAACAAAATAGGAATATGATCCTATATTTTCCGTTTCGGCTATGTTTTGTTTTTGTGGTTACTGCTGTATGTCGGGGGTATTTTGGCGCACGGTATTGTCTAAGCCATTACCTTGTTGTGGCGCAGGCGCAGGGATATTCGCCAAGGCCGCGTCACGCTGTGCACTTAGACCCTGCGCGAGTGACTGTTGCGCTTGCGGCTGTCCTTGTGCTTGTGTGCGCTGTATTTCCGCATTGCGTTCAGTCACCATACCAATGATACGCTTGGCTTCTGTGCTCAGATAAAATAATTTGTCGAGATCACTTGCACGTAGAGTTGAACCCTCCAAAGTATATCCTGTGGCTTTATCCGTATAGGTACGCCCAAACGTCACATTATAAAACGGACGACCTTCTTTGGAAAAATTTTCCCAAATTTTGAGGCTTACTGCTCCATCACGAATAGTGTGAATCGGGGCTTTCTTTTTAGGTTGGTTTTGGGTGCTCATTTTCTTATCTCCTTGAGCTAGTGTTTACCGCCTACAGTGACGGGCTTTGATTGGGTTGCTGTTTTGGTGCGGTTTGTTCAGGCGCATTTTGATCTGCTACGTTTTGTATTGGTGCAGGGATATTTGCCATGGCCTTGGCGTGTTGATCTTTTAGCCATGAAGTTGTGTCGGAAACTTGCTCTTTCGGTTTTGACACAGGGGCAGGTTTGTCCGTTCGCCGCCGTCTACCATGCTGCACCGTAGGATTGTCGTTAGCGCGTTTATTATGACCGCCGTCACTTTCTTGAGCGCCCCGCCGTTCTGTTTCTGACATTTCACGATCAGCTAATTGCTTTTTAACAAGCGGGTCGCGGCTTTTATCAAACTGTTGGTGAACTCTTGGCAACGCTGCATAGGCTTGCGCTGCCAACCAATTGCCGTTCACTGTACTTGCATGAGAGGTAGCAGAGCCGCGACCACCTGCGGTAATCGTATGCACAATATGGGGCTTGTCTGTCATGATTGCCCCCGATGTGAGCGCGTATCAATGATGGTGATAAGAGGGCATGTAAGTGCATCATGCTCGATAATGCCGCGTGTACCGATATAGCTACATTCACTATAAGAGATGGCATATGGAATACGAGCGTGTGGGCTAATGGGCGAGATAACACACAGTGCGATAAGGATTAAAACCCAATTATTTAAAACGAATACTGCCCAACGACACATGCTCGCGGCATTGTGATATATAATTTTTAGTCTTGGCATGATGGTCTCTTATTTTTTGAAGTTTGATGTGCGCGCTTTAGAGCGGCTATGCCTCGTGCGATGAGGACGTTAGGCATCCATGGGTAATAACGCCAAATACGGTACTTAACGCGCTTGAGGTATTTCTTACCGTAGAACGGGCTGACGCCTTGCCAGTTACGAAACGGCATGACTTCGGCAATGGACGGTAATTCTACTAATGCAGGTCTATTGTTACCCAAAAGAAGAATACCAAATTCTGTGCGGCGAATTTCGTCCTCTGTCATGACAGGCCATGATTCTTCTGAATATCGAAAACTCTCCATTTTGGTGTTAATTTGCCGCTTCCCCGAATGCGATAAATTCATGTAGGAGGTATCGCCGAGAGTATTTTTTAAATATTTAAGCGTTTCTGGCTCGCGTTGTTTGGGCAGGAATAATTTAATTTCTGCTTCTGACATCAGAACCTTCAAACCATGCTTGCCGTAGGCTTTTTCAAATGCATCTAGCGACTGAATATATATGATCAAATTTACGTTGTACGCGCGGCACCACGTCATGAGGCTGACCAATTCCTTAAATTTAAAATTTGTGATTTCGTTGAGGTAGAAAGTGACCTTTTTGTGTTTGTTGGGGTGGCGTATCAATTCCTTAAGCATGGCGGAATTGGTCAATTCATAGAATTTCTTCAAGGCATATTTGCGGGTTTCACTACCCGTAATAATATCGATTACATCGCGCCCGTCTTGACGCTCATCTTTCAATTCAAAAAAACGAAACGAGCTTACTTTTGACTTTTTATGGGCGCGAGTGGCAACATTTAAATCACTCATTTCGCCAACAGCGCCAGAAAGAAAGCTATCAAACTGACGCTGATCATCCTGCTTCATCTTATCCGCAATGCTTGTGCCAAGCATTGCGTAATATTTTGCGAAATTGGCAACATCCTCATCGGATTGATGCTCTACCCATGGGCTTTCATGGATGGGCAGTTGGGCGGTAGAGCCGTCTTCTTGTTCCAATCGACCACAGGCATATTTAGCATGATGCAGGAGTGACTCGCGATCTTGTAACATGGCAAGCGCGTCCGCTAAAGTCGCATTTTTTCCAGTGATTAAAATACCCGTTACATTGGAGAACAGGATTAACGCTCTTGACCACAGACGAAAAAAATTACCGTCACCTTCACCGTTACTATCTGGTTCGGGGTAAATGGTGAAAGCCTGCTCGGTTAAATCTGCATGAACATCAAGAATCCCTCCGTCGCGCGTGAAATTATCATTGATAATATCGTTGTGGTTATAAGTCGCGCTCTCGCCCAGAATGCCCTCATGCTCATCATCAGCATTTAGGACATTCACGATTTTTTTCATACGCCGAAACGCGACTGCAAATTTACAAGCCGTATCCCCCTTAAAATCCCAGACGACTTTATTACCTGTTACAGAAAACAGGTTGATGTCTTGATGCGTACTATCCTTACCCGATCCTGTAGTTCCTACGATTAAGGACACAGCAGGTAGCTCTGTGAAAATCGCCTTGCCGCACAACATACCCCAATAGGAGCCATGGGCAGGGTCAAAGAGCGTAGGCTTGAGAAGCCCGTGCAGTTCATGAATAGATTTTACAAACCCGCCAGTGCCTTTAAGCCCTGTCGCGATTTTAGCGTCCAAACGGTCAAACATATCTGCAAGATTTATCAGAGCATGGGTTAAAAGTGGTGGCACGGCATAAACAGCACAGCCAATCGCTGCCCAATCAATCACATTCACACCGCCATAGTAAAAAGGCGGTATGGCCTGCCAGATAACCGTACCAAGTAGTGCAACTTTCAACGCTGCCTTGGTACGCTCGGAACGGGTGGGTTGTGCAGCCATTACTGCCCCGCACCATGACGCAAGCGTGTTACTTCAACACTAGCCGCACCATTGGCCTTGAAATATGCAGGCCATCATTTGCGGATTTCATTGTTGGTGCAATACGGCAATGTTGCTTGCGGCAGGAGATAACTTTCAACCAACAAGAACTGCACATCAACACCAGTAAATGATCTGGGTTCAACATGGGTATATCGTTTCTGCATTTTGAAAATGCTAAACGGCGGTAAATCCCCTTTTACGGAACAGAACCGCGCGATCTCGGAGTTTTGGATGCCATCCGTGATCACCGTCAAGCTACGGTACTGACTGTTAAAGCCAGAGGTGCGAGAAATGCCTTGGAGTTGCTCCAATATGGGAGAGTCTAGCGCCGCCTTGGATATGTCCTGCGCGTCACGCAAAACTTGCTTTACAATAGCATCATATTCTTCTTTGGCGTCCATTGCTTGCCGCGCAAGGTATGGGGCAAGTTTTTTGGGTGCGCCCAGTGCATCTTGTTCTGCTACAGTCGCCGCAGGTTTGCAAATTGAGGCAACAGGCTTTGGCAATGATCTGTCCGTATCGGATGCAGTTGTATAAACAGAAATACGTGCATTTGCAGGAGCGTTCTCATAAAGTTGATCAAACCCCGTTTGGTAATCACGATATTGTCGCGGGGATAAATCTTGTTGCATTGAGTTATCCAAAAAACCAACGGCTTGGTGTTGATCTTTAAGGGCGTAACAATAATCTGCGCCCATCTTCTCTGTTTTCAGTTGTTGGTTCATGATGATTCCGCCGCCGCCCAACACCACGGTTGGCATTATAATTAGCGCGGCTATTTTCTTAAAATTGCCGTTATTGTTTGGTCTGCGAGATTTTTGCTTTTTGTATGAACTAGCCATGGTTAGACTCCTTTAGGTTCTTGGGTTGGTGAAAGGTTGGGTTGGGTTGCGCGGTACTGCGTATGCGCTACCTGAATTTTGTTGCGGGCATCATCGAGGGTGGCTTCAAGCTCACTAACAAGTGCGCGTAGTTCTATGGCTTGCGCCGCGCCCTCATGGGCATCGCTATAGTCAGCGTCACTGATAAGAGGGAGTTTCAAGGCATCGAAAACCTCTAAACCTAAATCGGGGATGGGGTCGATTTTAACGCCCTTGATTTTCTCATAGCGGTCAATTTCATGGCGTTGACGCGCAATGAGCGCATTTTTCGCCACATCAATCTCATGGTTGAATTCACGGCGCGGATTATTGATTTTAGCTAGCCCGTCAGCACGTTTACGCTCTACATCTTCAATGCGTTCCAGTGCGGCATAGGCATCTTCGAGAACACTCTCGATACGATCTGTAATCATATCGTCTGTATCAAAAACAAACACTTCTACGTCCGAATTAATAGAATCTGTAGCGAACTCCTGTGCGGCTGATAATCCAATAATAGGGTCTATTTTATACCCCTTGATAATAGCGACGAAGCTAGACGCACTCGCTATGACGATTACAACAATTGATGTCGCATTGTTGACGGTTTGAAAGAAGCTAATTTCATTAAAGCTAAATACGGCTTCATGGCTACCTGTTGCACGTACCCGTGCCGCAACGAATATCAACAGCACTAAGACACCTAGTAAGGCGTAAAAACCTATCTTGCCCTGTGTTTGAATTCTTTTGTCTTGCGGAGTTAGGTTGACACCGTTCGCCTTATAGCGAGCGTAACGCAGTGTAAAATATCCAGCCAACATGCCAGTAACTACATTAACGAGAGCAAAAATAAACCCAAAACTCAAGCCCGCAGGAACACTCATTAGACCGTCTAAAGCCATCAACGCACCAACAATCACTCCCTCAAAAAGCGTGAGTGGCATGGTGGCAAGCAAGGTATCAATCCAGTTATGACGTTTCGGTGGTGTGGCTATGCCATTCTCATCCAAGACAGCAAGCACATGCTCTGCGCGTTCTCTGCGGTGATCTACAAACTCTGAAAGCAATTCTTTGAATTGCCCCAACGACAGCCCAATCCATATTTTCATGCGTTCAAGCGTTTTAATTCGACCAGAGTTATCGACATAATGTGCTTGCGACAGAAACTCTTGCGCACGCGCTTGAAGTTCAGCACTTTTTGCGCCGAGTTTATCGAAAAGTTCTTCGTATGTGTTGTCATGGCGGCTCATTGCAATTCTCCTTTTTATTGCTGTGGAAATATTGGGGGTTAGAACGGGATCATTTCGTCAAGGTCGTCCCGCTCAGAGGGGAGGTTTTCAATGCTGCTTATAAATTTTTCTTCCGCGTGACGAATTGCAAAGTTCGCATCGGAACTTGCCTGTATAACCCGTTCAATGCTCCGCTCTAGATAAGCGCAGGCCATTTCCGCTTCGGCAATAATTTCAGGCTGTGAACTGGCAACTTTAAGCATTGATGCGAGATGATTAATCTGATTGATGGCACCAGTTTGTGCTATACCAATGTCAAGGCTATCTACCGCTTCGCGAAGGTCAGGAATTGATTCCAACAATTTATAACGTAGGCTTCCAACCGCCACGAGCTTATCCCTATAAGTTCGTGCTAGCCTCAGTGAACTGCGAAGCTCTGATAGCATAAGATCAGTATTCCGCTGAATAGCCGTTACTGCGGCAACCTTAACGCCTGAAATAGTAGTTTCAGCTTGGACATTAGGAAACCCGCGCTCTTGTTCCCACCTTTGCCGAAATTCAGCACTGCTAACATGCGCTGCAAAATGTTTATCAAATTGCTCGATGCACTCAGTCACAATATTGGCGAAACTAAGAAGGTTAGGCTTGGTCTGGTCTGCAATCGGCATCTCATCAACGCTCGCAGATTTACGAATTTTATATTGTTTCATGATGTCGTCCTTTATGTTTGCCCTAAAATGAGGCCGAGTTCGTCCGTTCGCCCCAAGGGGGCGTTGAAAACTCCAATGATGTTGAAGCGGTTAGCTCTGCTCGGAGAGCAAAGGCTCGTTGTTGCAAGTGGGGTTTTGACACCCGACTTTAGTTACAGTTGAAATATCGGGGGTTTGGTTGGTGGCTTGCTCTTGGCTTGCCCAAGCAAAGGCCGCACTCGCCACGATCATCACAGCAAATGTGCGAGTATTAAACGGCTCGCCCATGGCAATACTTAAAACCTGCGTGGCCAATAATGTGCCAAGTAAGGCAATGAACGTGGTTATGGCGAAACTGGTGGCTGCGCCGCTGCGATAGAGCCAATACATGCCTAGACTAGCGCAGGAATAAATGACGAGACTAAGAGCAACCAATGCCCAACTTTCTTTATCTGCACCAAGCTTCAGGGTAGCTCCGCCAATTGCGGAGAATGTGCATACGCTGACGAGCGCCCCCGTAGAAACCATTAAGTCGTGCGCTGTCATATCGGATATGTTGGCGAAGAGCATTTTAAATCTCCGCCTGTGCCGCAGCAAAACCCCAACCATCCATCCAAATTTCTTTGTCAAAATCAGAAAGGTTTTGCGGAGGAATAGCGCCGCTATAAAGCGCGTATGATCGAACGCCGTCTTGATAGATGAAACGCATATGCGCCAAATCATGTTTTTTTGTACGCTCAAATAATTGGAGGGATTTTGATTTTTTCGATATTGGCATAGTAGACCTCGTTTAAAACGCGGCCTTTACATACAAATTCGTTAACCGCTATAAACGGTATTACTTTAAAGTGTATTCACTTTCAAGGTGTGTTCACATTAACATTTAGTAATGTTTATGGGTTGTCATGTTTATTCTCATCATAAATAGTTATCGGCGTCTTGTTTTCAAATTCGACATCCATATTATCACGAAGAGCTTTACGAATAGATGCCCTATAATAGTCAGAGATCGAAACGCCTTGAGCATTTGCCTCTTTTTGTAATTCATCAATCAACTCAAAAGACAATTGAAAACCTACTCGTTTCATTCGATGGCTACCCGTGCCTCGTACAGGCTTTGCCCCCGCCGCAAACTCTTCAGTCGTGCGTCGTACATATTTTTGTTCAGGTAGTATTGTTTTTCGGTAAACCCAGTTCCCATCTTTTTTCTTCAATAGTGTCGCCTCGCCATCCTTAATGAATTCATCAAGTATAGAGCGTGGGTATTTTTTTAGGGTAGTGTTATCTGTTTTCTTGTCCACAGGTGGAAGGCCTTTGATGGAATCCAACAACGACCTAATAGCCGCAATATCAGGTATATCACTCTCATCATACGATGAAAGTTTCGCTTCAATTGAAGCTATAGCTGATTTTAATCTGTCATCTGACAATATCTTATCTCGTCCATCTTTAATTGAATTCAGTCTACCCGAACACTTTAGCGGGGCTAACCCAATATTGGCAAGTTAGATTTTGCATAATAAATTACTATTCAAATCGTGATTGATTAGTCTCTATTATGCTAATTTGATTGTATTTTTTTAAAATTTTCTCAATTTCATCTAACGCCAAATTTGTTTCAGCGTTAGGCTCTTTCAAGAGAATTGTGAATGGCGCCTTGTCCTCGTCGTACATGGCTATGGACTCCTTTCGTTATCGTTTCTATAAAATTGATGCTTCGTTTAAAATTTGGACTGGAATTCAAAAATTCAGTTATCGCGAGTGACTTTCGAGTAGTGTTAACGGGTGCAGGTGGCGCTTGTCGCGCATCTGTGGCATTAGGTACGCTAAGACCTAAGTTTGTTTTTGTGTGTAGTTCCATTGTATTTTTCCTATTTTTGGAGTTGATGCTAACCTATAAACCATTTATATGTTAAATATCCAACAATTGGAATTGTTATACGCTAACAATAGCTTTAGCAAGTATTTTTTTTGAAATGAGGCGCAAATGACATTCAGATTAAATGAAGACCAACTTCTAGCGCTACGGTTGCTCATTACGTATTTACAGAAAAAATTTGGAGTTACCCGAGGCGATATTACAAACAATGTGAATAGCCAACTTGAGGATAGAGAGCTAACAGATGCGCAGATTTCAGAAATAATCGCAGGGCAAAGACCTAAGCTTCAAATCGCGCTTTATAATGCTGTAAAGGTTTTAAGTGATCAATATTTAGATAATATAGACCCATGGGCATTCAGTATTTATCAGGAGGTTTATAAGGCGAATGCTCATTCAGCTATTTTTGAGAAAGCAGGCTTATCAACAATGATGGCGCAAGCAAGTGATTTGAACTTTGATAAATTACAAAGATTTTCCAATAACTATGCAGGAATATACGTATATGCTCGTTTTTCTTCTCAGTGGGAAGGGGAAAGGGAAAAATCTATTCTTTGTGGAATCATGGAAATCAAGCCGCATAAATCAAACGAGAAATTTTTGCGGTGTGTGAGTTATTCACAAAATAGATCATTAGCCCGAAGAGACCCAACTGGTGATAATCATAATAAATTTAGCGGGGTCATTTTTCCGTTCAATGATTATTTCTACGAAATTTGCTTCGACGAAGAAACTGGCTATCCAGTATTTGCTGCAAACAAAAATTTCAAGAGACGCGTCCCAAATTTTGCAGGTATATCAATGAGCAGGTATTCAGCAGGAAGAATGATATCCGCAAGAACAGTTTACCGAAGATTAGAAGATTGCAAAAGTCTTGAAGATGCAAAATCATATATGAAATACATTACTCCAGAAGAATTTAAGCAAGAATTTACATTTGAAATACGTGACTTGGAGAATCTCGGACGCTTTAAGGGAAGAACTCCTCTAACAAGCATAGAATAGTGAGCGAGCCAGAAAAGGGTTCTGAGCAAGTAACCAAAAGTCATGCATCGCACTCATAATTCAAACACCTCACTTCCCCATATTTAAGTAAACCCACTCCACTTCGTACAGGGTAATCTGTTCCGCGCCTACGTCTACCGCGACCCGCTTCGCCAATACTCCGCGCAATAACTACCACACCAAGGCTTCACGGCAACACAGCCCAACTCCAACCTCACCAGACCAAATCAAATCAATCCAAAACATCACAGACCCAAAGACCCAAACTCAAACATCACCAAAAACACATAGACCCGCTCCACTACCCTCCGCGCAAGCTGTGCATTTGTAAACAAATGCGCTTGCCAAAGAGGGGAAACCCCTCTGTTGGATACTCCCCGTTGGCGCAAAATAGACCCACCTACTGGTCAGGTCATCTTTGCACCAAGTCATCCGTATCGCCGAATGAATTCACTCGCAGGGTTGGAGCGTGACCTACTCCATCTGCACCAACCATGTCCAAACGTTTGCTCGTTCAATCAGCAGTCATAGGAGCGTTCCTGCTCCTCGGACACCACCATGACCAACCCTGCGCGGATTGAATGCGCGTCAGCATGTCAGCGCTGAACCCGACCAAAGCACCATGCCTTGGAACTGATCTCGCATCCTGAATAATAGATTGCATTTTATCTATATTTAATCTGATCTTAAAATCTATTTGTCATACTGAAAGCACCTAAACTAACAATACAAGTAGGTGAAAATTGGCGAAGTTAGGGACATTGCTATACTTTGATATTTTTGATTGTTTATCTATAGATAAACACGACTTCCCAAATATGGGGTGGTCGGTATGAAGCGCATTTTTGATGATGTAGCGAACCCTTTGATACAATCCACTCTTGAGGGGAAAGCCCTAGAACAGAAAATTCTCATGGCTTCAAAAGGTGCAGACGGTGACGATTCCGTCGCGGGTGGTCACAAAGCAAAAGGTGTTGCCCAAACTGGTGCAGGTTCAAACTCCAGTAAGAAAAAATCTGCACAGAACTATCTCGATATGATTCAGATGCAACAGAGATTGCAAACTGAACTTAACGGTATGATAATTGGCTTAGGAAAAATGGGTGATGATTTACATGAGATTGATCTACGCATGGCAGAGCGCCAGAAGATGATTGATTTTATAACGCATGAAATACACGATGTGTCCGATTTAGTTGACGGCAATGGTGAGTGGAATCCGCGTGTAAAAGCAATTTTGAAAGAGCATGGGAAAGAACATTTATCTGCCGATGATGCCTATGTCTTTATTTCAGGAACATTGATGCAACGGCTTTATGATGAGCAACAAGTGGATCAAGGAAGCCGTGATGATCTAGCTGATACGATTGAGCAGGAATACAGTGATATTCAGAATAAACTCAAAGAAGGTCGTGCCCTAGGTTTGGATATGTCGGAAGAAGAACAGGCTGTGGCCGTTGTCATGGACAACATGAGCGATTCAGTAGAACGTGCGGTAAATGTGATTGCAGAACAAGAAGTCAAGAGAGAAGCTTCATTAGAAACAAATGATGGTTGGGATTTTCTGTTTGATGAAACGCCCTCTTTATAAACTACCTTCTTTGAGCATTTTGACCGCATAGGGTTCACCATTAAATAAATCAATGGCTAACAAAATTCCTGCGGGAAGGTCTTTCCCTGCATACGTGCCGATGAAGTAGCCGTGTACGAAAAAATCCATAGCGCCTTTTTCTTTTCCATCATTTTCGCCTAAGCGTTGAATGTAGTAGTTGGCGGGAATTTTCTTCTTTGCAAACATGCGCATTAAGCCTTCACCGTATTTTTCGGCTTTTTCTTTTGGCATAGCGGGTGAAACATATATCGCAACACCGACAGCCGCGTTTGTCTTTGAATAAACCATTGCCGTTGCAGTTGCCCCACGATCTTCGGGCTTGCCGCTTTCAAAATCATAATTTGGTGTAACCCAATGCCCTTTTAAGGAGGGCGTGGGCGCAGTGTTTTCTTGTGCGTAAATCGGGCTAGAGGCCAGTAAAAATGCCGCGCCTACAATGCCAATGATAATGTTGAAATACGGTCGTTTATCAAGGGTAGGGGTAAAATGATTACGGAAATATTGACGGCTAGGTAATTCAACTACTTAGCAAAACCAAAACTATCAGGGAGCGTGAAATGGCCAGTCTCGGAAAACGACCGTTTGTCGTCAATCAAGAGGAGAATACAGGATGTACCAAAAACTAAAGCAATCAGTGACGGGCGTAATTTATTCATATGTGCGAACCTCCCGACACACACAAAGGCAAGATCGTCAGATACTACGTCTAAAAGGCATTTCAGACGTTATGGTAACGGAGAAAGTCTCTGCTGATAGTGAGGAACGACCAAAGTTTGATGAGTTGCTCGCGAAGCTGAAAAATGGCGATATGCTTATCGTCTTGGATTTAGACCGCGCCTTTCGGGATATGATAACTGCGATTTTGGTTTTGTATGATCTACAATCTCGCGGGGTTCAGTTTAAAATACTAAACAGCGATATTGATCTGGATAGTGAGCTTGGAAAGCTTATGTATATTATCAAAGCCCATTATGCGGAAAGCGAGTTGAATACGCTTAGGCGTAGAACTCGTGAAGGATTGGCGGCGGCTCGCAAACGCGGTGTTAGGTTGGGGAGGCCACATGCTTTGAATGATAATCAGGTTCAGCAGGCTTATAAACTCATGAAAAACCAAAAAATGCCAATTTACAAAGTTGCCCGAAAATTTGGTGTAGCGCACAGTACGCTTGCTTTGTCTTTTGAGCGCATGGGCTTCATGGTTTGACGGCAGATTCAGATTAGCACGTTTTTATGAGGGCTCCGAATATGTGGAAACCTCGCTTTATTCGCGATCAAATCTAGTCAACGAGTTTTGCCCCATACAGGAACGATCACTGCTGCAAGAGCAAGGGGTAATGTCCTCATGTGAGCACAAACGTCGAAACTTGGAATATTTGCAACACGACACTAAGGATATATTAGTACCCTAAATGTTTGCATAGAGCACTTATTTTAGTAAATGCGTCAAATTGTCAAAACTCAATCTATTATTTTTTATATTGTAAGCAGGCTACAATCAATGTTGCGAATGCGATAATTATAATTATGTAGTCTATAAACATAACTTTCTCCTAAGTGATAAATTATAGGAGTATTATCTTATTTAATATTGGCTGCCGCAATATTTTTGATCCGTTTTCTCTAGGCGCAGCGTTCATTTTTATTCAAAATCATTCGACTAGTAATTGTTCTCTTCTTCGATAAAAAATGTAATTGTGAAACCGAGTAATGAGGAAATGCTAGAATGCAGAGAGAAAAAATTCACAAAATGGTTTGGGACGTTGAAGGAAAGATTGATGTTTTGAAATTGGTATTGAAAGAAGCCAACGTATTAACAAACACGAAACAAATAACTCTTGCGAATAAATGTGACATTAAGCCATCGACTTTATCGACGGCAATTCGCCAAAATGAGTGGTCTGAAAACATTATGGATAAGTTATCAAAAATCGGTAACTTTGACGTATTTCATTCGTCTTGGATAGATCGTGATTTTGATGATACGAAACGTCAAAACCTTCTAGGAGAACTTAATAATGGCAGCGTATCCGAATATGCAGGCCAAGATACAGTAGAAAACTTTGAAATATACATTCGGGAAATTTGGGAGGAAACAAATGATATTGAAGTTCGAATTAATGCGGAAAGCCCCAAACTTGTAGAACACATATTGACTTCTTTTGCGTTCGAAGGAAGTTCACAACAGAGTTGTAGTGATGGATACCCCCTAAGTTTACACTTGTCTCTAGAAATCGAAAATTTTCAAAGTAACGGGTATTTATATGGATTTAACACACTAAAATTAGCACTGAAAGAAATAAAGAAAAGCAAAATAATCACTATAAGGCGGTTTGCAAAATCAAAACCAGAAACGTTAAACCCTACAGGAAAACCCGCAACTATTACTCTGCAAGGAACGAGAAAAGAACCAAACTGGCTCGTACAGGCACAAAAAGAAACTCTTGCAGGATATTATTGTGTTTCTGATATACCTATTTGTTCCCTTATCGATTATAAAATGGGGGATCGTTATTTGGCAACAGTTCAAGCTGATGTATTAAATGGGCACCTGATGGTTGTTGATTCTGAACTAAACATCTCTCCAGTACATTTATCTAATAATAAAACAACTATGATTGAAGCATTATTTGCTGATAGTCTTGCGAATACACAGGTGAACGGTTGGGTTACTCTTGGAAAACACGATATCGAAATAGTTGAAGCAAATAAGCTGGAACTGCATGGATTTAACGGTGCTTTCTAACCGTGTGAATAGCATAAAAATGCTTTCCGATCGTATCAAAGCAATAGAAAATGCTCACACTAATGATATCACTAAGCTTACTGAAATGTGTGGTCTAGACCCTAAGACTTTTTTTCGTGGGAAAAAACTCAATGATGTCGATTTTTCAAGAACCAATTTATCTGGATATGATTTAAGGGGGGCTAGTTTAGAAGGATGTAAATGGCGTAAATCTTATATTAGCGAAACTGTATTTGATGCTAAACAATTATCAAGGCCTGAAATTAAAAAAGCTTTGGCTTGGAGTAAAAAACGCGCTCGAACCAACCAGTTTTTTCTAAAACCTTCAAGTGGTTTAGAAGTATTGAAAAACTTATTTACTGCTCCATCAATTGGTATCCAACTGGGTGTTTCAGAAGTGTTTGTGTACATAAAGGGGCGCAATATTGTCCTAAATGAACCATCAATTGTTGCATATTCAATAAAAAATGGTCGTAGAGAAATTTTCGCGATAGGCAGTGATGCACCCATGATGCGCGACCGTACATCAGGACATATCGAAGTTGTTTCCCCGATGCAAGGTGGTATGATTATGGATTTCGAAGCAGTCGAATCGATGATTGAGCATTTTATAAAAAAATCACAAAACCGCCGTTATCTTATACGTCCACAGGTCGTGATCTCTATACCGTCTTGGGCAACGGCTGTTGAACGCCGTGCTATTCAGGATAGTGGAGTACGAGCCGGCGCACGTATAGTGTATTTGATCGCAGAACCTGTGGTGGTGGCTCTGGGGGCTGGCTTGCCGATCTCTGAACCTTCTGGTTCTATGGTGGTGAATATTTGTGGTGGTACGACAGAGGTGTCAGTGTTGTCGCTTGACGGCATTGTATATTTGAGCTCTGTACGTGTGGGCAGTGATACCATGGACGGTGCCATTATTCAATATGTGCGCCGTACAACCAACCTTTTGCTGGGCGATATGAGCGCGGAACACGTGAGGAAAGAAATTGGATCCGCCCAAATGCCTGAAGACAATGAAGGCATGACAACCCAAATTAAAGGTCGCAATCTCATGAATGGTGCGCCGCAAGAAACCCGCGTCACCGAAGCCATGATTGCCGAAGCTCTATTCGAACCAGTTGAACAAATTGTTGAAGTCGTAAAGAATGTACTTGAATCCATACCGCCAGAATTGGCTGTGGATATTTTGGATAAAGGGATTGTGCTTACTGGAGGTGGGGCGTTATTACGTAATCTGGATGCAGAACTCCGTAATCGTACAGGCCTACCTGTGTCTATAGCAGATAACCCTCTGAGTTGTACGATAGATGGTATTAGCCTTGTTATTGACAATTTTGAAAAGTGGAAATCTATATTACTTCAAGATACGATGTTTCCTGAAAGGCAAAAATTTAAATCTGTCTCATTTTATATGAAGACGGACAATTAAGCGCTTTTATGTCATTTGTTTTGTTTTAACTGGGATTCTAATATCTCATTCAGCACTTCTGGTAGACGGTGTTGAACTCTTTTATCCAACCAATCAACTTTTTCTTCTTCCAGTATAATTTTTGCATTGATTGAAATTGGTTTACGCAAATTCGTAGCACTGATTTTTAATTTTAGATCGGCAGTAGTCGGCAGTTTACTCCATAAGCAAACCCAGATATTTGCATCTCTAATTTCTGTTGCTCTAAAATCCTTACATTGCGTAGCGCTCTCTCTCTCTCCAACTTCGGGGCGCTTTTGCCAATAAAATGCAGTTGGGTCTCGCTCTCGGTTAGCATTAAACAACATATTTCTGCTAAAATCATGAAAACCATGCCCTAACTTTGGTTTCTTAGGAGGTATTGGAAAGTTCAAATCTCCAAATAACGTATCAACCGATTTTTCGTCTGCCAATAAATAAAACTCGTCTGATATGCTGCAGTCAATGCGCAGTCCATCAGCAGCTACAGAGCCATCGTTACTGACAAAATAAGGAATTGGTTGTGCATGGCTCACATCATTTACTTTTTCATGTAAGTTTTCAAAGAACTGCCTTACCTCAGCCTCAAATTCTCCATATTTTTCTAAGTATCGAGCCTTATCTGCCGCACTGTATGCGTTGCGATTTAGTGATACCATCATAACTAGAGCGCTAGTCGAAACTGGAATGTGATGTGGCGGATTAGCCGTGATATAAGAATTGGTCAATTTATCGACTAGGCGTGCATCTAAAGCTGGTAAAATTGGTACGATAAGTTTGAATTCGTCCCTTATGTTAGTCGCAGCACCAAACCCCGATTCTATTATTGGATTACTTGCGGTAGCCGCTTCAAGTTGTTTTTTTAGTGCTCGTATATTGAGCTGCTCTGTTGTCGGTTCAGGATCCAAAAACCAACTATCAGGCGGTTCTATAGCATCAATCCCTAGACGCCGTGCTGAAATAATAGGTCCACTATCGAAACTAAAGACTTTTGCGCCATTTTCAAAATTATAGGTATCTGCCACTAAATGATCATCTGGCTTTGATGAATCAAGTTTTGGAAATTTAGTCCAATCCGTTGTATGTAAGTCCGCGATGACAATCCTCACAGTAAGTGGACTCTCGCGTAAAATTAGAGCCATGCCTTCATTTTTAGAGGCAGCCTTTATACTGCGTAATGCCATTCGCGCACGGTCACGTTTTCTTCCGTTGCTACCAACTTTAAAAACATCTAATTCTTCAATTATTCTTGACGAAATCATTAAATCAACGGTTTTTGCTTTTGGAAATATTGCTCTCCACGGCAAGTCTTTTAAATCCCTCAAATGAATGAAAGAATTTGTATCAATGAATAGAGTGATGTTCGTATCGTGGTAGTCAGTCATAATGCCTCTGATTCTGTCTTACTCTATACACGGATAATCTGCATTGGTTGATTTTATCATGTTCTTATATTGAACTAGGATGATACCATTGTTCCTGTCGATAATTCTACAATGGCACCAGAAACCTATGCCAATTCCTCTTAGCTAACCTCAGTTTCTGTGTCGCTTGATAACGCTATACAAATATCGCTTTTGCAGTTTCATTGTTGGTACCGCGGTTTTTTAAAGAAGTTGCAGAAGCTTTAAACTCCATCTGTACATTGACCTATGGTTGTAAATGATTATACCATGAACTGTTCTATATTATGCTCAAACGTAATGTGTAGATTTGTGAGGAATATTGAGCTTGCTTGAAGAAAATTTAGAAGACTATGTGCTTCCAACCCCTACGGCAAAAACAGAAGAAATTGTTGCTCCGCAACTTTTAGCTGGGCATGGAAAACCGCCACCCCCTCAACAGCTAATCCTATTATATTCCGCTGACGACTGGGAAGAGTTTTTATTAGAATGGGCATACTACCAAAAGGAACAGTATAAACTTGTAATACGGTTAGGTGGTGCGAATGATTTTGGTGTCGACGTCGCATGTTTTACTAGCAATAAATGGTTTTTAGGAGAATGGGACAATTATCAGTGCAAACACTATAAAAACTCATTAACACCTAAAACTGCTTTGGCAGAGATTGGAAAACTATTGTGGCATGTTTTTTCCAAAAATCTTACAAAACCGCGAAAATATTATTTTTTCGCTCCTAAAGACTGCGGGCCATCATTAATAAAGTTGTTACTCGACAAAAAAAAGTTAAAATCAGAATTACTTAACAAGTGGGATGAATGGTGTGCAAAATCCATCACAAGCACAAAAGAAGTAAAACTTGAGGGAGATTTTGCCGATTTTGTTGAGGGGTTTGATTTTTCTATTTTTGAGTATAAACCCTCACTCCAAGTTATAGAAGAGCATGCACACACTCCCTATCATTCATATCGTTTTTTCAAGACCCTTGATGGTCGTCCTATGCCCAAAAAACCTCCTATAGAATATGCAGGAAACGAAACCAGATATATCGCTCAATTATTCGAAGCTTACTCCGATCATCTCGGTATCGCAGTCGAAGATTTTGACGCTACGCAAGACCAAATGATCTCACGCCATTTTCTACGACAACGCGAAAATTTTTATTATGCTGAAGCGCTTAAATTATTTTCAAGAGATTCCGTGCCGCCAGGTACTTTTGAAATTCTTCAAAACGAAATGCTCAGTGGTGTGATCGACATTGCTGAAGAAACGCATGATGACGGATATAGGCGAGTTAAAGCCGTAACTACTTATGCCCAAACTTTGACCTTCCCATCAAACTTGTTGCACCAAGTAATGCAGGTTCAGGACAAGCACGGAATATGCCACCAATTAGCAAACGATAACAAATTATGTTGGGTTCCAAATGACGACTGAAAAAACCAATCATTTAAATCCATTTAATACTCCCTTTGAAACAGGGCTAAGGGCAATTTGTATCCTTGAAGCAAATGCAGACTTGATTTTTGACCTTCATCACATGTTAGCATTTGACCATCTTGTCGTGCATTCAGGAGACATCGACGGGGGACCAGATAGCTTACATATTGAAGCTCAGAACAGAAATGGTGAATTGCTTATCAGGCGGCCTATTATTGAAAACGGGTTAAACCTAATGGAAAGCAAAGGTCTTATATACCGTATCTTTAACGAAGATGGTATAGGTTACCAAGCTACAGATTTTGCGTCAGTATTCCTCAATAGCATGACAAGTAATTACATTGCAGAGCTAAGAAAACGTGCTACGTGGGCTGTTGGTTTATTTGCTTCTGTTGAGGGTAGTTTCTTTGCGGAAGTTTTCAATGTCGCGTTTGATCGCTGGACTACTGAATTCCAGTTTTCAGAAATATCTTTGGAGGGGCGTTAGATGTATTCTGGCATGCAACTTCGGCACCTTTCTTTTTCGGGACCACATAAAAACACTGCTCATATAAAGTTCGGTAGTGGTTTAAATCTCATATATGGGTATTCGAATACGGGTAAATCATCCATTTTTGATGCAATTGATTTTGTATTAGGAAGAGATCACAATAAAAAACCGCTCAAAGAAATTCCTGAGCATGAAGGATATGATCTAATTCACCTCGGTATTTCATTCGGTAAAGCAGAAAATTATACTCTTGTAAGGTCTTTGCGTGGCGGAAGTTTGCAGTGTTTCTCTGGGCTTCACCTTGTCACAGACGATGTGGAAGAAATCGAAGTGCTACGCTCGGGGAAAGAAACCAAGAGCGAAAGATCTCTAAATGACTTCATTTTAGAGAAACTCGGCCTCAATGAAAAATTTCTAAAGCGAAACTCTAATAATGATAAGAGCCGCCTGACAGTAAGGTCTTTACTGCCGTTGTATTTGGTAAGTGAAACTGAAATTCAAAGAGAAAGTTCGCCATATATCAGTGACCAATTTACTCAAAAGACCGTAGATGCTTCGCGCTTAAAGTTTCTTCTCACTGGCGTGGATGATAAAAAGCTTATTACCGAAGAAAAAGAAACTGTCCGACTATCAAGAACGGCTCGCTTAAGTATAATAGAGGAACTCATAGAGGAGCAAAAAAAGCGCATTACCAAGCGCATTGGAGAGGAAGTAACACAAGAGGATTTAGAAGATCAGCTCGAAAAATTATCGTCCAGAATGAAAACGCTCTCGGATGAGCTGGAAATGTCTGAAAGTACATTTAATGAGATTGTGGTTGAAAGGAATAATACCCGCACATCATTGAGACATAATAACGAAAGACTGGCTGAAATTTTAGAAATGCAAGAACGATTCAAGCTGTTGAATATCCAATATTCATCCGATTTGAGGCGACTTGAAGGTACTTTAGAGGCAGGGTCTTTGTTCAAAGAATTGCCAACTATTGTATGCCCCCTTTGTGGAACTAAACCAGAAAATCAGGAAGCACATTCTGACTGTATAGGTGATATTCCTGAACTTATTGATGCTGCTAACATGGAAATTGACAAAATTAATTTGCTTAAATCCGAATTGTCTACCTTATTGGCACAGCTTAAAACCGAGGAACAACAAATAAATTTGGCAATCCCTGAATTGAGAAAATCCCTTAATAACCACAACAAACGTATTTCAGAACTATCTCCTGAAATTTCAAAAAAAAGGTCTTCATTTTTGGAAACATCTAGCGTCAAAACAACAGTGACAAAATCGTTAGATATGTTTGTAGAATTGCATCGTTTTGAGCAAAAGAAGTCGTTAATAGAGAAAGAAGCTCCCGTAAAGGCAGATGTCGACAAGCCAAGTGAAGGACTTCCGACCAAATCATTACACGATCTATCTGTAGTGTTTCAACGATTGCTCAAAGCTTGGAACTTCATTGAAGAGCCAGATGCCCATTTTGACAAGGACACAAAAGACTTCGTTATTGATGGAAAACATCGCTCCAGTAATGGTAAAGGCCATCGCGCTATTACCCATACAGCAGCAACACTAGCATTGTTAAAGTATGCTGAGACAAAGGCCACCCCAACACTCGGGTTCGCATTAATCGATACACCTTTACTAGCGTATGAGCGGCCTGAAAATGATGATGATGACCTATCTGACACAGATGTGAATTTACAATTTTTGAGAGATTTAAAAAACTGGCGCTCAACACAAGTGATAATCATTGAGAATCGTAAATCCATTCCATCTGAATTCGCCGATGGTGTTCAGATAACTCATTTTACAAAAAATGAAGCTACTGGTACATACGGATTTTTTCCAGTATCTGAATAATTAGACGTGATTTTCTACGTTTTTATTAAATTTACTTTTTCTAAGAACGGGTATGCGCATCCGAGCCGCGCTCTACGGCTTTGCCGCCAAGCCTGTAGTCTTAGCCTATTCAGGTAACGATCACTGATGCAAGGCTTAGGGTGACTTCCCTCAGCGCACTTCGATAAAAATAGACGAGGCCGTGGCTCGTGGCTATGCCCCTGCGCCCGCACCAAAACATCGTCGATTTTCCTCTCCGTTTGCACACCCCGTTTTCAGCCAAAGGGCAAGGTTGCATGTGCAACCCCTATCCAAAGGAAAAGAAAATGGGAAATCAAGAAAGTGAGATTAGAATCTATGTGGCGTGTCTCGCCAGTTATAATAACGGCACCCTGTACGGTGCTTGGATTAATGCCACACAAGGCATTGATGGTATTTGGCGGGACGTGAGCCAGATGCTGTTCAAGTCACCTGCCGAGTATGCCGAAGAATGGGCTATTCATGACTATGAAGGCTTTGGAAGCATACACATTTCAGAATATGAGGGTTTTGATACGATCGTCACCTATGCCGACTTTATCGAAGAACATGGCGATTTAGGTGCAAAACTCATTTCCTATTTTGGCAATGTTGATGATGCGTGTGAGACAATATCCGATCACTATGCAGGGGAATATGACAGCTTGTCAGATTACGCAGAGCAGTTGACGGAAGAGACAACGCAGATTCCTGAATCACTACGCTTCTATATTGATTACGAAAAAATGGCGCGGGATTTAGAGATCAATGATCTTTTGACCATTCAAACAGGTCACAGCCTTCATGTGTTTTGGAGACATTAAATGGCCAGTCAAACATATAAAGTTCATTGGAAGGGCATAGAGATTGAAGCGTGTTATAATTCTCTCTGCGAAGTTGAACCCGCTTTTTCAAGGGAAGACTGCACCATAAACGCCGAGCGTGTCAGGCCGCTTTTTTGCGCGGCGGCATCAATTGCCGCCAATGCATCATCCATAGCAGAGACATTAAAGCGCACTTGTTTAGGTCGCCCTGCATAAGTAACAATAAAGGCAACGCCGCTCTGAAATACAGGATCGGTCATAATATCGTCTAACGGTGTTGGTGCGGGGATAGTTTCTTTATCCTCAACCATACCTTCAATATGAAACGCTAAAGCCTCGATTGCCATATTTTTAGCGTCTTCCAAGGTCTTGCCTGCCGTTACGCACCCCTGAAAATCAGGGAAGCTAACGCCGAACTCGCTATCCGTATCTTTGTGAATAATCGCAATATAATCCATTTTCTTATCCTTTCTACGTTTAGGGCTAAAGCTTAATCCCACTTTGTCTTTCAATGCTCGTAACTGTTCCTTTCGGAAGGTCTTTCTTCGGGTGAGGTACAGTTACGCGCCCCTTTTTATCAGGATGTTTGAATTGAACATGGCTGCCTTTTTGAGCAACCTCAAACCATCCGTCTTTTTTCAAGGCTTTAATGATCTGTCTGCTATTCATTTTTCACTCTCATCATTTATATTTACACAAATTGTGTGTATTTGTCAAGAAATGATACACACTTATTACACACCTCTGTATTGTTTTTATGGCTCGGGAGCATGCCCTCTCATATAGTTTTGCCGATCTCTATCCAAACTATGCAACATATGATCTGCTCTTTCACGTATTCTAAGCTTAAATATATCGATGTGCTTGCGTTCTTTTAGGTGAGAAAACACTATTTCATCCATTTCGTTTCTATCCTGCCTGAATGAAGCATAAGCTTCACGCTCATTCTGATTTTGAATGCGTTTGTGTTCGCCGCGTAGCTTATCCCACAAACCACCTGCGCCACGGCGAAAACGCGCTTGTCGCACTTGGTTGTCATGGATACGGCATTTCTCTTGTGCGCCCTTAAGAGCTTCACGCGCTACCTGTTGGCGTTTCACCAAGTCACGATGTCGTACATTAAACTTATCATTTTTTGCCCTAGCGCGGCGTGTTAGGTCACCTTGCAGGTGCTTCAACATGCTCTGCATATCTTGCCTGATATTGGCCTTGGTATCATTCACACTAGGCAGGTCATTTTTATCACCTAAACGTGCGGCTAGTGTTTTTGGTTTTTGACCTGTCCACTTAGACAGGGAGTAAGGCTCCATTCTATGATCTATAACTACGAAGCCGCGCTTATCACCACGCGTTAATTTAAAACCGCGTTCATCTAAGGCATGAATGAACGCCGCCTTTGAATCAGAAATCGACCACGCATCTTGCAAGGCTGTTTTAATGGCGCGAGGGTCTTTGCCTTTACGTTTGGCTTGTTGCCATTGTGCATGGGTAAAGTTCTTGGGATTTCGTTGGGTTTTATCAATCAGGCCATCGGGCATTTTCCAATCACGCTCAATAAAAATATCACGCGTAAGTGCCACCAATTTTCTTTTAGTATTCGGTAGATGCACCGCAATCATCTTATCAATAATGATACGGCTCCACACACAATGCGCGTGACGCCGTCCTTGTTTTTCGTGAAAGACAATGACACGCGCTTGCCCCGTTAGGCCAAGCTCTTTTTCAGCACGATTAAACACGTCAATAAAATAGTCCGTTGAAACCTCTTTATCAGGCGGAGGATTGGCGGACAGGCTGTACATAAACTGTTTGCACTGTGTGCCGCGAGAAAGAGCATAGGCTTCATTGAGCGCGCCCATGACAGATTCCGAAGCAAAGCCCCGTACCTCATAAACCTCTATATGGTCGTTTTCTGGTTTCATAAGGTGCACGGCTAAATCCTTAGCACCGCCCCGTTGGTTGCCTTTCAAGATCATAGCTTACTCCTCGGCCTTAATACCAAGTGCAGTTATGATGTCGTGACGCATTGCCCGAATATCAGCACAGGCCGTATGAAGTTCTACAACCAGATCATCCGTTACAGGCAATGCGCCCATGTTTGCGGCTTTCGCAATCTGGTTCATATTAGAAGATAAGCGCGATTGCCCCAATGCACCCAATAGACGCGCTAAACGCTTGTCATCAAGATCAGGTAGACGTTTCTTGCGTTTTGACGCAACCTTACCACCAAGTGCTTCACGGCGTAGATAATTGCTAACACTTTGCGACCCTGCCAGTTTTTTGATTTTGGATTTTTCTAATAGCGTAACTCTGAAAGAGATTGGAACTGTAATTTCTTTGTCAGATGTTGGTTCAGAAGCCGCGTTGAAAATTCTTATAGGAGATGCGCTCATGGCTCCATCCCCCAATCAGGTAAGTCGGTTACATTTAACGCTTTAAGATGTGTTTCCCATTCTGCTAAAGTATCGAAAAGTTGGTTCAAAGGCAGACCATCGTCGTCCACCATTTTTATCAATTAAATCAAATGATTAAAAGTTAATCTGATCGTTTCTTTGCGTAGATTTACATGCTTCTCACACGGAAAGTTGTTGTTTTGCTTTTGCCATCGCTTTGTTCGAAGGTTCTGATGTTGTGCTCTTTATAATTTGGGAAAGTTCCATATTAAGAGCTGTAAGTTTCGTTTTGAATTCGGCTTCGCCAGTTAAGACGTCTAGCTCATCATAAGCGTTTGCCAGAGCGCTATATTGGTTTTTTAACTTTCGGCATTCCGCTTGATGTTGATCGCAGTTTAACTTGGTATGAACTATAGTGAATGCTGCACTCACAATAGCAAGTATCCCTGCCACACGTGGGTCTAAAATATTTTGTTTTATTAGAAGTGATGAGCCTGCGATTAATGACAATAAGGCAGCACCAGTTACCAAAATAATGTTAGCAGGCCAAAGTGTTTGCAGCCATAGTTTATATGCTTGTGCTTTTATTTTGCACTCATGCGCTCTTTTTTGGCCTAATGTTTTCATACTCTCCATTCGAATATCCCCTTTGTAGTTGGATGAAAAACATATCAATAGCCTTTATTGGTTTTGAAATATAGGCGGGGAGATGCACAGTCCCAACTAGGTAGCGTCAATTATGCTCAACCCTCTCGCCGCAGAACATTTAGTACCGAATTAGAATTTTGTACTTAATGTCACGCCATAAGTTGCAGGGGGGGCTGCGATGAAAGTCGCAATACCGAAGGCATCGCCGGTGTTGCCGGCATCAAGCAGGTAGTTTTTATCCAGCGCATTCTCCGCAAAAATTTCAATTTCGAACCGGTCTTTAGCGTCCGTAAATGTCAGTCGCAGATCAAGAACTCCATAACTATCCTGTGTTTCGTCCTGAATGCCGTCGGTTAAATCATTGTCATTATCGAAGAACAAATCAGATTTCCATGCATAAACAGGAGAGAATGCAAAGCTGCCGAGGTTTGTTTCATATGTAAAGCGCCCTCCAAGCGTAAAGGCATGTTCCGGGGTCAGGCGAAAACGATTGCCCGCGAAAACCTGATCGTTGCCGGCATCATCCTGATCATCAAAGGTCGCATCCGTATAGGCATAGATTGCAAAGATTTCTGCCCACTCTGTAAGCTTGCCGAAAGCTGTCGCTTCAAACCCAAAGGCCGAGGCATTGCCTGCATTAATAGGTTGAATTTGACCAACATTATTTACGATAGAGGTCTGGAAATTGGTATAGTCATAGGCATAAACCGAGGCATCACCATAAAGCTTACCGTCAAAAAACGACCCTTTGGCACCGACCTCAAAGGCATTGACATCTTCGGCTGCCAGAACTTCAAAGTTATCTGCGAGTTGTCCTGTTGCGAAGACGGATAAATCACCTGTATCCAGATTATAAGAAATTACTTCCGGGCGACGCCCGCGGGCGTAATTACCAAAGAGTGTGATGGTGTCTGTCATATCATATTTTGCCGCCACGCGCCACGTGAACCCGTCAAAGCTGTCTTCCCGTTCAATCGGTTGCCCATTTGAGGCGGTGCCTGTTCCCAGAAAGAGGCCAACACCTGTCAAGTTACTCGGGGTCGGAGCGTCTACGGCATAACGGGAGGTTTTATCATCCGATGTATAGCGAACACCCGCTGTGAGATCAAATTTATCCGTAAAGGCATAGGTGACATCCGCAAACAAATCCCATGACTGTGTCTCCCCAAAAGTTGTAAATTCCTCTAGGAAATATCCCAAAGGCGCTCCAAAAAGCGGGCTTGCCGGATTTGCATTTACCACTGGGAATGCAACCAATGGTAACGGGTTTTGTGCAACGCCCGGCGCATCCGTGAACAGAAAACCGCCAAGCAAGCCTTGGGCGATAATTTCGTTAAACCCTAAAGGCACATTTTGCGAGCCGGCTTCATCAAAATAAGACCCGCCAACAAAACCTGATAAGCCGTTATCCATATCAAACCCGAGACGCAGTTCCTGACTATATTGACGGCTTTCTGCATTTTCGGCAAATGAGAATAATTCGAGCGCAAAGCCATCAGGATCAAACACTTCGGATGAGTTAAATTCCCGGTAATTACTCACAGAAGACAGAGTAACATGATCATTCAATTGATAATCAACGAGTAATGTCAAACTATTGACATCACGTTCCAGCCCCAAATCCTGCCCATTGTGGAATCCACCAAATGTATTGAGCGCCGCAGGCGCAGATGGATCAATGGATCCGGTGAGGTTGGGTAAAAATGTACCAGATTTAAAAGAAGTGCCGGGATTGTCGTCCGTTTGAAAGTTAGCGATAAAATTGATATCCAGATTTTCATGAGGTTTTGCGAAAACTGATATACGCCCTGCAAATGTTTCAAACCCATTTAAGTCTTCACCGATTATATTTTCAATATACCCGTCACGTTTTTTGTAACGTCCTGCCACTCTGATGGCGAATCTATCTTCGGTAATTGGGACATTGACGAACCCTTCAACAATGCGGTAGTTGAAATTTCCCAAACCCAGTTTTACTGACCCAAAAATATCCGTTGCCTCCGCTTTATTCGACGTTACATTAATTGCGCCGATCAACGCTGAGCGCCCGAATAATGTCGGTTGCGGACCGCGAATGACTTCAATTGCGCTATCAAAAATTTCAACAAAAGAGCCGCGTGAACGCGAGATTGAAACGCCGTCCTGATAGATTGATACCCGTGGTTCAATCGTTGCGTCACCACTGTCCGATGTGATTCCCCTGATTACAAACCCGGGATTATTTGCGCTCTGTTCTTGGACTTCTAGGCCTGGAACAAAATCCGCAATATCGTCAAATTGCTGTACGCCCAATTTGTTGAGTTGATCCTGCGTATAAGCAGTAATCGCAATAGGAACGTCTTTGATGCTTTGATCGCGTTTTTGTGCTGTGACAATGATTTCATCATTAAAAGAAATTTGCGCAAAGGCAGGGCTTGCAGAGGTTAAAAGCGCGGCGGTGGCGAATAATACGTGTTTCATATTGTATCCCGATAAATAAAAATGCGTTACCGGAATACGCTAGTTTGCTTTTATGATAGCTTCGCTTCAAAATCATGTAAGTTTTGTTTTATCCCTCCTTATTCGGTCACGGTCACAAACCTAGGTATCAAAGGTGTTGGGAGTTGCGGTTAGTCGTCCTAAACCCGCGCAACTAAGGCGTCTATATTCGGGGTATATCAGATTGTTTCTCAAAACTATTTGGGCATTTTAAATCAAGGTGCGGCGTGTTTTAGAGGTATATAGAATGGATAATCGGGGCGAAATAAATTTCGCGTTTATTTGACTCGAAATCTATGGCATGATGGTGTCTGAATTAGGGCTCAGAAGATAATGTGTCGCAGTGAAGTGGTGTAAATGTCTAAAATATATAAAGCTTTTCAGGAAAATGAAGCTTCAATCAGAAGGATTGTGGCTAAGTATCGCTGGCGGAAAGAAGACGTTGACGATTTGACGCAAGAGACGTTTCTCAAGAGCTTTGCGGCGGAAATTAAGCAAGAAATCCTTAATCCAAAAGCGTTCCTTTTTCGGGTGGCAAAAAATGTAGCAATCTCCGAGGTTAAAAAGAAAAGACATTCAACTACAGATTTTGTTGAGGATTTGGGAGGGATGGAAGTCTATAAGGATGAGAGACATATTTCGGCTGAGGATCAGTTGGATGCCCGGCAGAAGTTATTTGTATTTTCGCAAGCCTTGGCGACATTGCCACCCGAGTGTAGCAGAGCCTTGATAATGCGTAAGATTGATGGCTTGAAGTTTAAGCAAATTGCACTTCGGTTGGATGTGTCTGTGAGTACGATAGAAAAGCGTGTGGCGACTGCATTGTTGCGGTGTAATGCGTATTTGAAAAAAAATGGTTATGACCCAGAAGATTTTGGTGCGGTTTCTAAGAAACGCTCACACCAAAATGCGGGTCGAATGGACGCAAGTAAAGACGAATGACAAATCGAAACATTATACATTTGCCTGATCTGAAAGAAATTAAGGAAACAGCGGCACTTTGGCTCATGCGCCTTGACGATGGGGATGCATCTGAAAAAACCATGCTTGAATTTCGTGAGTGGTATTCAGAGAGCAAACATCATCAAGATGCGACCCGAAAATTATCCTCCCTATGGGGCGGGATGGAGCTGCTTGCCGATCTGAATGATATGGCGGCGTCTGATGTAAGTGTTGCGACCGTTAAACATGATCGTTGGCCAATTCGCAGGCCGATAACACGACGCTTGTTTGCAGGTGCAATTGCGGCCTCTTTCGCAGTTATGATCGGCAATGTAGGCTATCAAAGTGTCGTATCCAAGCGTCCCACATTTCAACAGGCCTATGTAACTGCAATTGGGGAACAGGAAACTGTGAAATTGCCGGACGGCTCAAGTATTATTCTGAATACGGATACAATCGTGAATGTGGAATTCACGAAAACGGCCCGGCATATATATCTTGAGCAGGGTGAAGCTTATTTTGAAGTCGCGAAGGATAAAACGAAACCATTTTCTGTGAAAACCGAGCAAGGGGTTGTTACAGCTGTTGGTACGGCCTTTAACGTTCGCGTTCTTGAGACTAAAATGGATGTTGTTGTCACCGAAGGGCGTGTCGCATTATCGGCTTTGCAATCCGTTACAGAAAAACAGCAAGCGGTTCAGCCACAAATAATTATGGAAGTCACCGCGGGGCAGGTCGTGGCGTTCGCGCACCGTGTTGAAAACCTCGCGCCTATCACGCAAATCGCAATTGAGCGAGAACTTGATTGGCGGGACGGTGTGTTGGCTTTCAAGGGAGAGAGTTTAGAGGAGGTTGTTTCCAATATAGGACGATATACAAATCTGAGCATTGACATCACCGGTGAGGACTTACGTCTTCTCCCCATTGGGGGGTATTTTGAGGTGGGGGAAATAGAGGCCCTGTTTGATGCGTTGAAAATAATGGCAGATATTGAAGTTGAGCGTCTCGGTGAAAATCAGGTGCGGCTCTACCGCAACCAGTGAATTTTATGGCAGATTTGTGGGTGTCAAAGCGTACAGTCATTTTTCCTTCAAAAATATATGCTCTAAAAAAAACAAAAAATCAAAAAAAATAAAGAAAACTTTATGGGTTTCGCAGGGTTGGAAGTCTTTACTAATAAGGCCAGTGTGAAAACCAAACGCCAAAGACTGAACACTGGGTCAAAGATGAGAAATGTGACTGGTCGTAGACGAATAAAACAAAGCGTCTGTTTATGCGCCGCAATGCTATTTGTGGCTACGGCTGGCTATGCCCAAGAGGCACCCCAACGCTATGTGTTTAGTGTTGATGGCGCCACCCTTGAGCAAGCGTTGGACGAAGTCTATGCACAGACGGGCGTTCAACTCCTTTACTCTCATGATTTGGCCGATTTAACGGGAATTCATTCCGTGAGTGGACAGTACACTATTGAAGAGGCATTGGAAATAATGCTTCAGGGGACAGAGTTTTCTGGTGGTCTTACCGAAAGCGGGGTGATTGTTATCTCGCGTAAAAAAAGTGTGAAATCGCACAAACGGGAGGGCATCGTCGTGGTACCAAAAAAAATGAAAACATCGTTGTTAGCAAGTGTTGCAGCTTTGAGTGTAGGCGGCGGAGCGAATTCTGCTTTGGCGCAAGAAGCTCCGGAAATAATCCGCTCTGCTGCGCAAGTGAGCAATATACCAGAGCCAGCTAGGGAACCGGATGAGGTCATTGTCACGGGTTCAAGAATTAAGCGGGCTGGCAATGCAAATTCTGCAGTACCATTACAGGTGTTTACTGCCGCAGACCTAGATGAAATGGGCACAACGGATTTAGCAGAGGCTCTCTTGCAGTTGCCGGGCGTTTCCTCAGGTGTGTCTCCCAAAAATAGTAATAATTTTATTCAAACAAGCGGCCTTTCGACAATTAGTTTAAGGCGGCTCGGTGATAGCCGCACATTGGTGCTTATCAATGGCAAACGTGTTGTTTCCAACTCGGGTAATTCGGATCGCGTGAGCCTGTCTACTTTGCCCGCCGGGTTTGTCGAACGGACAGAGATTACAACAGGCGGAGCATCTGCCGTTTATGGTTCTGATGCGATTGCCGGCGTGGCGAACTTTTTGCTTGAGGATGACAAACAAGGGTTTCAGGTTGATGCAAGGTACTCGACACCGGAAGCAAGTGGCGGCGAGGAAGTTCGGTTGAATTTAAGCTATGGCACTGATTTTGCCGATGATCGCGGGTATATGTTCATAGCAGGTTCCTATCGCGACGAAGCGATGATCCGTGCGGATAGCACCCGGCCAAAATCAATTCTGGCGATAGAATTTGATGACCCAGATACGTCCTCAGATGATGCATTTGCGGACGAGATTAATGCGCCGGGATGTGATCCGGCCAATGAAGACCGGCATTGTTTTTTGGGCTCGCTAAGCTCCAGTACCCCTGGCGGCGTGTTTGAAGGGGATGCATGGTTTGTGAATGGGCAATGGTTTAATGATAAGGGCCTTACGGCGCCCGGACATGGACCAACAGATGATTTTTATACTGATGCGGATGGTTATAATTTTCGTCCCGGTCGTTCGCTGCTTGGATCTAGAGAAGTTTTCAATTTAGGTTTACATACGAAATATGAATTTACTCCCAGTGTTGAAGGGTCTTTTGTCGCGCTTTATTCCGATATTGAATCCATCACTGCCGGTGGATTTGAAACTTTAAACAATGGCGATGAATTTGGTGTCATCGGTCAAAACCGGACAAGCATTGGCAATATGTCAAGTAGCCATCCCTTTATCCCGCCTGAGGTTGAGGCCACACGTTCGGGAAGTGTATCCTTTGGTCGTCGTCTTGTGGAATTGGGCGAGCAGAAACGTATAAATAATCGTGAAACCATTAGATTTATGGGCGATCTGTCCGGGGAGTTTGGTGACAGCTTTGATTGGGAAATTTTTGGGACTTATGGCAAGTTTACGCAAGTGCAGGACAATCCAAATGAATTTAATGCCCAAAAAGCCCGATATGCTTTACGCATAGAGTCTGATGGCGCTGGAAGTTTTCAGTGTATAGATACGGCCGCACGTGCTGATGGATGTGTGCCTTTAAATATTTTTGGTGAAGGCACGATCACTGAGGCGGCTGCTAACTATATTCGCTATAATGGGCATGCGGAGCAAAGTCGGACACAATTCACAGCCGGTGCATTTATGTCTGGTGATGCTTTTGATTTACCCACAGGCCCTGTTAAAACTGCTTTTGGCGTAGAATTTCGCAGAGAAGAGCAAGACACAATTGGTGATCCGGATGGCGATCTTATCGGCGGTATTGATGGAGATCCGACAACTCCGGATGCGGACGTTACAACTTTGGCAACATTTCCAACCCTATCGGCCAGTTATGAAGTTGTAGAAGGGTATGTGGAAATTGACATCCCCCTGAAGGAAGATGTTTTCAATGTGCAGGCCGCAGCCCGGATTGGGCACTATAATACGATTGGTACGATTTATAGCTATAATTTAGGGGCTGTATGGTCGCCCTTTGATGGTGTTAAATTTCGGGCCCAGATATCTCGTGCGCAGCGTGCGCCGAATATAACCGAGATATTCTCTCCTCCACGTCCCGATTCCGATAGCCTGAGTGATCCGTGCGAAGGTATTCGTCTGGACGGTACAGGGATTGATGCCCCTGAAGGCGATGGTGGTGCCAATGCGGATTTGTCCGTTGTTGCACAGAATTGTCTGTCAGAAATTGGCATTCAGACGTATTTGGCCGATCCTATCAATGGTGGCGAGTTTGATGCCCCGGGTAGTGTGTTTGGGCCCAATTCGGGAAATCTCAATGTTAAGGAAGAGACGGCGGATACCATTACCATCGGTGCTATTTTTCAGCCGACTTGGATTGATAATTTAACAGTTATCGTCGATTATTACAAAATTGACATTAGTGACGCCATCACATCGGTTTCAACGCAAAATACAGTGGATTTATGTTATTCATCCATTGATTTTGATACCAACCGTTTTTGTAGTGTTATTACGCGTAATGCTGTGGACGGGTTTGTTGATCAAGTCATAAACTTCCAAGAAAATTTGAATAATGAATTGGTTGAAGGGCTTGATGCGTCGTTGAAATACAAATTTGATATTTCCTCTCTTCCAGGTGCCTGGGATATTGATTTGCGCTATTCTCATTATTTCAAAGATCAGGTGAGTTTTGTGGGGCTTGGCGGGACAGTGCTTACCACGTCCAATCTAGGCGAGATTAACAATGCAAAAGATGAATTACGGGCAAAACTCGGCTATTCATATAATAATATTCGTCTGACATATACGATGCAGTATGAACAAGGCGGTATTGATGATCTTTTGAATAACGCTGATCCGTCTGATGATCGTTACTTCAAGGCGAGTGATGAAACATTCCATCGTGTATATGGTTCGTATACATTTGGTGATGATGACCAATACCGTATTTACGGGGGTGTGAATAATATTTTCGACAATATTGGTCCACTCATGCCGACGGGTCTGGATCATGGGGGCAGTCACAATATTACGACTGATCTAAATGACCCTGTTGGCCGTGAGTTCTATGTGGGTGTGCGGGCCAGATTTTAGACCTTAGAATATCTCGGTGCCCGCAGATGAAGCGGGCACCGATAATTATCCCACATTTTTAGTGCAGAGTTGGTCATGTTTTTTGTTCGGGTTTTTTTGATATTTGGACTGTGTCTATCCATTTTCACACATTCTCATGCCCAAGAACGGCCCCAGGAACGCCCGCAGGAACGCCGGAAAATTGGTGATAATTTATTCCTCGAAAATTTACCGGAAAACATCAAATTTTGGGGAGATGCCGTCGACAAACATACGACGACAATTAGCAATTATAGTGTAAAGGGTTGGTCTGATGATGGACGCTCTCTTTTGCTTTATGGGTACGGCAATCTTTACAAGGCAAGAGGGCCGAAACATAAGCTAAAAAAAGTGCTCGATTTAAGCGATCATCCTGTTTCGAATGCCCAAAGGGCTTTGGTGTGTGGCGCGCCCGGTTTCGTGTTTTTGGATGATGAGGACGGGGACGAATATTACGCAACTTATGCTGCGAAAATCGGGGCCAAAGTACCGGATAAACTGTCATATGGTATTGCCAAGACTCGCGCCTACAAAGTTTCAAATGATCTTAAATACGTTGCTTATGCCAGTTCCGTTCGGGGTAGCGGCATCTGGACACTGGAATATCAAGAAATTTGTAAGGGCAGCTCTCCTGTCCGTCTTTACGAAGGTCGGGCTGCTATTTATGTAAAAGACTTTCATCCAAATCACAGCTTGCTTCTGGTCACAACGGCAACGTCTAACGGCATGAGGTTAAGTGAGTTTAATCTTGAAACGAAAGCGGAAGATGCCGTTCTTGATATCAAAGGCTCGCTTAGTTCTGTCAGCTATTCTCATGATGGACATTATATTTTCTATGTCACGAATGAAGGTGTAAATTACCGCGAATTGTTTCGATATGATCGACGTACCGGTGACGTCATAAATGTTGTTGGTAATATTGGGTTAGATATCGATTTCGTGGCAAGCTCTGATGACCGCACAAAGCTGGCCGTCATTATAAATAAGATGGGGATATCGCGTATTGCCGTGCTCGATTCTGTAAATCTTAAACTTGCCGCCCCGTTCTCGCAAAAATCTTTGGGTGTCGTTTCAAGCGCTTATTTTTCTCCGGATGGCGAGAAATTGGCTGTCCGGCTGTCTCAGCCTACGGTTCCGTCACGTTCTGGTGTATATGATTACAAGAAGGACAAGTTCAAACTTTGGACAGGCGGATTTAAACCGGGAACAAAAACAATCAAATTGGTGCCTGCGATTATAACATATCCGACATTCGACTGGGTCGATGAAAAACCGCGTCAAATCCCGGTATTAGCTTACAAGCCTGAAACAGCAACAATTACCAACCCCGCGCCCGTTGTCATTTTTGCTCATGGAGGGCCTGCCTCTCAAGCTCGCCCGACATGGAGTGAGTTTTATCATTATATTGTCACCGAGATGGGCGTGGCCGTTTTGCGCCCCAATATTAGAGGGTCGTCTGGATATGGGCATGCATTCGAACAGTTGGACCAGATTCACAAACGCGAGGATTCTATTCGGGACATTGGTGCACTACTGGATTGGATCGAGGGACAACCAGACTTGGATGCTTCCCGGGTTATGATCGCAGGTGGGTCTTATGGCGGGTATGTGTCAATGGCATCGCTTGCCATGTACCCTGATAGATTTAAAGCCGGGATCACCCGGGTTGGCGTTTTAGATTTTCAGACGTTTTTGGAAAACACAGAAGCAAACCGTGTACAAAACCGTCGTAGGGAATATGGTGATGAGCGGGATGCAGAGGTAGCGAAAATGTTTGAGAGGATTTCTCCTCTACAAAATGTTGATAAAATCACAAAGCCCGTACTCATCATCCAAGGGGCCCGTGATCCGCGTGTCCCATTGCAACAAGCAGAAGATATGTTGATGGCCTTAAAAAAGCAGGGCGTCGAGGTGTCCTATGTATTGGCCATGGATGAAGGACACGGATATTCAAAACGAAAAAACCGACGATACAGTACGGGTGCTCAAATTGCGTTTATACGCCGACATTTACTGGATTGAGCGGATACATAACGGGTGTTTTGAAGCGAGTGACCAAGGTTACAGTATGCGCGCGTGTAGTCATATAGCCTAGTGGAATAGCAATTCTAAACTAGGAGAGATTAAAATGGCTGAATTTGGACCCGAAATTTTTCACGCTTTGGCTTACATGGTCAATAAAGACCAGAACATGCAATTTGAAACAGAAACCAATCCAGAAGCGGTTGGGTTTAGTGCAGATGGCATAGAAGATGGGAAGCCTATGTATGAAACACTTGATCGGATGCGGAATCAAATTTTCATGATGTTTATGCTTCGCGCCCGTAACGCTTTATATGCTTTACAAGCCAGAGGAATTCCTTCCAAAGACGTAAAAAATGTAAAAATAGATATGAGTATTTTATTTCATGACAGCATTATACACGACTCGTTAGAATTGGCACCACCAATTGAATTGAGTGCATACGAAGGAACAGAGTTTTCTGATTTCAATAGTGTTCTGATTGATTATAATTTACCTCCGGGCGGGAATATCGGCAGGATTCAAGGACATGAGTTAGATGGAATGGCAACTGATAGTGTTGCTGCTTATCATAGAGGGTCAAAGGTTATGGCATTCTGCGGTGGACGTGAGAAAATCGATGCTGCCCAAGCGGGAAATGATTTTTACAAGAAAATTATTGATCTACGATAGCATTTGATTGTTGGAATGGTCAGGGCTGAAATTTAATTGGATTTCACGGATGACCATTCCACTATTTTCCTTTTTCCAAATACATGTTTAGGGGGCATTTATGTGTCGGTTATTGTTTTTACTCGTTTTTCCTTTTTTCCTTTTTACACAGATGGCGGTTGCACAATCATCCGAATGTAAGATTGAACGATGTGGAGAAGTTAAAGAGTTCCTTGATGATATATGTCCCGTTTTGCAGGGCAAGCTGGTGTTTGTATCGAAGACCCCAAAACCTTCAAGCGCAGCGTGTTGGTGTGCCTGTGGGGAGGATAATAATGAGACCATGATAGTGGAAATGCCATTTGGCACACAAGTTCCCATACATACAATCTCTCGTGACGAAATCATCCAGGTGATTGATCAAGATGCGAACTGGAAAGACATTCAAAATATTCGCTGGGAAAACGGTAAAGTTATAAAAAAAGTTCTCGTTGGAAATGAAGCTGTTGGCACCAGAGATTCAGTCTACACTCTACTTGAGAACGGTAAGTATCTAATAACGCCTTCAGACCACGTGTTCATGATGTCGGACAAAAGCCTGAAACGTGCTGATAGGTTAATTCAGAGTGACCAGTTGATGCCAGCGAGCTTACAAACACAAGAGACATCGGATTTACTCTCAAATAATACGAAAGTTAAGGGTGTCTGGAGGGGCAGGTATAATGGTGAATTATGGAACTTGGAAGTTGAGAATAAAGAAGCCGACACTCATGGGTATTTCATAAATATCAATGGTGTTGTCTCGGCGGATTACACCCTACAACAGGCAGTTTCGCAAAGTTTGAAAACAGGGCGTCCGGAATTAGGATCCAGTGAATATATTAGCGAATTTTCTCCGAAGGAATTATTACAGCCCGAAGTTCATTGGAAGGGCGCAGGAGAATTCGATATAAAATTTCAACCTGTCGAGAAAGTTATAGTGAGT
>NVWK01000001.1 GCA_002733605.1 Robiginitomaculum sp.
AATGCATCTATTTCTCTTCGCTTCGCCTTGACTTCCAGATCACGCAAACCGTTATCAACGCCTTTGCGGAAATATTTGTTAAACGCAGTCAAATGCTGTTTAGCTTCCGGCCCTTCGGTTTCGCCTTCGCCGCCCACTTTCAGGGCAGCAATATCAGACGTCATATCCTTGAGCAATTTTTCCAACTCAGTCATTTCGCTACTGATTTTTTCAATCTTCTCGGATTGAAGCGGGTCAATTTGGCCATTAATTTTTTCAATTTTGGCATCGTTTTCAGTTTTGAAGTCTTCAAACGTTTTTGTCAGTTTGTTCAGGACTTCTACTGCTGTGCCATCTGCCATAACATTGCGAACACCGCGAATGCGGGGCGAAGATGGCGTAGTTATTGTAAGTAGTTTTGTCATGTCGTTATCCTTATGATTTCATTTTTTCAATAAGCTGCATAACTGCAACAGGGTTTACGCCTGCATCTCGCTCGGCTGTGTTTTGGCTTGCATCACGCGGGGCCGGTTTCTCGGAAAAAATTTCCGCTAATAATTTTGATCTCTCTGCACGGGTATGCCCGGCTTTTGCCAACGCGCCCTCAACTTCACGCCGAGCCAATACGTTTTGGCTGACTTGGTTTTCAGGATCATTACTCACTGAAATGCCCTCATCAATTTCGTCAGCAAACCCTTTCGCAACCGCTTCTTTCGCGGATAAGAAAGTTTCCTTGTCCATCATCTTAGTGATTTCACTTTCATCAATTGATGTGCGGGCTTCATAAATATCGACAAGCGCAGCATCAAAACCGTCGAACACGTCAGCGGCTTCGCGCATGTCATGGCGATTGCCACAAACACAGCCCCATGCATTATGGATCATAATAAATGAACCAAGACCCATACGAATTTCATCAGCCGCCATCGCAATGATAGAGCCAGCGGACGCGGCCCACCCCATTACGTGCACAGTTACTTTTGCCGGATGATCTCTTAGCAAATTGTAGATAGCCAGCCCCTCAAACATATTGCCGCCTGGGGAATTAATCTGAACAGTCACATCATTATTACCAATAGAGCGCAAAGCCGCTGACATTCGCTTGGCCGTAAAGCCACCGCCTGTCCAAACATCAAAACCAATTACATCAAAAATCGTAATCGTATTTGCGTCATCGCTATCTTTGGCATGTGGACCCTGTGTCCATTTTGCAAAAACATCGGAAGGCATGTCCCAATCAAAGTTTTTCGGGCACACGAAATTATTCACTGCAGGCAGTTTACGAAGGCTCATGATTAGTCCTCTTTTTCATTTTCGGATTGTGGTGTCCCGGCTGTATTCGGCGGGTCGTAATAAATGTCCCCGCCTTCGCGTGGGTTTTGATCTTCCAGTGCGCGTATCTCATTTGGTGAAGACACGCCCCATTGCAACGCTTTCACATGTGCATCCCATCGCGCCTTCATGTCTCCACGTACAAGCGCTGCGCGATTGAATTTACAGTAATGTTCTTCATTGGTGAGTAACCGCAAATTGACGGTTTCTTCCCACATAGTGAAATGATCTTCTTCTGTGTAGGTGATGAAGCCTATGCCCTGCTGCTCAATGCCCGTACCCCAAGACGTAGATTTTTCGGTATCACCAGCCATATGCGGAGGCACACCAAAAAACATAAATATATCTGTGCGCTTTACCTTCTGACTTTCTATAGCTTGCATGTCAGCAGCCGTTAAGCCCATGCGCTCGTACTTCATGCCTTCTTCAAGGATCAGGTCTCTATATTCACGCTCACCGCCTTCACGGTAATCTTCTAAACTCGCCCTCAATAGTTCTTGCGCTTCTTTCCCAAGTGATCCGGGGTGCGAAAGTGTGCCGGACAGCTTCGCACCACTGTGCAATGTTTTTGCCGCATGGCTATCCATTGCAAGGGAGAGCCCTATCGTCTCCTTGGCGTATTGAATGGGCGTAACCCCGTTCACACCATCAAATGTTAGCCCGACAAGATGGAAAATGTCTTTTTGCTGAAATACAATGCGCCTGCCATCCTTGCGCGTATAAATATATTCAAGCGTCATGTCCTTTTTTTGAACAACCCGCATCCGATCAGGATGCAATGGGATCATTTCAAGAGGCTCGTCACGATACCAAACAATCAGCGCATACCCATGCCTGAGAACACCAAGTTCGAGAACAGGGGCTATGTCAATCTCAACAGCCTGCTGACCCTGCCTGAGAACACCAAGTTCGAGAACAAGGGCTATGTCAATCTCAACAGCCTGCTGACCCTGGCCGTGGTTGCCGTGTGATTTTAAGCTCTTCAAAGCACGGCTTGGAGACATGCGCGGATGATAGCCTTTTGTATCCCGTACAAGGCGATGAACCTCACATAATGAAAATGCTTGCCGCTCAGGAAATGTATGAGGCGCTTTCGGCCATATTAAACCATGAAGCATCTCCAGATTTTACAAAATGGGGGCGTATTGTTGAAGACTCTCAAGCCGCCCTCTCCAAAGCTAAAGGGGGTGAGTAGAGATGAGTGAAGATATAGACATTGTTGCGCGCCTTCAAGATGGTTTGATGGCCAGTGGAAACTTGGATCAACTCAGGTGCATTCAGGAAGCATGCGAGGAAATAACCGATCTCCGCTCTCAACTCGCCGCCCTTCAACCCATAAAGATTGAGGATATGCCGGATGAGTGGAAAGACAGAAGATCTGTGATGATGTGCAATAACGCCATCGTTGATCCGGTATGGAAAGCGGTGCTTTGGGATCGCGTCATGCTTGAATGGTTTATGGTCGATGGCCTCTATATCAGCAATATGACCCACGCAATTCTGACGCCCCCAACCCCTCCAACAATAGAGGTGGAATGATGCGACACGTTGACTGTCCAGTATGCGCCAAACGCGTAAATGACACAAATCTAGGATTAAAACACCACATGGAAGCAAAACATGTCGGCGAGTGGAAGAAAGTTGCAGAAAAAAGGGCCGCGCAAAAGAAAGCCCAAGAACAGGCTGTTGCCGATAGGGACGCGTTGCAGAAAAAATGGCTCAGCAGTACCCACAATATCACTGGCGCGGAGTTGGAGGATTTGGCGGCAGAGGTAGCCGAACTAGAGGGGTGGCTCCAACCGTATTACTCACAAAATATCAGAGGTTCACTCTCTCCCGTTCTGGACGCAATACTTTTAAAGTCCAGACAGAGCATTACGGTGGAGGAATAGATGGCCAATTTTGAACAACACAAACATAAGTTACTCGAATGCCCATGGTGCAAAAAAACCAGTGCACCTGATGGGGCGATAAATACAAATCAGATATGTGGTGGATGTTTCATGAAGGCCGGGGCGGAACACATCATGGTTCCTAGTAAAAAGAGGAAACACCATGACTGATACAAACCTGATAGAGCGGTTGATAGAGCAGTTGAAAGAGCTATCAGCTTCTATAAGCCGCACATATCCTAAAAATCAAAACTTTGGGGGCCTATCGCGAGCCGGACGCATCGCTGACAACACTGTGAAAAAGTCGATCAAAGCCCTCACCTCATTACAGGAAGAGAATGAGAAGTTGAAAGCTGAACTAGAATTATACGCAGAAGAGCCGTTTTATGCCGAAAATACGGGTGATGCGAGGTTTACTAAAAACCTAACTATAGATCAGCGATTAGCCCATGTTGTTGAGGAATGTGGTGAAGCCTTAGCTGCTGCTGGAAAGTGTCAAAGATGGGGTTTTAATTCAGTGAACCCGCTACTTCCTCCAAAAGAGCAAGAGACAAATATTGAGTGGCTTTTCCGAGAAATGGATGATGTGAGGGGGGCAATAAATCGCTTCACTCTCGACTACACTAAAGCCTTAAAGGATATATAGATGGTAGCCATTAATTTCAGCGTATTTCTCGATAAGGTTGAAACCCGTGAAAAGCGCATGACAATCCGAAGAACAACACGCGGCAAAGTTGGTGACAAACTGCAACTCTATACGGGTATGCGAACCAAGAAATGCAGGAAGCTTGTTGATGAGGACGCGACACTTCAAGAGATAGCGCCTGTTAAAATAGATGAAACCAGCACTCAAATTTACCGCAACTTATTTGGAGTGGTTCAATGGGCGCATATTGATCCAGAGGATTTTGCTCAGAAGGATGGGTTTGACTGCTTTGAGGATATGAAAACGTTTTTCCGCAAACAATATGGGCTCCCATTCGTGGGCGTTGCTCATAGCTGGCATTGGCCTGACATTGGCATAGATGTGGAGGGGAAAGCGTGACCAATGCTATTATATCAGAAACCACCCAAAAATCCCGCAAGGAATACACTTGTCGGGAATGCTGCCAGCCAATTAAAAGGGGTAGTGAATATTTACGTCTAGTCCAGAAATGGGAGGGTGAAATAGTAACTGACCGTTCTCATGTGGATTGCACGAAATTCGCACATGAATTGTGTGGGTCTTATCGTGAGCTTATCGAAACATGGGAGGGCCGGGATTGGCTTTGGGATGCAATGGCCGAGGGGCACGATAGGATGTGGGAGATACTCCACCTCTCAAAGAAACACCCTGACGTACGCAAGCGTTTAGTTCAAACAATGTGGAGTGCAAGGCAAAGGTCTAATGAAGTATACGCCGCCCTGCAGGCCGCCCGCACCCAAAGGACTAACCCATAGTGAACGCACAGGCAGAGACATCCAAGACACGCCGGAAACCTTCCGCATTGACAAAACGGTCATGTAAGAGCGTATTAGGGAGCCTGCACGATCTTGGCGTCACTGAATATGAACTAATTGTGGAGGGCAATGGCTTTAGGGTGATTGTTGGAAGTGTGCCGAAAATAGAAGATGATATAGCAAAACAAATTGATGGAATTGTATAATGAGAAAAGGAAAGCCGCCATATTACCAAGTAAGAAATGGCCGGGCTTATTTCGAGCTAGGGAAAAACCGCGCCTGCACCGTTGGTATGAATTCCACCTACCCGTTAGGACGCGCTGGCTGGCAGGCAGAGGCGCAAGCCTTCTCGCTGTATTATGAATGGCTGGAAAAATCAGGACGCCCCGTGCCAGACGAGGCCCCTAAAGCGTATAAACGCGGAACACTGGGCCACTGGTATCAAAAGTTCAAACAAACAGGCCTATGGGGCCGCAAAAGCGTAGCAACACGTAAAGAATGGGAATATTACTGGCCGTTTATAGACGCTGGCTTGGGCGATAAAATGCTGAACAAGGTCAGCCCGTCAGACTTTGAAGAATTCCACATAGCAACGGAGAAAGAACACGGGTCAAATGCCCGGTGGCGTATTGTCAAGATTGCGCGCGCACTGTTCAATGCCGCCATCAAATACCATCTGATTGGGCAATCCCCTTGCATGGTGCTTCCAAATACAAAGCCTCAACCTCGCAATCAAATATGGTTCGCAACCGAGGTCGCGTATATGGCGGACACGGCTAAGGAGATGGGATTTACGGCCATGCATCTGTCAATTCGCCTCGCATGGGAAAGCCTTATGTCTCCTGTTGATGTGCGCACATTGAAAGTTGAAGCGCTCCACAAAACTCACCAAGGCTATCATATCGAGACTGAGCGTAAAAAGACCGGCAAAGAGGTATTCGCCGCGCTGAGTGATGGCTTGGGAGATGATCTACATGCGTATATTGATGGACTTTCATTCACTCTATTGCCCAATCAGGCTATATTCAGAAATCGCAGAGACAACGCAGCCTACCTAAAGGCTCGATTTAATTCTGATTTTAGAGCGGTAAGGGCTATGGCTTTTGGGAAAGAAGAAAAACGTTTTCTCATGGATATTAGACGATCCGGTAACGTAGAGGCTGATCTTGGAGGGGCTAGCGCTGAAGACAGGGCTGAAATTCTCGCCAACGCATTGCACAAAGATCAATATCTTGAGAATACATATACGCCGCCCACCGTGGCCAAGGCGCGTAAAGTAGCAAAACAAAGGGCGAAGGGCAGAGAGATTTTAGCAGCGCAGAGTCTGAACACACCCCGTCACAGTTTGAAATAATGGCCAATTTAGAAGAAAAAACCCAATGAATTCAATGCGCCATTCATACTAAAGAATGGCGCGAGTGACGGGACTCGAACCCGCGGCCTCTGGCGTGACAGGCCAGCGCTCTAACCAACTGAGCTACACCCGCTTAATGCGTATTATCGCAATCAAGGCGCGTTTACTAACGCGCCCGTCTGCAAGCGTCAACGCTTTTAACAACACTTTTCTATTTTTTTTCGTCTGCAGTAATTTTACCTAAACCCCGCCTTTTCCTCAAGGCCTTGAATTTCACATCATAGATCATTTTCCAGGCATTAACTGTATTTTTAACCTTACCAAAGATAGTGTCAAAAATTAGCAAATGTACGGGGACATTATGCACACATATTTACTCTGCTTTGATGCAGACCAATTGAAAATTCAGGAATTTGGGCCTGGCAATTCAACATCCATATTCAAACGATCGATGAACCAACACCTGTTTTTAAAACAACAAGGTGCGATGGAAATTCAAGACGGGCTGACCGGCATTCCATAAATAAATCTGTGCCTACAGGAACACTTCACTATACCAGTCAGTGGCCAGTGCGGTTTGTCATCAAACCGCAAATATGGTCGTCTTATAAAATCCGTCTAAAGAGACACTCATGACCTTTCCAAAATTACATCCACGCCTCACACAACACTTAAAACAGTTGGCCAAAACCTCTGCTGATGGAAAAATTAGAACAAAAGATATTTTGCAGATCCTCAACGAGCATTATATCGAAGATGATGCAGCCCAACAGCGCAGAAACCACGCAATAACTGCCAATTCTACAGAGCTTGACGAGCGTTTCGAACAGGCCAAAAAAGACAAACTGGCAGCAGAAGCCGCCAATGTTTCAAAATCCATGTTTCTCGCCAATATGAGCCATGAAATTCGCACACCTCTGAACGGTGTGCTTGGGTTTACAAGCCTGCTCATGACAACAGAACTTTCCGAAGCCCAGCAAGAATATCTGGATGTCATCCATTCCAGTGGAAAAACGCTGCTGTTTTTGCTCAACGACATCCTTGATCTGTCCAAAATTGAATCTGGATCGGTGACCCTTGAAACCATCAGTTTCAGCCTACAAAATGTTGTGAAAGCCTGCGTAAATTTATCACGAGGACAACTCACCAGCCCCGATGTGGACATGAATACCTATATTGATCCACGTCTCGCCTGCGCATATATGGGTGATCCCGAGCGCTTAACCCAAATCATAACCAATTTCCTCAGCAACGCCCTAAAATTCACATCCAAAGGCAGTATCGGCATTGAAGTCCTTGCCCTGCCCTGCCCAGAAGGCGAAGATACGCACGAAAAGCCGTTTGAGATACGCATATCCGACACAGGCATCGGCATCCCCGATGACAAGGTGGATTTGATATTCAAAACCTTCACACAAGCCGAAAGCTCTACCACTCGCGAATATGGAGGCACAGGTCTAGGACTTGCTATCTCTAAACAGCTCGCCACGATGATGGGAGGCAAAATTACGGTTGAAAGCACGCCCGACGAAGGCAGTACATTTATACTCACCCTGTCTCTCGAAGAAGCCCCGGATAACACCGGAACTATATTATCAAATCTCGACATTTCGGGGCTTGAAAACAAGCGCGCGCTGATCGTCGATGACACCGCGTTAAACCGCAGATGCTTTCAAACCCAACTAGAAGATTACGGTATGATTGCAGATACGGCCGAAAGCGCCGACGAAGCGCTCCACTATCTGGATACAATTGAGCACACCCCCGACATTCTCATAATAGATCATCTCATGCCCGGCACAGATGGGCTGGCATTGATAAAAAGCATACGGGCACGCGACGATATGCGCGATATTCCCATCATATTCGCCTCATCGTCCATTGCCCCGAAATCCACATATGAAAACGCCGGTCATGATGCCTTTATCTCTAAACCCGTTATCCAGAAACGTTTGTTAGAGAAACTGAACACCCTATTGGGCCTGGGAGTTTCACAATCGGATACCCTCACGACACAAAAGACTTCTGCCGCATAATCACTCTATGATCATGGAGTGACCCAAGCGGGCTATCACGCACAGCCTATCTCGTAATTTCTGAAATTATATACGGCTTTCAAGGAAGAAAATGGTGGGTGATAACGGGTTCGAACCGCTGACCCTTTCGGTGTAAACGAAATGCTCTACCAGCTGAGCTAATCACCCACTTATTTCCTTGACCTAATGGGCGGTAAGACCGCCTTGGTCGTCCGAACCGTTTCGGGACAAAATCCCTGAAAGTTCGGCCTCGTCTTTAGCCGTCCATTCTATCGGTGTCAAAGGCTTAATCAGTGCATTTGATAAAACTTCGTCAACTGTGCCCACAGGAATGATTTCCAGAGCGGATTTGACGTTTTCAGGCACTTCTGCGAGGTCTTTTGCATTGTCCAGAGGGATTAGCACAGTTTTCACGCCACCGCGTAAAGCGGCCAGAAGTTTTTCCTTTAATCCGCCAATCGGCAAAACCCGTCCACGAAGGGTAATCTCACCGGTCATGGCAATGTCTTTGCGCACTTTTATACCTGTCAGCGCCGACACAATGGCCGTAACCATGCCTACGCCCGCAGATGGCCCGTCTTTCGGCGTCGCCCCTTCGGGAACATGAACATGGATGTCCGTATTGCGAAACTTAACAGGACTGATACCAAATTCGGGCGCACGCGCCTGAACATAGGAATTCGCAGCTGAAATGGATTCCTTCATCACATCTTTTAGATTACCGGTCACCGTGATTTTGCCTTTACCCGACATGGTCACAGCTTCAATGGTCAGAATATCACCGCCGGCCTGCGTCCACGCAAGCCCGGTCACAATACCCACCTGATCTTCGGTATCTGTCTCCCCAAAACGGAATTTCTTCACACCTAGGAAATCACCAATATTTTCAGACGTAATCACAAGCTGTTCGGCCTCACCCGCAACAATTTTCGTCACAGATTTACGGGCCAGTTTTGCAAGTTCGCGTTCAAGGTTACGCACACCCGCCTCACGGGTGTAATAGCGGATAATATCACGAACCGCTTCGGTTCTAATCTCGATCTCGCCCTCGCGAAGCCCGTGATCCTTAACTTGTTTGGCGATCAAATGGCGCTCGGCGATTTCAATCTTCTCGTCTTCCGTATAGCCGGGGATATGAATGATTTCCATGCGGTCCATCAATGGCTGCGACATATTCAGAGAATTTGCCGTTGTAATGAACATCACATCCGACAAATCATAATCCACTTCCAGATAATGATCATTGAAATTAGAATTTTGCTCCGGATCAAGTACTTCAAGTAAGGCCGACGACGGATCACCGCGCATGTCCGAGCCCATTTTATCAATCTCGTCGAGCAAGAATAACGGGTTCGAGTGCTTGGCTTTCTTCATAGACTGAATAATCCGGCCCGGCATCGATCCGATATAGGTACGCCGATGACCCCGTATTTCAGACTCGTCGCGCACACCACCTAAAGAGACGCGCACAAACTCACGCCCCGTCGCATTGGCCATAGACCGCCCAAGCGAGGTTTTGCCAACTCCGGGCGGGCCCACCAGACACAGGATAGGGCCTTTTAATTTCTTGGTGCGTGTTTGCACCGCCAAATGCTCGATAATGCGCTCCTTGACCTTCTCAAGGCCATAGTGATCCCGATCCAGTATCTCTTGCGCCTCTTTCAAGTCTTTACGTACACGCTTTTTATTGCCCCACGGCACAGACAACAACCAATCCAGATAATTTCGCGATACATTGGCTTCTGCCGACATTGGACTCATCTGGCCAAGCTTTTTCACTTCGGCTTCCGCTTTCTTGCGGGCTTCTTTGGTAAATTTAGTTTTCTTGATCTTTTCGCTTAACTCGGCAATCTCTTCATTGCCGTCATTGCCATCACCAAGTTCCGTCTGAATGGCCTTCATTTGCTCATTCAGATAATAATCACGTTGTGTCTTTTCCATTTGCCGTTTGACACGTCCGCGAATTTTCTTCTCAACCTTCAAAACGCTTAATTCACCTTCAAGAAGACTAAACAATATCTCCAAACGTGCAGGTACATTAAGTTCAGCCAGCAATTCCTGTTTTTGATCAATTTTTGCATTCAGATGTACAGAAATCATATCCGATAATTTTGCCGGATCCGTAGTATCAGAGACAGCTGTTACAATATCTTCAGCTATTTTTTGATTAAGTTTTCCGTATTTTTTAAACTGGCCCAAAACACTCTGGCATAATCTTTCGGTCTTTTCGCTGTCACCGTCTTCATCATCAAGCGCGCGCGTTTCGGCTTCAAAATACTCTGTATTGTCCGTAAAGCTTATAGCGTCCGCCCGTGTCGCCCCTTCAACCAAAACCCGCACTGTGCCGTCAGGCAATTTCAGCAACTGCAATATCGTTGCAATACAGCCCCTTGAGTGAATATCCTCAAGCGTCGGATCTTCTATCGATGCGTCTTTTTGGGTCAAAAGCAGGATTTTCTTATCTGCTTTCATGACCTCTTCAAGCGCATTTATAGATTTATCCCGTCCCACGAATAAAGGCACAACCATGTGCGGAAACACCACAATATCGCGGAGGGGTAAAACGGGTAATATGTGTGTCTGTGTCATCTTTCGACTTCCATCAAATTAGGCGGCCATAAACCATATTTTTCACGCCCAAACCAGTCCCCGAAGCAGGTGTCACCAAACCCCGACCCGAACGCAAGTTTAGGCACGATATGTTCATATCAAGATAGGGTTTCCCATCCAGATATCAACCGGTTCAACTGCATTAAATTGAGTAAGACCACTCAAAGTAAGACCTTAAGAAGCTTTACCAGCTTTCTTGGCTTTTTTTGCATAGATCAAAAGTGGTTTGGCACTACCGTTCACGACTTCTGCGTTAATGACAACCTCTTCAACCCCGTCATAGGTCGGGAGATCATACATAGTGTCGAGCAGAATGCCTTCCATAATGGAGCGCAAACCACGTGCACCGGTTTTACGGGCAATCGCTCTCTTGGCGATCGCGCATAAGGCGGCCTCGTTGAAGCTCAGCCGGATACCTTCCATATCAAACAGAAGTTGATACTGCTTAACCAGTGCATTTTTCGGCTGGCTAAGAATAGTTACCAAAGCAGCTTCATCAAGATCGGTCAGAGTAGCAATCACCGGCAAGCGGCCAACAAATTCGGGGATAAGACCGAACTTTACTAAATCCTCAGGCTCTACACCCTGCAAAATTTCACCGGTCAGACGCTCTTCAACCTCTTTAACCTCGCCGCCAAAACCAATACTGGCTTTGCTGTCACGATCGGAAATCATTTTCTCAAGCCCCGCAAACGCGCCGCCAACAACAAACAGGATATTGGTCGTATCCACTTGTAAAAATTCTTGCTGCGGATGCTTACGTCCACCCTGTGGAGGTACAGAAGCAACAGTGCCTTCCATAATCTTCAACAAAGCCTGCTGAACACCTTCACCCGAAACATCGCGTGTAATCGACGGATTATCGGATTTACGGCTAATTTTATCAACTTCATCAATATAAACGATCCCGCGTTGGGCCCGTTCAACATTGTAATCGGCAGATTGCAACAATTTCAGAATGATGTTCTCGACATCTTCCCCGACATAACCGGCTTCGGTCAACGTGGTTGCGTCCGCCATTGTAAACGGCACATCAAGAATACGCGCCAATGTCTGCGCCAACAGTGTTTTACCACAACCCGTAGGGCCGACCAGCAAAATGTTAGACTTGGCTAGTTCAACATCACCGGTTTTACCAGCGTAATGAAGACGCTTATAATGATTGTGTACAGCCACAGACAAAACCTTTTTAGCAAAGGTTTGCCCGATCACATAATCATCAAGAAAATCACAGATTTCCTGCGGTGTTGGCACACCCTCTTGAGCTTTGGCTATGCTCGCATTGCCTTCTTCACGGATAATATCCATACAAAGTTCAACGCATTCATCACAAATAAATACCGTCGGCCCCGCAATAAGTTTCCGCACTTCATGCTGACTTTTTCCACAAAAAGAACAATATAATGTGTTTTTTGCACTCGTCCCGCCGGATTGTCCACCAGTCTTGCTCATATCAACTCCCGTTTCGCCCTGCCACCTTATGGTTATACCCTAATATGCAAGAGACATGCCGCATAATAGCTTATTACAAGTCTACTCATACGGCCTTTTTATTACAAAACCCTTAGTAAATCCAGAATTGGCACATTTTTTTGTGCCAATTCTGCTCAATACCTACTTAATTTCAGGTTTTTACTTCGCATCATCGCGCGTTGTATACACATGATCTACAATACCGAACGCCTTGGTTTCTTCCGCAGTCATGAAAAAATCACGGTCCAGCGTCTTCTCGATCATCGCGTATTTATTACCGGTATGTTTCACATAAATTTCATTCAACCGCTTTTTCAATGCCATAATATCATCCGCATGCCGTTGAATATCGGAAGCCTGCCCCCGATACCCGCCAGAAGGCTGATGCACCATAATCCGTGCATTCGGCAACGCAATACGCATACCCTTCTCGCCAGCACATAACAAAAGCGAGCCCATAGAGGCCGCCTGTCCGATACAAACCGTTGAAACCGGGGATTTAATGAACTGCATAGTATCATAAATCGCCATGCCAGACGTCACGACGCCGCCAGGTGAATTAATATACATATATATTTCTTTTTTCGGGTTTTCCGCTTCCAGAAACAAAAGCTGCGCCGTAATCAGGCTCGCCATCCCGTCTTCAACCTGTCCCGTCAGGAAAATGATCCTGTCTTTTAGAAGGCGTGAGAATATATCATAGCTACGTTCACCACGGCTTGTTTGTTCTACAACCATAGGCACGAGGTTCATTAAAATGTCTTGGGGGTCTTGCATATCATTCATCCTTATTATCGGTTTTATCAAAATCCAATGCACCGAATCTTATCGCCGTATTTGCGTGTACTCTCTCGCAAATAAGTTACTTCAATATTTATATTCAAATAAAAATTTCAAGAGGCAGTCAAAAAGAAACAGGAAAAGAAACTCAACAGGTTCACTTCCCATAAAAAAAGCCCCGGCAAATGGCGGGGCTTTTTCAAAAAATAATCTCGGAAAGCCCTAGATAAGTTCGTCTTCTTCAAACAAAACATCACGGCTAACTTTTTTATCCGTAACTTTGGCCGCTTCGGTAATGAAACTCACAGTTTTTTCTTCAAAAATCGGCGCACGCATTTGCGCGACAGCTTCAGGGTTCTTTTGATAGAACTCGATAACCTGTTGTTCCTGTCCGGGATAACGACGGGCCTCGGCAACAATCGCCTGCTGTAATTCTTCATTACTAATCTGAATTTCGGCTTTCGCGCCAATTTCAGCCAATACCAAACCAAGACGTACGCGACGCTCGGCGATTTTACGGTAATCAGCTTTTAGTTTTTTATCAGATTTCTTGGCATCATCTTCATCAAGCTGTCCGGCTTCTTTTTCTTTCTCGACCTGTGCCCAGATATTGTTAAATTCAGCCTCAACCATGTTTGGCGGCAGATCAAAAGAGTGTTTTGCGTCAAGATCGTCTAAAATCGCCCGCTTCAGCTTCATACGGCTTTGCTCTTCCAACTCGCCCTCGGCTTGCTTGCTGACAGCCTCTTTAAGGGCAGCCAAATCGTCAAGACCGAATTTTTTAGCAAACTCGTCGTCAATTTCGGCGTCTTTAGCCCCTTGAACTTCAAGAACTTCGGTTTCGAACACAGCTTCTTTACCGGCCAATGTATCGACCTGATAATCTTTCGGAAATGTCACGCTCACATCAAGCTTGTCTTCGGCTTTGACGCCAATCAACTGATCTTCAAAACCCGGAATAAACGTACCAGAACCAAGAACCAGCTGATGTCCGTCCATAGTACCACCGTCAAACGCTTCACCGTCAACACGGCCCACGAAATTAATCAAGACGGCATCGTCTTTCTTGGCTTTCGCGGTTTTCGCTTTTTTCTTGTAAACAACTTGACCTTTACCCAGTTCTGCCAATTTTTCATCCACATCTTTATCATCCAACTCGGTGATAAGGCGTGTAAATTTCAACGTGGCAGGATCAACAGGCTCAAATTCGGGAATAGTTTCAACATTGAGCGTGTACTCGAGATCAGCCTTGCCTTTGGTAACATCCTCACCGTTCGCACGCAGATCAATCGAGGGCTGACCAGCCGGGCGGACTTTGTTGTCCGTCAGGGTTTTTTGGGTCGCTTCGGTCACGCTTTCCTGCACCACATCATTCATGATGGACTGGCCAAACATTTTACGAATATGGCTCGCAGGGACTTTCCCTTTGCGGAAGCCTTTCAAATTAACCTGCGGCTGCATTTCCTTGATCTTGGCTTCCAGCTTTTTAGCCAAATCTTCTTTGGCAATCGTAATGGCGTAAGATCGGCTTAGGCCTTCGGCTTTGAGTTCTTTTACTTGCATTGTCACGTCCAAAATTTCTAACAGGCTGTAAATTATCTATATGTATGTCTACAGCAATAATTACTCTTAATACCTACAAAATGCAGGCTTTGTGACGCGCCTTATGTCACGGCTTAAAAGAATGTGCAACGGGGTTTTCAAAACCTTTCACATATGGCAGGTTCGAGATGTCTTTAGCGGGGTATTTAGCGTTCAATGGGGCTAATTTATGGATTTTATCGCCGATAGCAATATGTGGCTCCTGTATACGGGCCTGTTTATCGCTCCATTTGTCCAAGAAGACACCGCCGTTATCGGGGCGGCAGGCCTGTCTGTGTCCCATTCCGACCACTGGATGTCCATTTTTGCCATGATTCTAATAGGTCTCATCGCAAGTGATTCGTGGAAATACGGCCTTGGGTGGGCCGCACGCCACCATAAATGGGCAAAAAAATACGCAGATCATGAACGTGTACGTAAACTGCGCAGCTCTGTCATCAATCATAGCGCCAAAACACTAATCGCTGTGCGCTTCCTACCGCTTGCGCGTATTCCGACCTATCTTGCCGCCGGTTTTTTCGGCGTGCCTTATCACAAATACTGGCTGTCGATTGCCTTTTCGGCCGTAGTCTATGTCAGTATAATTTTCGCAAGTTTCCATATTCTAGGGGAAATCATTGGGGAACAGCTCAAAACCTATATGCCACTGGTTGCGCTCGGTTTCGCCCTTGTTCTCGGAATTGCCTTCTTTATACGCTATAGGAAAAAGCACTAACTGCCACCCAGCATATACGCCAATGTAAGCCCATATGTCCGTGGTGGCTCATAGCGCACAGTTTCATTTTCAATCAATGGCCCCAGCCCTGATCCCCAGAGGAAATTGACCGACGGTTTATTGACATCAAACACATTATTGACCCAAATTTTGGCTTTCCATTTCCCGTTCTTGGCCGCGTACCCCGTCGATAAATTACTCACCGCATAATCACCCACAAAAGAAAGCGGATGGGTTTGGGGCGCAAAATCATCCGGCGCCCGACGATCCGTATAATCTGCGTGTACGGACCAACTACCGCCGCCTGCCAATGGACGCACATAATCAACCGTCGCGCTCAATGTCCAATCCGGGGCAATCCCGAAGCCTGTACCAGACAAATCAACGCCCGGACTTGGCTCGAACACGTCATAACGGGTTTTCACATAGCCAAAAGCCGTCGAAATTCGAAGCTCTGGTGTAATCTGCCCCTCCACTTCCAACTCAAACCCCTGAATATGGGCCTCGGCCGCATTGGTCAGGCTGCGCAAGAACAAAAACGGCTCACGGCTTACCGCCACCTGAATATCCGTATAATCCATGTAGAACGCACTGGCATTTGCCCGTATTTTTCCGCCAAACAACAAGGTTTTTACCCCGATCTCGTAATTGGTCAGATATTCGGGCTGTGTAAAAAACCCGGTTCCGGCATCGATATCGGCCTGAGAGATAAAATCGTCCTTGATCGACGCACTTCTGTACCCGCGACTGACCGAAGCATAACTATTCACCGTGTCCGTCACCGCATATCGCGTCCCAAAAGTCCACGAAAGCGGCGTATCTTTCACCCGCGAGACTTCGTTCAGTGCCGTCAGAGTGAACAAGGCAAAAACCTCGCCAAAAATGCTGTAATCAATGATTTTCGTGTCCTGCGTATAGCGCAAACCGCCAAATGCACTCAATTTATCGCTCAACTTCACATTCACATGCGTAAAAATTGCAAAGCTTTCAACATCGGCAATCACTCTTTGCCCATCAAGCTCGTCAGCCGGCTGAAACGCTGGCGGAATGAAAAACACCTGTTCCAAAAACGCCTCGCCCATCAACGGAAATGTTGGGCTATAATCCCATTCCGTGTTGAGATAATACGCCCCGACCAGATAATTGAACCGGTCATATTCTGGCGAAGTTAACCGCACTTCTTGTGAAAATTCACGAGACATACTGTCAAAACGGGCAATGGTAATCGGTATGGGCAACCGGTCTCCGTCCTGAATGTAGAAATCCTCCACATCGGAAAACCCACTCACCGTGCTCAACGTAAATCCGTTGTCAAAATGGGTATTGGTGTTCAGGGATATCCGGTGTTGCTTCTGGGTTTGAATTTCGGTTTGATCAACATTGATTGTGTACGGAATTGTGTCCGAGCCAATACTGGTTATCGCCTCTCCCATTGTATTGGGGCGATCATCGCGGCTCTGATACTGATACACCAGCTGCGCATCAAAACGATCCGAAGGCGTATAATAAGCCTGTCCACTTGCGGAAAAATGATCGACGGCTCCGGCTTTTTCGCCGTTAAAAGCATTGAGGATATACCCGTCTCGATCAAGTTTTTGTGCGGAAATCCGTAGAGCCAACACATCTTTGACAAGGGGTAAATCGGCACGCAAAGCAAGACGTTTATGCCCCTGATTGCCCAACTCGGCCAACACATGTGCGCTCGATGTATTTCCAGGTGCTTGCGTGGTTATATTGATCGCCCCACCGATGGTATCACGGCCAAACAGGGTGCCTTGCGGCCCTTTTAGCACTTCAACGAACGCAATATTGTCCAAATCCACATCAAGCGCCGTGTCTGCATTTACATAAACTCCGTCAATATATACGCCAACCGAGCGCCCCGAGCTTTTGGATATACCTGCGGATATACCGCGAATACTGATCTGGCTTTGGCCTGCTTCGGTCGAACCGGGCAACCACATATTGGAAACATGTTTGCCTAAATCTTCCAACCCTTCCGGGCGAAGGGTTTCAAGCTTCTCTTGGGTGAATACCGTGATCGAAATCGGCACATCTTGCAGGTTTTCAGCCCGCTTGGTCGCCGTAACAATGATTTCATCAAGTGGTAATGATTGAGCATGTACTGGCAGGACGAATACGCCCCAACTTGCACTTAACAGGCACAATACCTGTAGGCCTTTTTGAGAAGCGGCCAGCTTCTTGTGTCTATATAGGGGGATAACCTTCTCCTTATGCGCCGCTTCTCTACGGACCCTATCCTTTGCATAAGTGATGAAAAATGCAGATGCAAGCTGAATTTCCAATAAATCCAAATGTGCAGTTAAATGCGCATTTTCTGAGAATTTTGGAGAACATCCTCCTCCATAAGGGCCTCAAATACCGCTCCAATCCCGATCAGAACCGGCTGAGCATGCGAAATTTTCATATCGCACAGATCAATAAGACGGGCCGTTTCAATACATTCATCCTTGCGTGACACCCCTTTGGCAATCACAATCGGCGTCTGCGCCGGCAATCCTTCATCCATAAGTTTTTGCGCCAATAAGGGCCCCATCCGCGCCCCCATATACACCATCAGTGTCGTAGTTTTGTCCGCACAAGCCTGCCAATCCGCGTCCGGTAACTCACCGCGCCGACTATGAGCAGTAATAAATTTTACACCTTGGGCACAATCACGATGGGTCAGGGACACACCAAGCCGCGCCGCCGCCGCCAATGCCGCAGAAATACCCGGCACAACGGAAACCGCGATCCCATTCCGCTTCAAAATCTCGATTTCCTCTCCCGCCCGCCCGAATATCATCGGATCACCGGATTTAAGACGCACAACCCGCTTCCCCTGCTTGGCCAGCTTAATCATCAACGCATTTATATCATCCTGTTTACAAGACGCCCGCCCACCGCGCTTGCCCACAAGCATCCGCTTGGCCTCCCGACGCGCCAGTTCCAGCACCTCGTCAGACACCAGCGCATCAAACAAAATCACGTCCGCACCTTGCAACGCCCGCACCGCCTTCAATGTCAGCAATTCCGCATCCCCCGGCCCGGCCCCGACCAGCGTCACATGGCCAGTGCCGACCCCCGCATCCGGCACACGTAAATTACGCTCAAGCCAGTTTGAAATATTTTTTGCAGGCTCCAGAAAGGCGGCCCGTGCAAATGCTCGCCAAAATATTTTCCGCGAATCTGATTTCGGAAATGTCCGTGCAAGCGATGGCCGAACCGCCTTTGCCGCCCGCGCCCAATCCGCCAGCGCAGGTGGTAACAGGGTTTCAATTTTTTGGCGAATGGCCTGCCCAAGTATCGGCGCGGCTCCGTCCGTAGAAATGCTGACAATCACCGGGCCTCTGTTGACGATTGATCCAAATTGGAAGTCACAATATGCGGGTTGGTCAATACAATTCACGGGCAGATTATACCGCTTTGCTTTGCCATAAAACGTGGCCGCATCCTGCGCAATGTCAAACGCGCCAAGAGCCAAAACCTTATTCTCGAAATCCTCATCTACGCAGTCTCTCTCGACAAAAACGATTCTTTTTTCAAAGACTTGCAAGCGTTTACGGACTCTAGAAAAATCCGTCTCTGCGCACCATTTTACGCAGGCCCCACTGGCACACAGCAATTCGATTTTCCACAAAACCCCGTCTGCGTTTCCGGCAACCAAAACGGTCTTGCCTTTCAGATCAAAGAACACCGGTAGCACGGACAGCGGCTCAAGGCGCGCCATGCCCTTTTCAAAAGAAACTTTGCCCGAAACACCTATATCCTTAACCAGTTTTGGCATAATATGTTCCTTGTAAAAGACGCTGTATATCGGATCGGCAAGAGCCACAATTTGTCCCCGCTCCGGTCGATTTTCCGACCAAATTCAGACTGTCCGCACCCTGTTTTATAGCCCCACAAATATCATTGACCCCGACCCCGAGGCAGGCACATATGATCGCGCCTTTATCTGGCATGTCCCCGCCTGGACGCCCCGCCAGCAGTTTATATCTCTGCATACCTTCATGGGATTTCTCGAATTGTTCAACCGTCCACCCACGTGATATTTCCAACGGATACTGGTCAATAAACAAAGCAAATACGAGCTTGTTATTTTGGAAATACGCAGTGCGGAACACCTGCTGGGCCGCCTCCTCATATTCAAGCACATCAAGCACACTCTCTTCACACGGCCCGCCGTACAAAGCCTGTGCAAATTGTCGCCAATCGGTGCACGTCTCTGCCCCTGCCAGTTCAACCTGGTGTCCGTTTTTCACCCGTGCCCGCGCCCAATACTCTACACCAATATCTGCTTTAAAACTCTCGGCGCTCAGCGCAAACCCGTGCCATGCCGTCTGATAGCGCGCAACCGACACACGGGTCGATTTAAAGGCCGGTTGCCCCGAAAATGCATCGACATCAGGAACGATAAGGGCGCCTACCCGTCCTTTGGCCGTATATGCATCACTCCAATGCATCGGCACGAATATTGTACCGCGTGGCTGACGCGCACTCAATTGCGCCCGTACCAATATGCGTCCCTGTGCAGATTTAATCTCCACAATATCCGCCTCGTAAATATCAGCCACCCGTGCGTCATCAGGGTGAATATCCACAAAAGGCTCGGCCATATGCTGAAATAACCGCGCCGCACGTCCCGTGCGGGTCATAGTATGCCATTGGTCACGAATACGGCCTGTATTCATCACAAACGGGTATTCGGTGTGTGTTTTCATATATTTAGAGGCTGGTACAACAAAACGCGCCTTACCATCCGGCGTAAAAAACTGGCCATCCGCGAACAAACGTGCACGAGAACGTCCATTTTTATCAATCGGCCATTGCACGGGGGCCAACCCATCATACGCCTCTTGGTCTAAACCACACAGCCCCGCCAAATCCAGATCACGCGTCCCGCCATTGTCCAGCGCACACAGAGACGCATATTCGGCAAAAATATCCGCAGGCGTCTCAAATCCGAAAGCCTCGCCCCACCCCATGCGTGTGGCCACACCACATATGGCCTGCCAATCATGGCGTGCCTCACCGGGCGGTGGAACGATTGCGCGTTGCCTTGAAATACAGCGCTCTGAATTGGTCACCGTCCCGTCTTTTTCGCCCCAGCCTGTGGCAGGCAAAACAATATCGGCGCATTTGACCGTATCCGTATTCTCGTAAATATCCGACACGACCACCAGTTCACATTTTTCCAATGCTGCCTTCACCCGATCCGCATCCGGCATAGACACTACGGGATTGGTCGCAATGATCCAAACCGCTTTCACTTTTCCAGTATGGATCGCCTCGAACAAATCAACAGCCCGAAGTCCGCCTTCACTTGCCATTGCGGGCGCATTCCAGAAACTTTGCACCAGATCACGATCTTCAGGCCGGAACAAATCGAAGTGCGATGCCAACTGCCCGGCCAGCCCCCCAACCTCGCGCCCCCCCATTGCATTGGGTTGGCCCGTGACCGAGAAAGGCCCACAGCCCGGTTTCCCGATACGTCCCGTCAGCAAATGCGTATTGATGATCGCACTCACTTTATCGGCACCGTCAACCGCCTGATTTACCCCTTGGGAATATACGCTTACAGTTTTCGGGTTGTCGATCACCAGATCGTAAAAAGATTGCAAAACCTGTGCACCCAACCCCGTCTCTGCACAAACCCTATCAAGCGTATAAACATCAGAAAAATCAACAGAGTCGGCAAAGTTCTTCGTGTGGCTTTCTACAAAATCTGTGTCCACACAGCCCGCGTCTTGGAGAGCTTTGAACAAGCCTTGAAACAAGGCCACATCGCTCCCCGACTTAATCGGCAAATGCAGATCAGCCATATCACAGCTCGCAGTTTCACGTGGATCAATGACGACCAGTTTCATCTCTGGCCGCTTGTCTTTAGCCGCCAAAATACGTTGGTATAAAACCGGATGACACCACGCCATGTTCGAACCAACAAGGATGACAAGGTCCGCAAGCTCCAAATCCTCATAACAGCCCGGCACCGTATCGGACCCAAAAGCACGCTTGTGCCCAACGACACTGGACGACATACACAGCCGTGAATTTGTATCGATATTGGCGGCCCCGATATAGCCCTTCATCAGTTTATTGGCGACATAATAATCCTCGGTCAGGCATTGCCCCGAGACATAAAACGCGACCGCTTCCGGCCCGTGTTCAGCTATGACAGAACTGAATTTATCGGCAATACTATCCAGAGCCTTGTCCCAACTCGCCCGCTTCCCGTCGATTTTCGGGAACAGGAGTCGGTTCTCTTCTCCCAAAGTCTCATGCAAAGACATGCCTTTAGAACACAGCCGCCCATAATTGGCAGGATGGCTTTCATCCCCGCGCACAGACGTAATCTCGCCGCCCTCAACCTGTGCCACAATGCCGCACCCGACACCGCAATAGGCGCATGTGGTTTTCACCTCATATGTATCGGGCGTTTGCACCATTATGCGAACGTTTTTTCCAGTTGAATATGTACCGAGCCATCCACGACACGTACCGGCATGGTTCTCACTTTCCCTGTATCCGCCCCTTGGGCCTCACCGGTTTCAAGCGAAAACACCCAGCCATGCAAAGGGCAGGTCACGGAACGATCATGCACAATCCCCTGGCTAAGCGGCCCTTGCTTGTGCGGACATTTATCATCCAGCGCAAACACATCATTGTCGGCGGTACGAAACAGAGCTACACAGCCCCGTTCCGTCTTGACAATCCGTGATCCGCGCAAAGGAATATCGTTCAATCCACACACTTCATACCAATCTGACATTAGACCATCTCCTCTATCTTTTTGGGCACTAAAGGTGCGCCGAAATGATGGGCTTCCTTGCCCTCAACCCGCTCTTTCCAAGGGTCGTCTTGCATAAACTTCTGGGAAAACGCGAATTTATCGTAATATTCACGGCGAGCATCCGCATCCTCAACAATGACCGAGCGGATATAGTCATAGCCGACTTTATCAGCCCATTTATAAATCCGGTCTAAATAGTCAGCCTGCTCGCGGTACATTTGCGTCAACGCGCCGACATGTTCCATAACCTCGTCTTCTGTCGCAACCGTACACAGAACTTGTGTGCCTTGAATATGCATACCGGCGGCCCCGCCGAAATGGATTTCATAGCCACTATCGATACAGATGATCCCGATATCCTTGCAGGTCGATTCCGAGCAATTTCGCGGACAGCCAGAGACAGCCAGCTTCAATTTATGCGGTGCCCATGCGCCCCAGAGAAACTTCTCGAGCTTGATCCCCAATCCGGTTGAATCCTGTGTCGCCACCCGACACCAATCCGTCCCGACACAGGTTTTTACAGTACGCAACCCTTTGGCATAGGCATGGCCTGATACCATACCAGCCGCGTTCAAGTCCGCCCATACAGCCGTCAAATCTTCTTTTTTAACGCCGAGTAAATCAACCCGCTGACCACCGGTCATTTTCACGGCCGGAATTTTAAACTTGTCCGCAACATCGGCAATCGCGCGCAACTCGTTCGGCGTTGTCATACCGCCCCACATGCGCGGCACGACCGAATATGTGCCGTCCTTTTGGATATTTGCGTGTACACGCTCGTTGATAAAGCGCGAAAACCCGTCATCCTCATATTCATCCGGCCACGCACATACCATATAATAATTGAGCGCAGGCCGACATTTGGCACAGCCGCAAGACGTCTTCCATTCCAGCGCTTGCAACAACTCCGGTATGGATTTTAGATTTTTGGCAAGGATCATCCGGCGTACATCCTGATGGCCCAAATCTGTACATCCGCACATGGACTTCACCGCATTGGCATCAAACTCGTCCCCGAGGGTCAGGGCCAGCAATTGCTCCACCAATCCCGTACACGATCCGCAAGACGCGGACGCTCTGGTACAGGTGCGCACTTCATCAAGGGTCGTGAGGCCATCTTTCGTAATGGCAGTAACAATCGTGCCTTTGTTGATACCGTTACAGCCGCAGATCTCTGCCTCATCCGGCATGCCTGCGACGAGGGCTAAAGGGTCAGGTCCCCCTCCTCCAGCGTAAGCAGCCCCGAAGATAAGATGATCGCGCATCTCGGATATATCTTTTCCCTCTTTCAGCATCTGATAGAACCAAGGCCCGTCCGCAGTCTCTCCGTACAAGACAACGCCTATAATTTTATCATCCTTCAAAACCAGGCGCTTATAGACCCCTTGTGCCGCGTCGCGCAGGACGATTTCGTGCCGGTCATCACCGGATGCGAAATCCCCGGCCGAGAATAAATTCACGCCTGTAACCTTCAACTTGGTCGCCGTTTCCGAATGTTTAAACGGGTCACCTTCAAGACCGGAAAGCCGGCGCCCCAGCACTTTAGCCTGATCGTATAGCGGTGCCACCAGACCATAAGTATAGTTTTCAAACTGGATACACTCACCAACCGAAAACACGTTCGGATCACTGGTTTGCATATTGTCATCAACCAGAATACCACGCTCGCACTTAATGCCAAATTCCTGTGCCAAATGCATGTTGGGACGAATACCCACCGCCATAATGACAATATCTGCGTCAATAATTGTACCGTCGTCAAGCCGCACGCCTTCAACTTTGGTGTCGCCCAAAATCTCTTTCGTATTGGCTTTTGTAATCACAGTAATGCCGCGATCAGTTAGAGCTTTCTCCAGCAAATATCCCGCGCTCTCATCCAGTTGCCGTTCCATCAAAGTCGGCATCAGGTGCAAGACAGTGACCTCCATACCCTGCATTTGCAGACCGGCGGCGGCTTCTAAACCTAGAAGGCCGCCACCGATCACAACGGCCCTGCCCCCAGCCTTGGCCGCTAACATCATGGCGTGCACATCATCCAGATCACGGAAGGTCAGCACACCAGCTAATTTATGTCCCGGAACCGGGATAATGAATGGATAAGACCCGGTCGCAATCACCAGCTTGTCATAGCCCTCGACAACCCCGTGTTCGGATGTCACGGTCTTGCCAGATGTATCGATCTCGACAACTTTATGGCCCTTATAGAGGGTGATATTGTTTTCAATATACCACCCGTCCCCGTGAATGATGATCTCTTCGAACTCTGTCTCTCCGGTCAGGACAGGCGACAACATGATCCGGTTATAATTGACCCGCGACTCCGCGTTGAAAATGATAATTTCATAACGCCCCGGCGCTTCCTCAAGCAAGGTTTCAAGCACCTTGCCCGGGGCCATGCCGTTGCCGATGACGACGAGTTTCTGTTTGGCCATTTTTATAGCTCCCTTACTTTTCCTACCCGCCGCCCCGTCCGATCAGGACAAGCAGAAGGATAATTATTATGGCAAGAATTCCGCTAAGCCCCTTCCAAAAGGCGAGCGGGTTTCTTTCCAGTAGTGATATATCGGAGCGGCGCAAACGGGCGGCACTCCCCGGTCGTGTGAAATCGGCGAGGAACTCTGACAGGGTCGTATAGCGCCGCGCCGGATTAGCCGCACACGCCTTTTCCAGCGCCGCATCAATCCACAGCGGAATATCCGTGCGCACAGAATTCGCAGCCCTATATGACCAGTCAGAAAACCCGGTATTACGTTGGGAAGCACCAGAATATGCCCGTCGTCCACACAACATTTCATAAGCGATACAGCCAAGTGCAAACAAATCCGAACACGGCGTGGCGTGGCGTCCCAGAATATATTCAGGCGCGGAATAGTTCACCGAACCAACAACATGGTCTTCGGTAATAGGCGAGGCAATCTCGTCCATACCGGCCACTTGCACCGTGCCAAAATCAATGATTTTAATGTCCCCGCGATGGGTGATCATGATATTTTCAGGTTTAATATCGCGGTGCACCATGCCCATACGGTGAAATGCCCGCAGGGCCGGTACAATATTTTCCAAAATCTCGCGCACCTCTGAAACGGCAGGTTTTGGATGATCATGCATCCAGTCCCTAAGGGTCTGCCCGTGCACTGTTTCGCAAATATGATAGAGGAACGGACTGTTTTCGCGCGGCGCAAAAATTCGCATTATGCCCTTATGTTCTAACCGGCGCCCGACCCATTGCTCGCGGATAAATCCGTCCAAATACACCGGGTCTTCACTGAAGTTCTGGGACGGTGCTTTCAGAATATAATCCTGATCATCTGTACTGTCTGTAACTGCGTAAACATGGCTGCGCGTGCCTGTGTGCAGGATTTTACGGACTTCAAGCCCATCAATCTTGTGGCCAACACTCATCACCGGCGGGATTTTCAAAGTCTGCACACGGCGGTGCGCCTCGTCGATGTTTTCGCCCTGTAGGCTAGACACATAAAGAAGGCCGCAACTGACATTATCTGCGCTGCCTCTGGAAACCGCCAATTCGCAAATCGCCTTTGACGCCGCGTCCAGTTCTTCTGCCGTTTCGGGTTTTGTGGCCAACAATGATGCAAAGTCCTTCTGTCCCAAGACCGCGCTGACCCCGTCAGTGAGCAACATCAATATATCGCCGACCTCCGCCCCCACCTTGCTGTAATCAACGTTCAGGCGCGGGTCCATGCCCAGAGCCGCTGTAAGAACCGCCGCCTTATTCATTACACTGAGATTATGGTCCCGGGTCAGCAGACGAATTTCGTCTCCCCGACATCTGTAAATCGCGCTGTCACCAATATGGAAAATATGAAATGTACGCGATTTCAACACGCACGCACTAAATGTTGTCACCATAGCACTTGTCTGGTTATGTCGGCTTTGCGCACACAGCCAGTCGTTTAGTGCCCGTAATACCCGCGATGCCGACACATCCACTGACCAGCCTTCAGGCGTGGCATAATAATCGCTGATAAACTGGGTCACAGACATCTGGCTGGCAATATGGGAGCGGTCGCTGACACTAATACCGTCTGCAATACAGGCCACAGCCCCTTTGAACTGGCTCTCGGATGCGGAATCCGGCAAACGCGCTGCCAAAGCATCATCATTGCGCGCCTTCTGCCCCGCGTCGCTATACCCCCCAAACACCAACAGCAATTGCCCACCCGCCGCAACGGAAGGCGGTCGTTTTGCCAGTGTGGATATAGTGGGGGCTACGCTCATAAATTACCCGACCTTGATGAGTTGAACGGTGCCGTCCTCGGCAATTTCCGCAATCTCGCCTCTGGGTTCTTCCAAGAATAACAGAGCCACAAACCCGAGCACGGCCGTGCCAGCAATAATCATAAAAAATGTCGAGACAGGGAAAACTGCATAGGCAATCAGATACACAACCGCACCGACATTCCCGTAAGCGCCAGTCATACCGGCAATCGCCCCTGTCTGGGAACGCTTGATCAATGGGACAACCGCAAACACCGCCCCTTCGCCCGCTTGCACGAAGAAAGAACAGGCCATAGCCACGACGACCGCTAGCCAGACCGGCCAAACCGCCCCGACCAAAGACATGCCCAAATAGCCAAAAGCGAGGCCAGCGGTCAGGATAAGCAAGGTCGGTTTGCGACCAAAACGGTCTGAAATCCAGCCTCCGCCAGGCCGTGACATCAAATTCATGAACGCATATCCAGCCGCCACCATACCGGCAACAACAGGCGTAAGCCCGAACGTATTGGCAAAAAACAGGGGCAGCATGGAGACAACGGCCAATTCGGAACCAAATGTCGCGAAGTATAGAATATTCAGCACCGCAACCTGTTTAAACGCATAGCGTTGAATTTCCGGCACACCCGCGTTTAAGGCCGCAATATTAACCTTATAGGCCGCATAAGAATCCAGCACATACATCAATGCCAAACCGACCCAGATGGCTTGCTTCATTGTCGCGCTTAACATGCCGACTTTGGTTAAGTTCCAGGCGAGGAGACCCAAAGCAATATAAAGCGGGATTTTCATAATGATCAGCATTACCAAATCACCCTTTGACGTCACCTCCATTGCCCCCTTGCCCTTCGGCTTGAAATAATGGGAGCCTTCCGGCACATCGCGCACACTAGCGTAATAAATAAAGCTATAGACCAAACACATAACCCCGGTGATGGCGACCGCATAGCGCCAGCCATTCTCGCCGCCAAACATCAACGCGATTGTCGGCAAGGTGAAAGCCGCAACAGCCGAGCCAAAATTACCCCAGCCCCCGTAAATGCCCTCGGCTGTGCCCAATTCGTTATGGGGAAACCATTCGGACACCATGCGAACACCAATCACAAACCCGGCCCCGATAAACCCGAGCAAAAAACGTGAAATGGCCAATTGTAAAAATGTGGACGACATGGCGAACGCAAAACACGGAAAAGCCGCCAGAAACAATAATCCCGAATACACTTTTCTAGGCCCGAGACGATCTGTCAACATGCCCACAATAATCCGGGCCGGGATCGCCAAAGCCACATTTAGCACCAATAGGGTTTTGATCTGTTCTTTGGACAGATCAAATGTGGCGGCAATTTCTTGTAAAAGCGGGGCCAGATTGAACCAGGTCACGAAGGTAATGAAAAACGCAATCCATGTCAGGTGCAGGGTTTTCATTTTGCCTGTAAACGACAACAGGTTAAATTTTGTTTCCGGCATTTTGATCTCCGTTACCAATCAAATGAGAGGTGGGCGCCGGAGATCATAGATATGAGCAAGCCATTCGGCACAATGTCTGCGCTCTATAATTTGCACTCTCATAGGGAATTTCACGCACACTGCCTAATTATTGTGCAATCAATTTCCACATGGTTATTATTTGGACATGGATTTTACATCAATGTAATCCCCGCCTGCAAAGACGCCCATATTATGGATCTATACTCACAATAGGATACCGATCATGGACAACAGCCCTAATTTAAGCCTCCCCTATATTATGCCCGCTCAGGCACAAAAACATGTCACCCACAATGAAGCCATCCGCAAACTTGATGCCCTGACCCAATTATCGGTCATAAACCGCAGCCTCAACACCGCTCCGTCAAGCCCCGTCAACGGCGCGCGCTATATTGTCGCAAGCATGCCCACTACAGACTGGGAGACCCATGAAGACGAAATTGCCGTATATGAAGACAATGGATGGGCATTTATCACGCCTCAAACCGGATGGCTTGCATGGGTAGAAGCCGACGAAAATTTCGTCGTCTGGAACACAAATGCATGGGAAGACATCTACGCCCCCGACATACAAAACATCCCATTCATAGGCATTAACGCGACAGCGGACGCAACCAACAGACTGTCCATTAACGCGCCCGCCATTTTGCTAAACCATGAAGGGGCGGGACATCAGCTTAAGATTAACAAAAACACGCCATCAGATACGGCCAGCCTGCTCTTTCAAAGCGGGTTTTCCGGTCACGCAGAAATGGGGCTCACGGGCGATAATAATTTACATTTCAAAGTGAGTGAGGATGGGTCGAATTGGCACAATAGTTTTGAGATCGAAAACCATACGGGACATTTAATCACCCCCAGCCAAAGAAGTGGCACCCTGACAATCGCAGATGATAGCGTCGCGACCATCTCGACCCCGCAAGCGGGTGGGTTTTTGCTTATCCTCAACACGGGCGCCGCCGATCCACAGATCACCCACGCAGGCATTTTTGTTTACGCAGCAGGGACGTCTTTAAGCCTGATTGATTTTACGCTCGCGACCAATATGCAAAATAAAGGCACGGATACGCTCACAGGTACAAGCGGGATTGACGGCAAGACCAGCTTGGCCGTCGCTCTCGGGCAAATCCAGATCGAAAACCGCTTTGGCAGTTCCCAAAAATATAGTTATACTTTTATTGGCTAAAGAACTTTCATCAGGTATACGAATGTCCGCACGAATTTTATTCGTTTTATTTAAACGCAGTTTCTTATAAACCTGTCTCATAAATTGACCAAAAAACAGGCCAATAATCAGATATGTGAAACGCGATAGAATACAGAGAAAAATTATGACAGAACTTGCTATGAGTGTGATTGGATGGGCTGGCGCTATATTGCTTCTCATCCCCTACCTACTTGTTTCTACAGGGAGATTAAGCGGACAGTCAATAAAATATCAAGTATTGAACATCTTCGGAAGTTCGTTCCTGTTTGTGAACACAGTCTATCATGGCGCCATTCCGACAGCCTTTGTCAACATCGTCTGGGCCATCATCGGCCTATTTGCCCTACGCGCAGCCTTGATGGCGGCAAAATCGCAAAAAGATGCTTAAACTTGGCGTCCTGATAGCCTCGTAAACCCTCAATTCTGGACTTAGCCCTTCCCTAAGTTCCAAGAGTGTTTTAGTCGGTGGTATGCACTCCGTTTTAAAAGACATTTTCGGATATGACCAATTCCGGCCGGGACAGGAACAGCCCATACAATGCCTGTTAAATGGGCAAAATGTATTCTGCGTCATGCCTACGGGTGCGGGCAAATCAATGATTTACCAAGTTCCGGCTTTGATAGGCGAAGGTCTCACCATTGTCGTCTCGCCCCTCATTGCCTTGATGCAGGATCAGATCAGCGCTTTGCAAATCTTGGGTGTGGCCGCCGAAACTCTCAATTCGACCAAAACGCCGCAAGAATCCCAGCAAATTTGGCAAGACATCCGAAGTGGCCATATCCGCATACTCTACATGGCCCCGGAACGGCTCATGCTGGACGGCACGCTGGAAGCCCTTAAACGCCTGCCCATAAAACTGGTCGCCATTGACGAAGCCCATTGTATTTCTCAATGGGGGTCTTCTTTCCGGCCCGAATATGAAATGCTGATGGATTTAAAGCAGCATTTCCCTGACGTGCCGATTGCCGCCCTCACGGCCAGTGCCGACGAGGCCACCCGCAATGACATTATTGCCAAACTTTTCGCAGGCAATGTAAATACCTTCATTTCCGGCTTTGACCGCCCCAATATCTCCCTCAGCGTTGAACCCAAAACAAGCTGGAAACAACAGCTCATCAATTTCGTCAAAGACCGCAAAGGCCAATCCGGCATTGTCTATTGCCTGTCCCGTAAAAAAACCGAAGCCGCCGCACAAGCCTTAAACCAGGTGGGCTTTACGGCGCTTGCCTATCATGCCGGCATGGACAAACACACACGCGAGCGAAACCAGACTAAGTTCGTCAAAGACCCCAGCATAATCATGGCCGCAACCATCGCCTTTGGCATGGGAATCGACAAGCCGGATGTACGCTTTGTCTTTCACACGGACATGCCCTCCTCCATGGAAACCTATTATCAGGAATTTGGCCGCGCAGGCCGGGACGGCGATCCGGCGGACGCCTATATGCTCTATGGTCTGGATGATATCCGCATGCGCAGGCTCTTCATCACCCAAGACGCCAATAGTGATAGCGACCAACTTCGCCGTGAGCACAAACGCCTCGACGCCTTAATCGGCTATTGCGAAGCCCCGACGTGCCGTCGTCAAACCCTACTCGCTTATTTTTCCGATGACAGCGATCCGTGTGGAAATTGTGATATATGCTTAAATCCGGTTGAGCTACAGGACGGTAAAATAGAAGGCCAAATGGCCCTGTCCGCCATTGTGCGTACCGGGCAACGATTTGGCCAATCCCATATCATAGACATTCTGGTCGGCGCCAACACGGCCCGTATTCGCCAATTCGGGCACGACCAACTCCCCACATGGGGTGTCGGCAAAGCCCACACCAAACCTCAATGGCGTAGCATATTACGCCAACTTGTCGCCGCAGGGTTTGTACATCTTGATGTGGCAGAATTTGGTGGGCTTTCCGTCACCGCCAAAGGCAAAACATTGCTAAAGGGCGAAGAAAACTTTGCCTACCGCCCCTCCCGCCTACAAACTCAGGCGCAAAGCAGAACCCGCAAAGCGCTTGAACCGGAAACAGATCTTGATCCCCATCAAACCGAAGTTCTGGGTCGCCTCAAAACTCTGCGTTCCTCACTGGCCGCAAAACGCAGCGTGCCAGCCTACATTATTTTCAGCAACAAATCCTTGCGCGACATGGTTCTGAAAGCCCCGCAAACCATGAACGATTTCGCAAATGTGCACGGGGTTGGACAAGCCAAGATTAAACTCTTTGGTGAAATGTTCCTGACCGAGTTAAACACCTAAACATCATGGATTAAGGCGTAATTGTCAGCCCTGTTTGATCCTCGACCGCGCCTGTAAAAGCCCAGCCGCCAAAGTTCTCAGAAACCGCGGCCAAAATAACGTTTTCCCCTGCTTGCAAATCAAGACCAACAGTATCGAAAGTCCCGACAGTGCCGTAAAACCTCAGATCACGAGACCGGAACCCTGCCCCACCGCCGTAAACAAACTGACCGTTCACGAACAAACGCACCCGATCACTATAGCCGAACTTAAACTCGACCCTACGCGCCTCGTCCACATGGATTGTGGTTTTTACAAACACAGTATTGTTGGTGGAATCACGCGCACCAAGCTTTGATAAGTTCGCAATACCATTCGTCTCGCTCTCAAGCACCTGCCATGCCAAATCGGCTATCATTGCGTCTTCAAGGGTTACATCTTGAACATCTGCTTCTTGAAACGGGGGCGACACATGCCAGCGCCCAATACTCCCTTTCGGCGTATCGGCAACAGGTTTTGAAGTGCCAACAATCTTGTCATCCGATGTTAAAGGCCGGTGCAAAAAATTGGTAAAATAGGCAGACTTCCGCATACCCGCCCCTGCATAGGAGTGTAAATGAATGCCGCCCCTTTTTAAATCAGTCTTCAAATCATCAATATGCGTAACGGGTGTATTGCTATTAAAATACAAATCCGCTTTATCGCCTATAACAACAATTTTCACATGGTTCCACTGATCGTATTCTTGGTAAACCTTGGTATTCGCATTTGCGTCCGTAAAGATTTGCCAAGCTGAATTTCTGTTCTCAACAGGTGTATATTGTATAGCGTCTCGTTGGCCGGACAAATGTGTTCTAAAATAAAACTCTTCATAATTTGAATGCTCAGCATTGCTCCGGAAGCCCACACCAACAAACCCGCGATTCATCGTATACGCCACATCAAACTCAATCACACCATCAGAGAAATCCGCAGTCTCCAACCAAACCTGCCCTTGATTAATATGCAAAGCAGACCGCCCCATATATTGAAGCATGTCGGCTGAAAGGGCGCGCACAGTCCAGTCCTGCCCCTCAAATTCCAAAGTATCTTCAGAGGTTTGCGCCTGTGCCAGCCCATAAGCACCAACACAAATACCTAGGGCTAGAACGCCCAATATGCCTGAACGAAAAATACGCATAACATCTCCTCATTGCTCTCAAATCTATAAATCGGCATTTAGGAAATCACACTTTGTGAAGAGGCGCAAATAAAAGTCCGGACACATGTAAAAATTTTACAATGACTTTACGAAAATTTTACAACAGATTTCATGAAAACTTCAGGCCTATTCCCTTGTTTTTTACGCATGATCCGGTCAGTATGAAATGACTGAATGAGACCGTAAAACCCACATATTGGAGGCCAAGATGAAACCACTCTCAGGACTATGCCTACTCGCACTTTCCGTAAGCACTCTCTCCCTTTCGGCCTGTCAAGCCGCTGAAACGCCCTCTGCCCAGACACAACAGCTGGCAGAAAAACCGGCCCAGCACTCCGCACAGAAAGCCAAAAATGTCATCCTGTTCATCGGTGACGGCATGGGCATTTCTACAATCACGGCAGCCCGCATATTTGACGGACAATCCAAAGGCATGAGCGGTGAAGATAACAAGCTCTCCTTTGAAGAATTCCCAAACCTGTCTTTGGTAAAAACCTATAATCTAGACTCGCAAGTCCCCGACTCCGCCGGCACAGCCAGCGCTATGAACACCGGCATGAAAACCCAAATCGGAAAAATTAATGTCCAACCGGATGGCTTATTGGCCATGTGCGCAGATAACACGGCCACTGCACCGGTTCTTATGGCTGATCTAGCCGAACGTGCAGGCATGTCGACAGGCATTGTCTCAACCGCCCGCCTCACCCACGCAACCCCTGCCGCCGTTTATGGCCATGTAGCCAGCCGCGGTTGGGAAACCGATGCAGATATGAATAAGATAGGCAAAGACAATGGATGTATCGATCTTGCCACTCAACTGGTGAATTATGGCGGAACCGATGGTCTGGAAATCGCACTGGGCGGTGGCCGACGTGGCTTCCTCCCCAAAACGACAACCGGCGGACGCCGTGAGGACGGTAAAGACTTAACCAGTCTCTGGGCGGCAAAAAGCGAGGCCCATGTCTATACGCAAACAGCCGAAGGTCTTCGGGCGCTTAACGCCAAAGACAAACAATCCGTACTTGGCCTGTTTACGAAATCACATCTAGCCTTCGAGGTTGACCGCGATAACGCCATCGAGCCAAGTCTGACCGAGCTGACCACATTTGCGATTGAGAATCTGGAAGCACGGGGCACAGGATATTTCCTCATGGTCGAGGCGGGCCGGATTGACCATGCCCATCATGCGACCAATGCCTACCGCGCGCTGAGCGACACCCAAGAGCTTTCGCGCGCTGTCGCGGCCGCAGATGCCATGACAAATGACGAAGATACGCTGATCCTTGTCACTGCCGATCATTCGCACGTCTTCACGATGGCCGGATACCCCGCCATCGGCAATCCAATTTTAGGGTTGGTGCGCTCAATTGATCGCGAAACCATGAAGCCTTCCCCGGACCCTGCGCTGGCACGTGACGGAAAACCATACACAACGCTTGGCTATCATAACGGCCCGAATACACGCACCGAAGACGATGATTTATCCGATAGCGTGGTTCAAGGGAAAGACTACCGCCAACAAACGGCAGTTGAAATGGGCAGTGAGACCCATGGCGGCGAAGACGTTGCCCTGTTTGCCAAAGGCCCCGGCGCTGACAAAGTACACGGCGTTATCGATCAGGCCGAAATATTTGACATTATGACGGCGGCAGTAGGGTTGGAAAAATAAGCACCTCTTTCTCAAAATCATAAAACAAAAAGCGGAGCTAAGGCTCCGCTTTTTTTGTGCGAGAACCACTCATACAGAGATCAAGCAAATAAAAAAGGCGGGGAAAACCCCGCCTTTTCTTATCTTAAATATTTGAATGTCGACTAGAAATTATAGTTCACACCAAACCGGACTTCCCAACTAGAAGCCGCCGCATTCACGGAACCATCTTGCGGGTTTGTGCTGCTGTCAAAGCCGCTATATGTGTACTGGTTGGTGGCTGAGCTGTACGCAACATTCAGAATTTGAGCCGTATTCGGGAATGAATGCTGGCGTAAGACACCCCAGTCACTATCGATAAAGTTCAATGCATTTTCCAAAACGATAAAGGCTGATGCACGATCACCTGAACGGAAGCCAGGGAATTCCTGCTTGATTTTCAAGTCAACCTTTGCCCACCAGTCATCAGAGAACGCATTACGTGGGGCAATTTCACCACGGAAATTATTCAAATCCTGACCAGGTAACCAGTTAAAGAAGTCATCACGTTCCGAAGCATTTGCCCAGATCACGCGTGAATCATTGGCATCTGTCGGCACATAGAACAATTCACGGCTACTGTTGTAGAAACCTTCGAAAACGCCATTACGTCTATACACATAGCTATATGGACGACCATCTGACACTGAACCGAACATTGAGAACGTTGTTGTCAAATCCTCGAAGAAATCCTTCTGGTAGTTCACATTAAACGTAAACCGGTGCTTGATTTCATAATTTGTCGTTGCCAAGCCCGGATTAATCGCATCGCTTACAGCTATATTTTTATCATTCGAGAACGCGACAGACGATGTCATTGGATTCACGTCACTTGCATCTGTGTATGCGTAGGCCAGACTCCAATTAAGACCATTATCATATTCTTTGGCGATAGATGCTGACAGAACCAATGAATCTCCTTTTTCGTTGGAATTCGTCAAGACGAAATCATTAAACGGTGCACCAGAGTAAATGGGCCGACCATCAGGCGCTGTATCTGTTTGCGTCAATTCCAGATTCCGGATTGTCGCAGCAGCTTTAGCCTTGGAATACAAAACATCCAAACTGACATCATAATCGCTACCAAACCTACCAGCATCCAGAACAAAATTCGTTCCCAAAGCAAATTTCCACTCAGATGGAAGCTTAAATCCAGGAGCCACTGCATTCACAGCACCGCCACCTTGAGCCGCCGCAACCGCGTCGATACCGGCTTGTGGTACATCAAAGAATGGGTTGCCGCTATTTGGATAGACGAAGTTATTGATGTTTCCACCACGAACCCGGTATTCAAACAGTGTGACACCATTATTGGAATAGTTGTTTGACAACCATACATTTGGATTACCGCCAGAGAACAAACCAAAGCCCCCATGGACAACCGCCCGATCATTTACTTCATAGTTGAAGCCAAAGCGTGGTTGTAAAATGCCTTTGCCATCAAGGTTTCTAGCATTGGTAAAACCATGATTATTTTGGAAGGTCGCATTTGCAGTCGGAAGATCATCACTTGAATGGAAGTCCCAACGCAGACCCGCAATAATATTTAGCCGATCCGTCGCTTGCCACTCATCCTGAGCATATAATGATGTGATCCCGAAACCAAAACTCGCGGCCCCATCATTTTGATCGTTTGATCCAGCCGCATTTTCGTAACGGAAATCAGAGAAATCGCCATTGCGGAAATCGTTGATACTATTGAACACCCACTCACCCTGTACTTCTTGGATGAACAAATTGAAAACGTTAAACGCTTCGTGTTCGACACCAGCGCTTAAAGTATGATCACCAAGCGTGTAATTGGCTTTAGCTCTGTACGTTGTCAGATCATATGTAAGTTTGTTCGCATGACGACTATCATCAGCTCCCAAATATACAGTTGTCCCGCGTGGGCCAATATTACGAATTTGAATTTCACCAAATTCAACACCCGCAACAGACTCCTGACGGTTTTTCAGATCAAGGTATGACATACTCACTTCGGTTGACAGATTATCTGTCCAATTCGAGAAAACTGTCCCGGAAAATGAATTCAGCGCTGCGCCGCGTTCGTAGAAGTGATTACCATCTGACAAACGGTTGGTACCGGTATCTGAACCGGAAATGTTATTACCGTCATTATAGTTATAAGTGAAGGAAGCGCGGTGATTGTTATTGATGTTCCAATCAAGTTTGATCAAAAGTTTTTCATCAAAATTGTCCTGCGTAGCAGGCAAACCACCGGAAACATACCCGTATTGCCCTGAAGCAATAGCGATAATTTCGTCATATTCCGCTTGGGCAATGCCAGTACCGGCAGCTGTATTTGATCCAAACAGGTTTGAACCTTTTAGTTTTTCATAAGAAGCGAAGAAGAAGAGTTTATCTTTGATGATCGGACCACCGACACTCAAACCATAACGATGTTCGTTAAAACCATCATTGGAAATATCTAGACCACCAGCGACATCACCTTTTAGAGATGCCGTTGTGTAATCAAAAAAGGCACCGCCATGAAATTCATTGGTACCGGATTTCGTCACTGCATTGATATTACAGGCTGTAAAGCCGCCATATTGAACATCAAATGGTGCCAGTTCGACAGAAACTTGCTCAATCGCATCGAATGAGAACGGCATACGTTCTGTTGGATAGCCATTAGAGTTCAAACCAAAATTATCGTTCATGCGAACGCCGTCAACAGTCAGTGAATTAAAGCGCGGGTTCGCACCTGCACACTGAATAGCGTCGCCAAAGGACTCATCAATATAAATACGGGGGTCAAGACGGATAACATCTTTAATATCCCGGTTGATCGCAGGCGCATTTTGCAAATCGGACAGACTAAAGACAGCATTTGGGCCCATAGTGACATTTCCAATAACCTGACGCTGGCCAACAACGATAATTTCATCCGTCGTTCCTGCAGAGCTCAGATCGAAATTAAGAGAGGTCGCATCACCAAGTGACAAAACCACATCTTCAACGCGTTCGCCTTGATATCCGTCACCCGTGACAGAAATACTGTAACGCCCAGAAACAGAAAGGTTCCTAAGTGCGAAACGCCCATTGGAGTCAGCGGTTAATGTCCGCGCAAACCCTGTCGCCGTGTTTACGATGCTAATGGTTGCGTTTGAAATTGGGGCGCCATTATCATCTGTAATAACACCACTGATTTCTGAAGTTGTCACCTGAGCATGCGCAGGAACTGCGAAGCCCATAATGGCAGCAGCACTTAATAGCAGTGCCGATTTGGTAAATTTATTCATTTGGTCAATCCTTTGAGGAAATAGATAAAAAGATGTTTCTTTGTGAACATCGCTCGTAGCTAAAGCATACGCTACAATATGTCAGGGCTTTTACAGATTTTCAAAGCTTTTGCGACCCTTTTATTAACTAAAGTTTAACTTATTTACATGTGTTGCATTTGTGCCATAACTATCCCACCAAATCAGGGAATAAAGGGATCAACATGCCAAAAATCACGCGAAGAGGGGCAATTTTTACCAGCGCCGCCCTGTTAGGAACTGCCGCTACAGGCTGTCAAAACGAATCACTTTCAACGCCAGTCACTTTCATGCACGGCGTAGCCAGTGGTGACCCAACCCAAAACTCGATAATTCTCTGGACCCGCATTTCCCCACAAGACCCAAATTTTAGCGGGTCCATTACAGGGTATTGGGAAGTCTCGACATCAAAAGACTTCGACAAAATTGTCAAAAAGGGAAAATTTACAACCAGCCCTACCCGTGACTATACAGTCAAAATTGATGCAAAAGACCTAAAATCCGGACAAACATACTACTATAGGTTCAAAGCAGGAGAAACATTCTCTCCGACCGGCCGCACCAAAGTCCTCCCGAACGGCTCTCTGGAAAAAGTCCGTTTAGCCGTTGTATCTTGCTCTAATTATCCGTTCGGTTTTTTCAACATTTATGACCATATTGCAAAGCAGGATCACTTCGATGCTGTTATACATTTAGGCGATTATTTTTACGAATATGGCCGCGATGGCTATGGCGGCAAAGTGGGTGCAAAACTTGGCCGCGAGCATGAGCCAGCCCACGAGGTCATCACCCTATCCGATTACCGCATCCGCCACGCCCAGTATAAAGGCGACCCGTCTACCCAGGCCATGCACACGGCCCACCCATTGATTGCGGTTTGGGATGATCATGAAACGGCAAATGATAGCTGGAGTACGGGCGCAGAAAACCACAATGCCGACGAGGGAAGTTGGGATGACCGTCGCACGGCCGCCATGCAGGCTTATTATGAATGGATGCCCGTGCGCGACCCGCAACCCGGCCAAGCCAGAGAAGCCCTGTTTCGCAATTACGAATTTGGCGATCTCCTGTCTCTGACCTCCATCGAGACCCGCCTCACCGCCCGTACACGCCCCATTGATTATGCCCACTATATCTCCGATCTACAGACTCGTGAAGGCATTGGCAATTTCGTCCAGAACATATTGGGCGACCCAACCCACGAAATGATGGGAGAGGCCCAAAGAGACTATGTGGGCAAAGCCCTGAAAAGCTCCAAAGACAAAAAGCAACCTTGGCGGCTGATTGCCAATCAAGTCATTATGGCCCGCACAGCCTCCCCTGATTTGACCGCATACAAAGACGAAGAGTTCATCAAGGAAATCGAAAAACTCTTCCCGCAAATTTATGACTATATTGCCCTCTCGCCAATTGGCCTGCCGCTCAACCCGGACGCCTGGGATGGCTATCCTGCGGCGCGCGAACGGTTTTACAAGATGGCAACAGATCAAGGTGTGCAGGATTTGCTGGTGTTAACCGGTGACACCCATGACAACTGGGCCAACAAGCTGGAGAGCGCGTCTGGTACAACCATGGGGGTTGAGCTTGGCGTCAGCGGCGTCACCTCCCCCGGTACAGGTGCCTATTTCGGCTCGGCTGGCAAAGATTTCTCCGAGCGTCTTAATGCTAAAAACCCGGATATCCTCTATCATGACAACCAATATCACAGCTATATTGATTTAAGCCTAACCCATGAGGGGGGCCATGCCGCATTCATCGGCCTCGATACAATTTATTCACCCGAGTACAAAACCTCGACGATCAAAGAGTTCAAACTGGTCAAACACGAGGACACGATCAAACTGGAAGAGGCCTGATTACCGCTTCTGCACATTGACAACGCCAAATTCTACCATTGTGTCCGCCATGCTGATACTCATTTCAGCTGTGCGGCGCGGGGTAATGCCGAGCACGGTTTTCAGGCGCGAATTATCGCATTGCGTTTGATTGCCAAGATCAGGCTTGATCAGGGCAATCGTTTTGTCAAACATCGCCAGTACAGAGACAAGGACATCAGGCAATGTCTTAAGCGGCGTCTTATAACCTGCCCCGTGTAAAGCCTTCGAAATATCCAGCATCCATGCAAACTCGCTCACACACAAAAACCGCAAACCTGCCGCCTCGGGACGGATCATAGCCTGATAATGGGCTTCGGCCACATCACGCACATCAATCACAGAAAACCCGATCCGTGGACAGGCAGGCGCCTCGCGGTTGATCAGCTTTTTAACCAACTCGCCCGACGTGCTGTAATCCTCGTCCAAGACCGGCCCGAGCACGGCCCCGGGGTTTATAACGGCAAGCTCCATACCCTTGGCCTCTTGCGTTTCAATGAAATCCCACGCCGCCCGCTCCGCAATCGTTTTGCTTTTCGGATACGCGCCCATCGGTTGCGATAGATCCGACCAGTCCTCTTCACTGAGCACTTTTGCACCTGCCGTCTTATGCCCGTAAGCAATGGCAGCCATCGAGGACGTCAGCACCGTACGTTTTACCCCCGCCTTGGCCGCCGCCCTCAAGGCCCGCAAAGCCCCCTCCCGCGCCGGAATGATCAGATCATCTTCGTGCTTCGGAACCGCGCTCGGGAACGGGGACGCAATATGCATAACATAGACACACCCGTTCATAGCCTCTTCCCAACCCACGTCAGAACCCAGATCAAGCGTAACAAAAGACAAACCCTCAACCGGTGCATGCGGCGCAATAGCGGAACGAACCTCATCCGCCCGGCTCGGCGTACGAAGCGATCCACGTACTTTATAGCCGTCATTCAACAGGCGTATAATGCAATGCTTCGCAATAAATCCCGAAGCGCCTGAAACAAATACCAAATCTTTTGGTTTTTTCGCCGCCCCGGACTTTGATGTCTTTGCGCTCATGCCGTTACTCCTCTATAGTTATTCAGAACGCATTTATTGACATTTTACTCTATTTATGTCAATACGTCATACAAGATACAAAACTATGATAAATTTTGATACGACTCTAAAATCCGACCGCGTCCTGAAGGCGGCACTACATTGCTTTAAGCAATATGGGTTTAAGCGTACCAGCATGGACGACATTGCCAAATCAGCAGAGATGTCGAGACCGGCGCTTTATCTACTCTTCAAAAACAAAACCGATATTTTTCGCTCTATAGCCGCACGTTTTCATGAGATAACACTCACGAATGCCCAAACCGCCCTCGACTCGGACGTCGACATTCAAACGAAACTGTTACAAGCCATCACCATACGCAAATTACCGCTTTACGCGCTTGCCCACGACTCGGTGCACGGCCCCGAATTATTTGATGTCACCATGAGCACCGCCGCCGATATTAACACACAGGCCAATACTCGTTTCTTCGCCAGCCTTGAACAGGCAATCCAGTCCGCCATGGATTCGGGCGACATAGCCCCAGACACAATAACGGGCACAATAACGGCCACTGAGCTTTCACAAATTTTATGCGCTGGTGCCTATGGGCTAAAAGATATGGCCACAAACAGCGATCAATATGAAGCCCTGCTCACGAAAATGGTCCATACGATTTTCGCCGGCCTCCACACCAAATAAAGCCCCCACTAGCCCCAAAAGGAACCAGTATGAGATCCGAACCAACACGCCTGAACGGCAAATACACCAAAATCACCGCTTGGGAAAGTCCGACAGGGGCGTCATTGGCCATCTATCATCGCAAAACCAGCAAGAAAGCCATAGGTATCGTTCACATCAATCATGGTTTGGCCGACCATTGTGGGCGCTATGCCCGCTTCGCCGAAAAACTGACGCGCGCTGGCTTTCATGTCTATGCCCAAGATCATCGCGGCCACGGAGCGACAACCGCACCAAATACCTCCCAAGGCGTATTTGGCGGCAAGGACGGCTGGGAATTGGTGTTACAGGACATCAAATTCGTCAACGCCGAAATTCATAAGCTTCACCCCGAATTACCCGTCATCATGTTCGGGCATTCCATGGGCGCCTTGCTCAGCTATAACTATCTCCTGCGCTGGCCAGAAACAATTGAGGCCATTGCAATATGGAACACTGCGATAAGCCAATCCCCGGCTCTTAAAACACTTGGAAGAGTGCTGGCCGTTGAAAAAGTCTTCAAGGGCGCCAAAGGCAAAAGCCTTGTCAATAAACTCACCTTTGCGGCTTGGAATAAAACCTTTTCCCCCAACAAAACCGAATCTGATTGGCTATCCAAAGACGTCGAGGAATGTCAAAAATATGATGATGATCCCGATTGCGGCTGGCCAGCCTCTATATCCATGTGGCAAGGATTAGCCCAGGGCATTCGCACAGGAAGTAGTGATATCGGCATCGAAAACATCCCGAAATCCATGCCAATATTCGTGCTTGGCGGCGATAAAGATCCGTCCGTTGAAGGTGGCAAAGCCACGCTTGATCTTGATGCCCGCTTATGCGCAGCCGGTCTCACCAATGTCACCACAGTTCTTCGTGAAAATGGTCGCCATGAAGCCCTCAACGAACCCAAAACAGAACGCGGTGCCGTCATGCAAAGCTTTGTTGATTGGGCCACAAAGTCTGTCGGCTAATATAGCCTTCCTTTTTCAAGCCCAATAAAAAACCCCGCCAAAAGCGGGGTTTTTCTATTTAAACATCAAGTTCTCACTAGAACTCTTTACGAAGTGAAACACCATATGTACGTGGCGGATTTGGATATCCGTTCACAGTACCGACTTGGATCACACCCGGGAACACTTGGATGAAATGTTCATTGTTAAAGATATTCCGTGCCCAGAACTGCACACCGAAACCACTTTCGGTTTCAAGACCAATAGCGCCATTGAAAATGTTCACTGTACGCGTAGCCGCCTGCAGTGATGAGATTTTCACTTTCCCTTCATGCTGGTAATCACCACGTAAATAGCCGTTCATACCGTTAGAGAATTCATGTCTATAGGTTGCAGATGTTGAAAAGTTAAACTTCGAGATACCGGCAACATCTTCTCCTGAACGATCAACAACCGTGTCATTCGGGCCAGGCGCTGTTAGATACACGTCATATTTTGGATCAAGAACTGTTGCAGCAAATGTCAGTGTTAAAGGATCAACCGGTACAAATGTCGCATCAACTTCGAAGCCTCTTGTACTTTGAATACCTGCATTCGCCAAAACAAAACCGGCACCAACAAATGTATTATCCTGGAAACCTTCAATCGTCTGATCAAACACAGAGATATTAATAGCACCTCTTTCGAAGCGGGCTTTCAAACCCAACTCGTATACAGTTGCTTCTTCCGGTCCGGCATAACGTGTACCATAGTTCTGATTGACCTGAGTCAATCCAGCCGCAACAAGCGCCGTAGCATCCGATGCAAATGGACGGGAATCCCGTGACAAGTTCCAAGACGTAGACTTGAACCCGGTCGCGGCACTGGCATAAAGGTTGATATTATCATTCAACTCGTATGCCGCACGGAGTGTCCAAGTGACCTTGTCATCATGCGTTTGACCACTTTCAACAGAATTTCCAAAATTCAGGAACTGAGGCTGGAATTGCAAAGCCTGCAAACCAAGCAGAGGGTTTTGAGCTGAATCGCTTAAATCCAACGCGCTCACACCTCCAATGACTTGTCCCTGAAGAGCTGCATATGCCGCGGCACCATTAGGAACAGCGAGAAGAGCACCAACGTTAGCCGCTGAAAATGGCAATGGACCAAGTCCAAGACTATTAGCCACACCCGGGAAAGCCGCAGCGATGCCACCTAAGACAAGAGTGTTAAACCCTGCTGCACCTTCAAGATCAACTGCAGAAAATGTATCCGTATTCACAGTACGTCCGGTCACATCTTTCTTATCATCAGTATAGTTCAAACCAGCTGTCAGCGTCAGTCTGTCGCTAACATGGAAATCAACGGTACCGAATAAGGAATAGGCCGTATTGTCTTGGGTAAAGGTTTCAACCGTCGTTGTATCGGCATTAAAGAAAGACCCCGGGGTAATCCCGTTGGCAGCTTCAATGCTGCCCAATGCGCCGCCTGAAAGAAGATCAATATAAGATCGGATTGCAGTCCCGTAGAATAGTCCACTTACTTGTTCGATATCTTCGTTGAAGTAATATCCGCCGACCATCCAGTCCACTTTTCTCTCACCTGTCGATGTTAACCGAACTTCTTGGGTGAAAGTTTTAATTTCTGCTTCTTGGAACAAATCAACAATTTGAGCCGTTGTATAATCAACGTCGGAATCAAATCCGGCATCATTTTTTCTATAAGATGTGATCGATGTCAGAGTAAACCCGTCAAAATCAACATCCAAATGTGCAGAAATGCCCTTATCTTTCGAGAAGTTATTCGAGTCTGCGTCTACATATGTAATATAGGCAAAGGGATCATTAGGATCTGCCAATACTCCACCAAGAGACTGGATAGCACCTGCAGTCGGACCATTGACAACATTGGTCACACCACAACAATTCTCGTCCAGATCACTGTAATCTGCAATAATACGCAAAGAAACATTGTCGGATGGCTCAAACAAAGCCTGTGCCCGCAAATTCCAGCGATCACGATCATTGGCATCCGTCAAACCGGCAACAAATGCTTTTTGATACCCGTCACGTTTATTCCAGCTACCACCAAGGCTAACAGCGACATTGTCTGAAATACCGCCAGAGATATACCCTTTGACGAGGCGTTGGTTATAGTTCCCAAGACCAGCCTCGACATACCCTTCCAGATCATAGGAAGGTTTGGCTGTTGTAATGCTGATCACACCCGCAGACGCGTTTTTACCAAACAACGTTGACTGGGGACCGCTTAAAACTTCAATGCGTTCCAATTTTGGTAAATCACCAATCCGGGCCGCAGACCGCGAACGATAAACACCGTCAATAAACACACCAACAGAAGGCTCAATACCCGCATTATTCGCACCATTACCAAAACCACGAATGATAAAGTTTGTATTCTGGGAGGATTGCAGTTGCGCAATCCGCAGGGAAGGCACAATAGACTGTAGATCACTAATATCGAGAATTTTCGCCTCTTCAATCGTAACCGCAGACGTCACAGATACGGCAACAGGCGTTTCTTTCAGTGTGGTTTCACGTTTCGTCGCCGTCACAATAATTTCGTCGACCATCTGCGCATTCGCAGTGCCGCCAAGTGCGAGACTAGCGACAAGTGCTGTAGATGCGAGTAACCCAAGTTTCTTATTGATCATTTAATTCCCCTTTTAAGTATTGGTTGGATTTTTTTTAATTTTGAATAGTCGTCATACGTTTTTTTATTCCACTTTTTAGCACACTCCAAGTCATTTGGCACGAACCTTTATGAAAAAAGTTGCATAGTGTGCCAAAAAAGTCACGCCAAGGATACGTGGTGCATTTATTGTGCCAAATAACCCATACAGGCCTAAAAATAATGCCATTTTTGTAAAGAACGAACGTTGATACGAACCCGTTATTTACCGGTTTTGGCGTCCCTCAATCAGCACATCAACAATCTCGGGCTCCGCAAGTGTCGAAATATCGCCCAGATTATCAAAACTGTTCTCGGCAATTTTTCGCAGGATTCGCCGCATAATTTTGCCAGATCGTGTTTTGGGAAGCCCCGGGCAGAACTGGATAAAATCCGGTGTAGCAATCGGACCAATTTCGGTTCGCACCTGTAAAACCAACGCTTTGCGTAAATCTTCGCTCGGCTCAGCGCCCACATTCAAGATGACATAAACATAAATGCCCTGCCCTTTAATATCATGCGGCATGCCGACAACGGCCGCCTCTGCGACGGCCCTATGAGCAACCAGAGCACTTTCCACCTCGGCAGTCCCCATGCGGTGACCCGATATATTCATCACATCATCTACACGGCCGGTAATCCAGTAATATCCGTCTTCGTCACGGCGACAGCCATCTCCAGTGAAATACTTCCCGGAAAATGTTGAAAAATAGGTCTCTACGAAACGCTTATGATCGCCAAAGATTGTCCGTGCCTGCCCCGGCCAGCTTTCGAGTATGCACAAATTTCCCTCTGCCGCCCCTTCTAAAACCACGCCCTCACCATCAACCAATTGGGGCTGAACCCCGAAAAACGGCAGGCTTGCCGACCCCGGTTTAAGTGGCGTTGCCCCCGGCAGAGGTGTAATCATCATCCCGCCAGTTTCCGTTTGCCACCATGTATCCACAATCGGGCACCGTCCTTCGCCCACAACATTATAATACCAGAGCCAGGCTTCGGGATTGATCGGCTCGCCGACAGACCCCAAAATTCGCAAAGACGCCCGCGAGGTTGCCTTCACAGGCCCATCCCCTTCACGCATCAGCGCGCGAATTGCCGTTGGCGCCGTATAAAAAATGTTTATCTGGTGTGTATCCACCACCTGCCAGAACCGCGACGCATCGGGATAAGTCGGGATGCCCTCGAACATCACGGTCGTCGTACCGTTCGCGAGCGGCCCGTAAATGATATAACTATGCCCTGTCACCCAGCCGACATCGGCAGAACACCAAAATACATCCCCCTCATGCACATCAAAAACATATTCATGGGTCATCGACACATAGACCAAATACCCGCCGCACGTATGCACGAGACCTTTTGGCTGTCCCGTCGACCCTGATGTATACAGGATAAATAACGGGTCTTCGGCGTTCATAGGCTCCACAGGACATATATCCGAAACACCAACCAGTTCATCTTCATAACGGATATCTCGCCCAGCAACCATCGGCACATCCGCCCCCGTGCGCGTCACCATAACAACCGTTTTCACATCAGGGCACATTTCAAGCGCCGCATCTACATTGGCTTTCAAAGGAACGGTTTTACCCCCTCTCACCCCTTCATCTGCCGTAATCACAAACGACGAGCGACAATCCTTGATCCGCCCGGCAAGCGCTTGCGGGGAAAACCCGCCAAAAACCACACTGTGCACGGCCCCGATACGCGCACACGCCAACATGGCATAGGCAGCCTCGGGGATCATCGGCATATAGATGGTAACCCGGTCACCTTTACGCACACCGTGCTTTTTCAAAATATTGGCAAACCGGCACACATGGCCATGAAGCTGTGTATAGCTGATATGGAAATCGCTCCCCGGTTCATCGCCTTCAAATATAATCGCAGTCTGATCGCCGCGGGTCTCAAGATGGCGATCGATACAATTGGCGGCCACGTTCAGAACCCCGTCTTCATACCATTTGATATGCACATCATCACCCGCAAAAGAGGCATTCTTGACCTTGGTATACGGTTTTATCCAGTCCAGACGTTTACCCTGTTCGCCCCAAAAACCCTCTGGATCAGACACAGAATACGCATACATCTCTTTGTACTTCGCAGCATTGCAATTGGTCTGCGCTGCAAACTCTACTGAAACATCAAATACGGAATGATCACTCATAAGGTTCTCCTTTCCCTTTTTGTACCCACAAGCCACACACGTATCAAATCAAATACGCGAAAGTTTGAGATTAAATATATGGCCACATCACATTTGAAATCAAAACACTGCAAATTCCAATTCCCCCCTTTTCTTTTTTGCTAAGCGGCGTAAGCAACAAGGACGATGTGAGAGACCCATGACAATACAAACAATCAATCCGGCCACAGGCCAACAGATCAAACACTATGAACCGCTCGGCCCGCAGGCGCTTGAGGACACGTTGACACGCGCCCACACAGAGTTTCAAAACTGGCGCACAACGGATTTAGACCAACGCCAAAAACGGGTACATGCTTTGGCAATTATTATTGAAGACAACACCGACAAGGCTTCCAACCTTATGGCTTTGGAAATGGGGAAGACGTTCATTGCCGCCCAGGCCGAAATGGAAAAATGCATTAAATACTGCCAGTATATGGCTGATAAGACTCATGAATACCTTGCAGACGCATACGTACAGACCGAATATAAAAAAGCATTTACCCGCCCACTCCCCCTCGGCCCCGTCCTTCTGGTTATGCCGTGGAATTTCCCCTTCTGGCAGGTTATACGGGTCGCCGTTCCTGCTATTCTAGCCGGGAATACAATCGTCTTGAAACATGCATCCAACGTGCCCCAGTGCGCTTTGTTGCTGGAAAAATTCTTTGCCATGGCAGGGTTTTCTGCGGGCGTATTTCAAACCTTGCTGATCAACGCCGAACAGGTTGATCCGGTCATTCGCGATGACCGGATCAAAGCCGTGTCCCTGACAGGATCCGAAGCCGCAGGCATTGCTGTGGCCCAAGCCTGTGGCAAACACATCAAAAAATGCGTCTTGGAACTTGGCGGTTCCGATCCGTTTATTGTTATGCCCAGCGCCAATATCGAAGCCGCCATCGACGCTGCCTTGATCAGCCGCATGCGCAATAATGGCCAGTCCTGTATCGCGGCAAAGCGCATGATCGTTCACGAAGATATTTATGAACAGTTTCGCAAAGGATTTCTCGACAAGCTCAACCAACTTCGCATTGGGGACCCTCTCGCCCCTCTTACCGATATCGGCCCCCTCTCGTCCGCAAAAGCCATGCGTGACATCCAAGCCCAGATAAAAACCGCCACAGACGACGGCGCCCAGCTGACAACCAGCACCCAGCCCGTGCCCAAAAACGGATATTATCAGCCCCCCGCCCTTTTAGAAAACATCACCGCCGACATGCGTATCTTTCATCAAGAAATATTCGGCCCTATCGCCATGTTTTTCAAAGTCAGGACGTTCACAGAGGCGATCAATCTTGCCAATGATACGCCTTTCGGACTGTCTTCCGTGCTTTTCTCGAACGACCAAGAGGAGATAGAGCGTGCTATCACCGATCTCGAAGCCGGCTCGACATTCGTCAATCGCTACGCATCCTCCGACATACGCCTGCCTTTTGGCGGCAGTAAACGCTCTGGTTATGGGCGGGAAATGGCCAAGGAAGGCTTGCGGGAATTCACTAATCTAAAAACAGTGATTATTGCGAACTAACGCTTCTTTTTTACAGACTTCTTCACTGATTTTTGTCCGAGTTTTTTTACAGGATTCCTAGCTATACTTTTAGAAAATACAGGCTTTTGGGGTGTCGCTGATTCTCCGGGGTATTTGATGTGCAAATCGCGTTGCGGGAAGGCGATTTCAATACCGGCCTTATGCAATGCCGCGTCCAGAGCCATATGTAATTCATGGCTCACAATATAGCGCTGTACAAAATCACGTAGGAATACCCTGATCTCGAAATCAAGTGTGCTGTCCCCGAACCCAAGGAAAAGAACCGTAGGTTCAGGATGGATGAGCACATTCGGGTTCGCTTTAATCGTTTCAAGCATAACCCCATGAGCCAATTCTGTATCCGAGCCATAAGCAATACCGACATTAACAATAAGCCGTGTCACCGAATTCGTCAGTGTCCAATTGGTCACCCGCTGGCTCACAAGTTCCTGATTGGGAATAAGGGTTTCCTTATTGTCCAGATCCATCAGGGTCGTGGCTCGGATTTGAATACGTGTCACGGTTCCACTTATATCCCCAACCGTAATATAGTCACCAATCCGCACAGGCCGCTCGAATAAAATGATCAAACCGGACACAAAGTTGGCAAAAATAGCCTGAAGACCAAGGCCGATACCCACACTCAACGCAGCCACAATCCACTGAAGCTGCGCCCACTGGGTCCCGAGCTTGTCAAACGCCACCAAAACACCGATTATGAAGATAATATAGCCCAGTACAGTGACAATCGCGAAACGGGAGCTTTGCTCCATATTCATACGCTTAAGAACGAAAATTTCGAGAAAACCCGGTAAATTCCGAGCCGCCAGCCATGTAACAAACCCGATCCCGAACGCTTGTAACAAGTTCCAAAAGCTAATGACCTCGCGAATTGGCCGACCATTATCAGCATCCAGAATGATACGGCCCGCAGTATCAACCTTGTCATACCCCCAGATTTCCACATCATTAAACACGGAAAGGGCTGGCAGCAAACTACTCCACAAAGCCCATAAAACACCGACCGTGCCAATAAAAACAAAGATGTTAACAAGCTGGCTTGACTGACGGTTGATGGTCTCCAGATCAATCCGGTCATAATCAAGACTTGGCACCGGAATCTCTCCGCGTTCTTCCGCCGCCACTTTTTCCATGCGCGTTTTCACCGCCTGATCACGACGCGCTCGCGCCTGCTCTAGCGCCAACCGGCGCTGGGCAATTACGACTGTACGCCTAAACAAACCATGTAAAACATAAGCCGTCATAAGAATACCAAACGACACGAAGAATCGCGCCAAAAGCAAGCGTGCCGTCTCGTAATACCCGAACAGGGTCAAAATAGCCGTTATCGCTGGCACCACCATTGCAAGCATGAAAAACCATTTCTCATGCCGTAAATATATGCCATCAGAATCGCGCAGACTACCTTTGAAAGCCTTACTTCGCGCCCACGAGATTTTAAAAGTGAAGATGCTAAGACTAATAGCCCCGATCAGAAATCCTAATTCTCCGAGCGCAGAAGCCCCTGAATCATAATCCAGATTATAGCGCGTAGCCCCGATCAACATCACGCTAAGAGCCTGCGCAACAAGCAACCACGGCAAATGCTTTATCAACCGGCCTCTAAGTTCGTCATCAACCCGAAAATGCAGATCAAACAACGCGCCCTTATGGCACCATTCGCGCAATGTCATGCCGAAGAAGGTCAAGCCCGCAATCAGCAAACACGTCCGCATTAAAGGCACAGCCAAGCTGGTGTCTACGGTGGAGCTATTGAAAATTAACCCGATAAGAAGCGGGATTAATGCCCACGGTACTGCACGCACCATACCATCTACAATGGCGATTGGCGTTAAAATATAAGAATCCTTCTGCACCCGTCCAACCCGGCTACCCATCCCGCTCAGTAAAGGTTTGAAACGCTCATGAAATGTATAAACAAGCCCCAGAATGAGAACGGCAATAAAGACAAAGAAAAAGTTATTTTTCAACCCGACCCCAAAGCCATCTGCAAGCTGTGCAATATTCTTGGCTCTCAGAGTATGCTGGAGGCCGTCTAGGACTTTCCCCGGCCAAGCAAAACCAACGGTTTCCGTAGAGGGAAGCCACAGCAACCGACCATCTAACAAGGCACATAACGCAAGGACATCATCGAGCAATCTCGCTTGCAAAGCATTCACTTTCCCCAAATTGCGGGTTTTCAATACCGAATAGGACGCAAGCGCATTTAATATATCCCGGCGACTTTCATACAAGGCCCGCAATGTCGCAATGTCAGTAGCTTCCAATACATTATAAGGCACGATAGAAGGATCAGCGCTCGCTTCAAACTTGGCAATCTCGGCCGTGATATCCAGTGCAGAAGCATTAAAAAGCTCTAAGGCCTCTTGAGTAATAATCTTTTGAAACAAAACATCCTGTAACTCAATATTTCGCGCTTTCATTTCCAAACGGATACGGGTAAAGCTTGGCTGTTGTTGCCGCAACTCACGCAAATGAACCCCATAACTCCGGCTTGTCGTCTTTGTATCCAGAATTTGATCCGTAATATTGCGATCAAATTTCACCTGATCGATTTGACGGTTAATGCGGGCTTCGATCGCAGGCAAATCTTCTTTCGCCTGCGCAAGTTCCAACAACTGCAAGCTCATATCGACATTTCCGCGTGCATACGCCTGCAACAAAGGGTTTTTATCAACGACACCTGTCAATTCTCGCAAGGCAAGTTCGTGTTTTTGCTCTGCCACTAAAGTGCGCGCTGACCCGGTTTTAATCCGTAAAGCATTTACCAGATGGGATTCTTGCGTGATTTGCGCGGTTTTATACTCAATCATCACAGCCAGAAGATTGGTTTCCGCCGAAAGCCCGTCTTTACGTGCATTCAACTCGGTATTGCTTTGCTGACGTGCATACATGCTGGCCTGAGCCAATGCATAACTCGCCTTATCCACCCCCGTTAAAGTGTCAAATTGTTGCGCGCGCATTTGGGTCGACAGTTCAACAATTTTCTGGTCATTTGCGGCGCGTGCAACAGGTTCGTCAGTTGAAAACTGCTCCAAAATGGTCCGGTCTGATTGCAACTGCACCAGTTCGCCGCGTAAAACACTCAATCGCGAACTTTCAAGCGCCAGCGTCTGCTCCAACTCGCCTAGCTCAAGTTTCTGATCGTCAATTTCTTGAAATAAATCCCGGCTAAAATCATTAAGATCATCGAGAATTTCAGCTAAACCTTCTCTTATATTTACAACATTTTCCGAAGATTTTTCGCGGTTATTTATATATTGTTCGGCATCATCTCTATCCGTCCCGCCGTCAGAAAGACGCCCAACAGCCGATCTATAAATTTCTAATACCTGTTCTTTCTCTACATTTGTGAGCACAGAGTTTTCTGCAATCGCATCAACTTCCCTTTTAATGGATTGTTCCAAAACCTGCGGATTAACAGCGATCTGTTCTGTTATAGACGGCGTTTGCGCACGAACACCCAATGCACTAAACGTGCTAAAACAAACGACCATCATCACCAAAGTGGATATCGTTCGGATATAGATACGGCGAGCCAACATGTAGGCAATCCCAATTTTGCGAATACCCGTGCCTAACACGAGAATATGAATTCGCCTAGAGCCATAATAACAAAGCAAATTTTATTTTTTTATTCCAACAAATTTACTTTTCCCCTTGGCAAACATACCTACGCCATACATATACAATTATATGCATATGACTTAAGCACAAAATGGAGAAACTCATGCGCGAAGCCGTCCTTGTATCCACTGCCAGAACCCCGATTGGCAAAGCCTATCGGGGTGCCTTTAACGCCACCCCGTCCCCGACCCTTGCCGGACACACAATTGCACAAGCGGTAAAACGCGCAGGCCTCGACGGCGGCGAAATTGATGATGTTGTCATCGGCTCCGCCATGCAACAAGGTGTGCAGGTTACCATTGGCCGCAACGCCGCGCTCCGTGCCGGTCTCCCTGTCACAGTCCCGGGCATGAGTGTGGACCGCCAATGCGCGTCCGGCATGATGGCCATCGCAACCGCCGCCAAGCAAATCATTTGTGACGGTATGGACATTACCGTCGGCGGTGGTGTTGAAAGCATTTCCATGGTTCAAACCGCAGAAATGCGCGTCGCCGCAGACCCTGGCTTGCTGGAAATGCACCCGAAAGCTTACATCTCTATGATCGAGACCGCTGAAATCGTTGCCAAAAAATACGGTATTTCACGCGAATCCATGGATGAATATGCCGCCAAAAGCCAAGACCGCACCCATAAAGCCCAAGAGGCCGGTAAATTTGACGATGAAATCGTGGCGATGAAATCGACCATGATGGTCAAAAACAAAGAAACCGGTGAAATCTCCGAACAAGACGTCACTCTGGCCAAAGACGAAGGCAATCGCCCGGGCACGACCGCCGATGCTCTCTCCAACCTTAAACCTGTTGCAGGCCTAGAAGGGACAATCACAGCCGGTAATGCCAGCCAGCTTTCAGACGGCGCTTCTGCCAGCGTCCTGATGGAAGCCAAAGAAGCCTCCCGCCGCAATTTGAACCCGTTAGGCATCTATCGGGGCATGGCCGTAGCCGGACTAGAGCCTGAAGAAATGGGCATTGGCCCTGTCTTCGCCGTGCCAAAACTTCTGAAAGCCAACGGCCTCACCATGGACGACATTGGTCTCTGGGAGCTTAACGAAGCCTTCGCCGTACAAGTCCTGTATTGCCGCGACACGCTCGGCATTCCAGACGAGATTATGAACGTCAATGGCGGCGCAATTTCCGTTGGCCACCCATACGGCATGAGCGGCGCACGCATGGTCGCCCACGCCCTCATCGAAGGCAAACGCCGCGGCGTCAAATACGTTGTCTGCACAATGTGTGTTGGTGGTGGCATGGGCGCGGCTGGCTTGTTTGAAGTCGCTTAAGCGAATTAAAACAATCAGCTACTTGCCGCGCCCATTCATGTTTGATGGTTTAGAGGGCAAGCCCTCTAAACTGGCGCGGCTGGCTTGTTTGAAGTCGCTTAAGCGAATTAAACAGAACCAATAAAACAAAAAAGGCCCCGTATTTCTACGGAGCCTTTTTTAATGCAATGCCGACAGAGATTAATTAAGCACTTCATCTGCATCAATATATTTAAGCCCGAGGGCTTCACCGACTGCCGCGTAAGTGATCTTGCCTTCGGCAACATTTAGTCCGTTTTTCAAATGCGGGTTATCTGTAAGCGCTTGCTTCCAGCCTTTGATCGCAATATCTTTGGCGTGCCGCAAAGTCACCGCATTGAGCGCATATGTAGACGTACGTGCCACCGCGCCCGGCATGTTGGCCACACAGTAATGAACAATACCGTCAACAATGTAAGTTGGCTCGGCGTGGGTCGTCGCGTGGGAGGTTTCAAAACAACCACCTTGGTCAATAGCAACGTCCACAAGCACCGCACCCGGCTGCATGGTTTTAAGCATGGCCTTGGTCACCAGTTTCGGAGCTGCCGCTCCCGGGATCAACACGGCCCCAACCACCATATCGGCAGTTTTAATAAGCTCTGCCAGCACGGCAGGGGTTGAGCGTATTACTTTAGCACTTGCGCCGAAGTGATTGGAAAGATTCTCCATTACATCAGGATCACGATCGAGAATACTCACGTCCGCCTGCAAACCCACCGCCATCTGCGCCGCATTGAAACCAACAACACCACCGCCAACAACAACAACTTTACCCGGCGTCACCCCCGGTACACCACCAAGCAAAACACCGCGCCCACCGGCTTCTTTTTGCAAGGCAACCGCACCAGCTTGAATGGCAAGACGGCCCGCCACTTGGCTCATAGGTTTAAGGAGTGGCAACTCACCTTTGTCACTCGTAACTGTTTCATACGCGATACAAATCGCACCGGATTTTATCAAAGCTTTGGTCTGTTTTGGATCAGGTGCCAGATGCAAATATGTATAAAGAATTTGCCCGGGACGCAGCAGGGCGCATTCAACAGGCTGAGGCTCTTTAACCTTCACGATCATGTCGGCTTTTTCAAAAACCTTCTCTGCGGTTTTGACAATTTTTGCCCCTGCTTTGCGGTATGCCGTATCGCTCGCGCCAATACCGGCACCGGCACCCGTTTCCACGATCACTTTCTGGCCAGCATCAATAAGCTCGGCAACACTTTCCGGGGTTAATCCGACACGATATTCGTGGTTTTTTATCTCTTTGGGCACACCTATCAGCATGGAAATCTCCTTATATTACCCCTCTTGTGTACCCAATGCCGACTTGTAAAAAATTTCAAACAATTCATATACATTCATATTATTTCGAATATTATTCGAATATATTAATACATGTCAGGAAAATATACGTATATGGATACGATTGATAAGAAACTCCTCTTGGCCTTGCAAAAGGATTCCCGCCAATCTATTGCCAATTTGGCAAGCGAGGTCGGCTTGTCTCCCTCCGCCTGCCATCGCCGCATAGGCATTTTGGAAAAAAACGGTGTGATCGAAGGCTACCACGCCCGCCTGAACGGCCCTAAACTCGGCTACCAGATAGAGTTTTATGTGGAAGTGTCCCTCGACAGCCAGAGCGAGCAAGTCTTGGCCGCATTCGAGCAAGCCGCCCTCTCGCGTCCCCAAATTCTGGAATGCTATCTCATGACCGGAAATTGCGACTACCTCCTGAAAGTCGCGGCCGAAAACACCCGTGAATACGAACGCATATATCGCCGTACCATCGCCGCCCTCCCGCATGTGGCACGTATTCAGTCTTCACTGGTTATGAAGGCCGTAAAACGCTGGAAAGGCTATCCGGCCCGGCCCTAAGCGCTATTCTTCTCTAAATGTCCGGTTTAACTGATCCCTGAACGGTTTGAGAAGGTAACTCATGACGGTGCGGTCTTGGGTTTGAATGAAACTGTCAGCAGGCATGCCCGGCACAAGAACCATATCTCCAAGCTTTTTCATCTCCGCTTCGGGAATCTCGATCAAAACACTAAAATAAGGCACCCCTGTATACTCGTCGACAAGACTATTGGCAGACGTTTTGGAAACAAATCCGTTAAATTGCGGAATTGTACGCTGATTAAACGCGCTCAGCGTAATTGTCGCAGGCTGTCCCTCGTAAATCTGGTCAATATCAATAGGTTGTATGCGCGCTTCAATAATCAACCGGTCATTTATGGGAATGATTTGCATAATCGCCTGCCCCGGTGTGATGACCCCTCCTATCGTTGTCACCGCCAAATCATGCACAATGCCGCTGACCGGTGATCTCACATCTATGCGTTTCAACTGATCCGCCGCCGTCGTAAATTGCTCGTTCAAATCGCTTAGACGGCTTTCCGCTTCGCGCAATTGTGTAAGAATTTGGGCCTCATCATCCCTTTGCACCTGCAATATCTGGATTTCCGTTTCACTGATAGCGCTTTGCGTACGGGCAATTTCAGACCGGTGAGTTGCAATCTCGCCGTTCAGACGAGCTTGCTCGCGTTCCAATGCCAAAACACGGGTTTTGCTAACATAACCTTTGTCCAGCAATATCTGCAACCCGTCGCGCTCCTGCACCACCAGATCAAACTGGGTCCGTTTGGACCCCATCAAATCCCGTAATCCCCGAATTTGCTCATGGGATTGGGCAATACGTTCGCGCAATTGCCCGATTTGACCGCTCAGAGCCTTACGTCTGGCCAGAAACAGATTTGTTTGCCCGGATGTCATTTCAACAATATTAGCCTGAGCCAATACCACCTCTATTCGCGCGCTCCATTGAATGCCCCCTACGCCGTCACGCTCTGCCTTCAAACGATCAACACGGGCTTGGGCTTCATAAAGGCGCTTTTCCACCAAAGTACGGTTGGCTTCGATCGCTGTCGGATCAAGCCGCAAGACAATGTCTCCAGCCGCCACCACATCCCCATTCCGCACCCGTATTTCCCCGACAATGCCGCCGTCCAGATGTTGCAGCGTTTTGGAGCTACCTTCAACAACCACAATACCCGGCGCAATCACAGCTCCTTTAATTGGAACAAAACTTGCCCAACCACCAAAGCAAACAACCAGTAAAAACAAAGCGATAAACCCGCGCCGTAGATACTTGTTATAGCTGACATCTACTGGTTCCATCAGCTTGCCCCCCCCTTATCAGACCCAAAGGACGGCATAGAAACCCGGCCCTTTTGGGGTTTCAGAGCAATTGGTTTTGAGGCAGGCGCACCTGCCATTTTAGCAAGGTCTTTCAAAATCTGTTCCTTAGGGCCAAAAGCAGATTGCACCCCATCTTTCAAAATCAGCAATTGGTCAACACAGGCAATCGCACTGGACCTATGTGCCATAACAACAACCGTTTTTTGCCGCTGGCGCAAGTCCGCAATGGCGGCGCTTAACGCCGCATCCCCTTCCGCGTCAAGATTGGCATTCGGTTCATCCATCACCACCAATACCGGGTCTCCGAATAAAGCCCGCGCAAGGGCAATACGTTGAACCTGCCCACCGGAAAGAACGACGCCCCCCTCTCCGATACGGGTGTCATACCCGTCTTGCATGCGTAAAATCATCTCGTGCACATCGGCACGGCGTGCCGCCAACACAATATCCTCGGAACGCGCACCCGTGCGAAAACGGGCAATGTTTTCGCCAATACTGCCGTCAAACAACTCCACCTCTTGTGGCAAATATCCGATATAAGGGCCTAATGCGTCGCGGTTCCATTGGTCATATGTCGCCCCATCAAGCCGCACCGCCCCTTTTTGCGGCATCCAAACCCCGACAAGTAACCGTGCAAGCGTCGATTTCCCAGACGCACTCGGGCCAATCACCCCAAGGCCTTGTCCGGGCTGAAGCGTAAAATCCACCCCCGAGAGCACAACGGTTTGGCTCCCCGGTGGCGCCACAACAATATGTTCAACCGAAAGCCGGCCTTCCGGCACAGGCAACTCCATATTGTCCTGATCTTCGGGGATTAACTCGTAAAATGTATTCAAGCGGTGAAAGGCCTGACGGGTCGCGATAAATCCGCGCCATTGCCCCACCGCCGTCTGGATCGGCGCCAACGCACGCCCCATCACGATGGAACCGGCAATCATCGTCCCCGGCGTGATAATCTGTTTTACGGCCAAGGCCGCGCCAATCCCGAGAATGCCCGATTGAATAAACATGCGAAATGCCTTTGAAGCCGAACTCATACTCCCAGCCCGATCACTCCCGCGTACGGTTTGTTCTCCCGCCCTGTCCATATATCCACGCCAACGCGCCCGCATATCCTTACCCATGCCCATAGCAGTGACAACATCCGCATTGCGGTGTGCGGTTTGGGCAAACATCTGCGCTTGCGCCTTCAACACATTGGCATCTTGCACAGGCTTGCGGGTCGATTTTTCATTTATGTACGCAAGGCAAAAAATAACGATAGCCCCGACAATGCCTGCCCACCCTAACCAAGGGTGGAAGATAAACATGATCCAGATATAAAACGGCGCCCACGGAATATCAAAAAACGTCGCCGGCGAGGAACCGGACAGAAACTGCCGCAACGTACTTAAATCCTGTAGCGGCCGATGTCTCTGCCCCGAACGACCAAACACGCCCTGTTTCAGCCAAACCGAAAAGGTTCTCGCACTTAAATCTTTTTCGAGCTTATCCCCGACCCGCACTAAAATGCGTGACCGGATAAGTTCCAAAAACCCCATAAATGCATACATCGCCGCCATAAGCACAGAGATCGCCACAAGGGTGGACATGCTCCGGCTTGCCAAAACGCGGTCATAAACCTGCAACATATACAGAGGGCCTGTCAGCATCAAAAGATTGATAAAGGCAGAAAACACACCAATGCCGACAAAGGCGCTTTTACTCGCCATCAAAGCCTGACCAACCTCAGTGTGGAACACACTTTGCCCGGAATTATGAGACCCCTGTGGTTGTTTCAGACTACTCATGCGTACGATATGCCTTCTACATTGCGGTATTCTATTTATACGGAAAATAGAGGCGCAATAAAACCCTTCATAAACACTTTTTGCATCAAGACAAAACCCCCTCTCCAAAATTTCACAACCTCGCAGTAGAAATTGCGGCAAATGCCATAGACGCGACTCAATTGCCGCGCTATGCAGTAGATTCAAACAGGGTCGAACACACATAAACACCGGATCGAAATGCCAAACGGATCAGAATGCCAAACATAAAATCCATGAAACGCCGTTTTTTGAGCGCGGTCCTGCTGGGAGCATCCTTGTGTAGCTTGCCCAATATGGCTCAGGCCCAGCTTGACGGGTTTACGAAAACCAATGCTGGCCTGAAACTGGCACAAGACAGCCCGTTCAGAGATCCCGATATTATCTATCTTGAAGCCGATGAGCTTGAAAATGACCAAGAAGGCAACATTCTCATTGCCAGTGGTCAAGTGATTGGTCGCTATCAGGACAAAACCATACGCGCAGATCAGGTCAAATACAATTTAACCACCGGACAAGTCATCGCGATCGGCAATGTAACCTTGATTAATGCAAATGGCTCCACGCAACATGCGGACAAGCTGGAACTTTCCGGCGAGTTGGAAACCGGTACAGCCACTGATTTCACGGCACGTTTCGCCCAAGGCGGGCAGCTCAGCGCCGCATTTGCCAAACGCAACACCCAAGATGGCGTCGAGCTATATAATGCCTATTACACCGCCTGTGAGGCCTGTGTGAAAGACGGAAAAACCAAGAAACCGACATGGCGTTTAAAAGCCCGCAAAGTCACCCAGGATGCCCGAACAAAAAGCATTCGCTACCGCGATGCCGTGTTCGAGTTTAAGGGCGTACCTTTATTCTACACCCCCTATTTGGCTCACCCAGACCCAAGCGTCGGTAGGGCCAGCGGGCTTATGATGCCGTTCGGGGGCGTATCGAAATCGAAAGGGCTAAATATCAGAACGCCCTATTATTTTGCCCTCTCCCCCTATTCCGAACTCACCTTAACCCCGCATGTGTATCAAAAGGTCAATCCGCTTTTAGAGGCGCAATACAAACGAAAATTTTACTCTGGAGAAATAAATCTGGAGGGCAGTGCGACCTATTCCAGTTTCTTTGATAATGACGGCAATATTCTCACAGACCAGACCGTCTTCATAAACCCCGACGAAAGCCTTGCCTCGAAGAAATGGCGTTCGCACTTTTTTGCCAATGGATCCTTTGATATAAATGATACGTGGAAATGGGGTTTTCAGGGCGGATATGCTACGGATGACAATTATTTAAACCGCTATGACCTTGAAGAAACCCAACGCGAGTTCGGCCTCTATAAAGCCGCCAATCGCCGCTTGATGCAACAAGTCTTTGTTGTCGGGCAGAACGACAGTTTCCGGTTCAGCACATCCGCATTCGGCATCACCAGCCTACGCAGCGCAATCCGCGGCGTCCCCCTCCTGAACGCCAGTAACCAGCTCATTCAGGACCCGGTCACGGGCGAATATCTGCGTGATAACAATGTCTTTGTTGTATCACGAGAAGATGACAGTGCCCTTCCGGTTGTGGCCCCCAAAATAGAAGTCACAAAATACATTGAAGACCCTGTACTTGGTGGACGGTTAAAACTATTTGGCGACACCACTGTTCTCACCAGACAACACGGGACCAATGGCTCGACCGAACTTGCTACCGGCTATATCCGTGCCACGGGCGGCGTCAATTGGCAACGCAACTGGATTGCCCCTATGGGTGTAGAGATCAAGCCTTTCGCAAATGCGAAACACGACTATTTCAAACTGGAAGCCGAAGACGAACCTGCATTCGATTTTTCCCGCACAACCGCTCAAGTCGGTGTCGATATACGCTGGCCGTTCATGAAGCCCGGTAAAAAGGTCAACTGGATTCTTGAGCCACGCGTGCAAGTGACCCAAAGCTTTGGCGACGGAAAACTTAACAAGTTCAATTACGCAAAAACCAATGGTGACATTGTCAATCTGGCACAGGACGGCATAGATGTTGATCTGGATCAGGCGCTTCTCTGGAGTTCCAACAAATCCACCGGATATGATATCTGGCAAGAAGGGTTTCGTGTAGACGTGGGCGCGTCCCTGATTGCCGATTGGGGAAAAAGCAATCGCGCCTCGTTGTTCTTGGGGCAAAGCTATTATAGCGGTTCCGAAAACGCTTTCGACATCACATCCGGTCTACAAGAGGATAAGTCCGATCTTGTGGGTCAGTTTGAATTGAAACTTGGCAAACATTTCTCGTCCACAACCCGTGTGCGCTATGATGAAGACAACAGCGCCTTTCGCCGCCTCGACACAGGTTTCAGTTACACAGACAATCGTTTTCGCGCCAATGTCCGCTACTACAAAGTCGATAGTGCCTCGGTCGTCGTGCCAACCGATCCAAATGAGTTCGGCCCGCCAACAGAAGAAATTTCCGGCACTCTCTCGGTGCGCTTGTTTGACAATTGGAGCACTAGCTATCAGCTAAACCATGACATTGATCGCGGCGCAACCCGCAGGCAGGCACTGTCGCTGATTTATGATGATGATTGCACCCGCATCGAATTTACCTATAGCAAACGCGAGAACGGGCTCGGTATCATCGGTCAATCAGACGGGTTTGGTATCCGGATTTCCCTTCTGTCTCTCGGTGATTTTTCACCCGGTTAAAGCGAAAACGCAACGGGGTTGGGATTGGGATTGATGTTTCAAACTATGAATGAACACACCACAAAATTAGCAAAAGAATTTAAACCGTCCGGCGAGGCCGAGTGGCGAACCTTGGCGGAAACAGCCTTGCGCGGGGCCGATTTCGAGACGGCCCTGATCAAACACACAGAAGACGGGCTTGAGCTTGGCCCTCTGTTCACGGAAAATACGTCGCGCGAAACGGCTCATATTTGCAAATCCAATGTGCCATTTTTAGCAGGACGCCCTTGGCATATAACCCCCCGAATTGATCATCCGGACATCAAACAGGCCAACACGGACGCTTTGGATGATTTAAACGGGGGCGCCAGCGCACTCAACTTAAAAATCGACCCGTCCGGTGCAAACGGGGTAGCTTTGCAACATCTCTCCGACATTCAACGCCTGCTCTCCGGAGTTCACACAGACTTGGTTCCGATCAATCTTGCGCCCTCGGAACATAATTTTGAAACCGCCATCCTCTTTTGCGCCCACTCCGAACCCGAAACTTCCCATTTAAGCCTCGGATATGCCCCGATCGCTCCAAATGTTGAAAAAATGACATCTCTGGCCAAATGGGTGCATGATCACGCCCCCCATTGGAAAGCGCTATCGGTGAACGCCGCTCTCACACATGAAGCAGGCGCAACACCGGCACAAGAACTTGGTTTTATGGCCTTCCAGACGGCGTCCTATCTGCGCGTTTTAATACAAAACGGATTTGCTGTTGAAGACGCCTGCGCCCTCATAGATGTGCATTTGGCAAGCGATCAGGACGGGCACCAAGGCATCATCAAATTCCGTGCAGCCCACGCTCTCTGGGCCAAGATCGTCGAGAGCTTTGGGGCGAACAACACCCGGTGCACACTGCATGTGCACACGTCTGAGCGCATGTTGTCCAAAGCCGACCCCTGGGCCAATTTGCTGCGTATCAACGCTGCCAGTTTCGCAGCCGTGTGCGGCGGGGCCGACTATATCACCACCCTGCCCTTTACCCAGCCCCTCGGTCTTGCCACCTCCTTTGCCCGCCGCATTGCGCGCAACATCCAGTTATTGCAAATGGAAGAAAGCCATCTCGGTCACGTACAAGACCCTGCCCATGGCAGCTTCATGCATGAAGCGCTCACCCAAACCCTGTGCGCAAAATCCTGGGAGATTTTTCAACATATGGAAAGCCTTGGCGATATCGAGGCCGCACATAACTGGTTGAAAATACAAATCGACGCCGCCCACGCACTCCGCACACAAAAACTACAAGACGGAGATATTTTACTCGTTGGAATCAATCAGTTCACCAAATCCGATATCCGCAAAGCCAAAACGCTTCCCAGACCAAATAACAAACCTGTTTCAAGTGATGTTATAAATACGACAAACATCACGCAGGCAATTGACCAAGCCAAAGCCGGTAAATCGATCCCTGCGCACAACAATATCTCTGCTTTCCCACCCGTGCGTGTTGCAGAAGGGTTTGAAGCATGACAACTCCCGATTTCACAAAAATCCCGTTTTCCATGCCAAATTTGTCAGAGCCGGATTTATCAGGCGCAAAGGATGAACCACAAACGTGGCAGACACCGGAAGGAATTGCCATCAAATCTGGCTATAGCGGGGTGGACACATCTGATCTGGACTTCACCAATGGCTATCCCGGCCTTGCCCCCTATGTGCGCGGCCCCTATCCGACCATGTTCATACAGCGCCCATGGACAATCCGCCAATATGCAGGGTTTTCAACAGCCGAAGACAGTAATGCCTTTTACCGTCGCAATCTCGCCGCCGGACAAAAAGGCCTTTCAGTCGCGTTTGATCTGGCCACCCACAGGGGCTATGACAGCGACCATCCGCGCGTACGTGGTGATGTCGGCATGGCCGGTGTCGCCATTGACAGCCTGTATGATATGCGGATTTTATTTGACCAAATCCCGCTCGACAAAATGTCCGTGTCCATGACCATGAACGGGGCCGTCCTGCCGGTTCTTGCCATGTATATTGCCGCCGCCGAAGAACAAGGCGTGTCCCAGAACCAACTCTCCGGCACGATACAAAACGACATTCTAAAAGAGTTTATGGTCCGCAACACCTATATCTACCCACCCGAACCCAGCATGCGGATTGTGGCCGATATTTTTGCGCATACAGCCCAACATATGCCGAAATTCAACTCGATTTCCATTTCCGGCTACCATATGCAAGAAGCCGGTGCCAGCGCCGACCTCGAACTGGCCTATACACTGGCTGACGGCATTGAATATGTGAAAATCGGCATCGCCAGCGGCATGGATATTGACCAATTTGCCCCACGCCTGTCCTTCTTCTGGGGCATTGGTATGAATTATTTCATGGAAGTGGCCAAACTCCGCGCCGCCCGACTATTGTGGGCAAAATTGATGAAACCGTTTAACCCGCAAAACCCGAAATCATCAATGCTCCGCACCCATTGCCAAACCTCCGGCTGGTCATTAACCGCTCAGGATGTTTTCAACAATGTCGGGCGTACCGCCATCGAAGCCATGGCCGCCGTAGATGGCCACACCCAGTCCCTACATACAAATTCTCTGGACGAAGCCTTGGCCCTTCCCACCGATTTCTCGGCCCGTATTGCCCGCAACACCCAAGTATTTTTGCAAGGCGAAGGCGGACATACAAATTGCATAGACCCTTGGGGGGGCTCGCATTATGTCGAACGCCTGACCCATGATTTGGCGGTGCGCGCCCTCGCCCATATCAGGGAAATCAAAGAACTGGGCGGCATGGCAAAAGCACTGGAGACGGGCATCCCCAAGCTTCGCATCGAAGAATCCGCGACCCGCATTCAAGCCCTCATCGATAGCGGCGCCCAAACCGTCGTCGGCATCAACCGCTACCCAAGTTCGGAAAAAGACGACATCCCCCTGCTGAAAGTCGACAATGACACCGTCAGAAACGGCCAAATTGCCCGCTTGGCACAACTTAAAAAAGATCGTGATCCTGCGCAGGTAGAAACATGCTTACATGCGCTGACAAATGCGGCCACACACGGCAATGGTAATTTGCTCACCCTTGCCGTAGATGCGGCCCGCGCCAAAGCCACCGTAGGGGAAATCAGCGACGCGATCGGCAAAGTCTTTACCCGTCACGCCGCCATCCCCCAAGGCGTGAAAGGCGTTTACAAAGACGCATGGGACCAGAACAATCCGGCCTTTCGCGAAGCCCAAGACCGCATTCACGCTTTTATAGAGCTAGAAGGTCGCAAGCCCAAAATCCTCATCGCCAAAATGGGCCAGGACGGCCATGATAGAGGTCAAAAAGTCGTCGCAACAGGATTTACAGATATCGGCTTTGATGTTGTGATCGGCCCCCTCTTCCAAACCCCTGAAGAAGCCGCCGATTTGGGCATCAAAGAAGATGTCGATGTCATCGCGGCCTCTTCTCTCGCCGCCGGACACCTGACCCTCGTGCCCGCCCTGCGCGACGCCCTAAAAGACCGCAATCATGTTGATATTATAATCATTGTCGGCGGCGTTATCCCTCCCGAAGATATTGAAACGTTGGAAAACATGGGCGCCAAAGCCGTCTTCCCTCCCGGCACCAACATACCCGATGCGGTTTTGGCGGTTCTGGACGTTGTCAATCAGCGTCTAAGTCAGGGCGGAGAAAGCAAAGGCAAAGGCGGGGGAAGCAAATCGATACCTAGATAGTTTTCTTGATTTTGTACTTTGAATGTACAAACCCGGAAGGGAAGCTGCTTGTTTGTGTATGCTCAAGATTAATATCGCGATCCAAGGCCCCAAACAAAGGAATGCCGCCGCCCAAAAGAACCGGGATTTGTGTCAAATTCAGACTATCAATTAAGCCACTTCGCAAAAACGACTGTATGAGTTTACCGCCGTCCACCTGGGCATTCCGCCAGCCTTCCGCATAAAGCTCTTCCATAATGTCATGCGGTGTCTGGTGGGTAATCCGAACCTTCTCCGCAAGATGCTCTGGCACATCGTCTTGGGATAAAACCCGGCTTAAAACCACCACAGGTTTGTTATAGGGCCACGCCCCGAAGGACAGCACTTTTTCATAAGATTTCCGGCCCAACACCAACCCGTCAACACTCTCCATAAAAGCATCATAGCCATGATCTTCATTTTTGACGGACTGTTTCAACAACCAGTCCAAATCCCCGTCAAGCCTTGCAATATAACCATCAAGGCTTGATGCAATATAGACATGTCCTATACAATTCATAATTCTATCCAATCGGATCGTTAAGTGTTGTTGGCGGTGTACTAAAATATTTTGGGCCAGTCTCGCTCATATAAAGACAATCCTCTAAACGCACACCAAATTCCCCGAATATATAGAGGCCCGGCTCGTTAGACAGGCACATGCCCTGAGCAAGCGGTGTTGTCTCGCCGTGAACAAAATTGACCTGTTCATGCCCTTCAAGGCCAATACCGTGACCTGTGCGGTGGGACAGGCCCGGCGTTTTATATCCGGGGCCATATCCTTTGCTTTCATACAGGGCACGCACGACGTCATCTATCTGACCTGTCGGTGTGCCAAGCTGCGCCGTTTCAAACGCCAAAGCCTGACCATCGCGCACTAAATTCCAAACCTCATATTGGCGTTCACTTGGCTCTCCATGTACAAATGTGCGCGAAATATCGGATTCGTATCCGTTCACACTCGCCCCGCAATCCATCAAGACAATACCGCCCTCTTGCACCTTCTGTGGTGTTCCAGAACCATGCGGGAACGCGCTGGCTTCGTTCAGAAGCACAAGAGAAAATTCATTATGCCCCCCTAAAGCCTCGGTGGCTTTACTCATAATGGCGCGAATATCTGCCGGTGTCATCCCGGTTTCAATTTGGGGATATGTATGCCGGTACGCCGCCATAGTGATATCATTAGCCGTCTGCATAAGAGAGAGCTCTTTGGCAGATTTAATCATCCGGCAGCCCCAGACAATCTTGCCCCCCGACACGATTTCATATTGTGGAGCTATTTTTTGCAAACCATCAACGGCAAAGAACCGAACCGTATCTTCAAACGCGATTTTTCCGCCCGAAATATTCCGGTCTTTAAGAATACCGGCAAGGCGCGCAAACGGGCTTTCATGCTCGTTCCAGACGCGTACATCTTTGCCAACTTTCATGCTCTCGCGAATGCTCGGTTCTTCGAAATGGGGGGTCACAACACCAATCTCGCCCTCGGCCGGAATGACCGCCGCCGTGAGCCGCTCACTTCGCCACCACCGGATACCCGTGAAATATTGTAAACTTGCGCCCGCTTCCAAAACCAGCGCCTGAATACCGGCTGCGCGCATTAATTTTTGAGCCTTGGCGATACGGGCCATATGGTCACGCGCCGTAATCACCGGCACATTACCGGCTAAAGATTTAAGAACACTGGTTTTTTCGCCCCCCAAAGAGGAAGAAGAAGCAACGGGTTGCACACCACATGCCGTAACGGCAACCCCAAAAGCCGCAAGCCCTCCGGCCCCGATCAAATCCCGTTTGGTAAACTTCATAACGCACCCCTTCGTCATCTTACCCTATAAACAACTCGCATTAACAAGATTGAAAAATTCTGCCCGTTGTTCGGCTTTGTGAAATTGCCCGTCAAGCGCACTTGAAATCATCCGGTGCGGGGTTCGAATGCCCCGCATTGTCATGCACAAATGCTCCCCTTTCGCCATCACAGCCACATCTTCGGTGCCCAATATTTCGCGAACATCTTCGGAAATATCCGAGACCAGTTGTTCTTGCAATGTCAGTTTATGGGCATGTTTATGGGCAATACGGGCAAATTTAGACAGGCCCAGCACTTTATCATCCGCAATATAGGCAATAGACACATCGCACCAAAAAGGCAGCATATGATGTTCGCACATAGACCAAACCCGCATGCCCGTCACACACACCATCTGGTTATGTTTAACCGCATTAAAGGTCGTATCGAGCTTGCCGGGATCATATTCGATAAAATTTTGCCAAAAATTGGCAATCCGGCGCGGTGTCTCAAGCAAGCCTTCCCGGTCCGGGTCTTCACCAAGAGCGATAAGCAAGTCGCGCACAAGCACTTTGACTTTATCATGATCTATTGTTTTTGGCATGACGATCTCTCTACGACAACGCAGTTCGTAACGCCTCGACACGGGCGCGGTTTACACCGCGGTCCGAATATCCGACACGCGAGCTTGAACGGATATGGATATGATCCCCATCCAGACGCACTTCGACATCATCAACAAAGCCAAACAGCTTCGAGCGAAATTCTGCAGCAATATAATCCCCGTCATCATTTGTAATGGTGCCCCCTTGGGCAATAATCGCATCTTTAAGCGCGCCCCATTTATCCCCCGACAGCAGAGCAATTTGCGCCCGCGCCGGCACGTTTTCTTCACTGGACACGCAATTGGGCTTGGAGGAACAGGGTGCGAGTTTGCCATCAACCAATCCGGGCGCACTTCCCTTTTGCGATTGCCGTCCTAAGATAAAAAACAAAACCAAAACCAGTCCGATCAAGCCAAGTATAATATATGCTGTAATTTTCATAATTGCCCTCTTTTTTGCAATTGATAGCTTACAATCAAGAGACTGCCTAGGATAAATTCACGATGGGGGATACGAAGGAAACGGCTCCGCTTACGCCTCGAACTCCATAATAATTTCATCGACGGCGAGATTATCGCCTGCCCCCGCATTGATTTTTGCAATAATAGCTTTCTTCTCTGCGCGAAGAGTGTTCTCCATTTTCATGGCTTCCACTACGGCCAGAGCCTGCCCGTCCTGAACCTCGTCCCCTTCTTTCACAAGGATGGAGACGATCACCCCCGGCATAGGGCACAAGAGGAGGTTGCTCGTATCGGGTTCGATTTTCTCGGGCATAATATGGACAAGCTCAGCCGCGTAAGCGCTGCGGATTTTCACGTCAAAATCTGCGCCCCGATACTGAACCGCATAGCCTTCCGGTATGGGTCTAACCGTAAAATTGAACTCTTTATTGTCAATCAAAGCCCGCACCAATGACTGTCCCGGAACCCATGCATGGGATATCTCCAGCTCGATCGCGGCCTTGTCAGAACCATCCGTCGTGGTCACCAGACTTGTGCCATTTGTATTTTCTATCGTCAGATCATAGATATTTTCGCCGGATTCAACCATAAACGTTCTGGCAATCACCCGCGCATGTCCCGCCAAAACGCCTGAACCATTGGCACGACGCGTCTCGGCCTTTTGGTGCATCAGCGCACAAACGGACGCAACCGCACGCGCATTGCCCGGATTTAAATCGGCCCCTGTAAATCCGTCTGGAAACTCGTCCGCGATATAGGCCGTCGTCAAGGCGCCGCGTTCAAACCGGTCATGTTCCATCACTGTCGCGAGGAACGGAATATTATGGCCAACACCCTCTATCTCGAACGTATCGAGCGCCTTACGCATCGCCTTAATCGCTTCCATCCGGTCTTCACCCCATGTGCACAGCTTGGCAATCATAGGATCATAATACATCGAAATCTCGCCGCCCTCATAAACGCCCGTATCATTACGAACAATCGCCCCGCTCGAGGTCTCGCCCTCGGTAGGTGGACGGTATTTTGACAAGCGCCCAATCGATGGCAGGAAATTACGGTACGGGTCTTCGGCGTAAATACGGGACTCCATTGCCCAGCCCTTTAACTTCACATCCTTTTGTTTGATGTTCAACTCTTGCCCGTCGGCACTACGGATCATCTGCTCGACCAGATCAACACCCGTAATCAACTCCGTCACAGGGTGTTCCACCTGCAAGCGCGTATTCATTTCAAGAAAGAAAAAGTTCTGATCTTTATCTACGATAAATTCGACCGTGCCCGCACTGTCATAATCGACCGCTTTAGCTAAGGCGACAGACTCTTCACCCATAGCTTTACGCGTTTTCTCGTCAAGAAATGGAGACGGCGCCTCCTCAATCACTTTCTGGTTCCGACGCTGAATAGAACATTCCCGTTCTCCCAGATAAATAATATTTCCGTGCTTGTCGCCCAACACCTGAATTTCAATATGGCGAGGTTCGACAATAAATTTCTCGATAAAGATACGGTCATCACCAAAGGCATTTGCCGCTTCGTTTTTGGAGCTCTGGAAGCCCTCACGCGCCTCCTCGTCATTCCACGCAATCCGCATCCCTTTACCGCCGCCGCCCGCAGACGCTTTGATCATCACGGGATAGCCAACTTGGTTAGAAATTTTGACCGCCTCGTCCGCATCCTCAATCAACCCCATATGCCCCGGCACGGTGGTCACGCCCGACTTGGCCGCCAATTCCTTAGAGGTGATTTTGTCCCCCATCACCTCAATCGCGCGTACATTCGGGCCAATAAAAGCAATCCCCATCTGTTCAAGACGGTTCGCGAACTCTTTGTTTTCACTGAGAAAACCATAGCCCGGATGCACCGCATCCGCACCTGTGCTTTCAATAGCCGCAAGTATCTTATCCATCACCAAATACGATTGGCTGGCCGGAGACGCCCCAATATACACACTTTCGTCCGCCATCTCCACATGCAGCGCATTCTTGTCCGCATCCGAGTACACAGCCACAGTTTTGATGTCCATTTTACGGGCCGTTTTTATAACACGGCAGGCAATTTCACCACGGTTGGCTATCAGTATTTTTTTTATCATTTTATTGTCATATTCGATCTGTTTGGGCAAAGTTTGCTTAATTTAACATCAGCCTGATGTGCCCCCTTCGCAATTTTTCCCATCTTACGATGCAATTCATGAAAACTATACTCTATTCCTAAGTTATATAAGATTCCTGTTTTACAATTGTAACTCTGAATAAGGCATGTGGAACCATCATGATTTAACTTGGTGGAATCATTTATATCTCTCCAAACCATTGTTCTATCAACTGATTTATTTGAAGCCAAAAACCAGTCATCTACATCTTCATCAAAATGAACCACTCGATTTCTCAATTCTCTCAAAGCTTTTAATTCAGTAAAGTCATCCTTCGACAACCCCGCCAAAACCGTCAGCAATTCACCTCTATTTTTTGTAAAATCTTTCTGGTCTGGCGTCCCCTTTGTACGTGAACCAGAATCGAAAATTCTCGATACTTGGGCAGTAGAATTACAAATTTCCGAAATCGAATCCCAAATTTCATTCCTATTCTCGGCAACATGTTCTTGCTTAGAATAGGCTTCCAAAGCACTATAATGAAACTGAAATTCAGAAATGCAATTTTTTATTTTTTGAAGAAAAAAACTTAACAGCATTTCATTCTCAATAATAGCCTCTGTCACCTCATCACTCACAACAAAACCATCCAATACAAACACCCCGCTCATCCCCGCGAAGGCGGGGATCCAGGTTTTTGTGTCCGTGCTGGCTGGAAAGAACTGGATCCCCGCCTTCGCGGGGATGAGCGGAGGAGATGGAGGGCGTACCGATCACAACGGCAAATTCCCATGCTTCTTCCAAGGGTTCTGCAAGTCCTTATCCTTCAATAACGCGAAGGCACGGCACAATCGCTTGCGTGTCCCATGCGGCATGATGACTTCGTCAATATAGCCACGCTCGGCCGCTTTGAACGGGTTGGCAAAGTTCTTCTCGTACTCGGCTGTGTGTTCAGCAATCTTGTCCGCATCGCCGAGGTCTTTGCGGTAGAGAATCTCGACCGCGCCCTTGGCCCCCATGACAGCGATTTGTGCGCTTGGCCACGCATAGTTAAGATCACCACGGAGATGTTTTGGTGCCATCACGTCATAGGCACCGCCGTAAGCTTTGCGGGTAATGACGGTGACTTTGGGCACTGTGGCTTCCCCGTAAGCATAAAGCAACTTGGCCCCGTGCTTGATAATCCCGCCATATTCCTGCGACGTGCCGGGGAGGAATCCGGGAACATCCACAAGGGTCAAAATCGGGATGGAGAACGCATCGCAAAACCGTACAAACCGGGCCGCCTTACGCGAGCTATCACTATCCAGACACCCGGCCAGCACCATGGGCTGATTGGCAACCACACCAATGCTCTGACCATCAAGGCGAATAAATCCGGTCAAGATGTTCTTGGCATAGTCTTTTTGAAGCTCGTAAAAATCGCCCTCATCGGCAATCTTATGGATAAGCTCGTGCATATCATAGGGCAGGTTCGGATTATCCGGCACCAGCGTATCAAGGGAATTATCTATGCGGTTCGCAACGTCGAAGACATGACGTACGGGCGCTTTCTCTTTATTATTGAGCGGCAGAAAATCAAAAAGGCGCCGAATTTCTGCGAGCGCCTCCATATCATTATCAAATGCCCCATCCGCCACAGAGGATTTCGTCGTATGGGTCTTGGCGCCACCAAGTTCTTCGGCTGTCACGATTTCATTAGTCACCGTTTTGACCACATCCGGGCCAGTCACGAACATATAGCTGGTATCACGCACCATGAAAATAAAGTCGGTCAGGGCCGGAGAATACACCGCCCCGCCCGCGCATGGCCCCATAATCACACTGATCTGCGGGATGACACCGGACGCCAACACATTGTTTTGGAACACATCCGCGTAACCGCCAAGAGACACCACACCCTCTTGAATACGCGCACCACCACTATCATTCAGGCCGATAATCGGCGCACCGTGTTTGATGGCCATGGCTTGCACCTTGCAAATTTTCTTGGCATTGGTCTCGGACAGCGAGCCGCCAAAAACGGTGAAATCCTGAGCAAATACAAAGGTCTTACGCCCATTGATCGTGCCCCACCCCGTAACAACCCCGTCACCCGAAAACTGTTTATCCTCCATACCGAAATCGGTACAGCGGTGGGAGACAAACATGTCGAACTCTTCAAAGCTATCCTCGTCAAGCAACAGGCCAATCCGCTCACGCGCCGTCAGCTTGCCTTTGCCGTGCTGCGTTTCAATCCGCGCCTGACCGCCGCCTAAACGCGCCTGCGCACGCCGCTCTTCGAGTTGTTCGAGAATATCTTGCATAACCCCCCCATCCTTGATGTGCGGGAAGTGTATCGAAACTCTGCGCAAATTCTAGGGAAACTTTTAGTCGTTTTCCGTATTATTTCATCCAGAATAGAAATACTTTTCCCTTAATCATTCATTTTTGCATGACAGAACACCGCTGATGGGGGATAAAAAACCTGACTCTCGACTTGCGTTCCAAAATGAAGCCCCTAGATTGCATGTATTGATAATCAATTGCATATATTGATAGTTAGAAGTGCGCATCACCATGAAATTTAAACCTGCATATTTAATAGCCATCGGCATCTCGGTGTTCATCGTGGTCTGGTTCCTATACGGTAGCCTCATCAGAAAAGGCAATACACAAACATCTACGTCTGCAAACACGGCCTCGATAGAACCAACACTTCCAACGGTGGAAGTTCGTACCGTACGTTCTGAAATGCACGACAGTTTTATAGAGCTACACGGACGAAGCGAAGCCGTACGTGAAGTCGCTATAAAAGCGGAAACCGCAGGCCTTGTCGTCAAAACGCCCTTACGCGAAGGCCAGTTTATAAAGCGCGGAACGGTTTTATGCGTTCAGGATGTCGACGCCCGCCAAGCCGTACTTGACCAAGCCAATGCCCTGCTCCGCTCGCGCGAACTGGAATACAATGCCGCGCAAAAACTGGTGGATAAGGGCTATAGATCTTCAACCCAAGCGCTTGGTGCCCTTGCCGCACGTGACGGCGCGAGAGCCTCTGTCATGCAGGCAGAAATCGAACTGGACAATGTCATTACGCGCGCGCCTTTCAGTGGCATTTTTGAACATCAAATCGCTGAAATCGGAGATTATCTCGGCCCCGGAGATCCCTGCGGTCTTTTGGTCGATCTCGACCCGCTTATTATCACCGGTGAAGCTACAGAACATCAGGTTGGCTTGATACATACGGGGGATTCAGCAGAGATTTCACTGGCAACAGGAGAAAATCTGATAGGCACGGTCCGCTATATCGAATCCCGGGCAAATCCGAACACACGCACATTCCGTGTGGAAATCGAAGTCCCGAACAAAGATAGAAGTTTAAAAGCCGGCGCGACCGCAAAAACCCGCCTGCCTTCCGGACAAGCCAGAACACATTTCATTCCGAGCAATGTGCTTGCCCTTGACGATCTTGGTCGTGTGGGTGTGCGTCATCTGGACAGTGACAACCGTGTGCAATTTACACCGGTGACAATCATAGAAGAAGCGGCAGAGGGTATCTGGGTATCTGGGCTAGCTGACGAAACAACTTTGATCGTCCGGGGACAGGATTACGTAGCAGAAGGCACAATTGTGCACACGCAATACGACACCCCGAACACAACATCTACTAGCGCCAGTAAGGCCATAGGCGGGAATCAGTAATGACGGGTATTGTCGACTTTGCCGTACACCAATGGCGCATGACACTCGCACTCTTGGCGTTTTTTGTGATTGGCGGATTTCTCGCCATGTTCACAATTCCACTGGACGCAGAACCGGATGTCGACATTCCGTTTGTAACCGTGCAGGTCATCCTTCCTGGCGTCTCGCCAGAGGATTCCGAGCGTTTACTCGTCAAACCACTTGAAACAGAACTTAAATCCCTTGACGGGATCAAACAAATGGACGGTACCGCCGTCACATCCATGGGCATTATCGTCCTTGAATTTGACGCAAATTTCGATCAGGATTCAGCCGTAACGGATGTGTTGGAAAGCGTCAACAGGGCCCGCGGCGAATTACCACAAGAAGCCAAAGAACCATTGGTCAAAGAGTTAAACACCCAAACCCTCCCCATTATCGTGGTCAATATTTTCGGAGATGCACCGGACCGTAAAATACAAGAACTGGCGAAACAGCTCCGTGACCGCCTCGAAGCCAATTCGCATATCCTTGAAGCCATAATACAGGGTGAACGGGAAGATTTGCTCGAAGCGGTTATTGACCCCGCCCTGATGGAAAGTACCGGCATTACGTTCAATGAACTTGCAGGTGCTATTTCACGCAACAACGCACTGGTCACCGCTGGCAGTCTGGAAACGCAGACCGGCAAATTTGCTGTCAAGCTGCCGGGCTTGATCGAGCGCCCCTCTGATCTGGCAGACATTGTCATTCGTACCGACGCCGACGGATCCATCATACAACTGAAAGACATCGCAGATGTACGGCGTGGCTACAAAGACCGCACAAGCAATGCTCTGTTTCAGGGCCGTCCCTCCGTATCCCTTGAGGTTTCCAAACGGGCTGGCGAAAACATTATGGAAACCATTCAAATCGTGCGTGACATCACCGCTGAGGTTACTGCTGATTGGCCCAAAACGGTTCAAATCGAACTGAGCCAAGATCAAACGGTTACAATTCTGGACATGATCAGGTCTCTCGTGTCGAGTATCGTCAATGCGGTTGTATTGGTCTTTATCGTCTGTGTTGCGGCCCTTGGGCTACGTTCGGCCCTTATGGTCGGGTTCGCGATCCCGGCAAGCTTCCTTATGACCGTCTTTATGTTTAGTGTACAAGGCACCAGCATCAATATGATGGTCATGTTCGGCATGATCCTGTCTGTGGGCATTCTGGTCGACAGCGCCATTGTCATTATTGAATACGCGGATCGTAAATTGGCCGAAGGCCTACACCGCAAAGAGGCCTATACCTTGGCTGGCAAACGCATGTTCTGGCCAATTGTTTCTTCTACGGCCACAACACTCGCCGCCTTCCTGCCCTTGTTGTTTTGGAACACTCTGCCCGGCCAGTTCATGTCATATTTCCCCAAAACACTGATATATATCTTGTCAGCATCCTTGCTCATGGCCCTTGTCTTCCTCCCGACAATTGGAGCTTTGTTAGGCCCCAAAAAACTTGTAGATCCCAGTGCAAGTCTCAAAGCCCTCTCGGGTAAAGACGGAAACCCTTTGGCCATCGAAGGCTTTACGGGTGCCTATGCCCGCCTCATCGATACCTTGGCCCGCTGGCCCTCATTAGTTTTGATTGCCATACTCAGCCTTTCAGCCGGCATTTTTATCTGGTTCTCCAACACACCGCACAGAGTCGAGTTTTTCACCGCAGATGGCGGAGACGAGATTTATGTTTATGGACGTTCGCGCGGCAATACAGCCACCATCAATGAATACGAGATTGCCAAAAAAATCGAAGCCCGGTTACGGGGCATAGACGGCATAAAATCCATGTTTACAATCTCTGGCAACGGAGCGGCTTCCGGCGGCGGTTTCAATGGCCCGAACGGCATTCCTTTGGATACGGTTTCGCGCACATTCCTCGAGCTTAACCCCTTTGTAGAACGTCGCTCCACCGCAGAAATCGAAAGCGACGTACGCGCAGCCACTGCCAACATGCCTGGCCTCATTGTCGAGGTCGAAGTGCTTGCTAATGGACCACCTACAGGCAAGGACATCACAATCGAGCTCACCTCTGATAATCTTCAGAGCCTCAACGCATCGGCGCGTAGGCTCAGCCAATATTTTGAAACCAATCCTTCACTCCAAGAGGCCGAAAACACAATGCCATTGCCCGGCATTGAATGGCGACTTGAAATTGACCGAGAAGAAGCAGGGCGCCTCGGACTGGATGTCGCCACAATCGGCGCCGCCGTGCAATTTGTCACCGAAGGATCTTTGGTCGGGTTTTATCGCCCTCTCGATACGGACGAGGAAGTAGACATTCGCATTCGCTACCCGAAAACATCGCGAGATCTCTCTGATCTTGACAATTTGCGCATTCAAACCAGTGAAGGCGCACTGCCTCTGTCCGCTGTGGTGACCCGTACGGCCCATACAAGACAAGACGCCATTTCACGGCGCAACCAATTGCTTGTCTATGAAGTTCGGGCAAATGTCCGTGAAGGTCTAGCTGTGAATCAAGTCGTAAATTCCGTCAAAACATGGATAACCGACGAAGCCAATTTTCCAGCCAATGTAAATCACCGCTTTTTAGGACAGGATGAAGAAAACAAGGAAGCGGCACAATTTTTCGCCAAAGCCGGCATCGCGACACTGTTTATGATGGCCGTGATCCTGCTCTGGCAGTTCAATAGCTTCTGGCACGTCATCTTGACCCTCTCGGCCGTTGTATTCTCTATGGCCGGCGTTCTGTTGGGCTTGCAATTCTACCCCTATATCAGCACCCTTCTGTGCGGCACAGGCGTTTTGGCCCTCGCCGGGATTGTGGTGAATAACAACATTGTTCTGATCGACACCTATCAGAGGCTGAAACTGGAGGGCTATGAGTCCCACGAGGCCGCCGTCCGTACAGCAGCACAGCGTATGCGTCCGGTTTTCCTCACAACCATAACAACAATTATCGGGCTTATGCCGATGGTCTTGGCCGTGCAGGCCGATCTGTTCTCAGGTATATTCTCGACAAAAGGCACTTCAACCTCGGCCATTTGGGCACCGGTGTCTTATGTGTTGGTCTGCGGACTTGGCTTCTCGACAATTCTGACCTTGATCCTAACGCCGGTCATGCTGGCCGCACCTGCTGTATGGATGGGCCATGTTCGCAAGATTTTTGCCTTCATCAACCCTAAAAAGCTCTTGGCGCTCAAAAATTAAGGTAAAAACACACTTGGCGCATATACGACCGTAAACTGATACCCGCCCCCATAAAGCGCGCGGGCGATTTGAATACGGTCATCCAAACGTTGCACGAGGATTTTCGGGCTGTTCTCGGTTTCAAACATGGGTGCCATCCGTTCAAACGGAAGGGTCAGCGCAATCGGGTTTTGCCCTGTATCCGAGACAAGCTCCACACCTATATCATAGGCCCCCATCGGCATAATATTACCAAATATCAGGCTCCAGCGCCCCGTCGTATCCACCCGGCTTTCTCCGACAGGGTTTCCATTAGCATAAATGGTCACCTTGCCTTGTCGCAAAGACAAGCCGGAAAAAATAACGCCACCGGAATTATCATAATCAATAGCTTCCAGTATAAACCCGTCCTGCCCCGGCAAATCCTCATACAAGGTTTGTAAGACCCGTGAACCGGCACCGGGGGCCGACAACAAAATCAGAGCCTTGGCAGGCACAAGAGTTTGGTCCATCTCGACAGGAATATCTTCAAATTCTACTTCCAGCCCTTTGATCAAAAGCAAGGATTGATCCGATCGCACCTGATGCCCATCCGGTGTGGTCATCAACAAAGCCAGTTCCATAACATCGGGAAGCACAGTTTGCGTAAACGAGAATGTCCACTCCCCGGCACTATTCAGTTTTGTCGTCCCCAACACGCGCTCGCCGTGCAGCAATGACAATCCGGCACCGGCAACCCCTGTACCCTCCAAAACAAATCTCGCACCAAACTGTTCTATGGAAAGAACGCTCGCCGGAGAGATCATATATTCATCATTGATTGTATTCGCCTCTACGTCCCCCACGGAGGTAGACGGGGTCTCATTCGTTTGCACGACAGAGACAAGCCCCCATAAGACAAGCGCCAATACCACGCCGGTTAAAAGCATCATAAGCGGTCTATTTTTAAGCATATCCCCCTCTTTATTCAAAATAGTGACCGCACGTCTTGTCAGAATCGTTTTAAGCTCTAAGCATATTGAAACGATCTAAAACCAGAACTGGCCATTTGCACGCAAGACAGGCAATCTAACCCACCGCGATGGCAAGTGACAATACACTTTGAAGGAAGAAACACTGTGAAAGCAGCAAAACCAGCACCTAAACAGCAAAAAAAAAGTATATGTGTCTTTTGTGGCGCATCAAAAGTTGTTGACGAGCACTATTTTACACTGGCCGAAGACACCGGCACCAACGTTGCAAACCGGGGATACCGGTTAGTCTATGGCGGCGGCGGCATCGGTTTAATGGGCGCGACCGCATTGGCCGCCCACAATGCTGGCGGGGATGTCCTAGGAATTATCCCGAAGTTTTTAACCGAGATCGAAGATTTACTCACCGAAATCGACCATCGGATCGTCGATGACATGCATGAACGCAAACACCAGATGTACGAAGAATCCGATGCCTTTCTGGTTCTCCCAGGCGGGATCGGTACATTGGAAGAAGCCATTGAAATCATTTCATGGATGCGGTTGCATTTGCACACCAAACCTTTGGTGTTTTTGGATACAGACGGGTATTGGGCCCCAATTATGGAACTGCTTCGCCATACGATTGACGCAAAATTCAGCCCCGAATGGGTCAGAGGCCATCTCTTTCGCGAAGAAACGGTTAAAAGCGCTCTTGATCTCATAGAAGCCCAATGGGCCAACCCTGCCCCTAAGGGCGAAATACAAGTGTCCAATGTCGAGGACTTCTGATCCTTAGCTTTGAACGCCGTGTAAAAGCCGCGCGCATATAGCCTCTAAGCCATTCTGATCGTCCCCGTCAAAAGCAGAAACCTGCGTTGAATCCACATCCAGCACAGCCGCCAACTGCCCGTCTGCACCAAACACAGGCACAACAATCTCAGAATTCGTGCGGCTATCACAGGCAATATGGCCATCAAAAGCATGTACATCTTTAACAATCAGGGTCTTGTGATCTACGGCAACCGCGCCACACACACCCCGCCCAATCGGAATACGCAAACACCCAAGCGTGCCCTGATACGGCCCGACAACCAGCTCGGTCGGCTTAAGCGGATCAACAAGATAAAACCCTGTCCAGAAAAAGTGTTCGAACGCCTCGCTTAACAAGCAAGCGGCCGTTGCATATCGTGCAACAGCCGATGTTTCGCCGTCTATGACAGCTGCAATTTCCTTGCCAACGCGAGTATATATTTCCGGTTTGGTTTCGCTCAACCCTTCATCGCCTTTTCAACAAATTTTTGAGACTGTTGAAAACCTTGCGTGAACTCGACCTGTCCGACCGGATCTCCGATCTTCTCCATCGCCGCCATCACATTCTCTGGTGTTTGGTCTTCGGGCGGCAAGAAAATGCCGTCTGTTTCGTAAATAATAGTACGCGCATAGCCGCCAGCACCGGCACATAAAATGATTCTGTTCGGCGCCTCATCATGCACAAGCGCCAACAATCCCGCCGAAACGGATTCCGGTGTCAGAAGCTTAAGCGCGTCTGGCGGAATTAATCCCTCTGTCATGCGCGTATGCGCCGCAGGTGCCAGTGCATTTACCCGAATATCGTATTTCGCCCCTTCAATGCACAATGTATTCATAAAACCAACGACAGCGGCCTTGGCGGCTCCATAATTGGCCTGCCCAAAATTGCCATACATGCCGGACGAGGACGTGGTCATAACAATACGACCATAATTCTGCGCCTTCATAATTTCCCAGACGGCCTTCGTGCAGTTCACACTGCCCATCAAATGCACATCAACAACGGTTTGGAAATCTGCGATGTCCATTTTGGAGAAAGATTTATCGCGCAAAATACCGGCATTATTGACCAAAATATCAATCCGGCCCCATTTTTCCATGGCTTCAGCAACCATAGCGTCAACTTCATCGGCTTTCGCCACATTGGCACCACTGACAATCGCCTCGCCGCCATCCGCAATAATCAGATCGGCCACTTCCTGGGCAAGGGTTTTAGAACCGCCCGTACCATCAGCAGCCCCGCCCAAATCATTGATGACAAGTTTTGCGCCACGCGCCGCCAATGCCAAAGCATGCGAACGGCCAAGACCCTGCCCGGCCCCTGTTACAATAGCGACCCGGTTGTTAAAATCTATTTTCATTGAAAATCCCTTTTAGATATAAATCTTTTTAAACAAATATGAGCATGAGCCATTCCGCCACGAGTGCGGGTTTAGCTCCTCCGTCAATTTCAACGGTAACGGTGTAGCTGAGTAAAAGCTGTCCCGGATTTTTTTCCGTCGCAGATGCCAGCGTGAAACGCCCACGCACCCGCGAACCACTTGGTACAGGCGAAAGGAAACGAACTTTGTTAAGCCCGTAATTCATACCCATTTTCACTCCCGGAACTTCCGGCAAACCGGTTTCTGCAAACCGGGAGAGAAGTGACAAGCTTAGAAACCCATGCGCAATCGTCCCACCAAAAGGCGTAAGCGCCTTGGCTTTCTCTGCGTCCAAATGGATAAACTGATGGTCTTCAGTCACATCGGCAAATGTAGAAATCCGCTCTTGGGGAATTTCTACCCAATCCGATACACCCAACTCTTGTCCGATTTTTGATTGTAAGTCTGCTAAAACACTCATCGTGCGCTCCTATGCCATATTTGCACTTCAATACTATGCATTTTGTTGCATAATAGAGTAAAAGCACAGACGCGCAAGCAAAAGGAACCGAACTTCGCAAAACGCGATAAAATACTTTACCAAGTCCATTTCTCCCTTAAACAAGGTTATCATGACAAACACTGTAACGAAACCACTAGCCGGCCTCCACGTCATAGAACTTGCAGGCATCGGCCCCATCCCTTACGCGGGACAATTACTGGCCGATTTGGGCGCAAAAGTAACCCGTATTGTAAAAGCGAACAGCCTTGAGCTTGCTGTAGAAACACGCGGCAAAGACAATCTAAGCCTGGACATTCGCCGAGACGAAGGCCGCAACACCGTATTGGCCCTCGTCAAAACAGCCGATATTTTGATCGAAGGCAATCGTCCCGGTGTGGCCGAGCGTTTAGGGCTTGGGCCAGCACAGTGCCACGCCATCAACCCGAAACTGATTTATGGCCGCATGACCGGCTGGGGACAAACCGGCCCGTGGGCCCATAAAGCCGGACACGACATAAATTACATAGCGCTCAGCGGCGCCCTGCTCGCCATGGGCGATGAAGACCGCCCGCCAACCCCGCCGCTTAATCTGGTTGGCGATTATGGCGGCGGATCAATGTTCCTGATCATGGGTATTTTAAGTGCTGTCATCCAGCGTAGCACCACAGGCAAAGGCCAAACCATCGACGCGGCCATTGTCGACGGGACCATGTCGATGATGGGCATCGTCTACTCCCTGAGCGAAATGGGCGTATGGACACCCAAGCGCAGCAGCAATCTACTGGATGGCAGCCTACCCTATTACAGATGCTATCGCACACAAGACGACGGGTTTATGGCGGTAGGCTGTATCGAGCCCAAGTTTTTCGTGCAAATGCTGGATATCCTTAAACTTGATCCCACAAGCTTTGGCGATCAAAATGATCCGGCCATGCGAAGCCAACAAATAGAGACCCTGCAAACGATTTTTGCCGCGAAAACGCGTACACACTGGGAAGCATTATTTGACAGCTCAGACGCGTGCATCACGCCGGTTCTGTCTTACGAAGAAGCCCCTCTTCACAAACAAAACAAAGCCCGACACGATAAAAATGAACCACATCCGGCCCCGGCACCCAAATTTAGTCCTCGAACTTAAAAATAGACTGTCCACGACTGCGCTCGTCAAATTGGAGCTTACGGTGGATCGGCGCATGGGCGCGCGATCCACAGGCTTGGCGTTCGCAAACATAGCAGTTAACCCCGATCGGCGTTGGCTCGCCCCCTAATACGGATTTTGCATAGACGAGTTTGTCCGCATATTTAAGTTCGCATCCCAGCCCGATCGCAATCATTTGTGCTCTCTGTCCATGCGCTCCACCGGGGCGCAGGACGGCCCGTGCAACACTGAAATATTGCACCCCATCCGGCATTTCAATGATTTGCGGCAAGGTCTCGCCCGGCGTTTTAAAACAGGCATGAATATTCCACAAAGGACAAGCGCCGCCAAACCGTGAAAAGTGGAACCGCCCACCGCTAAACCGTTTCGAAACATTTCCGGCCATGTCCACACGCACGAAAAAGAACGGGATGCCACGCTTCCCCCGCCGCTGTAATGTGGTCAGTCTATGGGCTGTCTGCTCATAACTAGTATCAAACCGGCGCGATAACAGCTCGATATCATAACCGTCCGCTTCCGCCGCCGCCAGTATGCGCCCATAGGGCATCAGGGTCGCAGCCGCGAAATAATTGGCCAAGCTTACCCGCGCCAAATCATCCGCCTCCTTGCTTGGCAAAGAAGCTTTGGTAATAATCGCGTCGATTAAATGCCGGTGCTCTAAAAGCGCCAAATGATAGGCGATCTGAAATCTACGTCCCGCTTGCGGCATCAATTCCGATAAATCCAAACGCTTACTGTGCGGATCAAACGCACTCAGTTTTCCGGGCAAAATATCCGCAGGCGTAATCCGCACCCGAATACCGTGCTCATTGGCAAGCCTGTCACTAAGCGCCGTTTGCGGGCGACGGGCCGCCAAACCCAAATCATCGGCCAAAGCTTCCGCCTCGCGGTCAATCGCATCAAAATAATTACTGTGTTCGTGAATAAACCGGCGCACACTGTCCACAGCTCCCAAAGACCCTGCGCTTAATTCCACATTATCGCGATCCGCAAAAGGATCATCGCCCAGACGTGTGCGCACACTCATATCCTCGGCGCGCATATGCACAGACAGGAAAGCACGGGCGAAGTCCGGGCTTGCATTGACACAATCCTCTATCTCGGCTCTGGAAACTTTATAATCTCTATAAGCGGGCGCCTTCAACACCTCGCTTAATTCCCGCACCATCCGCATATCGGATTTCGGCGACAATACGGAAATGTCTATTTCATATACATCCGCCATGCGGAGCAAAACCTTGGCACTCATCGGGCGCTGGTTTCTCTCGATCAGGTTCATATAACTCGTCGATATGCCGACATCTTGTGCCATGACAGCCTGTGTCAGTCCCAAAGATTGCCGCAAACGTCTTACCCGCGGCCCGATCAGTAATTTTTCCGTCTGTGTTTTCATATCTCTATTATTTACAAATTTTACAATATTACAAGTATTGAATTTACAACACATACTTTTGCACCCGTTGTTTCTGGTAAAACCCCATTTCTGCCGCTAGGGATCAAGCTCAACTTAAACAAAAGGAGCCTCCCATGAGCATACAAGTGCAACAACCCCTTCCCCGCCATCGGGTCTTGGCCAAAGTCACAGCCGAAATGAAACCGGGTTATGAAACCATTCTAACCCCTGACGCCCTTTTGTTCCTCGCTGACATTGAACGGCGTTTCGGACGCCAGCGCCGCAACTTGCTTGAAGATCGTCAAGACCGCCAAGACCGGTTTGATTATGGCGAGTTTCCAACCTTCCTGCCCGAAACCGCACATATACGCGCTGGTATCTGGGAAGTTGATCCAACCCCGGCCGCCCTGCGCGACCGCCGTGTTGAAATCACAGGCCCGGTTGACCGCAAAATGATGATCAACGCGCTCAATTGCGGTGCGAAAATGTTCATGGCCGATTTCGAAGATGCCACTGCACCAACATTCGACAATATGATGCAGGGCCAGATCAACATGTATGATTACGCCCGTGACACTTTGAGCCTACACGACGAAGCCAAAGGCAAGGACTATACGCTCAACGAGACAACCGCCACCATGTTGGTGCGCCCGCGCGGCTGGCATCTGGAAGAAGCCCATATCACCGTAGACGGACGCCCCATGTCCGCCAGCCTGTTTGATTTTGGCCTTCATATTTTCCACAACGGCAAACGATTGGCAGATAAAGGCACAGGACCATTTTACTACCTTCCGAAACTGGAGAGCCATCTCGAAGCCCGGTTGTGGAATGATGTGTTCAACTATGCCCAGACATTTGTCGACATCCCACACGGCACCATTAAATCAACCGTTTTAATCGAAACCCTGCCGGCCGCGTTTGAAATGGACGAAATTCTCTATGAACTTCGCCATCACATCACCGGACTGAATTGTGGTCGCTGGGATTATATCTTCAGCTACATCAAGACCTTACGCAATCATAAGGATTATGTCCTGCCGGACCGCGCCGAAGTTGGCATGGATAAAGCGTTTTTGCGTGCTTACAGCCTGAAACTTATCGAAACCTGTCACCGCAGACGCGCCCACGCGATGGGCGGCATGGCCGCGCAAATTCCGGTCAAAAACGATACGGACGCCAATGACGCTGCCTTCGCCAAAGTCCGCGCAGATAAAGAACGTGAAGTTCTGGCCGGTCATGACGGCACATGGGTCGCCCATCCTGCGCTCGTACCTGTCGCCATGGAGGTGTTTGACGAACACATGCCACTGCCACACCAGATATTACGCAAACAAGTGAACCCGCATATACCGGAAAGTTCAATGTTAGCCCCGCATTCCGGCAGCATAACGGAAGCAGGGTTGCGGACAAATATATCGGTCGGCATCACCTATATCGCAGCTTGGCTCAGCGGACGCGGCGCCGTTCCAATCCACAATTTGATGGAAGATGCGGCGACAGCCGAAATCTCGCGCTCGCAAATTTGGCAGTGGTTACGCCACGGGGCCACTATTGAGCTAGCAGATGGTCAAACCGCAAAAATGAACTCTGCCCTGTTCGAGAAAACCCTCAAAGGCGAGCTTGAAAAACTGGAAACCAGCATGAGCGCCGATGACTTTAGTAGAGGGCATTACACTCAGGCAAGTGAAATCTTCACGAAAACCGCGACCTCTGTCGATTTCGTCGATTTCCTGACCCTGCCTGCCTACGACCAGCTTCTCAAATTATCATAAAACGAACACACCTACGGAGACTAAAATGACAAACCGCAAATCCTATAAAGACATTGAAACCCAGCTTTTACAACGCTACCCGGACGGCGTCGCACCCGGCGGAATCCCTGTAGATGCTCTCGTGCAACTTCGCATCCAGAACACCTATAAAACCCATTTGGAGATCGCCAAATCCATGGCAACAGTCATGCGTCGTGATATGGCAATCTATGACAAAGACAGCAGTAAATTCACCCAGAGCCTTGGCTGCTGGTCAGGATTTCATGCCCAGCAAATGATCAAATCCGTCAAGCGCTCAAAAGGCACGACAGAGGGCGTCTATGTCTATCTATCAGGCTGGATGATCGCAGGATTACGCAATCAATTCGGGCATCTGCCAGATCAAAGCATGCACGAAAAAACATCGGTTCCAGAGCTTATCCAGGAAATTTACATGTCTTTGCGTCAAGCGGACGAGGTTGAGCTAAATGATTTGTTTGCTGTGCTCAAAGCCGCAAAACAAGACGGTAATGTACAGGCTGTCGAAACCGCCATCGCGGCCATCGACACGTTCGAGTCCAATGTTGTCCCGATTATCGCCGATATTGACGCAGGCTTTGGCAATGTACACGCAACCTATTTGCTATCTAAAAAAATGATTGAAGCGGGGGCGTGTTGTATCCAGATCGAAAATCAGGTTTCAGACGCCAAACAGTGCGGCCACCAAGACGGCAAGGTCACTGTGCCACGCGAAGATTTCATTGAAAAACTACGGGCTGTGCGCATGGCCTTTGAAGAAATGGGCGTCGAAGACGGCGTCATCGTTGCTCGCACAGACAGTTTGGGCGCAGGGCTCACCCAGAAAATCCCTGTCTCGCAACGCGCTGGCGATCTGGCTTCTGAGTACACAAAATGGTTGGACGCAGAAGAAATCACGGCCTTTAACGCTCTGGAAGACGGCGATGTTGCGATCCAACTTGGCGGAAAACTGGTTAAGCCTGCCCGCCTGCCCAATGGCCTGTACAAATTCCAGGCCAATACGGGTACACAACGGGTTGTCGAAGACTGCATTGCCAGCCTGACCTTGGGCGGTGCCGACTTGCTCTGGATTGAAACCGCAACACCAAATGTGGATACGATCGCAGACATGGTCAACCAAATCCGTGAAGTCGTTCCCAATGCAAAACTGACCTATAACAACTCTCCGTCGTTTAACTGGACGCTCAATCTGCGCGCACAGGTTCGCGAAGAGTGGATTGCACAAGGTAAAATCAAGGCGGACGCATATCCGGACGGTAATGCGCTTATGTCGGCTAAATATGACGAGACAGAACTGGGTCTGGAAGCCAATGACCGGTTACGCAGTTTCCAAACCGATATTGCCGCCCGGGCCGGCGTCTTCCATAACCTCATCACCTTGCCGACCTTCCATATGACGGCTAAATTTATGGATGACTTGTCACGTGGATATTTCGGTGACGATAAAATGATGGCCTATGTCAACACCATCCAGCGCGAAGAAATTCGTGGTGGCGTGTCTGCTGTCAAACATCAACATGAGGTCGGGTCTGATCTTGGCGATACATTTAAAGAAATGGTCGGCGGTGAACGCGCGCTCAAAGCGGGCGGCAACAACAACACCATGAACCAGTTTAGTCATGTGGCCTAAACACCGATAAACCTTACAACCGCTCATCCACCCGTCGCCTCCTGCTCCCCCAATGGCAGGGGGCGACATTTTTTATGCCGGGCGTGATAAAGTTCACACGGCAAACTTACACAATGTGCTACCCCAATGTTAAATCTTATGCACTTGAAAAAACGAAGAAGAACAAAGCGTTAGTCACCAGTGGAGGGTGCGCCATCAATATGTACCCAAGCGATTTGCAATATGATCTCGGCACAAAAAGTTGCGACCAACGCAATATGAATCGCACTATGATTATTGCCCAAATATCGGATTTGCATATCGGACATGAGGGCAAAGGCAAAACGTGTAAAAATACGCAACGCCTAAAAACGGTCGTCAGAACCCTCACGGAATTACGACGTAAACCGGACGTTTTAGTCATTACAGGGGATTTGGTCGAATACGGGGAAGTCTGGGCATATGAAGCCCTGAAAGAAGCTCTCTCCCCCATAGAATTCCCGATCCACATGGCCTTTGGCAATCATGACAATCGTGAAGCCTTCAAAAAAGTCTACCCGGACACTCGCTATACGGACGGGTTTTTCCAATACACGCTCGAAGACGGGCCTGTCAGGATTATTGTTCTTGATACGCTTGAAGAAGGCCGTCACGGCGGCAGTTTTTGCGAGACAAGAGCCTTATGGCTTGAACGGGAGCTTGACAAACAGCCAGACCGACCGACCCTGATCGCCTTGCATCACCCGCCGATAAAAACAGGCATTGGCTGGCTGAGCGCAGACCCGAGCGATGACTGGGTTAAGCGTTTAAAACACGTCATCTCCAAATATGACAATGTCGAACATATCATGGCGGGACATATTCACCGGGCGATTTTCAAATCCTTTGCCAAGACCAGTCTGTCCGTCACGGACGCCATTGCCATACAATCAAAACTGGAACTGGCAGATATTGATCCGGATATCCCCGACGGGCGTGGCCTCTTCGTAGATTCCCGCCCCGGATTTTGTTTGCAGTATTGGGACGGAGAAAGCTTCACCACCCATTCAGGGCAATCCCCTTGTGGAAAAACGCTCATTCATTTCAATGAAAAACATTCCCATGTCGTAAAACACACTATGGATATTGGTCTTTAGAACCACTCCTTTTTCCGGCCCCGTATCCTGAATGAGCGAAGAGACCTTGCTGGACACTTGCTATGCGTGCCATATCACTCCTAACAGATACAGACAAAGCCTCCCTTATAAATATAAGAGAAAACGGCGACCCATTCGAGAAAGCACACGATCATGCAAAAACTCTTTCCCCCCATTACGCCTTATCACACATTCGAATTCCCCGTAACACCACCACATGTGCTCTATGTCGAGGAATGCGGCAATCCGGACGGGCTCCCCGTCATTTTCATTCACGGTGGCCCCGGCGTAGGCTGTTCAGAAGCAGACAGGCAGTTTTTTGATCCTCAAAAATACCGGATCATCTTGTTTGATCAAAGAGGTTCGGGACGATCCAAGCCCCTTGCCTGTCTCGAAAACAACACGACCGCCGATCTGATTTCCGACATAGAACTCATCCGCAAAACACTTAAAATCGACAAATGGGTTGTGTTCGGGGGATCATGGGGCTCGACACTGTCCCTGCTCTATGCCCAAGCCCACCCCGCTCCTGTCATCGCCCTTATCCTGCGCGGTATTTTTCTGGCGACGAAGGCCGAGTTTGCGCACCTTTTTCAAACCGGCATGAGTAAGGTTTTCCCGCAAGAGTTTGAGCGCTTCAAAAACTTTATAGCCCCCGACAAACAAGACGATTTACTCACGGCCTATTGCGATCTCGTCACAGGCCCGGATAGGGATATGGCCCGTAAAGCCGCATATTATTATGTAGAATGGGAAGCCAATGGTGTCACCTTGGCCCCTCAGAGCGGCCTTGTTGACCCCAACAGCGAAACAGATATCGCAAACGGGATTATCGAATGCACCTATCTCGCCAATCAATGTTTCATAGAAGAAGGGCAAATTTTGAAAAATATGGACAAAATCGCCCATATTCAAATATATATTGCCCATGGCCGCTTCGACAGTATTGTCACGCCGTCCAATGCATGGAAATTGTTCAAAGCCCACCCGAAAACCGTCTTGAAAATCACGGACAATGCCGCCCATGCCTCACGCGAGCCAACAACAGCCTCCGCGCTTGTTGGCTATACCAATTTAGTCGCGAATCTATCTTCAAATACCTAAGTCAGACTAGAGCGCACCATAGGCGAGCATGGCATTGGCCACTTTATCAAAGCCGGCAATATTGGCACCCTTGAAATAGTCGACATTGCCGTCATCGCGCATACCTTTATCAACACATTTCGTGTGGATATTGGCAATGATTTTCTTCAAATGCGCATCAACCTCGTCGCGAGACCAACTCATGCGCAGGCTATTTTGGCTCATTTCGAGGCCAGATACAGCCACACCACCCGCATTGGCCGCCTTGGACGGGGCATGCATCATGGAAGACGTACGAATAATATCAATAGCCTCAGGACTGCTTGGCATATTCGCACCCTCTGAAATCGCAATGCATTCATTTTTTACAAGTGCGTGGGCATCCGCAGTCTCGATCTCGTTTTGGGTAGCACACGGGAAGGCAAGCTCACACGGCAATGCCCATGGACGATCACCCTCGTAATATTTCGCGCCAAAGCCGGCCACACATTCGGACATCCGCCCCGAACGATTATTTTTAAGATCCATCACCCATTCAAGGTTTTCGCGTGACATCCCGTCTTTCACATAAATCGTACCACCAGAATCAGACATGGAAATAACCTTTGCCCCTAGCTCGATAAGTTTCTCGGTGCAAAACTGGGCCACGTTGCCGGAACCGGAAACGGCACATGTTTTCCCCTTCAGGGTATCGCCTTTGGTTTCCAACATGCATTCCATCATATAGACAACGCCGTACCCGGTTGCCTCCGGACGGATGGCGCTGCCGCCAAACTCGACCCCTTTACCAGTGAGCACACCTTCGAAACGATCTTTCAGACGTTTATATTGGCCAAACAAATAGCCGACCTCGCGACCACCAACTCCGATATCACCGGCGGGCACATCTGTGTCCGGCCCGATATACTTGGAAAGTTCCGTCATGAAAGCCTGACAAAACCGCATAATTTCACGATCCGATTTTCCTTTAGGGTTGAAATCAGCCCCACCCTTACCGCCACCAAGCGGCAAGCCGGTCAGGCTGTTTTTAAACACCTGTTCAAACGCAAGGAATTTTAGAATACTTTGTGTCACTGTCGGATGGAAGCGTATGCCGCCCTTATACGGGCCAATGGCATTGTTTTGTTGAACGCGATAGCCCCGGTTGACCCGGATATTGCCCTCATCATCTTCCCAAACAACCCGAAAAGAGATGATCCGGTCCGGCTCTGTCATACGCTCGAGAATACGCATTTTTTTGATACGTTCATTATCACGAATATAAGGGATGATATCCATCGCCACTTCTTGAACGGCTTGATGAAACTCCGGCTCACCTGGATTACGGCGAATAACGCCTTTCATAAATGCAGCTAAATCTTTGTCTTTGATATCACTCATAATGTCCCTCTTTTTTTATGAAGGAAGCATACAAACTCTAAGAAATTCATAATACAATCCTGAGGGGAAATATTTTCCTCTTCACCCCAACCACTTGCAAACAAAATTCGAGTAATTGTTTCAGGTTCGTCTTTAAATGTAATTTTCATACGCGCGATCTCGGCACGCGCCTGTTCCGATTGCCCCAAGACACTGCGGGCGCGCAACAACCGTACCCATCCATCCGTATCTTTTGGATTGTCGAGTAATTTTTGAGAAAGCCCTTCGACCATGTCTTCAATCATGGCGCTTCGATCCTGTTCGCTCATTTGCGACGCCGCCTCCATATCCGCTACACTTGGGCCTGACGCACCGGATGCAGTCCCACTTTGTTGTGCAATAAATATCTTGGCCTGCTCCAACTCTACACGTGCATCGGAGTTATTATCTGTAAGTTCGACAACTCTGTTATAGGCAATAATCGCTTCATCATAACGCTTCAAACTCATCAAACTTCGCGCATATAAAACCCAGCCCTCGGCCGTATTTGCGTCCTTCTGCAACCTGCCTTCCAAACGTTTGACAAGCTGTTCAAGAGAGAGGTTGGCTTCCCCTTGCCGAGCCATTTTTTGGTTCAAAGCATCCGGCGGCGAAAGTGTTTGCAAAGCCCCTACCTGCGTTAGTTCTGGACGACCAAGCAGGATGTAAAGCCCGATAACGACACCCGAAAACACGACGAACAGGGACGACAGCAAAAGTCTGGACGGGCCAGTATCAACACCAAGCGGCTTATTTTTGCTCGCCAGCAATGCCCGTTGCAAATCATTTTTCGCCGCTTCAAGCGTACGCGTATTCTCGCCACCCTCGGCGATTTGCGCCTCCAAGCGCTCAATTTGCGTCAGATAATCTGCCAGTTCCGTATCCTGAACTGCCTGCGGTGCCATTTTCGCGTAAAGCGGCTGTGTCACAAACAACAGCACAGCTAAAACCAATATACCCATCACCAACCAGATCATGAGGGAAGCTCCGTTTTTTTCATTAGATCCTGCAACTTCTGTTGCTCGTCTTCGCTCAGAGGCACAAGTTCTACGCTTTTACGGGGCCGTCGACTTTGCACCACATACCATATGAGAAACACTGCCAAAAGGCCGAGAGGCGTCACCCAAAGCAACACGGTATTGGCCTGTAAAGGCGGCTTTAACAAAACGAAATCCCCATAGCGCTCACGCATATAGGCAATCACCTCGTCGTCACTATCCCCGGAGCGAATACGCTCGCGCACCAATACCCGCATATCCGCAGCCAAGGGTGCGTTGGAATTGTCGATAGATTGATTTTGGCAAACAACGCACCGCAGGGATTTCCCCACATGGCGAGCCCGTTGCTCAATGTCCGCCTCGCTTGGCGTTTGCGCAAATGCCAAGGCGGAAGCAATCAGACACAGTCCGAATATCAATACAGCCCGCATTCTCATGGTGCCTGCTCCAATTCCAGAACCAGGGGCTTCAAATCATGTTCCCAAATATCTTCGGTAATCGGCCCAACATGCTTATAACGAATTTGCCCTTTTTTATCGACAATAAAACTCTCCGGCGCCCCCGTAACCCCCAGATCAATCACCAATTTACTGTCCTCGTCAAAGGCAACCCGCGTGTAGGGATTGCCGCCGCGTTCCAGCCAACGCATGCCCTTCTCCCGCGTGTCCTTCCAGTCTACGCCGAACAAGACGATCTCTTTCTCACGGGCAAGCTTCATCAACATGCCGTGTTCCTGGCCGCACGCCACACACCATGAGCCAAAAATATTGACCAAAGTCACCTGCCCTTGCAAATCGCGATTATCCAGTATTTGCGTCTCATCAAATAAATCAGGTAGTTCAAATTGTGGAAATGGGCGATTGATCAATTGCGAAGGCAGGATACTCGGATCCTTGGTCAACCCGACGGCAAAGGCAATCCCGAGCGCCAAAAATATGAACAGGGGCAGCAGAGCTTTCAAACTGATTTTCATCGTTTACGCTCCCACAAAGACACAAATCCGGCCAGCGCCATCATCAACGCCCCCAACCATATCCAGCAGACCATGGGATGGGTATACGCTCGCACGACCCAACCTTTTTCGGCATCCCCGTCCCCAATCCCGACATACAAATTCCGCATGGGGCGCACTTGAATGCCCGCCTCGGAGGTAATCATTTGCCGCACAGGATAAAAACGGCGCGCACTGTGCAAAACCGTGACAGTTTTACCGTTTTTAGTGACCCTCACATCCCCTTTCAAAAACTGATAGTTTTCTTCCTGTCCCGGGGTCATCTTCTCTAAAGTAAATTCATACCCACCAACGCTCATATGCGCACCGATTTTCAAGAGCTGAACATCCTCTTTGGCCCAAACCGACATAGACGTAATACCCGCCATAGCAATCGCCATACCCAGATGGGCAATGAAAAACCCGTAGACGGCGCCCGGTTGGGCCAGAAAACGCTGCCCCATGCCCGGCTTACCAAACCCGATTTTGCGTCCAAAGACCACGCATGTACTGACCGCAAGATACGCCGCAACACCCATGCTGATCGCGCCCAGCACCGAACGTCCATATAAATACACCAACAACCCAACAACCGAGATCAGCAAGCCAAATTTCAATATGAGCGGACGTATGTTAGCCCAACTATCCTGCCGCCATTTCATCAAAGGCCCAACACCCATAAACCCGATCAACACCACCATAATCGGCGCAAAAGTTGCGTCAAAATACGGGGCGCCTACCGAAATTTTATCATTGGAAAATGTCTCGACGATCAAAGGATAGAACGTCCCTAAAAACACGGTTACCGTCGCCGCAATCAACAGCAGGTTATTGAGAACCAACCCGCCTTCTTTGGAAATTAAAGTAAACCCCGGCCCGCCGCGCAACACATGTGCCCTGACCGCATACAGGCTCAAAGCCCCGCCCGTCGCAATCACCAACAAAACCAGAATAAACACCCCTCGCGCCGGATCAACGGCAAAAGAATGTACACTGGTCAATACACCGGAACGCACAACAAATGTCCCGATCAGGCTGAGCGAAAAGGCGGTGATCCCCAACAGGATTGTCCAGTTCGCCATGCTGTGCCGTTTGCCCAGCACCATAAGCGAATGCAACAACGCCGTCCCGACCAACCAGGGCAGAAAGGCCACGTTCTCAACAGGGTCCCAACCCCACCAGCCGCCCCAGCCAAGCTCGTAATAAGCCCACACACTGCCCATCGTAATACCGATGGTCAGGAAACACCACGCGATCAATACCCATGGCCGCAGCCAGCGTGCCCACACCGCGTCCACTCGTCCTTCGATCAACGCTGCAACTGAAAACGAAAACGCCATAGAAAACCCGACATAGCCCAAATACAAAAACGGTGGATGAAAGGCCAGCCCGGGGTCTTGCAAAAGCGGGTTCAACCCCTGCCCATTTATCGGCACAGGATTAAGCCGTAAAAACGGATTGGAGGTAAACAGGATAAAGGCCAAAAACCCGACCCCGATCATGCCCTGCACCGCCAACGCCCGCGCTTTCAAACTGGCAGGCAAAGTCTTGCCAAACACCGGAACACAGGCCCCAAAAACACTGAGCATCAGCACCCAAAGCAACATCGAGCCTTCATGATTACCCCATACCCCACTAATTTTGTAGAGCAATGGTTTATCCGTATGGGAGTTAAAAGCTGCCAGCTGCACCGAAAAATCAGAATTGATAAAAATCAACGTCAACGCACTAAATGCGCTCAGCACGAGAATGAATTGCGCCAGTGCCGCCCGATCCGCAAACGCCATCAACCGTGCGTCCCGCCGCGCGGCTCCCACCATAGGCAGTACGGATTGCGCCCCTGCAATAAGCAGTGCCAAAATCAGCGTAATCTGTCCAAATTCTGCAATCATTCTTGGTCCTTACCCTATTTGCAGTCCTCTTATACGCCCCTGCATTCGCTCTACAATGCTAAACCGATGTCAGACTCCGTTTTATCTGCGACACCTATCGCATATAGCGATCCTGCCCTAGTACAAACTGGGTTTCAATGAGACACATCTGCCATTTTGTCTTTCATCACGCTTTACCTCTCCGCCTCCCTTGGTTAGGGTGCGGCAAAATTATGGAGACCTTGAAATGCGCTTTTTTAAACCAGCCTTACTCACAGCCACAGCCCTGACCCTTGCGTTAGGCGCGTGTTCTGCACCAACACCCGAAACGCAGGCACCGGCCATCGAACAAACTATCCAAAAAATCATCAAACATGACAAATTCACCTACGCGAATTACGATCAGGTACAAGTGACACATCTCGATCTTGATCTGGATGTTAAATTTGACGAAAAAGTCCTCGACGGCATGGCCACACTTGATTTCAAACGGATCGTTGAAGGCAGCACCGAGCTTGTTCTCGATAGCCGCAACCTTCTCGTCAAAGCCGTCGCTATCGAAAATGCGGACGGGGAATGGACACCGGCAGATTACACATTGGGCGAAGCGGATGCAGCGTTTGGCTCCCGGTTTTCGATCAATATCGGTGAAACCGCTACCAAAGTCCGCATTGGCTACCGTACCAGCCCCGACGCAGAGGGCCTGCAATGGCTATCGCCTGCGCAAACTGCGGGTAAGAAACACCCTTATCTGTTCTCGCAAGCCCAAACCATAAACGCCCGTACAATGGCTCCCCTGCAAGACACACCAGCCGTACGGATCACCTACACGGCGACATTGCGCACCCCGCCAGAGCTTCTGGCCCTGATGAGTGCGGAGCAGGACACAGGCCCAATCGACGGCGAATACCACTTCTCAATGCCGCAACCCATCCCGTCCTATTTGCTCGCGATCGCAGTTGGCGACATAAAGTTCAAAGCCATCAATGATCATATCGGTGTCTACGCCGAGCAATATATTCTGGATGCATCTGCGGCGGAATTCGAAGACACCCCCCTCATGGAGCAATCCAATGCCAAGCTTTATGGCCCTTACCGCTGGGGACGCTATGATTTGATCGTGCTCCCGCCCAGCTTCCCGTTTGGCGGCATGGAAAACCCGCGCCTGTCGTTCATGACCCCGACCTTGATCGCCGGAGATAAAAGCCTGACCAATGTTGTCGCCCACGAGCTTGCCCATTCTTGGTCCGGCAATCTGGTCACAAATTCCAACTGGCGCGATGCGTGGCTCAATGAAGGCTTCACATCCTATGTTGAAAACCGGGTGATGGAAGATTTATACGGCAAAGACCGCGCCGTGATGGAACAAGCCCTCAGCCTGGAAGATTTAAAACGTGACATCGCCGATGCCGCACGTCCCGAACTGACCCAGCTTAAACTTCCTGTGGATATGGCCCATCCTGATGATGCGTTTTCTCAAGTCGCCTATGTCAAAGGACAATTCTTCCTGATGTTCCTTGAACAGCGGTTCGGACGCGCCAATTTCGATGCATTTTTGAAACAGTATTTCGACCATTTCGCCTTCCAGAGCATAACGACAGAGGACTTCATCACCTATTTACACGATGAGCTACATGTTAAAAACCCTGACGCACTCACAAAAGAAGAGCTAAATGAATGGGTCTACCAGCCGGGCCTGCCTGCAACGGCCGCCGATCCACAATCCTCTGCATTTGAGAATGTGAGTGCCCAGCAAGCAAAATGGCTAAAAGGCGACACATCCGCTGCAAATATTGAAACAGCAGGCTGGTCAACCCATGAATGGCTTCATTTCTTGAACAACTTACCATCCGGCCTGAGCCAAGCCCAATTTGCCGAGCTTGACGCCGCCTTCAGCCTGACCGGAACGCAAAACGCGGAAACAGCCTTCGCATGGTATATGCAGACAATTCAGGGCGGCTATGCCCCTGCAACGAATGCACTTGAAAGCTTCCTGATGAGTGTGGGGCGTGGCAAGTTCATTTATCGTTTGTACAACGCATTAAACCAAAACGGACAGTCCGAGTGGGCCCAAGATGTATTTTCTCGCGCCAAACCCGGTTATCATCCGATTGCCCAGCGCCGTATAAGTGACATTTTAAGCCCAAAATAGGGGAAAACGGGGCAAAACAGCCCCCAAAATGAACCTAAGATAAACACATTTGAATTGTGGCGGAAATGGGGCGGCGCCGTTCAGCCAGCGTTCAACGCGCGCCCCTATATCTAGACTTGCGTGCGTCCCCGCTGTCCATTCTCCCCCTCGAGATTGGTTGCACAAAATGTAACTGGCAGCACACGTAGCAAGGCGGATGAAGACTGTTTTCTCTCTCTCACAGTCTTCTCCGCTTTGTCTTTTCTACATATGTGGTTTCCACGCCTTGCCCACACATATGAGTTTTATTACACACCCTCCATTCCGCTCATACCCACGAACGTGGGTATCCAGTACTTTGGGCAATATGATAGGCAAAGTGTTGCTTCGCCCCTCACCCAATGCGCGGATAAAGACCTAGCTCCCCGATGTCTCGGGGATAAGCGTCACGAATTGTCTTGCCACAGCTCGATCTTCACTCCCTCAGGGTCTATGAACCAGCCAAAAACCCCATACCCTTCGTCGCTAATCTCACCGATAATTTCAGCCCCACCAGCACGGGCTTTGTCGAGCATAGCGGGCACATCATCGACCCGTAGATTGATCATAAAGCGCGCAGTAGACGGATTAAAATACTCCGTATCCTCGGGAAACGTACTGAAAAGCGTGAAGGCTTTCCCGTCATTTTTCCATTCCATGGAACCCCATTCAGAAATTTCCACCCCCATATGGGTCTTCCACCAATCTGTATAAGCTTTCGTGTCTTTACACCGAAGAAACACCCCGCCAACGCCTAATATTTTTGCCATAAAATCTCCATTCACCTCATGTTCAACAATATGCATGATAAGTAAAGACTTTCGTTCTTTCAAGTCTTGGCCTTTAGGCGCAAGCCCTGTATAGCACGTAGAGAATCTATTCGTTTTCATCATTCGAGGCATAATTATGGCTATAATTTCAGGACTACTTCAATCCGGCGTCACTATTTTCGGTCTGTTTACGATGGACCCGGCCTTGTTTGCATTTGTACTTGTCGCCATTGTATTTGGCGGGCTGAACCTGCTTGAATACAAAAAATTCTGGTAGGACAATTTAATTGTCTCCAACCATTCTTCAATTCCTGTTTCTTGTTGCCGGGGTTATTCTCTTGCTTTTGGCAGGCGATCTACTTGTGCGCGGTGCAGCCGCTCTCGCGCGCAAATGGGGCATTCCCTCACTCATCGTTGGTTTGACCATTGTTGCCTTTGGCACATCCGCACCGGAATTGGTCGTCAGTGTACAAGCCGTCTTAAGCGGCGCCAGCGAGCTTGCAATTGGTAATGTCGTTGGCTCCAACATTGCAAATGTTTTACTGGTTTTAGGTGTGCCTGCCGTCATTATGTCCATTCCAACCAATGTGGCTGGCGTAGCCCGTAATGTTGGTGTCGCCGTTTTCGCCACCTTAGTCTTGATAATTCTCATGCTTATCCCCGGCCCGCTTGTTTTCTGGCAAGGCGCAATTTTGTTTGGCGGCATCATCCTGTATTTACTTTGGATGTTCGGCCTTGCAAAAACCGGCGCCGAAGACCCAACCCTGAGCGAGATGGCAGATATCGACCATATGGACGGACTGCCAAAGAGCAATGCTGCCATCACATTTTTCATACTTTTCGGTATTGTCGGCTTGGCCTTTGGCGGCAATCTCATCGTAGGAAATGCAATAAAAATAGCAACGTCCCTAGGCGTCAGCGAGGCCATGATCGGCCTGACAATCGTTGCCATCGGCACCTCGCTTCCCGAATTGGCTACCGTCATGGTGGCTGCATGGCGCGGACACACCGATGTCGCGATCGGCAATGTGTTAGGCTCGAATGTATTTAATATCTTTGCTGTACTTGGCGTGACCGCCATGGTCGGCCCGATTGCCGTCCCTGACGGTTTCCTGATTTTTGATGTCTGGGTTATGTTGGCCACCATTGTGGCACTGGGCGTTTTTATCTTACGGCGCGCGCCCATTGGCCGCAAAATCGGCGTTGTCTTCTTGTTGGGTTACGCACTGTTTATCGCAGCTGCGGTCAAGGCCTCACTTGGCGCGTAAGTTTAGGCGTGCTAGCCTGCAATCATGACCAAATCAGTCCTCATCACCGGCGCAGGCACCCGCATAGGCAAGACCTTGGCCAAAGGTCTACACGCAGACGGATGGTCTGTCGCTATCCACTATAACCGCTCGCGGGAAACGGCCGAAGCCCTAGCTGCAGAGATGGGCGAAAATGTAGCGCTGGTACAGGCAAACCTCAATGTGCCTGACGAAATTCAAACCCTCATACCCCGGGCCATAAAAGCACTCGGCACCCCCCTCACCGCGCTGATCAACAATGCGTCAACCTTCACTCCCGATGAAGCCCAGAGCTTTACATCGGCCCTATACAGCCATCATATGGATATAAATTTGAAAGCGCCTCTGCTCTTGGCCCAAAGCTTTGCCCAGAACTTTGGAAAGACTCTGCCCTCAACCACATCCGGCGTCATCATAAACATGATCGACCAGCGGGTCTTAAAACCCAGCCCCGACTATTTCACCTATGCTTTGTCGAAATCCGCTCTCTACGCCGCCACGCAAACACTGGCGCAAGCCCTCGCCCCGCGCATCCGTGTGTGCGGCATTGGCCCCGGCCCGAGCCTGCAAAACAAACACCAAAGCCCGGCCGATTTCGCAGCAGAGATCGACGCAACTTTGCTGAAAAGCGGCTCCCCGCCAGACACCATATTGCATGCAGTGCGCTACCTTCTTTCCGCCGAAGCTGTGACCGGACAAATGATCGCCGTGGACGGCGGTGAACATTTGATTTTTTAAGGCCTGATATGTCATTTACCTCGCACACAACCATTTTCGTAAAAGGCCTCGAGGTGCAGGCCTCGATCGGCATACATCCCCATGAATATGAAAGCACCCAACTTATCATTATTGATGTCGAACTTGATTTGGGTGCACTCCCGCCCCCCGAAGAGGACCGTCTCGCGGAAACGCTCGATTATAGCATGGTTGCCGATAAAGCCGCCGAATTTGCCCAGGAAGCCCATGTGCAGCTTGTAGAAACACTGGCAAACCGCATAGCCCAATGGGCACTGGAAACGGACGAACGGGTCTTGGCCTGCAAAGTCTGCATTGCCAAACCCCACGCCCTGATTAACGCGGACACGGCCGGTGTAGAGATCGTTTTGAAACGACATGGATAAGGCTAAAGACAGCTCCCCCAAACCCCCGACCAGCGGCGCGGAGTTAATTGCAGCCTACGTGAAAACCTTGTCCGGCAAACCCGGTGTCTACCGCATGTTTGATGAAACCGGCACACTTCTGTATGTCGGCAAAGCCAAAAACCTGAAAAAACGGGTGACGGCCTACACAAAATATGAGCGCCACCCGATCCGGATCAGACGGATGATCCGGGCCACGACGAATATGGAATTTGTCACCACGGACAGTGAAACTGAAGCCCTTCTGCTCGAAGCCAGTCTGATAAAGCGGCTCAAGCCCCGTTACAACATCCTCCTGCGCGACGATAAAAGCTTCCCCTATATTTTGATGCGTACAGATCATCCGGCCGCACAATTGATGAAACATCGCGGCAAACGCTCCAAAAAAGGCGATTATTACGGCCCCTTTGCTTCGGCCCAAGCGGTCAACCGCACACTCGACACCCTACAGCGCGCCTTTCGCCTGCGTACATGCTCTGACAGTGTCTATGATGCCCGTACCCGCCCGTGCATGCTCTACCAGATCAAAAGATGCTCGGCCCCCTGCACAGGTGCAATCAGCCTCACAGACTATGCCCAGTTAAACAGGGATGCCTCTGATTTCCTCTCGGGACGATCAGAGGCCCTGCGCACGAAAATGCAAAGGCAGATGGGCGAAGCCTCCAAAGCCCTCGCCTTTGAAAAAGCCGCAGAAATCCGTGACCGCCTGCAAGCCATGGCCTTCGTCAGCAGTGGCAAAACCCATGTCAGCCCCTCGACCTTCATGGAGGCCGACATTGCCGCCATTCATCTGGACGGTGGCCAAGCTTGCGTACAGGTATTTTTCTTCCGGGCCGGACAAAACTGGGGCAGCAATACCTATTTCCCCCGCCACAGCAAAGACGCAGACGCCCCCAGTATTCTGGATGCTTTCCTCGCCCAGTTTTATCTGGGCAAACCCATCCCCAAACAAGTTTTCGTCAATCAGGATTTACCCAACAAACAGCTTCTGGAAGCCGCCCTGTCAGAACGTAAAGACGGGCGCTTTAGAATACTGAAACCCCAACGCGGCGAAAAGGCAGATATTGTCGAACTGGCCCGTAGAAATGCCAGCGAAGCCTTGGCCCGTAAAATGGCCGAAACGGCCTCCCAGAACAAGCTTCTGCGCGGCATTGCCGAAGTGTTTGATCTGGACACCCCCCCCGAACGGATCGAGGTGTATGACAATAGCCATATTCAGGGCACGAATTCGGTCGGCGCTTTCATTGTCGCAGGGGTCGAGGGATTTTTAAAACGCGAATACCGCACCTTTAATATCAAGGACACGACAACAACGCCGGGGGATGATTATGCCATGATGCGCGAGGTTATGCGGCGACGGTTTTCAAGGCTGATGAAAGACAACACCCAAGTCTGGCCGGATTTAGTGTTGATAGACGGCGGCAAGGGCCAGTTATCCGTCGTCTCCGAAACTCTGGAAGAGCTTGGCGTTCTCGAACGCACCACTTTAGTCGCCATTGCCAAAGGCCCGGACAGGAATGCCGGACGCGAAAGCTTTCACATGATCGGACGCCCGGATTTTACCTTAGCCCCGCGCACACCAGTTTTATACTATTTGCAACGTCTACGCGACGAGGCCCACCGCTTTGCCATTGGCACCCATAGGGCCAAACGTAAAAAACAGATGCACCAAAACCCGCTAGATGCTATTGAGGGAATCGGTCCCGGGCGTAAAAAAGCGCTCTTAACGTATTTTGGGTCGGCCAAATCCGTTGGAGTAGCGTCTCTCGAAGATTTGACACGTGTGGAAGGGGTAAGCCGAAAGCTTGCGAGAACAATTCATGAGCATTTCAATGAATGACAATGATGCGCCCACCCCAGATGTATCTACACAAGGCGTATCGACGCAAGGCGGCCTCTTTGCCGACACACTAACCTTTGCCCGCATCGCCCTTACCCCCTTGATCATGTTTGTCATTGTCAAAGCCTGGTCGGCAAAACCCGATGATCCAATGGGATTTGTCTCTTTAGACCTGCGTTTGGTGCTTTTGGCCTCTACTTTATTCACGATTGCCGCCCTGACCGATGTGTTGGACGATTTTGTTGGCGGCGGTGCCCGCACAGAAGTGCGGCGTTTAGGCTGGATCGATGATGTGGCCGATTCCCTGCTTGTCTCGGGAACATTACTTGCCCTCGCATGGGTAAGCTACACGGCTGGTCTGCTACATTGGAGTTTTTACATACCCGTTACCGTCCTGATCGGGCGGGATACACTCATAGGCATCATTAAAGGGCATCAACTGTCGAAATTCGGACTTCTTGAATCCAGATTAGGGGATATAAAAGGCGCGCTTGCTATGCTTGCCGTGTGTATTTTAGTCGCCTCCCCGTGGCTCTCTAATGTGCTTGATGGATTGCGCGCAGGTAATACAGCCGAAGGTGCCATGCTCGTCTATAACAATCCCTCTCCGTGGGTGTGGATTATTGGCGTTTGCATTCTTTGGATTGCTGCTTTGCTCTCCCTCATCACCGGGCTTAAAATACTAGCAACCTCAAAACCAAATCATGAAGAGGATATATAACGTGGGATCATCAGTTTCGCGCCATAAATTTTATTGGCTTCCCAATGCGCTTACCTTGGGACGAATTGCATTTATCCCCATTTTAATGTGGGGTATATTGGCTTTGGGCGGCAATATTCAAAGCCAACTCAACGCGCCCGTCCTCGTCATCTTATTATTTCTCCTGTGTGCCCTCACAGACTTTCTAGACGGGTATCTGGCCCGAAAATGGGATCTGGTTTCAGATTTCGGACGCATGCTCGACCCGATTGCCGACAAATTACTCGTCGCAGGCTGTCTCATCGCCATCATGATAAGTTTTGGGGCCTATTGGTATGTGCTTATCCCCTCTGTCGCGATTATTTTCCGTGACATCTTCATCTCCGGCACGCGAGAACACGCCGCATTATCTGGAAAAGTCATGCCACCTACAAATCTGGCAAAATGGAAAACGGCCGCAGAAATGCTGGCAATCCTGTTCCTGCTCATCGCCATCAGCACCCGTGAGCTTCTGCCGATTTCCGAGATTATTCCAGATATTTCAGGCTATGCCATGAACGCAGGGCTTGGCTGTTTATGGCTGGCCGCATTTTTATCCATATACACAGGACTACACTATGTACGCGCAGCCCTAAAATAGCCTATTAAAAGCCTAAAGTTTCAGCTTACGACGCACCAGACGATCATAGTCATCGACCATATTTTTCGTCAAATCGCCGGGCGTATATTTCTGGGCTTCGATAGACCGCACAGGCGTAATCTCGGCCGCCGTTCCGACAATAAAGCACTCTGAAAACGTTGCCAGTTCATCAGGCCAGATATCACGCGCATGCACTTGAATGCCCCGATGTTTAGCCAGCGCCAACACCGTTTTATGGGTAATCCCGTCGAGCAAAATATCATTTGTCGGCGTATGCAATTCCCCATCACGAACAAAGAAAATATGCGCGCCTGTGCATTCGGCAATTCGGCCTTTGTAATCAAGCATTAATGCATCATCGAAACCTTTCGCCGCCGCCGTATGCTTGGACAAAGTACAAATCATATACAGACCCGCACCTTTGGCTTTGCACGGAATCGTCTCCGGTGCCGGACGCCTCCACTCGGCCATACACAGGGTAATGCCCTTCATTTTATCCTCAAAATAATCCCCCCAAGCCCACACAGCCACCGCCATATGGATTGTATTGTTTTGTGCCGCCACACCCATTTGTTCACTCCCGCGCCATGCAAATGGACGCACATAGGCAGATGACAGACCGGATTTCGCCAGCGTCTCGTTACACGCCGTATTAATTTGCTCTACGCTATAGGGAATATCGAACCCGAGTAGTTTGCCGGAATTGACCAGCCGCGCACTATGATCAGTGAGCGCAAAAATTTCACCATCATACGCCCGATCCCCCTCGAACACACCGGAGCCATAATGCAAAGCATGGGTAAGCACATGGATTTTCGCATCCCGCCAGTCCACAAATTCACCATCCATCCAGATATACCCATCCCGATCATGAAAAGCCGCATCCGTCATTGTACACTCCCTGTCGGGCCTTCCGGCCCTCCTCGCCTCTTGTTGACGATACTTTTCGCTCTCCCCTTCAAGGACAGAGCCAAAACCCGCTCATCCCCGCGAAGGCGGGGATCCCGGTTGCCTGCAACCGAGTAAGGCAGTTTTTCTGCCTTTGTTGGACTTGTGTCAATATGAATTCGGGTTAGAAATGAAATATGGAAAATTCTACAGAACCTGAAATCTACCAAGACACACATTTACTGATCGTAGATGATGATGACCGCATTCGCGATCTCCTCAAACGCTATCTCCTGCGCAATGGATTTCGCGTATCCACAGCCGCCAACGCGCTAGAAGCCCGACGAATTATGGAGGGTCTCACATTCGATCTTCTGGTTTTAGATGTGATGATGCCGGGCGAAAATGGCTTCGAATTAACACAGGCTTTGCGTCAAATAGACAATGTACCCATCATCTTGCTCACCGCGCGCGGGGATGCAAGTGACCGTATCAAAGGGCTCAGCCTCGGCGCCGACGATTATTTATCCAAACCTTTCGAACCCGAAGAATTAATCTTGAGAATCAAATCCATCTTGAAACGCCAAGCCACCCGCCCCCGTGCCCACAAAATCAAATTTGGCGACTGGGTTTTTGATCTGGATCGCAACATCCTGTCTAAAAACGGCGAGCCTGTACATTTGACCACCGGAGAAACCGCCCTCCTCACTACTCTCTCGCGCCGTATCGGCACCCCCGTGAGCCGGGACGCGCTTGCCCAACAGATTAATGCCAAAAGCGAACGCGCCGTAGATGTGCAAATCACGCGCCTCCGGCGCAAGCTGGAAACCGATCATGGCCAACCTGACTTTTTGATCACTGTGCGTAATCGTGGCTATTGCTTGCAAGCGGAACCCTATGAGAGCGACCTCTCATAATGGCCAAAACCGCGCGCCAGCCCTGGCTAAAACGGCACCTCCCCAAAAGCCTGTTCGGGCGGGCTTTGCTTATTATTATGCTTCCGATTGCCCTGATGCAGATTATCGTGGCCTATATCTTTTTCGAGGCCCATTGGCAGACCGTTACTGCGAGCCTTTCCAATAGTGTTGCTGCCGACATCTCTGTCGCCCACGAGCTTTACCAACAAAGTCCAAGCGCAGAGCGCGCAACACGTCTGGATGCAATGTTGCGTCCCACCATGCAACTCTCGATCAAACTTGACCCAAATGATGTATTTCCTACAGCCACGCGAAAAGCATTTTTTTCGTCTCTTGATCGCACCTTGCGCAAAGCACTGGAACAAAACATTTCCGCGCCATTTTGGTTCGATACAACCCGCTACCCCCACCATATTGACATCCGCATTCTGGTAGATGAGGGCATTCTACATTTTTTCGTACCGCGTGAACGTGTGTTTGCGCCAACGGGCTATATCTTTTTATTCTGGCTCATCATGACAACCATATTGCTCAGCTTCGTCAGCATATTGTTTATCCTCAACCAAGTCAGACCCATTGCAAAACTCGCCAACGCGGCAGAGGATTTTGGCAAAGGGCGCGGTATCGGCAAATATAAGCCCTCTGGAGCGACCGAAGTGCGCCAAGCAGGCCGTGCCTTCCTCGAAATGCGTGAACGTATTTTGCGCCATGTGCAACACCGCACCGCCTTTCTGGCTGGCGTCAGCCATGATTTACGCACGCCTCTGACGCGGCTGAAATTACATTTGTCGCTCACCGATGAGGGCAAAGAAACCGCCGCCGCCCAACGCGACGTCAAAGATATGGAGCTTATGCTGGATAGTTATCTGGATTTTGCCCGCGACACTTCCGAAGAAGACATGCAGTCCGCAGATTTAGGCACCCTTCTCACCGATCTGGTGGCCACACAAGCAGACCCGAAACCCGTCCTGACCACCCAAGGTGATTTAACAATCAATATGCGGAGCCTAACCATGAAACGGGCCTTATCCAATCTGATAAGCAATGCAAAAAGCTATAGCGCCAACATAGAAATCACCCTCACGGGACAAACCAATGCACTCACCCTGACCATAGATGATGATGGGCCGGGTATAGAAAAATCTGAGCGCGAAGACGCCCTAAAACCGTTCAGCAAACTAGATACAGCCCGCAACCAAAACCGCAAAGGCGTCGGGCTTGGCCTATCTATCGCTAACGATATTATTCAGGCTCACGGCGGTACATTACAATTACTGGACAGCCCTCAAAAAGGTCTGCGTTGCCAAATTACGCTCCCGAAATAGGGTTAGCGTCCACCCAGCTCGCGCGAGCGTACAAAGGCCGCATTCACCGCCTTGCGCATAATGGACGGCAAGCCGTCTTCGGCCATAAGGACTTCCAAGGCCGCCTGTGTTGTCCCGCCCGGAGACGTGACATCTTGCCGCAACTGCGCCGCCGTTTTCTCCGATTTCCCGAGCATAAATCCTGATCCGACTACAGTTTGTCGCGCAAGCGCACGCGCCAATTCTTCCGGCAATCCCAATTGCATACCTGCAGCTTCCAAAGCTTCCGTCAGAAAAAAGACATAAGCCGGCCCGGAACCGGAGACAGCCGTAACCATATCGATTTGCCGTTCGTTCTCGACCCGCACAACCTGCCCCCCTGCTTTCAGGCGCAACTCGACAAGGTCTCGTTGGGCTTCATCCACACCATCCCCACAGACATAAGCCGTAATACCCTTGCCATAAGCCGCAGGTGTATTCGGCATGGCCCGAATAACCGGACGCGGACCGAATACATCATTAAGTCGCTCAAGGCTTATTCCCGCCATGATGGAAACCACTAATGTGTCTTTTGGCAAAACCATCGCCAAGCCAGGCCCGATATCGGCAAACATTTGTGGTTTAACAGCCAGAAGACAAAGCTTCAGCCCGCTGGCAGCCCCCTTGGTTAAACGGTTTGAAAATTTCGCACCAAGCGCAAGCGCCTTGTTTGCCGCTTCACCGGGAGACGGATCAATCACCAGAATTTCCGCAGCATTCAACTTGCCCGAACCACGCCCGCTTAACCAGCCGCTCAACAAAGCGCCACCCATACGCCCCGCCCCGATCAGAACGTGCGTTGAGGTTGAAAGTTTTTCGCCTGTCATCTTGCCCTGTGCCACGACAAAAACCCCGTTCTAGCCTTGACCGGCAAGATCAAGAAGTGCCGAGTTCAGCGCATCTTCCGGTGATTTTCCAGCCCAAACCACATACTGACAGGCAGGGTATCCGCGTTCGGCCGCATCCAGCGCCGAGGCCAGCAAAGCCATCGCCTGCTCGACCCGCACAACGGCGCCACCGGACAAGTTCAAAGTATTGCGGTAAACGAGTGCACTGTCCTTGTCCCAAAAATCGAAATGGCCACTTACCAAACGCTCGTTTAACAAAGAAAGCAGGCGGCAAATATCGTCCGAACGCCCTCCCGGTGTCCGACCTTCAAACAAGAGATAAAGATTGAGCTGTTCCAGTTCAGGCTTCCATACCAGTGACACATCATGATCGCACCATAAACCACCGAGCGACACATGAAGCTCGTCTGTACCGGTACGCTCGAAATCATAATTTTCTGCAATCGCAAGGCGTTCAAACATATTGAGCGGATGCACCCGAACAGCACTTGCCGAGTTCAGGGACGGGCTGGGCCGAACACAAATTTCTTCGGAATAGTTCATTATATTTTCTGGTACGCTTACGCGCCCCACACCTTCTTCCACATAATGTTTGCCATAAAGGCAAGCACGCGCGTTAATCGATTCTTAACACTTATGTTAGGGCCTCCCCCACAATAGGCAATATATGGTAGAAAAATTGTTGTTGATAACTAGATTTGGTAGAAAAACAGATTTTGCGCTATTTTATCGCTTTTTTCAGCGATCTCACGGCTGTTTCCAGTTTCTTGACTTGCGCTTTGAGCGTCACGATCTCTTCGCTAGCCGACGAGGCCATCATTTTCACGGCCTCAAACTCGTCACGGCTGACCAAATCCATATCGGCTATAAACTTGTCCCCACGCGCACGTGCCGCAGCCCGCACTTCATCTCCAACCCCTTTGGCCGCACCAAACGCATTGGTCATTAAATTGGCAATATCATCAAAGGCGGGTGATTTCGTTTGCATTTTGCGCTCCTAACGACTTGGCTTATCTGCTAGAGCGGTATAACACATTTTTTAGGAACCGGAACAATAAAGAGCGCAAAATGATCATTCACAGCATCGGGCAAATTGCAATGCAAAATATGGGACAATTTGTTGGGGCCATTCCGTTCCCGTCATGGCTCAAAGACGAGATTTTTTCAATCGGCCCCCTGTCCATAAAATGGTATGGACTTGGCTATGTTGTCGGCCTGTTTCTGGCGTTTTTTTATGCCAGACGCACATGCGAAAAGACGGAAATTTGGGTACCCAAAAACACACCCTCCGGCCCGGCACTGATTCCGACCGGACGCATGCTCGAAGATTATATGTTTTACTGCCTGCTCGGCATTATCGTTGGCGGACGTATTGGCTCAATCCTGTTGTATAATACGGGTGATTACATTGCCGATCCCATTCGTATTTTCAAAGTCTGGGAAGGTGGCATGGCCTTTCATGGTGGCTTTTTAGGTGTATGTGCCGCCACAATCTATCTGGCCCGCACCCGCAAAATTCCGCTTATGCGCATCGCAGACCTCGCCGCGATTTCCGCCCCTATAGGGCTTGGGCTGGTGCGGCTTGCCAATTTTATCAATCAGGAACTGTATGGCCGGGTCACCGACGTTGCATGGGCATTCCGCTTTGATACCGACCCAACAGGCCGTCCCCGCCACCCGAGCCAATTATACGAATCGTTTTTGGAAGGCTTTGTGATCTTTGCTGTACTGTGGATCGCGTCTCGGAAATTCAAAGCCCTGACCAAACCCGGCCTCAGCACCGGCCTGTTCGTGCTTATGTACGGAAGCTTCCGCATTTTTGTAGAAAATTTTCGGGAACCGGACGCAACCATGTTCGGGCCTTTAACGCGCGGCATGGCCTATTCCCTGCCCATGGTCATTATCGGCATTCTTGTGATTTTCTGGGCACTTAAGCGCCCTCCGGTTTCCCCGCAAAGACCGCCTGAAGACCCAAAAATTGAAACCAAAAAAGATGCCAACGCTTAAACAGCGCATCCTGACCCATATCAAAGACAATGGCCCGATGAGCATCGCGGCCTATATGAGCTGGTGCCTGCTTGACCCAACCCAAGGCTATTACCCAACCCGCGATCCCTTGGGCGTGGACGGAGATTTCATCACGGCCCCTGAAATCAGCCAGATGTTCGGTGAAGTTTTGGGGCTCTGGCTGATCAATGCATGGCGCAGCATGGGCGCACCCGAAACTGTGCAATTGGTAGAGTTTGGCCCCGGTCGCGGGATCATGATGTCCGATATTTTACGTTCGGCACGACTGGACAAAGATTTTCACAAAGCGATTGATCTCAATCTCATCGAAACCTCCAGCGCACTGGAAGCCAAACAAGCCGAGCAACTTGGCGCGAGCGGCGTACCCGTACGCTGGGTCACGGCCCTCACAGACGTCCCAGAAGGCCCGACCCTGGTTATCGGCAACGAGTTTCTGGATTGCCTCCCCATCCGTCAGTTCATCATGAAAGACCGCTTCAAAGGCGCAGGCGGCTGGCACGAACGCTATATCGATATACACCCCAAAAACTCAAAAAAACTGGTCTATAGCATCGCCCAAGCCCCAATATCGGCCGCAGACCAAGCCCTGCTCCCAACCAATACACCCGAACCAAAAACCGATGATTTGCTAGAAATGAACCTAGGCCTAGCCCAAATCACCGAAGCCTTACGCACACGGTTTGCCGTCCATCCCGGCGCGGCGCTCTTTATAGACTACGGCCCGGAGGAAACGGAATTTGGCGACACATTTCAGGCCCTAAAAAAACACGAGAAGGTCTTCCCGCTCGATGAACCCGGATTTGCAGACCTGACCGCCCGCGTTGATTTTGCAGCCCTTCGTGAAAATGTCCTGAATAATGCTGGTGCAGAACTTGATGTCTATGGCCCCTGCCCACAAGGTTCGTTCCTGTCCCGCCTCGGTATAGAAGTCCGCGCCGTGACCCTGTCGCGGGCCTCGAGCACCGCAAAAGCAAAAGTCGCCCGACAACTCCACCGTCTTACCGACACGGACGAAATGGGAACCCTGTTCAAAGCCATCGCTCTGCAATCGAAAGGCTTAGCCGCCCCGCTTGGGTTTACGGACACCACATGAACACACCGCCCTTCAAAACAAGCCCCGTCCTTGAAAGCGCTAAAGGTATCACCCACGGTTTCTTCAGTCGGCACGGCGGCATCTCCGAAGGTATTTACACCAGTTTAAACACAGGTCCCGGCTCCGACGACACACCCAAACACATTACTGAAAACCGCAAACGGGTCGCCGCCGCCCTTGGTACAGACGCACCAAGACTTCTCTCCGTCCACCAATGCCACACCACCGATGTCATAACCGCGCTTGAACCTTGGCATCCAGATAACAACCCCAAGGCAGACGCCATTGTGACCAATATACCCGGCATCGCCTGCTCGGCCCTGTCCGCCGATTGCGCCCCCGTTTTGCTGGCCGACCCTGTCGCTCGCGTGATTGGCGCCGCCCATGCCGGCTGGCGCGGCGCACTTAACGGGATCACGGATACGACAATTGAAGCCATGGTCACCCTTGGTGCACAGCCTGAAAACATATGCGCCGTCATAGGCCCCTGCATCAGTTCTCAACATTTTGAGGTTGGGCCGGAATTTGTCGCCGCGTTTATTGCCGAGCATCAAAACACGGCCAAATTATTTCGCAAAGGGCGAGGCGATCGATCCTATTTCGACATAAAAACCTATCTTGTACGCAAATTATTACGGGCAGGCATACGCACAGCCCAAACCCTTCCAGATTGCACTTATGAACAAAATCAGGACTATTTCAGCTATAGGTATAACACCCACAATGCCACCACCGATTATGGGCGAAATATATCTGCAATTATGATCGATTTATGAATAGTTTGGCTTTCACAAAACCATCTTCTCTGTTAAGCACGGCCCAAATAGCCAAAGTCCATATTGTATAGGTGATTGCAATGAAACTTCTCAGTGGTACATCCAGTCTTGAACTTGGCAATAAAATTGCCGACGTACTCGACATCCCCCTTATAAAAGTAAATATAGAACGGTTTCGAGATCAAGAAATCTTTGTTCGCATTAACGAAAATGTGCGCGGCGAAGACATCTTCATCATCCTCTCGACCTCGGCACCGGCAAATGACCATTTGATGGAACTTCTGATCCTTATAGACGCGCTCATGCGCGCCTCCGCCGAACGGATTACAGCGGTCATTCCCTATTTTGGCTATGCCAGACAAGACCGTAAATCCGGGGGGCGCACACCGATTTCAGCCAAACTTGTTGCCAATCTCATCACCAAAGCCGGTGCAGACAGAGTTCTCACCCTTGATCTCCATGCCGGGCAAATTCAGGGATTTTTTGACATCCCAACCGACAATCTGTTCGGGCAACCGGTTTTCGAAGCCGATATCAAAAGCGAATACACCCGCAAGGAACGTGCAGACATCATGTTTGTCTCCCCTGACACAGGCGGTGTGGTAAGAACCCGCGCCCTTGCCAAACGCTTTGAAGCCGACATTGCCATTGTTGACAAACGCCGCCCGAAAGCGGGCGAATCAGAGGTCATGAATATTATTGGTGACGTGGAAGGCCGCTCCTGCATCCTGCTGGACGACATTGTCGATAGTGGCGGCACATTGTGTAACGCGGCAAAAGCCCTGATGGAGAGTGGTGCCAAAGATGTCACCGCCTACATCACCCACGGTGTCCTCTCCGACCCTGCTGTCGAGCGCATCACTAATTCCGTGATGAAAGAGGTGGTCATCACCGACACAATTACTCAGCCGGACGCCGTTAAAACGTGTAAAAAAATCCGCACAGTCTCCGTCTCCAACCTCTTGGGCGAAGCCATCCGGCGCATCTCAAATGACGAGAGTGTCAGCAAATTATTTGACTAGAATTTTAGCGAAAAAGCGAAGACCGTAGAAAAAGAACGGCGGAGCAAAACTGCACACTTTAAATACTGCCTTCCTTTAAGATTTCGCATATCTAGTGCTTGCGCTCTGCCTCACAATCCACTATATAACGCGCACGAAATTCAAAGCACAGCTTGGAAATGACGGTGCCGCCCAGCATTCTGGACTTGAGGCGGCCATTTCATGAAGTGTGAAGCAAGGTGAAAGCCTAAAGGACAAGAAAATGGCAGATATTATTCTAAACGTTGATGTACGCGAACAAGTTGGTACAGGTAACGCACGCGCAGTTCGTCGTGCAGACATGGTTCCCGGTATCATTTATGGCGGCGGCGAAGACCCTGTATCAATTTCACTGAAAAAAAACGAAGTGTTGAAAGCGATCAACACCGGTCAGTTTATTGCCAAAATGGTCAAACTTTCCCACAAAGGCAAAGAACAGTTCGCCATTACCCATGACATTCAGTTCCACCCCGTTAAAGATACACCACAACATGTGGATTTCTACCGCGTGAAAGAAGACACCGTCATCACCGTAGAAGTAAAAACCCATTTCATTGGCGAAGAAGAATGCCCTGGCCTGAAACAAGGCGGCACATTGAACGTGGTACGGTATACAATCGAAGTAAACTGCCCTGCCGGTAGCATTCCTGAATCCATTGAGGTTGATCTCAGTGAACTTGAAATGGGCGATTCAATACATATTTCCGCGCTAAAACTTCCTGAAGGCGTAACCTCTGCCATTACAGACCGTGACCCGACAGTTCTAACCGTTGTTGCAACACGCGGCGAAACCGAAGAGGAAGAAGGCGAAGGCGAAGAAACAGCTGAAGGCGAAGAAACAGCTGAAGCTGGTGAGACAGAAGGAGAAGCTTAATCAAGCTTCTCGACTGGCTTTTTTCAAAACAAAATTCCAAACCTACGGAGAGGCCAATGTTATTAATTGTTGGCCTCGGCAATCCGGGTGAAAAATACAAAGGCAATCGTCACAATATCGGCTTCATGGCCGTAGATGCGATTGCCGAGTATCATCGGTTTGGCCCCGAAAAATCCAAATTCAATGGTGCGGTTCGTGAAGGTTTTCTCGAATCAGCCACAGGGCGAATGAAGGCGATCATCCTAAAACCCATGACCTTCATGAACGAATCAGGTCGTTCTGTACAAAAAGCAGCCCAGTTTTACAAAATGCCGTTGGATAAAATCATCGTCTTCCATGACGAACTTGATCTGGAAGCCGGTAAATTTCGCCTCAAAACCGGCGGCGGCATTGCCGGCCATAACGGGCTTCGTTCCATCCGGCAAAATTTGGGCGCAGACTTCGTGCGCGCCCGCATCGGCATCGGCCATCCGGGCCACAAAGACAAAGTCCACTCCCATGTCTTGTCCGATTTTGCCAAAGCCGATAAAGACTGGGTCAATGCACTCACCGACGCCTGCGCACGTGCTGCCGATTTACTGGCCATGGGCGAACACAATAAATACCAAACCAAAGTCAATCATTTGGCCCCTGCGCCATCTGCAAAACCTCGCCGCAATTAAAAGGAATACATTATGGGATTTAAGTGCGCCATTGTCGGCCTACCGAATGTAGGAAAATCCACCCTGTTTAACGCCCTGACCCAAACGGCGTCTGCACAAGCGGAAAACTATCCGTTTTGTACGATTGAACCCAATGTTGGTGAAGTCGCCGTCCCCGAATCCCGCTTGCCAATCATCGCAAAAATCGGCGGCTCGAAAGAGCAAATTCCGGCCCGTATGAACTTTGTCGATATTGCCGGCCTCGTACGCGGGGCTTCCAAAGGCGAAGGCCTTGGCAACCAATTCCTCTCCAACATCCGCGAAACCGACGCAATCGCCTATGTGTTACGCTGTTTTGACGATGATGATGTCACCCATGTGGAAGGCAAAATCGACCCCCTCGCCGATTTGGACACCGTACAGACCGAACTTATGCTCGCCGACATGGAGAGCCTCGAAAAACGCAAACCGGCCCTCGAAAAAAAGGCCAAGACAGGCGATAAAGAGGCCATACAGACCCTCAACCTCATCGATCTGGCCATGACAGAGTTGAATGAAGGTCGCCCCGCCCGCAATGCGCAGATCAATGCTGATGATCGTCAAGCTTGGCGCATGTTACAACTCCTTACCGCAAAACCTGTCCTTTATGTAGCCAACGTAGACGAAGACAGCGCCGCCACCGGCAATGCTTACTCCAAAGTTGTTTTCGATCATGCAGAAGCAGAAGGCTCACAAGCCGTTGTTATTTCTGCACAAATTGAAAGTGAAATTGCCCTGCTCTCCAACGAAGAACGTACCGACTTCCTTGAAGCCCTCGGCCTCGAAGAACCGGGCTTGAACCGTATGATCCAAACCGGGTATGCTCTATTGGACTTGCAAACCTATTTCACCGTCGGCCCCAAAGAAGCCCGCGCATGGACTTTCCACGAAGGCTGGAGTGCGCCGCGTTGCGCCGGCGTCATCCACACTGATTTCGAACGCGGCTTCATCCGCGCCGAAACCACCGCCTATGATGATTATGTCGAATTTGGCGGCGAACAAGGCGCCAAAGAAGCTGGTAAAGTCAGACAAGAAGGCAAAACCTACATCGTTAAAGACGGCGATATTCTGCACTTTAAATTCAACGTTTAATCCCCCCTCCCCGCTCATTCCCGTGACAACGGGAATCTAGGTTTTGGGGTGTATTGATGGGGATATGCTCGCACACTTATGGCTCCACAGTGCGGATGAAGAGCTGGATTCCCGTTGCCACGGGAATGAGCGGAGAGGTGGGAGTGGGTTTTCTTATTTGTAATGCCGCTCCGCCACATCTGGGTGCGCGCGTAGCCGGGTCTTTAGTACATTTTGTCCAAACACCGAAAATACAGGGTCATTCGGATCAGCGTTCTGCGTGCCCCTCGCCTGCGCCGCCAATTCTGGCGGGAGTGGCACAGGTGCAAACTTCGTTTCAAGTGTCGGATTAAAGAAGAAAGCAATGCTATGACGGGTCAGACCACGCGGGGGGCTCACCACTCGGTGCTGAGTGGCGCGAAAATAACCATTGGTAGCGACTTGGAGCATTTCACCGAGGTTCATAACGAAGGCGCCTTCCATAGGGGTAACGTCAATGATTTGACCGTCTATATCGACTTGCAGGCCGCCAATTTCGTCTTGCAGGATGAAACTTAGCAGACCCGTGTCGTGATGCCATCCAACGCCCTGCCCCAGGCCCTCTGATACGCCCGCCTGTGCGTGATAGCGAATGAGTTTGAGGCGGGCATCACCTTCGGGAACGAAGTTCGCGTCAAAATATTCACGGCTTTGTCCAAGCCCCACTGCCAATCCGCCCATAATCGCCTGACCAAGCCCCTGCATGGCGCGCATCCAATTAAGCACGACGGGCCGCATTTCCGGCAGAGCCTCTGGCCACTGGTTCGGGCCGCGTAGTTTAAGCCAGTCAGGGTCCCCCGGCTCAAAGCCGTGCGCCTCCCGCTCCATCCCGAAATCGATCTGGTCACGCCAGTCACGATTGCCGCCCGTACGTTCGTCCCCCAATATGGTATACCCACGAAAATGCGGGGAGTTGAGAATTTCAATCTGCTTGCGTTCTGCCAACGCCAAAGCAAAAAACTGCCGCGACATTTGCATCATTTGCGCATTATCCCGCGCCTCTATCCCGTGGCCAACCACATAACAAAATCCGGTCGTATGACACATTTCCCGAAGTCTATGGGCAAATGCGCGGCCTGCGCCTCCCTCTGGATTAGCCATAAAACCTGAAACATCAAGAACCGGTAATTTTGACATCAGCTCACGCCCCAGTCGAAACCATATCTCCAACACGAATCACGCCCAGTTGGCGCGGCACGGCGTTCATACCAAAAATAACGCCGGGATTACGTGGATCCGTAGAACTCCGAAGCGTTTTGAGAGCCCGCAAAGGCTCCCGCCCCTGTTTTTCGCCCGTATTCTGGTCAAGAGTTGTCATCACACAACGCGCGCACGGCTTCACCAAATCTAAAACCACATCCCCGATGGTAAGCTGTGTCCACCCATCTTCTCCCCACGGCTCATCGCTTTGTATCACAATATTGGGACGAAACTGACGCATGGGCAAAGAAGCCTCCCCATTCGCCGAAATAAGCGTATTCAGTGCCTCGAGAGACGCCGTATTGGTCACAAGCACTGGATACCCATCCGCAAAGCTCACAGGCGCTGGCGTGTGCGTCCAAGCCTCGTTCGCCAGCCGTTCGCTCGCCCCGTCCATAAAGACCAGTGCGACCGGTTTTTCCAGCCAGATAGACAACACATCATTTACACCCTGTGCAGCAATGGCAGTGTCAACTTGACTACGCCATACCTTCACGCTTTTACGGCAAGCTGGGTCGGGAAACCCGACAATAAGCGGCTCTCTATCCGGCCATGACAGGACAAGACCCATATCCGTAGTCTGTACATGCAATTGCGCCAATTTCGGGCTCTGCCTCTGGGTAATAAACATCCCCTCTGCATCCACCAGCATAAACCGGCGATCCCCCCTCAGTCCGCGTTGATGTACATCCACCGTTTGCAAATCAACCCCATGCCCACTTTTCACAGGATAGATATGTAGGGATTTCACACTCATATTTGTCATATCACTTTATCTCGCTTCAATTTTTGGAAAGATCGTTATCTATATCGATCAGCAAAGTGTTTAAATTATGCATAAGCCCCTCATCAATAATACGCATATAGCCAAAAAATCTGGCAGGCTCATTCTTGCGAGGCTGTCCCAGAGAAAATGATCGCCCAACATGGATGCCTAAAATTACAGAAACACCATTCGCGTACACCGAAACAGGAGACCCGGACTGCCCCGGAACCGCGTCACAATCATGGGCAATAAAACCAAGAAAAATCTCGCCCTGTAACCCGGCAATCTTTCTCGGCACAAGTTCACAGTCTTGAAGATTATAAGGCAAGCCAATCGCCCTAGAAAATTTCACGCGAAGGTGACGGGAAGCCATATTTGCAAATTCACCAGAAGATACAAAATCAGGAAGGCGGTATCGTACAAACCCGCCTTTTTTATTTTCTTTGAACACAATCACGGCCCAGTCACTCGGTGTGCCCGGTTGGTAATGTGGCGCAAATGCAATATGTCTTAATGTCTGCAGTTTTCCCTGTGCGTCGAGAACGCTACAGGTTTTCAAAAGTTCACTAGGGTCACCCTCTAAACCATGCCCGGTAGTCAGAGCAATTTCATATCCCGGCAAGCGGGGCACCCCTTCTCCTGTGCGTAAGACGACGGCCCGCGTCTGTCTGAGTACATCCCCCAAACGACACCGTAACAATACGGAATTCCTGTTTTGGGCAAACAAAGCCTGTTCGCTTATTATGTCATTGGCAACATCCTGAGCATACACGGGAGCCCCCCAAGCCTGCACACTCCAAAACAAAATGACACAAAACCATGCCAAAAATTGAGAGAAAAATCTAATCATAATGCAATATGGCATGATTAAGCAAAATCGCCAATATTGCCAATATAAATAGCCCCTAAAGCCCAACCTTATCTGTGTCCGGCAATTCCCATGGCTCAATCAAAGCCTCGGCTTCCCAGTCCAAAAAATCTTCATCCGCCATCAGCTCGCTAATATAGGTATCCACCTTCGCAGAGCGCGGTATGTCATAAGAGACGAATCGCGTCGCATAAGGCGTGGAAAAAGCATCCGCGATACACCAGTCATCAAACAAGAACGGCCCATCGTGGCGGGCCAGACAGGTCTCCCACATCTCCGTCATTTTCTGCGCGTCCTCAAGACAGCTCTGCGGTAAATCCGTATTGGTACGTCTGCGTAAATTCATCGGCGCATGGGTACGAAGCGCCTCAAAATCGCTTTGCATACGTTGGCACATTTCCAGTGCCTGTCTTTTATCCTGCGCGTCCTTCGGCCACAGATTGGGTACACACAAGGCGGCCCAATTGCTAATTTCCAAACTGTCGGGAATGATTTCCTCACCGACCCTTAACACCGGCACCGTTCCAGCTTCTGATAGCGTCAAAAGCTTGTCTTTAAACCCTGCCACATCAAGTTGGATTAAGGTCTCGGAAAACGGCAGTCCAGCCTTGCGCAACACCAGAAAGGGCCGTAGGGACCATGATGAATAATTCTTATTCCCGATATATAAAGTCAGTTCGTTCATATGGGGAGCATAAAAAAACCGCCGGCCAATGACCAGCGGTTTTTTAAATCATTTGAAGATTAAATCTCGGGTCAGTTCCCTAGATTTAAACTCAGTGCTTCACGCCTTTCCAGACCTGCTTATAGGTCGCGAATAAAAGCAGCGAGAAGATAAACAAATACAGGAAGGTCGCAAACCCGAGCTTCTTACGGACTTCCATTTTCGGATCCCCTGCCCAAGTGAGAAACTCAACCACATCACGCGCCATTTGCTCTGCCGTCGCCTCGGGCGCAGCAATCGTGTGGGCTTCCCCACCATGTTCACCAGGAACTGTACGGGCTGCATATTCAACTAGCCCGTCAAAAAGCGGTGGAGCCATCTTGATCTGGTTGCCGGGAAACATAGTATTGTAATGCGTACCCTCGGCCATATCCACATCATGGGGGGCTTCGTGGTATCCGGTCAGCAGAGCATACACATAATCCGCGCCGCCTGTGCGGGCTTTTGTGATGAGAGATAAGTCCGGCGGTACAGCGCCGCCGTTTGAAGCGGCCGCCGCAATTGCATTGGGGAAAATCGCTGGAAATTTATCAGCCGGTATCCCCGGGCGGTCAATCGGATCGCCATTATCTTGGTCAATATCAGGAACACTCCAATCCTGGGCAAACGCCTTTACATCAGGATTGTCACTCGGGTTTGGAAATTCAGGATTGTAGAACGGGCCGCCTTTGTCACCAAGATGACGGAAGGACAAATGCTCCAGCGCATGACAGGATGCACACACCTCGCGGTACACCTGATACCCACGCGCCATAGCGTCCGCATCATAAGTACCGAACATACCGTTAAAGCCCCATTTTTGATGCTCCATTTTGTGGCCACCATCTTCGGACGCACTGGCAACACTCGCAACACCAAGGCCGCTTACCGCCAATAACGCACCAACACACAAAGATTTCATAAGCTTAATACTCATTATGCTTCTCCATCATTGATGGCTTTGGTGATCGAATCCGGCAAAGGTTTGGTTTTCTCGACCCAGCCTAAAACGGGAAGCAGGAACAAGAAGAACGCGAAATAATACAGCGTCCCGATACGTGACAGCCACTTAAACGTCATACCGCCTTCACCCATCGGAATAGCAATATCATCAGGGCTATTCGCGCCACACCAACCAAGGACGAAGCACATAAACAAAAAGATATAGAAGAAACGCCGTGTCGTCGGACGGAAGCGCATAGAACGAACCTTCGACGTATCCAGCCAAGGCAGAACAAACAAGACAACAATCGCCCCGAACATCAACATGATCCCCATAAGCTTATCCGGCACAGCACGCAAAATCGCGTAATAAGGCAAGAAATACCATTCAGGTACAATATGCGGCGGCGTCACCATCGGGTTGGCCCGCTGATAATTGTCCGCATGACCAAGCGCGTCAGGAAGGTAAAATACGAACAGCGCAAATATCATCAAGAACACACCAATCGCAAACCCGTCTTTCATAGTGTAGAACGGGTGGAATGACAGTGTGTCTTCCTTGTTCTTTACATCAATACCAATCGGATTGTTTTGCCCGACATGATGAACAGCCCAAACATGCAAGCCAACAAGAGCCGCAATAACAAATGGAAGCAGATAATGTAGCGAGAAGAAACGCTGCAAGGTTGGATCGCCAACGGAATACCCGCCCAACAACCACTGCTGCAAGCTCTCTCCGACAAACGGGATCGCCCCGAAAAATCCGGTAATCACGGTCGCACCCCAGAAGGACATTTGTCCCCATGGCAATGTATAACCCAAAAAGCCAGTCGCCATCATAGCGAGATAAATGGCACAGCCAATAATCCATAACAATTCGCGCGGAGCCTTATATGACCCGTAAAACAGCCCTCTAAACATATGAATGTAGACAGCCAAGAAGAACATGGACGCACCAACCGCATGCATGGACTGTAACAGCCACCCAAACGGTACATCGCGACGAATGCGCTGCACGCTGTTAAAGGCCTCTTCCGCCGTCGGCGTATAATGCATGGCTAGAATAATACCGGTCAAAATCTGTGACATAAGGCACAGGGCCAAAATTCCGCCAAAAGCGTACCAGTAATTCAGATTGCGCGGGCTTGGGAAATGCATGAAATCCACACCCATGCGAATGATCGGCAAACGTTTGTCGATCCATTTCTCGGCAGCGTATTTTGGCTCGTATGTTGAATGTCCACTCATGTGCTTACCCTACCTTGATGACAGTGTCGGAAATATACGCATATTCCGGAATGACGAGATTTTTCGGTGCAGGGCCTTTGCGAATACGGCCTGACGTATCGTAATGGGACCCATGACAAGGGCAATACCAACCATCGAAATCACCGGCTTCACCGATAGGAATACACCCGAAATGGGTACACACACCGATCATAACCAGAATTTTCGGATTAAGCGCACCGGCGAAGTCCGGCACAAGCCGCTCATTATCGGTTTGAGGATCGCGCAAAGTGGCAATATCAACACTGTCAGCTTCTGCAATTTCTTTTGGTGTACGGTAGCGTACAAAAATCGGTTTGCCGCGCCAAAGCACTTTTATTTGCTGACCTTCCTCGAGCTTCGAGACGTCAATTTCAATAGATCCGGCCGCAAGCGTATCCGAAGCCGCAGTCATTTGCATCACCATGGGCCAAGCAAGAGCACCCGCGCCTATGGCCGCAGTCACGCCCGTAGCAATATAAATAAAGTCGCGACGGCTCGGTTCTTCATGATCACCGTCAATTGTGTGCGTATCAGACATGATCGCCCTTCCTTTTTGTGGAAATTACGTAGTGCCAATAGGTTGGCGCCACCACATAATATTCCCCCTTAATCTGGCCTATAACATCAGTTACGGCAAAACACCGCAATGCTCCCGTCTGAATACGAGAAATGTATAGGGATTGACAAGTAAATATCTAAAAATATACGCATAAATTTATGAAAATTGCATTGTACCAACCCGACATAGCCCAAAACCTGGGAGCCGCCATGCGTTTAAGCGCGTGTTTCGGCGTTTCACTGGAGATTATAGAGCCTTGCGGCTTCCCCCTCACCAGCAAAGCCCTACGACGCACAGCCATGGATTACGGAGCCCCGGACACACTGATTCGCCATAAAAGCTGGGATAATTTCGTAAAATCCGAATCAAATACAAAAAACCGGCTCGTCTTGCTCACCACTAAAGCCGCACAACCGATTACGGATTTCACCTTCACCAAACACGACACCCTCCTGTTTGGCCGCGAAAGCGCGGGTGTGCCTGACGAGGTACACGCCCACGCCAATGCGCGGCTCTACATCCCCATTGCACACGGCGCCCGCTCCTTCAATTTGGTCAGCAGCGCCAGCATCGCCTTGTTCGAAGGATTACGGCAAACGGGTGGACTGCCCTAGCCCCGGATCGAAAGGCTTACGGTTTCGCCTGATCCGAAACCGTAATACCCGTAATCGTGATAAAAGGAGCCGGATGTTCCATCTCTCCGAAGTCTTTCATATTTAAAGCTTTCTGATCCCAATCGAGCCGCCCTTTGACACATTCCTGATGCACAGGAAAAGACAAAACCTGCCCAGGCTGGTTTGGTACCATTATGTGAAAGTCAAACTGCTCATAAGCAAAATCGGGAAGCGCGCCGCCCGACCAAGTGATAGACCCAACCGTTTCATGCACCTCAAACCCGTGTAGCATGACCGGTGTCTTCAATTTGACCATATCGATAGACACATCCCATCCGGAAATAGCCCGCGGACGCACCCGTGTGACCCCCTCGGGTATCTCCACTGTAACCTTCACCGTTGCCGCGCCATCACAACCATGAAAAATTCGCAAATCGGCAACATGATACGCGCCCCCCTCCGCCTGCCCAGCACCGAATACGACATGGGCCTGCGCATTGGTGTTCACCAAACACAGGGCTGACAAGTACACAATAGCCACCGTCCAAATTGATCTCTTCATATAATCCTCCTAATGCGGTCCACTTAATGTGATCCGGTGCCAGTGATCGTCGTTGCCCACGCAATCACCCCCAATACAAGAACAAACAGGGCAATATCCACAGACAATGTCCGTTTCAAAGCAAGCTGCCCCTGTTCATAATCGTGTTTCAATTTCGCCGTAACGACAATTTTATTGTAAGCCCCAAGCCCCAGAACTAGACTGACAAGGCCAAGCTTGAGAACAAGCAATTGCCCATAAGGTTGTGTCAACAAACCTTCAATGCCTCCAGCCAATATCCACGCCAGAAACAGACCGGCCACAAACAAGACAGGAATGATATATTTTGCCACCGCACTATACCCCTCCATGCCCTGAATGAACTGCGATTTGTCCACGTCAGAACGAGGCCAGAGGACAAAAGGGGCTACAACCCAAAATCCCGCCACCAAAACATGTAAACCAACAACCCAAGGCAAAATGCCCGGGCTTTCCAAGGCTTGAACATGCCCTACACTCCCGAATGACGCGCTTAGGAGAAGAGCTGCGAGCAAAGCCGCGCCCTTAATTTTCAAAGCAATATTGAGGATCACCACCGCAAGCCCAACGCCCAAAAGAAGCGCTTGGGTTTTATGGATACGCCAAACCCAGACAAAGCTGTCTGGTTCAAACATTGCCGCAAATCCACCGCCCATTTTAGCGTTGCTGAGCGCAAGACTGCCCACATAAAACACCATGCCAAAACCCGCGAGCAAAACCATGGGAATATGGACGTTACGTGGCCCCACTGACAAAATCTGGCATAACAAAAGCCCCACAAGCCCCAGACTGGTGGCATAGAAACAAAATTGCAGAATAAATGCGGTGAAAGAAAGCATATCGGGCATGAATTATGTGACCGTAAATGCAATTTCGCCCTTCATAACATGCCCGTCCTTGGCGACGGTACGCCAATAAAATGTATATTTTCCGGCTTCAAGCGTTGGCAAAGTAATGCTGAAAGATTTTTGCATGCTTTTCGGCTTTTCATACGCCAAATCTATGGCTTGGTCGCCGCCGTCTTTCAACACAATCCCCACCAACCCGACAGCGCTTCCAAAGACAATTTCAAGATGGTCTGGTGCGTCACTCAGCACACTCCCATGTTCAATATTTGAAGACTTCAGCGCCGTATGCGCCCATGCGGGCTGTGCAGACATAAAAGAGAGCAAAAGCCAGATCATCAGTAAATTATATATATTTTTCACCACAACCTACCTTTTCGAGCTTAAAACTCAATTTATTCACAAAAATTTATATTTTATGTCTAGCACATCCATATATACCCGTCACTGAAAAACTGTGTTTTCCTACGCTTCCCTTACCCGAAAGCCTTCATTTCAACCCTGTCAATATAAGCCATGAGTGTTTTAGAATTTCCGACATAAGCGGATAAGGGGGTCGGAAACGGTTTCGCCATAATACTAGCCAGAAAACCATAGCCACATGCATCATATTCGCTCGGGGTCTTCCCCAGTAAATACGGCTTGTCGCCAAGCACATCTTCAAAAGCTTTCACATCCTGCACACCAAATGCAAAAATTTCCTCATGACTATGGCGGCCGATCCCGTGGGCGTACATACCTTTGCGCATGTCTTTAACGATTTTTCCCGTAATAAAACCCCGGATCAGTTTCGGGATCATGCCAAACCATGTCTCCAGAACAAGCTTCTGGTTTTCCGGCATCATCCAGCGTGTATAGACCACCACCCAATAGGTGCGCTCTTCCAGCATGGTTTTAACCGCATGACCAATCGCATGTTGCTCATTGGTCAGGTTTTCACCCAGCGTATCCCCATATTTTTCCTTCAAATAGGAAATACAAATCGAGCTATCGGCAATTGTCTCCCCGTCATCGATTATATAAGGCAATTTCTCCTTCGGGGCAGGACGTGGATCAGATGTTTCTGTCGTCTTATACTCAAGCCCGGCCAGGCGTAGATAGGTTTCCAGCTTCAAAACAAACGGGCTGGCTTCATGCATCCCGAACGCAGACGGAAATTTAAAAAACTCAATCATTTCATATACCTCGCTAGGAACCGGTTTTAGTTATACAGAAGAAATTAAACTTGTTTCCGTCCAAATCACGGCAATATCCCGCGTAAAAACCGTCTTCGCCACGTGGCCCGGGCTTACCTTCACATGTAGCCCCTAGCTCGATTGCCTTCGCATAAAGAGCATCAACTTTTTGAGTATCAGTGGCGATAAATGCAGTCATAACCCCATTGCCAACACTCGCCTCTTTCTTGTTTTCCGGGTGACACACACAAAAAGCCGTCGAATGTGTTGCGCTTTGGCTTTGCCCCCATGCCGTAAAATAGCCCTCAACTTCCATTGTACGTTTTGCCCCAAGTTCTGCGAGCAACTCATCATAAAATGCCAATGCTTTATCGTAATTATTGGTGCCGACCATTTGGTAACCAATCATAGTATTCTCCTGTTCAAGTTATAAAAATTGCTCTAGCACAACCCTACTGACAGGAGTGTGTCAGTAGGGTTGTGCTAGAAGGGCATTATGAAAAAAACCGAACGCCTATTTCGCATCATTGACCGTTTGCGCGGCCACAACAAAGCTGTCACCGCCGAAACCCTCGCCGCCGAGCTTGGCGTATCCGTACGCACCATATACCGGGATATGAAAGCGCTCGAAAATCAGGCCATCCCTGTGCAAGGCGAAGCCGGTGTCGGCTATATGCTTGGCCCGGGTTTCGACGCACCACCTCTGGCCTTCGATAATGACGAGTTGGACGCCCTTGTGATCGGTTTACGGCTGGTCCAGCGCGACGCCGACCCGATTTTAAAAGGTGCCGCCCTCTCCGCCCTCGAGAAAATCCGCGTTACCTCAAAATCTCCCGAACTTCTGGACACACCGATCTACGCCCCCGATTTTGGACGCCATGAACACCTTCATATGATGAGCACCCTGCGGGTCGCCATTCGCAACGCAACCGTGATGACAGTAGAATATGAAGCGCTTTCCGGTGAACATACGCTTCGCACCATCAAACCCTTGGCCCTGATTTTCTTCCCGCGCACCCATTTACTGGCAACATGGTGTCATTTGCGCAAAGATTACCGTAATTTCCGGATCGACAGGATTATATCATGTATTGATAGTGGCGAAAACTTCACCAAGGAGAAAACCCGCCTTCTGCGTGGCTATCATGCTCACGTGAAACGCGAAATAGACCGCCATAAAGATAACTCATGACAAAAAAAGCCTAACGATTAATCAGCGCTAACGCCGCCATCAACCTCTGTTTATCGACTGAAAACCCCGAACGAACCCATAAAGCCTTCAGAGCCTCAAGAGCCGTGCCAACCTTTGGCCCAGACGGCACACCAGCCCCGATCATATCTTGACCAGTGAGCGGAAACTCCGGCCATTCCCAATCACGCGCCTGTTCAAAAATAGACAACCATTTATTGCGGATCACCGGATCTTCGGCCCCTGCCGCACGCAATACGGCTCTATCCATCGCCACCTGCCGCCCGGCCTTATAAATTTCTATGTGCAAATCTCTCCCCGACAAGCTCGGCGTGAATGTACTCCGGTCCCCAGCCCAGCCCAGCAGGCGTGATTTCTCCGCATTGGACATTTTCAACCGCCGCACCAAACCCGCGATCGCAAACTCGTCGCGCGCCGCCATCGCCATCAACCGTAAATACGGATCAATTTCTAAACCGGCCTGTTCTTCAATACCGATCAAAAGCTGCAAACCTTCACTATTACTGGCGTCCGGTAACAGCGTTTCCAAAATACCGTTAATCTGCATGACATTGACCGTGCGGTGCGGTGCGGGTGCACCCAGTATTTTCTTGAACTCGGCCCACACCCGTTCAGAAGAAAGGGATTTCAATCCCCCTCTTAATTCCCGACACGCACCAAGTGCATCCTTATCCATCACTACGTCATCCGCATACCAGGCATGGAACCGAAAATATCTCAAAATACGTAAATAATCTTCTTCGATACGCGCCTTCGCCGTACCGACAAACCGGATATGTTTACCCTTGATATCCGCAAGCCCCTGTCCGGTTGGATCATATACTTTGCCGTCATGATCCGCATACAAGGCATTCATGGTAAAGTCGCGCCGCTGCGCATCCTCGTCCCAGTCCGTGGTAAACTCGACCGTCGCCCGGCGTCCGTCCGTACTGACATCACGGCGCAGGCTGGTGATTTCAAAAACCGTATCGCCGGCCACCGCCGTGATCGTTCCGTGTGCCAGACCCGTTTCGTGCACAGCAATATTCGCGGCCTTCAACGCCTCGATAACCGCCTGCGGTTCCAGACGGGTCGCCATGTCAAAGTCGGTAACGGGCGCCCCCAAAATCGCATTGCGAACACATCCGCCAACGAAGCGCACTTCATCATTACCCAGCGCAGCAAACACCCGTTGTGCAGGTTTCGCGTTAAGCCATGTGTGAACAGAGATATCCAATTTCATGCGTCCAGCCTTTCATACAATCTATACAATATCATTGCGGTCATGCCCCATACATTATGGACCATATTTTCTGCGTTTGGCCAAGGCATATCGTACAATATATGCCATTCATTTTCAAATTTAACTTCTCTACGTATATGGTTGTTTCGACTCATAAAAAACGACAAAGGGATTTCGAAAACCGCGTCCACTTCACCCGGGTCCGGCGTGATGATCGCCGCAGGGTTAAAGATGCCGACATAGGGCGTAATTCTGTACTCGGACACAGCGTTAAACGAGGGCAGCCGCCCCAGCAAATGAATGTCCTCGCGCCCAATGCCAACCTCTTCATACGTCTCGCGCAAAGCCCCCTCGCACGGCGTCTCTCCGATTTCTGTACGCCCGCCCGGAAAGCTGACTTGCCCTGCATGGCTTTTCATATGCATCGGCCTTCTGGTCAACAAAACATGCCAGTCTGCAGCCCGCAAAACCAAAGGCATCAAAACGGACGCCGGTCTCTGGCCTGTGCGTTTCGGCACATGGGTATCGCCCTCTATCTGCAAAGGATCGAGCGCCGCCTTGACCCGCACAATCAATGGATCGTCCAGAGAGCTTCTAAACATTGTGAACGCCGGCAGGGCCGAGAGGAAAGAAAAGTGCATTGCTATACACCCCAAGCTGTACCCCCTTGCCCGTGTCCCGCTCCACCGCATGCTCCACCAATTCATAAAACACCGGACGTACCAACAACGCTTCCAACCGTCCCCGCACATGTAACAACGGAGTCGGCTCCAAACTCACCGGATCGGTTTCAACATGCAGGGCGTGTTCAGCCCCCAGCTCAATCACATCACCGGACGTCGTTGTGAAGAACATATGCTGGTCTTCTCCCTTCCCCTCCACATCGACGCGCACAGCTAAAAACGCGGCGCACTCTACCTCGATACGGATTTTCTCGGCAGGCGTGACGAGGTAGTGGAACCCATCTTCGTCTTTACGCAATACCCGCGAAAACAGTTTTACAAGAGGCGCACGGGTAATCTGGCTGCCTTCATGCCACCAGCTTCCGTCTTTGCGAATCACCATATCCATCTCGCCGCAATACTCGGGATGCCAGTTTTCCACCGGCAACGCGCCATCACCCGCGGATTTAGCCGCTTCAATAAGCGACCCTAACGAATTTGTTCCTGATTTTACTGTCTGCATTTTGCTGTCTGCATTTTAATGTTCACACTGGTAAGAATCCTTTTGCGATTCACACGCAATGCCTTAAACCTAATCTCAAAACCCTATCATGCAAGTCAAAGACATCAAGTGAAGACATCAAGTGAATACATAAGGAAACCATATGAGCGCTGCGTTGGAAAAAAAGCTAAACACTGCCAGTACCAAGCTAAATTCGGCTAAATCTGCCATCGGGCACGTTGTGATCGGACAGGAAGATGTTGTCGATCTGGCCCTCGCGGCCATTCTCAGTGGCGGTCATGCCCTACTGGTTGGCGTCCCCGGCCTTGCCAAGACCTTGCTCGTAGAAACTCTATCCACAGTGTTAGGCCTCGATGGCAAACGCATACAATTTACGCCTGACCTCATGCCTGCCGACATTATCGGCTCGGAAGTGCTGGAAGAAACCGCCAAAGGCAAACGCTCTTTCCGCTTCATTCCCGGCCCCGTCTTCTGCCAACTGCTTATGGCGGATGAGATCAACAGAGCCAGCCCCCGCACCCAGTCCGCACTTTTACAAGCCATGCAAGAACACTTTGTCACCATTGCTGGCGTACGCCATGATCTCCCCGCCCCCTTTCATGTGCTGGCCACCCAAAACCCGATCGAGCAGGAAGGCACCTACCCCCTGCCCGAAGCCCAACTTGACCGATTCTTGTTCCAAATCGACGTCGATTACCCGACAGAAACAACCGAGCGCAGTATTCTCCTCGCCACAACTGGCACAAATACGGGCACAGCCAAAAAAGTCATGACCCCCAAACAGCTCATGGACATGCAAATGCTCGTACGTTCCATGCCTATTGGAGATAAAGTGGTGGATTGCATTCTAGCCTTGGTACGCGGCGCCCGCCCCGAAGAAAGCGGATTTGATTTCATCAAAGATACAGTTGCGTGGGGGCCGGGCCCACGGGCCGGACAAGCCCTAATGCTTGCCAGCCGCGCACGCGCCCTATTGGACGGACGGATTTCGCCCTCGATAGACGATGTGCTCGCCCTTGCCGCCCCTGTCTTAAAACACCGCATGGCGCTAAGTTTTGCGGCCCGTGCAGACGGCACAACAATCGATAATCTGATCGTCCAGCTTACCGAGCGTGTTGGCTAATTGATGCCGGTTGCCCCCACCAAATCGCAGGCAAAAACCCTCACACTTCGACGTCGTGCGGAACAGTTGGCAGCCCCCTATCCGGGACTATTGGCCGAGGCTGAACGTGTGGCCGCGATTGTCGCCCAAGGCGTACATGGCCGCCGCCGCGCAGGCGCTGGCGAAAGTTTCTGGCAATACCGCAATTACACACAATCGGACAGCGCCAGCCAAATCGACTGGCGACGCTCTGCCCGCTCGGATCATCTCTATGTGCGTGAAAACGAATGGGAGGCCGCCAATACGGTCTGGTTCTGGCGCGATGGTTCTGCCGGTATGGATTGGCGGTCCAACAAAAACCTGCCCACCAAGAAAGACCGCGCCAGCGTCTTGATGATCGCTCTCGGCACGCTGCTTATGCGCACAGGCGAACGCTGTGCCGTCATGGGCGAAAGCGAAAAACCCCGAACCGGGCGTTTCGGAATTGAGCGCGTCTCGAACCGGCTGGCCACAAGCCCCGGCAAGCAAAGCGCACTGTCTACGGATTTTTCAGCCCATGCCCGTCTGGTTTTGGCCTCCGACTTCCTGGATACCCCCGATGCATGGCGCACCCGCATTGCGGCGCTCAGCGCCCGTCCCGCCTCCGGCGTCCTCCTGCATATTGTTGATCCCGCAGAGCGCAGCTTTCCCTATCGTGGCCGCATGCGCCTGTTCGAACCGGGTGCAAAGACAAAACTGCCCTTCCTGCTTGGTCGGGCCGAACACGCCAAAACCGAGTATGTAGAAAAATTCCAAGCCCATGAGCACGCCTTGGCCAACACGGCGCGGCGCCTCGGCTGGACGCTGATCACCCATACTACGGATCAACCGGCCACCCACGCCCTCACCGCCCTGTATCAAGCCTTGGCGAAGGACACATAATGATCATCGGCCCGCTTACATTTTTGGCACCTCTTGCCCTGTTCGGCCTGTTGGCATTACCGCTGATCTGGTGGATTTTGCGCATCACCCCGCCCAAGCCAACAGATCAGGTATTTCCGCCACTCCGCCTACTGATGAATATCAAGAAAGAGGAAGAAACACCGCGAAGTACACCTATATGGTTGTTGCTTTACCGGTTATTTCTAGGCGCACTGCTGGCCATTGCCCTCGCCAACCCGATCTTGTTTAAACAAGAAAGCGAGACCTCACGCCCTCTCGTCCTTGTGGTTGATAATGGCTGGGCTTCGGCCGGAAACTGGCCGGCAATCCTCTCGGAAGCCGAAAGACTCGCTAAAAAATCCGTCTCGGATAATCACCCCATGGCCCTTTATACCAGCATTGATCTCAACAACCAGAACACCCAAGGTTTTGTCCCTGCCAGTGAGGTTTTGCGCCGCCTCCGCAGCCTGCAACCCACGCCCTACACGCCCGACAGAGACAAGCTCGCCCAAAGCCTTGCGGATGTAGATATTTCGGGAGCACAAGTTCTGTGGCTCTCTGACGGGGTCGATTACGGTCAGACGGATACCTTAAACACAGCTTTAAAAACCAGTGCAGAGCAAAAGCTTTATCTGCCCTCTTCAGAGCTTAGCCCCCTCCTCGCCGGAGAAACCCAAGAAACCGCCAATGGATTTCGTAGCGTCTGGCACCGGATCGACAGCGCGAGCCTACGCACCCACACGATTGCAGCTTACGGCCCACAAGGGCGGGTCATCGCCCGTGCCCCCATCAGTTTCGCACCGGGCAATAAAACCGCCGAGGCTGAATTTGATCTCCCTGCCGAGCTCCGCAATCAAATCTCGCAACTCCGCGCGGAAGGCTACGCGTCCGCTGGCAGTGTCACCTTGCTTGATGACAGTTGGGGCCGCCCACTCGTCGGCCTGTTAAAAGGCAGCGACACCAACACCCAACCCCTCTTGTCCGAATGGCATTTCATAGAAAAAGCCCTCGCCCCGAACGCCGATATTTTCAAAGGTGATCTGGATCAGCTTATCGCCGTCGCCCCCGCCATGATATTCATGAGTGACCGCGCCAGAACCGACAGTGCCGATTTGGTCAAATATGTCGAAGACGGCGGTCTACTCGTGCGGTTTGCCGGCCCGAAACTGGCCAAACGGGCAGATAGCCTCTTGCCCGTTCCCTTGCGCGCCGGTGGACGTGATTTGGGCGGCGCACTCGCGTGGGAAGACCCGCAAGGATTTGCGCCCTTCCCCGAACAAAGCCCGTTTTTCGGCCTCAGCACCCAAGAAGATGTCCGCGTCAAAAAACAAATCATGGCCAAGCCGGGCGTCGAAACCGACACCCATACATGGGCACGTTTACAAGACGGATCCCCAATCGTGACCTCGGCCCCGCGCGGGCTTGGCCGGATCGTGCTTTTCCACGTCACCGCCGGGCCTGACTGGTCTGGATTGCCTCTCAGCGGCCTCTATGTGCAAATGCTCAAACGCATACTGCCCCTCGCCCGTGCAACCACGAGCAACCCGCAAACGGGAAGCGGAGACTGGACAGCCGCACGCACCCTCAACGGCTATGGTCAGCTTGGCACCCCGCCCGCTCACGCCCGCACAATTGCAAATGATGCATTTTCAGGAACAAAATCGGGTATTTTCCACCCCCCCGGCCTGTACCGCCAAGGCCTGCGCCGACAAGCCCTCAACACCATTCAAGACCCGGACAACTATACAGCTTTGAATCCATCCGGCTTTACACATGCCGCGTATAGTGGGCGCAAACCGAAATCCTTAAGCGGCATTTTGCTAGGACTGGCCTGTATTTTACTAAGCCTCGATGTCGCCCTGTCTTTGCTAGCGTCTGGGCGGCTCTCCCTGCCAATACGCCAGAAAATGCGTCAGGGCACAGCTGTTCTGGCCCTGATTATGGTGCTCGCAGCGATTCCTTCTGGCGATACATATGCCAAAAACAGCACGGGTAATGACAACACGCTTAACGATGCTCTCGGTTTACACCTCGCCTATGTCGTGACGGGTGACAGCGCCATTGATAGTATGAGCAGGGCCGGCCTTGAGGGCCTGACATTCGAGCTTAACCGCCGCACCACCATTGAACCCGCCGGCGTACGCGCCATCAACATTGAAACAGACTCTGTTGATTTCTACCCATTTCTGTACTGGCCCGTCCAACGCGACGCCAAACCGCTGAGCGACAAAGCCAGTCAAAAGCTGAACGCCTATATGGCTGCGGGCGGGACACTGGTATTTGATACGCAAGATCAGGACAGACGGAAATTGCTTGGCAACCAAACCCATCCGGGTCTGGAAACCATCTCCAAATCTTTGGATATTCCGCGCTTGGCGCCCCCACCAAATGACCATGTCATCACGAAATCCTTCTATCTGATACAAACCTATCCGGGCCGTTGGGCCGACGGAAAAATATGGGTTGAAGCCGATCAGCGCGGATCGGCGCGCGACGGCGTCAGTAGCGTCATTGTCGGCTCGAACGACTGGGCGGCCGCGTGGGCAAAAGATGAACGGGGCCGAACTCTCGCCGTCATCGAGGATGATATGCCCCGCCAGCGCGAATTTGCCTACCGGTTCGGCGTAAATTTAGCCATGTACGCACTCTCGGGAAATTACAAAGCCGATCAGGTCCACGCGGCCACCCTCGTCAAGCGCCTTGGCATTGGCAGCGTCCAGGAGCTGCTCGACTCAATAGAACGGGAGCCGCCAGAATGAACGCGTCCCTCGTTTTTGATCCCCTTCTCCCGATCTGGCTGGTCATCACCCTGACAGCCCTCATCTTGCTGGCTTCGATGGCGGGGGAATGGCGTGGCCTGAAAAGTTTCACCCTACGCACCATTGCCGCCTTTATTTTATGTGGCGCTTTGCTGAATCCGCAAAAACTTCTGGAAGACCGCACGGCTTTGCCCGATATCGCCCTTGTCATCACCGATAAAAGCGCCTCGATGCAAATCGCAGATCGGCAGGACATAACCCGTAAAGCCGAAGCCGCATTGACAGAAAAATTGGGCGCGCTGGACAATCTGGAAATCGTGAGCTTATACGTAGAGCCTTCTCAAGACGGCACACGCCTGACCCAAACCCTTATCGACGGGTTGGGGCAACTGCCTGCGGACAGGATTGCCGGCGTCATTGCCATCACGGACGGGCAAGTTCACGACCTGCCCCCCGCCCCTGAAAACCTGCTCCCAAACGGTATCCCTTTTCACACCCTGATCGTCGGAGACCCCGACGCCCGTGACAGACGCCTGGAGCCTCTGCTCACCCCAAAATACAGCCTCGTAGGCGAACAGGCTATTTTCGAAGTCCGCATCGAAGACCCCGGCCACGAAGGTGAGCGGGCCGAATTGGAAATCCGCTTGAACGGCGAAGTTCAAGTCCGGTTCCCGGCTGTGATTGGCAATACAATTTCCATCCCCCTCAGGATTGAAAAACGCGGGATCAATACGGTCGAAATTCGCATCGCAACCGCACCGGACGAGTTGACCCCGCTCAACAATTTTGTCGTCATTGAAATATCGGGTGTACGCGACAGGCTCCGCGTTTTGCTGGTAACCGGCGAGCCACATATGGGCGGACGGGCATGGCGAAATCTTTTAAAATCCGACCCATCGGTTGATTTGGTACAATTCACAATTTTGACCAATCCCGGCAAGAAAAATACGGCCGCCCTCCCTAAGGAATTATCCTTGATACAGTTTCCTGTTGAAGAGCTTTTTGAGGAGAAACTAAATGAGTTTGATTTGATTATTTTCGACCAGTTCCGACGCCGCACATCCAATGCAGACGGACGCATACGCCCAATGCTCAGCCCCTATTATATTGCCAACGTTGCGGAGTATGTCGAAAACGGCGGCGCTTTACTTGTTGCCACAGGATCTGCATTTGCCAGCGAAGAAAGCCTAGCCCGTTCGCCTTTAATCGCTGTCCTCCCGGCACGCCCCACCGGAGAAATGGATTTGGGCGCATTTCGCCCCAACTTAAACGAAAACGGTAAACGTCACCCAATCACGTCTACGTTTCAAGGCGACATTTCTGCGCGCTGGGGACGTTGGTACCGTGCAATAAATGCGGAGGTTATTAGTGGTGATGTTTTGATGGTCAACGACAATGATAAACCTCTACTCATTGTTGACAAGGTGCGCAAAGGCCGCATCGCCTTGCTACTTTCCGATCAGGCATGGCTCTGGGCGAAAGGGCATGATGGAGGCGGACCTTACAACGAAATGTTTCGCAGACTTGCCCATTGGTTGATGGGCGAACCCGATCTTGAAGCGGACCGGTTAACGGCGCGCATTGATGGCAACACTCTGACTATAGAACAGTTTGCCTTAAATGACGGAGACAGAACGGCAGAAATACTGGCCCCTGACGGCACAACCCGGACATTGTCATTGCAACGCGTAGGCCCCGGGCATTACCGCGCGACAACCGAGGCCAATATCGAAGGCGCTTACCGTATTAGCAGTGACGATTTAACAGCAATCACGGCTGCAGGCGCCCTGAACCCGCAAGAGTTCAAACATATTATCCCGACACCCGACAGGCTCGCCCCCCTCGTCACCGCCAGTGGAGGCCAGACATTTTGGCTTGGTGACAACACGGCCCTGCCGGCTTTTCGTAAAGTAAAACCCGGTGCAAAAACTGCCGGTGACAGTTTTGCAGGGCTTGTTTCAAACGCGCGCTACACTGTCACCGCCTCGCGCCGCACCCCGGTCGGCCCCACATGGCTGTATTTTCTGTTCATCCTTATGGCTATGCTTGGCGCGTGGCGCATGGAGGGAAAATAACCAATTACACATTTGTAGTGTTATTCTCGTGTAGTGTTATGCTCGCCAAACAAAATGTTTGAAGGTTAAATGTTTATAAGCCATCTTCGCGTAAACCATGTGCCAATCGGTCGTTTTGACCAGTTCCGGGGAATAACATGCACACGCGTATTCAATTTATAACTCTTTGCGCCGCCCTTACGTGCGTAAGTGCATGTTCAACGATCGGAGATGTGGCCACGTTTCCGGTTCAAGCCGTTTACAAAACCGGAGAATTGGCCGGAAAAGGTATATATTATACGGGCAGAGGCGCAGGTTCAGCCGTTTACAACACTGGAAGAATTACGGGAAAAGGCGTCTATTACACCGGTAGAGGCGTTTACAACACCGTTAAAGTCCCAGTTAAAATTACCAATTCCGCTTTGAACACAAGCATCCAATTTCTCACAGTGACAACCAAAGTCGTCGATTTGTCAGGAAAAGTTGCCAATATAAGCCGCACAATGCAGCGTAGCGAAGTCGATGGATATATTGCCCAAGCCAAAGGCGCGACCAACGTTTTGGGCATATTAGTCGACGTTGCCAAAAGATTCTAACCCGACAAAACACTCTAGAGACCGCTAACATCACAAGATTGTCAAACAAACGGCTGTCTCATGCAATTGCTTGAATGTGCCTCTTGTGTTACCATTGTCGTCAGAGAGAGTTATAAATCGGAGACAAAGATGAAAAAACTTGGCATTTCAACGCTACTAGCCCTGACGCTTAGCGCAACAGCACTGACGTTTTCTACGACAGCAGGAGCCGTAAGTAGCAACAAATTTACATCCACATTCACCACAATCAGCGCGCCTATCAAGGTAAATGTCACCCTGAGCGAAGACATGGTTTACCGCGCCGATCACCTCTCTAAAAACTTGCGTGACCGTTCCAGCGGACTGCATAGCGCAAATGATGGTTGGACAGGCGCAGGTAATTATGGCCAGAAAGATCTGGACAGATTAACCGAGCGTTTGAAGCGCAGAATGGAAATCCAGCTGACAAAACAAGGATTTACTGTCAGCGAAGAGGCGACAAACACACTAAGCTTGGTGCTCGTTGACGCGCGTCCAAATCGCCCAACATTCAAACAAATGTCTCAAGCCAATTTGTCTATGCGAAGCTTTGCCATTGGTGGTGCAAAATTTGAAGGCACCCTCACTCAAGATGGTCAAGATCAGGGCATGGTATCCTATGGATGGTATGAAACCGATATTACGGACGCACAATATGGCTCGACATGGAGTGATGCCAACCGTGCCATTGATCGGTTCGCCCGCAAAGTGGCCAAATCAGTAAAATAATTTCTACCGTACGCCCAGCCATTTATGGGTTTGCAAACTGAGACGCCATTGTGGATGGCGCATACAATATTCAAAAGCGGCGCTTTCAGAGGTGCCGTTTTTTTGTGGGTCGGTCATGCGGTTATCCAGAGGCTGTAAGGAAAACGACTTAAAGTCCAGATGTGCAAAATCTTCCGGTGTATTTTCAAGCTGCGGAAAAACCAGTTTCAACTCGTCACCGGAGGTTTGCTTTAACGCAGCCCCCGCCTTCGGACTGACACATAACCAGTCAATATCCGCAGGTGCGACAAGTGTGCCATTGGTTTCCACCGCAATTTTAAACCCGATTTTGTGAAACGCAGCAATAAGGGCAGGATCAAGCTGCAAAAGCGGCTCCCCGCCCGTACAAATCACCCATGGTTGTCCGATATGCTCGCCTTTGGGCCAGTATCCGAACGCCTCTTCAGCCAGTGCTTGCGGAGTTTTAAACTGTCCACCACCCTCGCCGTCATAGCCAATAAAATCCGTATCGCAGAACGTGCACACGGCCGCGATCCGGTCTTGCTCGCGACCATTCCATAAATTACAGCCCGCAAAGCGCACAAACACACTGGGGCGTCCCGTCTGCGCGCCTTCGCCTTGCACAGACATAAAAATTTCTTTGACGGAATAAATACTCATGAGCGGTTCTGCACATATTCAGCCCAGCCATTTGCGCGCAATTCACACGCCGGACACGCTACACAGCCATAGCCCCAATCATATAACTCGCCCCGCTCCCCAAGGTAGCAACTATGGGAGTGCTCGACGATCAAATCCACCAATTGCGCACCACCAAGCTGCTCGGCCAATGTCCATGCGCCGGCTTTACTAAGGAACATAAGCGGGGTTTTCAGGGTAAACACCCTGTCCATGCCCAAAGATATGGCCTTAAGGGTTGCGTCAAGTGTCTCTTTACGGCAATCGGGATAGCCCGAAAAATCCGCCTCGCACATGCCGGCAATTAAAGTCTGTATCCCGCGCCGATATCCGAGGGCGGCGGCAAAATTAAGAAAGATCAGGTTGCGCCCCGGTACGAACGTATTTGGCAGACCTTGCGTGTCCATTTCTATATCCATATCGCGGGTCAGCGAAGTCTCGCTAATCTCGCCTAGCACGGACAGATCAAGCACATGATCCTCGCCCAAACGCGCACTCCAGCGGGGAAATTGCGTCCGCACCTGATCCAGTACATTGCGACGACACTGCATTTCGACAGAATGGCGTTGTCCATACTCAAACCCGACAGTTTCCACATGTGCAAACCGCTCCAGCGCCCATGCGAGGCACGTGGCCGAGTCTTGCCCGCCAGAAAACAGGATCAAAGCTTTATCAGAATGGTTCATGCCCGCTCTATATCTGCTCTTTTTGCTCCTGCCTAGCCATTTGGCATCAAACTTGAACAACATATCCCATCTGTCCGATCACGAGAATCGAACAACGAGGAAGCATGGATGAAACCAACAGAGAAAATAGGGATGAAAAAGAAAATTTTACTGGGATGGCTATTATTGGAGCTAGCCGCCCTGCCCTTTGCCATTCCAACAATGGCTAAAATAGCCCAAACATCCCCAGGCCCTATAACACGCGCGGTTTTCGTTGATGTGCCTGCCCCTGCCGGTCATACCCTTATGCTGGTCGCCGCAGACGGCCCGTTCGTGATCATTGCCAAAGGGGCTGCAACCAAATTCCGTACACACATTGAAATCACAGGAAAAATCAATGGCAAAGTCAACGGCACGGCCTTTGGTGCCTCGGCCCAAAACCTTGGGCCCAATGATTTATGCGCCCATTCAAACTCGGTCCAACCCAGTATTATTTACCGTTCTGAGCGCAAAACCGCCGAAAACACAGGCCCAATCATCAGCCAAGCCATCAGCGTCGAGATTAGCTATGATCCAGCCCTGCACCCCGAATTTCAAGTTAAAACCAACGCAAATCCTTCCACACATTCGCTCCCCACAGCCCCGAACTGCGGCTCTGACGAACAGGCATAATATGGTCTAGCCAATTGGATCAACTGGCTCCATAATGCGTGGATGAAACGGATAATTATCGGCATAAGCGGCGCAACAGGTGCCATATACGGGGTGCGTATGTTACGCATGCTGGCTCCGATAAAAGACGTGGAAACCCACCTTGTCATATCCCCTGCGGGCCTGATGAATATCCAGCACGAGCTGGATATGGACAAAAAATCTGTCTGCGCCCTCGCCGACGAAACCCATACCCATTTACAAATCGGGGCCAATATTGCCAGCGGCTCGTTTAAAACCTGCGGCATGGTCATCGCCCCGTGCTCGGTCAAAACTCTGGCCGCGATTGCCAACGGGTTTTGCGACAATCTTTTAAGCCGGGCCGCAGATGTGTGTTTGAAAGAACGTCGACGGCTTGTCCTTATGGTGCGAGAAACCCCGCTCCACCTTGGTCATATCCGCAATATGGCCGCGCTGACCGAAATGGGCGGCATTATTTATCCGCCCCTCCCCTCCTTTTACGCCAAACCCGCCTCTATTGAGGACATGGTCGACCAGACCATTGCCAAAGTACTGGACGGATTTGATATTGATGTTTCGAAACATCTCACCCCATGGCCCGGAATTGGGCACGAACCGAATTAGAGAGCATTATGGCCGGATTATATTTTGAGCAATTTGAAGTCGGGCACATATTCGAGCACGAATTACGCCGCAGTATCACAGAATCTGACAATATGCTGTTTTCAAACATGACATTAAACCCGCAACCCTTGCATATTGATTTCGACTTTGCCTCCAAAACAGAATTTGGCAAACCACTGGTCAACTCGATTTTTACCTTGGGGTTGATGATCGGCATATCTGTGTCCGACACGACGCTCGGCACAACCATCGGCAATCTCGGCATGAGCGAAACCCGGTTTCCCCATCCGGTTTTCCACGGCGACACCATTCATGTCACCACCGAAGTCGAGAGCAAGCGCGAAAGCAAGTCCCGCCCCACGCAGGGCATTGTCAATTTCATCCACCGCGCATTTAACCAAGACGACGTCTTGGTCGCCATGACCAAACGCGCCGCCATGATGAAAAAACGCCCCACATCTGTCCCCACGACTGAATAGGTTCCATACCCGTCTTTTTGCTTCCCAAAGCTCAAAAACCGCCATAAGAGAACCTCATGAATGTACCTGTACAAAATATTGACCCCTCACGTAGTTCTGGCGCGGCTTACGCATCCCAAGTCGAGCGTGACAAATCCCATAGAAGCAAAGCAAAAACCTTTAGGCCTTTGCTATATTTATGGCCATTCGTAGCCAAATACCCGGGCAGACTGACCGCATTTATGATTTTTCTGGTGTTATCCACCATGATGACTTTGGGTCTAAGCTTTGCCATGCGGGCCGTAGCCGAATGCGGGTTTGACGGTAAAATAGATGGCCCCGAATATTGTGCCTCTATAACCGCTCTCAAGGCCGGTACCCTGAACGGATTTATGCTAGCCGCCATCTTATTTGCCTCTGCCTTTTCATTAATCTCCAGCGCACGGGCGTATTTAATCAACACATTGGGCCAGCGGGTTGTGGCCGATATTCGCATTGCCGTTTACAACAATTTACTCCGACTCAGCCCCTCCTATTACGAACGGGTACGCACAGGCGAGGTTCTTTCGCGGCTCACCACAGATACAACCCTCGTTGAAACTGTCGTCACGGGTTCAATCTCGTTTGCTATTCGCTCGGTCGCCACAACAGTCGGGGCTCTGATTGTAATGTTTTTCATCAGTTGGAAACTTACCCTCATGCTGTTTATCGTCGGGCCATTGGTTTTACTGCCGACTTTGGGTGCGGGCCGCAAAATCCGACGTCTCTCCCGCGACGGCCAAGATAAATTAGCCGATGCCTCGGCGCGCGCAGGGGAAAGCCTGTCCAACATTCAAACGGTGCAAGCCTTTACACGCGAAACATTCGAGTCTGAGAATTTTCGCCTTGATGTGGAAAACACCTATAGTAAAAACCAAAAACGCCTGATGATCCGTGCATTTTTAATGAGCTTCATCATGGCGGCCGCCATGATTTCCATCGTCAGTATTGTTTCATACGGAATGAACAGTGTCAGCTCCGGAAACATGGACGGCGGAGCCGTACTCCAGTTCGCATTCCTGTCTTTTCTGGTTATAAGTTCGACCAGCATGCTCACCGAGACATGGACAAACTTGCTCCGCGCCGCCGGTGCCTCCGAGCGCCTAAGCGAAATATTACAAGAAAACCCGGAGATTACGGCCCCCGCGTCTGCAAAAGACATAGAACGGGCCCAAGGACAAATTTCGTTTAATGATGTTACGTTTTCCTACCCGACCCGCTTGGACGAAACGGCACTTTCCAATGTCTCTTTCGATATTAAACCCGGAGAAACCATTGCTTTGGTCGGCCCTTCCGGTGCAGGTAAAACCACTATTTTTCAACTTCTCTTGCGCTTCTACGACCCAAAATCCGGGCATATTTCCATTGACGGCACAGCCGTAAAAGATCTGGATCCCGCCAATTTACGCCACCAATTCGCGATTGTACAACAGGCCACACCTCTGTTTTCAGGCACGGCCATGGACAATATCCGCTATGGTCGTCTCGGGGCCAGTGACGCAGATGTTATCGCTGCGGCCAAAGCCGCCAATGCCCATGATTTCATCAAAAAACTGCCACAAGCCTATCAAACCGATCTTGGTGAACGCGCGACGACCCTGTCCGGTGGGCAACAACAGCGCATCGCCATTGCTCGCGCTATCTTACGCGACGCCCCTATTCTCTTGCTCGACGAAGCCACCTCTGCCCTGGACGCAGAAAGCGAACTGGCCGTGCAACAAGCCTTTACCAACATGGCCAAAGGCCGCACAACACTGGTAATCGCCCACAGGCTCGCCACGGTGAAAAAAACTGACCGTATTTTTGTTCTGGAAGACGGCAAAATCATTGACCAAGGCACCCATAGGCAACTTGTCAAACGCGGCGGTCTCTATGCCCGCTTGGCCGAATTGCAATTTAACACTCTCGATTAAACTACGGACTAAACAGCAAACCAGTGTAAATGCTCGGACGTTGCTTTCAATTGCGCACACATATGTCGGGGCGGCATGTCAGTAGCCTCATGAACATAACTATCTGCGAGCACAAAAAGTGCCTCAATGGATTGAGGCGGTGTGCCCGTCTCTGGCTCGGCCCCAGATAGGTTTGCCAAATCCAGCACCTTATGCCCAAGCCCATCCTTGTGATCCCACCGCCCTGTAGCACTCGTATATGTATAGAGCGGCAACAGTTTGGCACCATGATCGGCAATCCATTCAACGGCCCGTAACAGAAGCTCACAATCCTGCGCGTTATAAAAATAATTAAACCCGACCCGTACCCAACCCGGCTTCAGGATTTCCACACCGGAGGCGATAATGTCTTCATATTCACGCGAAACTTCCAGATCAATATCCAGCAATCTATGCCCATATGGCCCCGCACATGAACAGCCGCCACGGGCCTGAATACCGAACAGATCATTCAACAACGCCACGACAAAATTATAGTGCAAATACTTATCCAAGTGACGGATGAGAAACGAGAAAATCGGAAGTCGCTTCACACGATCCGACCCAAGAATTTTGATATTCTTATGCAGACCCCATCGCTCTAATGCTTGCTGTGCGAACTCTATTTCTTTGGCTTCGATAACGTCCACGCCCGCGTCCGCTTGCAGTTTAAAACACAATCCGGCCCGAATAGCCCCGACAATATCAGGCGTACCGCCTTCTTCGCGGTGTTCTATGCAATCAAGATAGGATTGGGCACACGGGCTCACATAGGACACGGTGCCGCCGCCCGGAATAACCGGCGTCTTGTTTGTCGCCCATTTGCGTTTCATCGCCAAAATACCCGGTGTCCCCGGGCCGCCCAAGAATTTGTGTGTAGAGATGAAAACCGCGTCCAGATACGCGCCCTCACCCTCGTTCATATTGATCCGCATATAGGGGGCCGCTCCGGCGAAATCAAAGGCGGCCAACGCTCCATATTTATGCAAGATTTTGGCAATCGGAGCCGGATCACAAACGATGCCCGTCACATTACTCGCCGCTGAAAAACTCCCGATTTTTAAGGGTCTATCTGCATGGCGAGCCAACTGGGTTTCAAGATCATCCAGATCAACCCGACCATCGCTCGCCTCCTTAATCGTCACCACATCTGCAATCGTTTCGCGCCACTGCACATCATTGGAATGATGTTCGAACGGCCCGATAAACACCACCGGTCTATCCTGAGACTCTATATGGGTGTCGATCCCGTAGCGTGAAATCCCTTCAGGCAATTTCAAGCATAAAATATTGATGAGCTTGTCGATGGCCCCTGTGCACCCCGTCCCGCAAAACAGAACCGCATCTTCATCATTGGCCCCGATCGCGTTCGCGATTATTGTACGGGCTTGCTCGCGAAACGCCGTCGTTTGGCGGCCTGTAGCAGAGGCCTCCGTATGGGTGTTGGCGTAGAGGGGTAAGACAAACCGCCTTATAGTATCTTCAATCGGGGCATAGGCACGGCCACTGGCAACATAGTCTGCATATAGTATGCGCCTGAGACCAAATGGCCCCCGAAGAACCACGTCCTGTCCAACAATCTTAGTGCGTAGGTGATCTACAAACATAAACGCCTCTCTACTCAAACTATGAGTATCAAAACGCCGATCGTATGAATTTCTATTTTATGCTTAAATATATAAATATTTGGATATATTACCCATTTTTATTTATATAATTCTATAATTTAATGAGTATGGACGTTAAACAAGAGGAAATGGAGTTGCGCTATATGCAATATAAAGCGGATGGGCGGGATGCCCAGAGGCATTGACTTTCAGGGCAGAAATCTTCCCTTTCTCCTGCCTGAAAATATCTAGGACAGCTTGTCCCCGATCCAAATGCGCCCCGTGCTCGCCCCAACCCCCAACCACATCAAACTCATGGCTTGCCTTGGCAATTTTACGAATCCACGCATCATTGTCAGGGCCAACAGGGTCGGCCTGCGCGCGCATATCTTTCGGGTCTGTCGCACGGTAAGCAAAAATGTTGAACACGACAGAACCTCCATACCCCCACATCCGCGCCCGCCGCTCGCACCTCTCGACCGTCGGGTCGTTTTTAAGCTCGTCCGCCGTGCTCGGGTTCAGCATCAACCATGTCAGCGGCGGCGTCCCCTCGTCCCAAATTTGGGACAGACGATAGCGATATTCACGACACGGTGAAAACACCGCTTCACGTTTTTCATTTAAAAGATCAACCATTAGCTTGTAAAAACACCTCTACTTCATCATGTGTCGGCGCAGAATTCGCCGTCTTACGAGTTACAGAAATCGCAGCCGCCGCAGAYGCCCGTCTTGCGGCCGCCTCWGYACTGAGCCCGCTCGCRATACCGACCGYRAAAACACCATTAAACACATCGCCYGCACCKGTRGAATCAACWGASACMACTTCAAACGGAGCRATATSAAYAGGCCCRYTTTCTCCACTGATYACCGAACCYCGACGGCCACAMGTAATAACAATATGRCGTGCACCATGRTCTTTAAGCACKCGCATGGCATTCGCAATATTAYYKTCCCCTTCAGGATAGTACCCGCTYAARCTTTCGGTCTCRGATTCGTTTGGCGTAATAAAGCTGCAATATTTCAACAAAGGCAGAACCGATTTCTYSGCCGGAGCCGGATTTAAAACCGAAACYACAYCWGCCCCGTTSGCRATTTCCAGAGCCGCCCTCATGACCGGAGCGCTAATTTCGGCCTGTGTAATTAAAACATCCGCAYKTTCRATCACCGCCCGACAAGACTTCACATGTTCCGCRCTCAGCGCCARATTAGCCCCGCTAGCCACACTGATCATATTATCCCCTGCGTCATTCACCGCAATCGCCGCCACACCGGTGGGGGCATCGGGCGCGATCATAATATGGCTGCAATCCACCCCTGCGCGGCTTAAATGCGCGATGGCTTGACGCCCGAAATCATCATCACCAACACAGCCTATCATACTGACCTGCGCCCCGATACGTGCTGCCGCCACCGCCTGATTTAGCCCCTTGCCTCCGATGGCAATCTCATAGCCATGCGCAAACACCGTTTCATTGGCTTTGGGAAAATGTTCAAGATACGAAACGATATCGCAATTGATACTACCCACGACGACAACGCTCGGCCCGGAATTATGATTGAACTTTTCTTTGGTAGGTGTTTGCATTCTCTCTCTTTCAGATCATCCTTATGTATAAACGCTTCCCTCTCTTTGACAAACCTCAAAGGCTATATTTTGCTTTTGATTTACAGATCAATGTTCTACATAATGCGCATCTATAGGGRRAATGTGTCATGGCCATATCATCAAARAAATTGCCCGAGCTTAGCCTSYCCTCATATACCAATGGCGATCYYGRCCAAAAAACCGCGTTCGCCCGTGCRCTCAAAGMCAGCCTGATCGARTTCGGMTTTGTCATYATCAAAGATCARRACATGATCAGCCCGAAAACCCTGTCCGATGCCTAYRCCGTTATGGAAGGGTTTTACGCCCARCCCGTCGAGGAAAAAYGCAAATACATTGGTRAGGGCCAACGCGGCTATACRCCCTTTGGTACGGAAAACGCCAAAGGYAATRCGGTCGCAGATTTRAAAGAGTTCTGGCATGTCAGCCAGATAGATATGCCTTCAGGARASGAAAGMAAATATTACCAAGACAATATCTGGCCSGATTTCCCCGGCTTCAAGGATACATTTACAACCCTGTATCAAGGYCTTGAAAKCATGGGCCTRATCATGCTYGAAGCSYTATCRAGCCARATMGACCCCGGYCAGAGCTATCTGCCAGACATGGCACGCCAAGGWAATTCCGTCCTGCGCCTCCTGCATTAYCCRCCCATTGGCAAAGACGTCACRCCWRAMGCCGTGCGCGCCGCCGAACACGAAGAYATCAACCTKATCACCYTGCTTGTGGCGGCAAATGGYAAGGGYTTRCARCTSYTKACCCGTGAAAACGAATGGCTGGAAGTGGATACAGACCCCAGCAATATCATTGTCGACGCGGGGGATATGCTCGCCCATATCACCGGCCAGAAAATTCCGGCCACCACCCACCGCGTCATCAATGCTGGCGATCTGACAAAAAGCCGCTATTCCATCCCGTTCTTCATGCACCCACGGCCTGAATCCATCTTGCGTCCGCTTGAGCATTTTTGTGACAACCCGCAAGATGTCAAACCAATCACAGCGAACGAATCCCTCGAAACCCGCTTGCGGGAAATTGGGTTAATGTAGTCAAAATACGCGCGTTTTACGGCACAGGAATCGATTGTAAATGCTCCAACATTGCGGCGTTCACATCCTCTGGATATGCATAGGTTAAACTATGTTCGTAATCAGGGAATGATACAATGCGGCCTTGAGGGATCAGGCGTTGAAGGGTTTTGGCCTGATCAAAGGGAACAGTTGTGTCCTTTTCTCCCCATATCGACGTAACCGGTATGTCCAATGTGCTAATTTTTGCGTAAGAGCCAGCGACCCCCTCAAGCAGAGGATAATAACGAAGAGTAGAAAGTAAAGAACGGCGATAGCCGAGATAGCCGAGTTGATATTTATAAGCAGACAAATGTTGTCGCGCACTTGGCGTTTCTTCGAACGAAGCAAAGGCTTCATTAAAAAACAGCTTATCGCCCAGCACACGTATAATCCAATCCCCTAAGACAGGGGTCGTAATCCGTTTTATTTTCTTAAGATCAGGGCTTGGCGCAGTTGCTGCGGGCGCAATCAATAGTACCGAACGCAGCTTTTCCGGATGACGGCTGGCAAATTCTGCCGTGATCGCGCCCCCCATAGAATAGCCAGCCATATGCACGGCTTCATCAATACCCAATTCTTGTAATAGCTCGACCAATAATGTGTCCGTCCGCTCAACATTATACGGGCCTTTCGGATGATCGGAAAAACCCCGTCCATAATTATCAAAAACCAAAACACGATATCCAGATGCGCTCAGGGGCGCAATATGGTCAGCCCAAACGAAGGATGGTGCAGAAAATCCATGCACAAGAACGACAAGCTGCCCATCTTGTGGCCCCTCTAATCGATAATGAACAATGCCTTCCGATAATTCGGCAAACTCATAAGCAAGCCCTTCAGCTTGCAATTTGCTACGCTCCTCATCATCCAAAGACCGAAAAGCATCTCCGGCCCAAAAATATGATATGCCCATCCCTAAAGCGGTGAATACGATCAAAAATGAAATAATTCTCACGATCAACATGTCACCCCCTAAGAAAATGTCTCCAGACATCTATACAGCAAATCATACACCCCGTCATCATCAACCTCATAGGCCCAATGCGTATTTTTTGGACGCTCGGATTCCGGCATACCATGCCAGAAATCAACAGAGGTATGCCCGAGCGTCAGCTCTGAACCTGTTTCCACCTCAAGATTACAAAATTTGGTGGTAAACAGGCCCGGATCAAGCACATAGGCAATCGTACACGGATCATGCAAAGGGCCGCCGTCCGTTCCGTATTTGTCACTGTCATAAAAACTGTACGGCCCCAGAATATTACACGCAGTCACTGCCACCTTGTTGCCAATAGATTTCATCCGCTGGACACGGGCTTTCGAGGCCAAGACCCGATGGGTCACGTCCAATCCGATGGTGACGGTTTTCACACCCGATTTATAAATAATGTCCGCTGCATGCGGATCGGCATAGATATTATATTCTGCCGACGGGGTGACATTGCCAACAATCGTCCGGCCTCCACCCATCAAGACGATTTCCTTGATCTTTGATTTGATATCAGGTGCTTGCGTAAACGCTGTGGCCAGATTGGTCATCGGGCCGGTGATCACCAATACCACTTCCGCGTCTTTATGCGCGCGTAAGGTCTCGATGATGAAATCAACACCGTGTTTTTTCTGTAAAGGCATATCGGGTTCATACACATCCACCCCGCTCATGCCCTCCTCGCCGTGTACCTCTACTGCGGTATGGAGATCACGGGCCAAGGGCCGCACACAGCCTGCATAAACGGGAATATCTGTATGTCCGGTAAGTTCGCATATAATGCGTGCATTCCGTCCGGTTTTGTCCAGAGGCACATTGCCTCCCACCGCGACAACCCCCAAAATATCAAGCTTGTCCCTTTGGGAGAAAGCCATCATCAACATGATCGCATCATCCTGCCCCGGGTCGCAGTCTATTATAATCGGAAGTTTCGCCACCTATCGTCCTATACAGTTACGCTCTGCATAAGATGCAGCCCTGATCTATACACGATTATATGAAGCCGCGTACAGGAAAATCCTGACCCCGTTGTATCCAGTTCTCAACTGCGTAGTCCGAGCGCCCATCCGTCACATGTAATGTATAGGCATGGCGAGGCGTATCCGATGTATTTTCCGCGCTGTAGTGCGGCAATTTACCATGAAAACAGACCAGTGATCCAGCTTTGACCTCTACAGGCTTCGCGGCGCTCATTTCCGGCCACGGAGTTGTGTCTATTGTGGTAAGAGATGTGTGATTGCCCTCGCGTGTAAAGACCTGCCGCAAGGGAGAATTCTGCCCACCTTCTTGCACCCACAAACAGCCGTTTTCCAATGTCGCATCATCGACCGCAAACCAGAATGTCGTCACGGTAAGAGGGTCGGTTTGAAAGAAACTCCCGTCCTGATGCCAATCCACCTTGCCACCAATAAAGGGTTGTTTGAAAATATACATGGATTGCCAAATCTGCGGATCATTCAGTCCTAAATCAGACGCCAAAGCTGCCAGTTTTTCTCCATGCGAAAATACTTCAAACACCGGATCAAGATCGTGCAAAGCATGACCGATTTTATTGATGGATCGGGCCAGAGGATGCAAAAGTTCCCCGTGCGCATCAAAGGCTTTCTCTTCCAAAAAACACCGGACTTGGTTCGCAGAGCCAAGAAAATAATCCTGCTCGAGATCAACATTGTCCTGTCTTTGCTGATCTGTTGAAAAAATGGTTTTATGGGTGTTGATATCATGCCGGGCGGCAATCTCTTCCGCCCTCTGCTTGATCGCCGCCAACTCGGCAGGTGCCTTAAAATCCGGCAAGACCAGATAGCCATTTTGAGCGTAATCTTTAATCTGTTGGGCACTTAACATAGGGTGAGTGTAAACACTCTTCTGCTCATAAAGCAAAGAAAAAGCCCCGCGCACAGCACGGGGCTTTCAAAATAAATGTCATTTCAGACGCGGACGTAAATCCTAGTTATTCACACGGAAAGAAATACCGACAATACGTGGCTCGGTCACGAACCCTGTATTGTTGTTAAAGTCGATACCGCCGGAAAGGTTAACTTCATCGGTAATGTTACGAGCGAACAAAGCAACTTCGTATTTGTTATCATCAAACGTCACGCCAATTTTAGCGCCACCTTCGAAATTACCGTTGGTGCGGAATTCCGTCGCATTGTACAAGAACAAGTTTGTCAAACCCTGAACAGACCAGTCTGTCGACGCAATGAAATCCATACTGTCATTGATCGGTGTCCGGTAATCCAACATCAGATTTGCAGTGTACTCAGGCGCATTCGGGAACGGGTTTCCGTTCACAAACGCATTGCCATTGCCGTCCAATACATTGTTTGGTGAACATTGGCCGGAACCACATACGGAAACCGTCAACTGGTCGTCTTTGATCTCTGTATGGTTATAAGCAAAACCAGCGCTCAGGTTTAGATTGTCTGTGATTGACCATTGTGCATCAACCTCGAAACCATAACCAACACCCTTGTCCGCATTGATAACAGCAACGCTATTACCGCCACCGCCAACAGCCGTAAACTGCTGATCATGAACTGTGTAGTGGAATGCGGCTGCATTCAAACGCAAACGATTGTCGGCCAGGATAGATTTAAATCCAAGCTCGTATGAGTTAATCGTCTCTGGCTCAGCCGTTGTGATCGCCCCGAAGAACGCTACATCACGGCCCTGAATAGACGGCCCACGAAAACCACGCGAAACACGCGCATAAACATTTACAGCTTCGGTCAGCTCATGGTTCAAGCTCACATCCCAGCTCACTTCGTCTGCTTTAACAGACACTTCAGCGACAGGGCCAACAGGGCTGTTCAGAACATTGAGAATAGCTTCGTCTTCGGTGTAACGCAGACCCGCAGTCAATGTCGTTTGATCCGTAAACGCATAAGAGCCTTGTCCAAACAATGCCCACGCTTTTTTGTCATCAACCAAAGTCGACGCAGCTACGAAACCCGGATCGGTAAGCGCCGTCAATGATGAATCAAAGAAGAACGCGCCAACTTGCCATGAAAACGCCTGTTCGCCATTACTGGCAAGACGGATTTCTTGTGTGAACTGGTCTGTATCATACTCATTACCTGTATCGGAAGGGAATGGGATGAAACCTGGGCCAGCAGGATTACCGCCATCAATATCACCACGGGACAAGCCATTCGCTTTGTCATAGGCCGTAATAGATGTCAGGGTTGCAGCCCCAAAATCATAATTCATGTTCAAGGTGATACCTTTTGAATTGATCGCTTGTGGATTACCGGCACCACCATCATAGGCAACTTCGTCTTTTACAAAATTGCTGTTAATTTGATTGCTACCTGTTGTCAGGATATTGGCACGGAAAAGGGTCGCTGTCCCTGTTTCGTCGCGCGCATGCAAATCAAGCAAAGCATCAAAATTTTCATTTGGTGTCCAAAGGAACTGCAAACGACCTGCAACATCTTTAAATCCACCGAGCGCGTTTTCCTCACCCGTAAATGTGTTGTCTACATAATCGTTGCGACGAATATAGGCACCGGACAAGCGTACAGCCAATTTATCTTCTACCAAAGAACCACCAACAACAGCTTGCGTATTCATGGAGCCATAAGTGCCGTAAGACCCGGAAAATCTCCGGTCCGTTTCGTGCGAAGGCTTAATCGTAGAAATTTTGACGATACCGGCAGGGGTATTGCGACCAAACAAAGTCCCTTGTGGGCCACGCAGAACTTCAACTTGCTGAATGTCGAACAACGGGAAGCTTTTCAAAAGCACGTTTTCTTTCACAACGTCGTCCATGATAACCGAAACAGGCTGCGTCGCTTGCAATGCGAAATCGGAGTTGCCGAGGCCACGGATATAAAAGCGTGGTGCTGTGCGTCCGTTGGAGCTTTCTGCGTAAAGACCGGGGGTGCGGTTTGCGAGGCTAAGAATGTCGCCACCACCTTGAAGAATAGTGTTTACTTCGGCCGCTGGAATAGCAGTAATTGAAATCGGCACATCCTGAATGTTTTCAGAACGTCTTTGGGCGGTAACAATGATTTCGTCGACTTGAGCAAAAGCCGTCGTGCTCATCGCCATTGTCGTGGCTGCAAGTGTGCTGGCGCCTAAAAGAAGCGCGCGTTTTGCGGTGTGTTTAAATTCTGACATGTTGATCGAATTCCCTTCGAATATATGGTGGGGGGTGATGTGATATTTTTAACGAACGTCCACAAAGAACGCTCATGGTGGCTCGGGTACTTCAAAACGCCCCACCCTGTCAATTTTGTTTCACAGAACTGTATTTTTTTATTTATTCTGTGTCAAAATTACCATCTATTTTGGGTGCTCATCCCCCCGTCAACCACCAGATTGCTGCCGCTAATCCAACTGGCCGCATGGCTGAGCAAAAACAACACCGCATTGGCCACATCTTCTCCCTGCCCCAACCGCGTTAACGGCGCATTGTTTTGCCAGTTTTCGACACCCTCGGGCCATTCATCCGCCAAACCGTCCCGATCGATTAAACCGGGCGAGACCGCATTCACCCGAATATTATGTTCCCCCAATTCCGTCGCGCTCGCACAGGTATAACTGAGAAGTGCAGCCTTACTGGCGGCGTAATGCGACAACCCATACGCCGGATCCAGTGCGGAAATAGAGGCAATATTGACAATCGCTCCGCCCTTCCTCTGCATAATCACCCCATTGGAAAAATGCTTGGTGAGAGCATAAACCCCGTTCAAATTAACCGCATTGGTGTCCTTCCAGACCGTTTCTCCGGCGTCTCTAATAGGGCCAAACTGAAAGATACCCGCATTATTGACCAGTAAATCAGGTACATCCCCTCGCCCTGCCAATTCTGCCATCATCCTTTCGACCTGCGTTTCACTTCCCAAATCCGCCTGAACAACACTGCCGCCCAACGCCGCCACCAAAGCCTGCACAGGGGCGGCTTGCGTTTGATAGTGTAGAACAAGGCGTGCACCAGCTTGTGCAAGTTTTTGCGCAATCGCAGCGCCGATCCCGCCAGACGCACCCGTCACAAGAACTGTATGCCCCGACAAATCGAGTAAATCCTTCACATCATCCCCCATAATATTCCTTTATTTTGCATTCGCGTTTTAAACCAATTGCCATAGAGCGCATTTTATTGCAATTGTCAGCTTATGACGATACCGCCCAAACCATTCAAATCCCCCAACCCAGACGAGTTCTGGCTCGATGAACGCATTTATATCCGCGAGATCATGAACGCCCCCGAAGAACCGGACATTTCTCTGGCCCGTTTCCGCGTGCCCGCAGGCTCAACCACCCAACTCCACGCCCTGACCATATCCGAATGGTATATCATGGAAAGCGGCACGGGCATTGTTGAAGTCGATGGCCACAAAATCGAAATGAGCGCCGGAGACAACATCAAAATCAACCCCGGCCAAAGCCAGCGCGTTATCAATATGGGCGCGGAAGAACTGGTATTTCAGTCGATCTGCACCCCGCGCTGGACCCACGAATGTTATAAGAATTTAGAAGGTGACGACACATGAAAGTAAATGGCAAACCAATGCGTTCGATCTGGGTCGAAGACGACAATCATACGGTCAGCATCATTGATCAAACCTTCCTGCCCCACGAACTGGTCATCATTCCCCTCAATACCATGGAAGACGCCATGATCGCCATCAAGGATATGAAAGTTCGCGGCGCACCATGTATCGGCGCCACCGCCGCCTACGGCATGGCAATTGCCGTGCGCGCAGATGCCAGCGATGCCAACATTGCTCATGCATATGAAACCCTGAACGCATCCCGCCCCACAGCCGTTAATCTAAAATGGGCCTTGGATCAGTGCATGGCAACACTGGACGGCCTGACTGAGGACAAACGCGCCAGCGCCGTTTTCACCCGCGCCGCAGAAATTTGTGATGAAGACGTCGCAATATGTTCAAACATTGGCGATTTCGGCAAAACCCTGCTCGACGACATCTCCAAACGCAAAAACGGCGAGACCGTCAACGTGCTGACCCATTGTAATGCAGGCTGGATCGCCACTGTCGACTGGGGCACAGCCATCGCCCCGATCTACAAAGCCTTCGACGCCGGCATGGACATCCATGTCTGGGTTGACGAGACCCGCCCCCGCTCCCAAGGCGCGCGCCTGACCGCGTGGGAGCTGGAACAACACGGCGTCCCCTACACAGTTATCACCGACAATAGTGGCGGCCACCTCATGCAACACGGCCTTGTCGACATCTGCCTGGTCGGCACTGACCGCACCACGGCGACGGGTGATGTCTGCAACAAAATCGGCACCTATCTCAAGGCCCTCGCCGCCTTTGATAACAACGTCCCGTTTTATGTCGCCTGCCCCTCCACCTCTATCGATTGGGACATGGAAGATGGCCTCAAGGAAATTCCCATCGAAATGCGCAACGGCGAGCAAGAAGTTGGCTGGATTACAGGCCGCGACAAAGACGGCAATATCCACAGCGTCACCACCATGCCTGATCCTAAAAAAACGAGAAACGATGCCTTCGATGTGACACCGCGTAAATACATTACCGGCCTCATCACAGAACGCGGCCTCGTAGCTGCAAACCGTGCAGCCTTAAGAGCGATGTTTCCCGAAAAAGGTTAGAACCTACATCGCATTTTAACGATTAGGGCAACAAAATGGCACCCACCGCATATAATGAATGCTCGAATTACATGGGCAAAAACACAAGCTGTTCATTTTTAAAATCAATTATATATCGCTTCTCTCTCAAAAGCTGTGCGCCAAAGATACCCGCCGGTTTATTRCMCAGTCCGATGAAATTAAACACATCTATATCAAAAACAGTGGCCRTTTGSGTCGTCCAGGTTTGATTGCCAAGCGTGATCATCGGTATATGGATTTTTTGCAAAGGCTTTGACGTTTCGCCCGYCGCCCCGGTAATMGGTTCRTCCGKCATAAGCCTTGGRTCATCGCGTGAAATACCGAGAGATTTYGCAGCCGWCCAGTTGATRACATTTCGSCGCGCCCCCGTATCCAGCARCACRGTCACGGAAACATCATTCAACTGTATTTSGTAAAATARAAACCCGCCAAATTYRCGCTGAACRGGCACYGTTAYTCCGGTCGCCTTTAAARTCTCAAGTTTTTTCCCRTGCTTGTGCAGYTTTATCAGTTTATGAACCGGATCRAAYTCCACRGCAAAATCCTGCARAAAATCAATGCCAAGAATGCCGCCAATATTTTCCGGTTTTTCGAGCTCGGGCAGAACAGCCGCATTAAATTTTTTCATGAGATGGTCACCAACGCGAATTGATTTCACAGAATAAAGTTCGGCCTTTGTGATGCCATTTGCCCCGCGAATATACGTCCCTTTTTTAAGGGGGCGTAGTCCAAGGGCTTTGACAGCTTTGGAGTAAATAGATGTGTGTTGTGCCGCCGTATCTACAATAAATTTAAAGCTTTGCTTATTGTTGACCTCGAGTTCGATCAGGTAATGACCACCATTGCCCATTTCATAAGGCAGCTCGGTCTGGGCATGAGCGGGCATAGATATGCCAATAAACATCCAAATAAATAGCAAAAGATAGGTGTATGTTTTTTTCATTTAAGTCGCCTTTTTACAATGAATAGCCCAATCAACAAAAACCTCGCCCGTTTCATTATCAATATTTGAACTTGTCCACTCATAACTGGTATCGGTGATATCAAAAAACTGAAGCCGACTGAGAACTTTTCGCCCCTCCGGTGTCTCGTCCTCGTGCTCAAAGACCAGCCGGTCTCCGGCCTTCCCGCCTATCCATTCGCCTGCATAGTAGAAAGTTTGACCTATAAAATACCAGACATGCCACTCTTTTTTAGCAGGGTCATACACGCGCTGGCTAGCGGGCGCACCCACATTGAACCGGTAATGATCCCGAATACCAAACCCGTTCATATCATGATACCACACCCATCTCCCGTCAGATTTCGTGCTTTTACCACTCGCCTTATCATTACGTTCTTGTGTGCATGTATAACTACCAATGAAGCGATCAAAAATCCGGGCTTCCGGGTCTGTTTGTGCAGGGTTGGCTCTGCCGAACGGGTATAACGGACTTGGATCATACAACCATTCAGAGACGGCTTTACCGGAAGAGGTGGCATCATCAGCGACGGCACCTTCTGCCATGAGCACGCAGCACGCCAAGCTCATAAGAGTTGAGATAAATTTAGACATAGTTTTCCTTTTTTAAATTTATGGGGCGTGAAGCTCCACTTTCACGCCCCATACTCTTCTCTCTTCCGGTAAATACCCAGTTACCCCACCAGCATATCCCATCACCGCGCTAAGGTTTATCCGAGCGCGAAGCGTTTGTTCTCGGGTGATCATATCCCTCCCGTACATAAACCTCCCAGTTGACAAAGCTCGCAGACATGCCCGCACGTAGCTTCTTGTACGCTTGTGGGTCGATCGGTCGCATATGTCGAACTGGGAGACACATTGCTACTTCCGACGCACCCCATCCCAGGATATCACAGCACCGCTGTTGGCATATTCAATCACCGACGGAACACCGTCACCGGGATTAACGGCAATATAATATACGCCGCCATCCCCCTCGCGTCCCGGTTCGTAAATATCACCGTCTGTAAGGTTGAACCAATTGGCATTGACCTCCCAAACATCTTGTGAACTGCCATCCGCTGTCGGTATTGTTTTTCTGCCCACCACGGTAGCTTCTATCCAGTAAATTCCCAAATTAGGAATGATCATAGGCAATGTTGCCGTGTAATTCTCAGACAGCGGCAGGGCAGCCAGAGTAAGCCCGCCAATTTGTCCGTCAAACATTGCCAAAGCTTTTTTACGAACTTTCCCGGTTTGGTGCTTGCCATCTGACAAAGTGATATCGGCCGTAAAATTATCCCCTGTCAGATCATAGAACACTTTCTGCGGCGCATTTGACGGCCCGTTTTCATACGTGATTGTCATATCAAGCACCTGCCATGTTTTCTTGTCAAGAGTACGCGTTTGCACCTGAGCCATACCACCGCCCATATGGGATTTCTGGACATGAATCCATTGGCCGTCCGCACCGATTTTCAGGATTTCTTCGAACGTAGCAGGCGATTTCACCCAAGCGCCATCCTTATCAGGATTACTTTGCGACCAAATGGCGTGATACGGTTTAAGACGGGCCGTATTAATCTCGCTCGACCCCACAACTACGCTATAGCATGCAGATGTATAATAACACTTATCTTCCGCGTCATAGGAATAGACCTGTTTCGGCATTTCTTCCGCAGCTGCCATACTTGTATTTGTACACGCCTGTAACAACAGTGCAGAAGCAATGCCCACTCCCAAAGAAAATTTTGCCAGTGATTTTGTCGGTAGTTTTGCCGGTAGCTTTGTAAGTAAAGTGGTTTTCATTATATGTATCTCCTAAACAAACCCTGTGAGGGTCTTAATCTGGGGACACAATGGGGGCTAACCGCGCATTAATTCAAATCAACCGTTCTAAAAAAGTCTAAAAAAACATTTTAGCTGTGACGTTTTGCAATCGTCATATCGAGTTGTTTGCCTATATCACTGGCTCTAAATTGATCAAACCGGGGATCAATCATATAAAAAAGCGCCCCGGATTCGCCGCCAGATTTGGCCTGCTTTAGAAAGCCCAAAGCGCGTTCATACCTGTGGCACCCTGCTTCAAAAGCCGCCATAGGCACCAAGGCAACTTTCCCTTGTTGGGCACCCGGAGTCAAAAGATCGGCAATTTTACAATATTCTGCTCTCAATTTTTCACTTTGGGAAAGCGTCTGGCCTGATACGTCTGTGTCTTGGCTGGCTGTTTTATCAACCCCGCTCGCTATATGTGACAATACCTTCCGCGCGTCTTCAACCCTGCCAAGTTTTTCAAGAGAGGGCACAAGACCCATAAGTGTATAAGAATGATCTGGCTCGATATCCAAAGCCCACTGGCAAGCCGTAACCGCTTCTTCATATCGCCCCGCCGCCCCCAGATACCAACAGCGATCTGCCGCAATTGCCATTGAGAGCGGGTCCAGTTTTACGGCAATATCGGATTCCTTGGCGGCTGCCTGTCTCTCGCCTTGCACAGCCAAAACCGCCGCCCGCCACGCATGGGTGATCGCTTCATCCGGGCCAAGGGCTACCGCGAGATCAAAGGCTTTGCGCGCGGCAGGTACATCCCAATCATGATAGAGAAATACAAACCCGCGCACCAGTTCCGAGCGGGTCGTTGGCCCATCGCTTTGACGTATTTCCTCTGCAAGGATAAGCGCATTTTTATATGTTTGCTCTACCGGAAACCCCTTATTACCCGCAAGGACGACCATGGCCAAAGCCTTGCCGCCTTTCGCCTCGTTCGAGCCCGGAAATACTGACAGCGCCTGATCATATGCCTCCACACTCACAATCAGAGAGTCCGGATCGGATTCCTGAAATGCGCGACGCGCTTTGACCATTGCCTCAAAATATGCAGGGCTTGTTTCTTGAATTGAGAGGTGCGTTTGGTTTTTGTTTGCATTTAAAAATGACCAGCCCCCCAAACAAACAACACCAAACATCACAAACACACCCACGGCAAATTTACGACCCACCGACTTCGGGACATGCGTCACCCGTTCAACCTCGGGCAACAATCGATACCCCCTCTTGGGAACAGTAGCTATATAGTGTGGTGTGCTCGCAGAATCGCCCAGAGCCGTCCGCAACTGATTGACACACGCATTCAGACCATGATCAAATTCTACCGTCGTCCCGTTATTCCAGATTTCTTCTTGCAGGGTTTGGCGCGAAAGTGTTTCAGGCGCACTTTCCAATAATAAATGCAGCAACCGCGCGGGTTGGGTTTTCAAGGGAATGCGCTCGGTCTTTTTCCACAACTCCAAACGATGCGTATCAAAAGAATAAGCCCCGAACCGGAGGAATGTCGATGTTTGATTATTTCCCATTTTCACATACATTCATTTTGGTTTCACGTTCACAATACCCACTATGTATTGAGAAAAGAATACAATCAACAAAATCAGCTTTATTTTCCTTAGGCTCACTAAGAAGGAAAACACGCATATGTCATTGCCAACACAGGCACCCGAGCGGAAACTCTAACCGCCTTTGATGTGACGCCGTGAAAATACATCACCGAATTAATCACAGAACGCGGCCTCGTAGCTGCAAACCGTAGATCCTTAGGAGCGATGTTTCCTGAGTAGGGGTAGAAGAGCAAGTCTGCTGATGGAGGTGTCGGACATATTCACTCGGGTCTCTCAGCCGCCACTACAACGGGTCTATGCTTGCCAATTTTACACTCGTGTCGTAGAGGTCTTTGGCATATTCCGCACTTTGCCCGTCTGTACTTATCGGAGCAGGTTTCATGCTGAATTCCAGATAATCGCCAGATTTAGCACTAAATTCCCCGGTTAACAGTTTTCGTAGGCTTTCTGCCGATTTATGGGGCAGACTAATGCCCACGCCTCTGGCGGCCATAAAAGGCTGTAGCTTTGGTAAAACATGGTACCAAATGAATTTGACTTTCGCCGGACGGTCGCGAGCCAAATGGGTTCCGGGCATTAAACCGGGATCAAAGGCAATAAAGTTTATGTGCTTTTCTCGCTCTCTAGTTCGTCTTGCCATTTCGCGCGTAAATAATATATTGCATAGCTTCGAGGTGGCATAACGGTTCATACCTTGTTGAACATCTGATCCGTCCAAGCCTAGATCACCCGAAGCCACGGCCTCCGCATTTTTAAAAATGCCGCCACGAAAGCCAAATCGGGTAGCAAGTTTATCATTTGGGTCATGGGTTCCACTTGCAGTGGAAATGATGCGCGCGCCCTTAGCAAGGGATTCCATCAACAAATGCACAAGGGTAAAATGGCCAAAGTGATTAGCCGCAAATGTTTCATCTACCCCATCTTCTGTTTTAGCGGCCGGTGTTAAAATTTGTAGACCCGCATTAAGTGCAATACCTTCAAGTTTATGTTCACCCAATATGCCTTGCACTTCGTGAGCAAATTTATGGACAGAGCTTTGGCTCATTAAGTCTAGTGCCAGTACACTTAGGCGGTCATTTTCAGTAACCGCTTTGATCCGTGCCGCAGAGATTCCAGACCGAGCACCCGCAATAATATAAATATTAGGATTACTATGGAGTTTTTTTGCAAGCTCTAGACCCATGCCAGAGGTGGCACCCGTTAAAACATAAAATTCTTTTGAAGCTGCTTCGCTCATACCATATGCCTACATATTTAATATGCATTAAAGGTATAATACGAAATACGTATTGTCAAGAAATGTGCTGGGCTGTTTTCTGTAACAGAGAAGCAAGCATTGCTTGCTCTTTTGTGCTCAAGGGGCGAAGCATTTCGGCGCAATTCGTAAGTTGTTCTTCCATGATAGCTTTTGCTGTCTTTTCCCCTGAAGGTGATAGTGTCAACTGCACAATTCGTCGGTTTTCTTCGGTTCGGGAACGGGTGATCAAATCTTTTTTGACAAGGCGATCTATAATAGCAGAGGCGGTTGTTGGGGCCACGCCCAAAAAACCTGCTAGTTTATTGGCCATGCATTTTGGATGTTGCGCGATGTACATCAGACTATGCATATCCGGCTGATTCATCCTAGCCATTACACTCTTCGACGTTATGCTCTCATCAATTTTGAAAGATCGTATAAGCACTTCTATGGATTTGCGAACCGAATGGACCAGTTTGTTATCAATTTCAGACATAAATGCATATTCCATTTTTTGCACTATTCATGCAATGCAAAAATTGCAGGTAGTAAGAACCTTTTCAAGCAAAATGACGTAGATGTTTCAGTAGGAAAATTTACAATACTGATAACGTCCGCTAAGGGGGATAAATAGACAATTTTGATTGCACCCGCTAACAGGAAAAACCACCCCATTCCCCCTCCATTCCAAAATCTAATCCACACGCCCCCACACACGCCTATATTTAATCCGTTCCCCACTACAGGCATCAAGCATGCGTATGGTTGAGGTGGGGAAAATGTCTGCGTGTAGGGGGTGGAAGTTTACGTACCCTCCCGTACACGGCGCGGCGTGAGCTAAGTTTGGCCGTCGCGGGGTATAGGTTTTCTATATCCGAACGCATAAAAAAAGATATTTCCGTGTGGCTCTGTTCACTACGAAACATTTTTTATCTCTCACGGTATCCGGTAGAGACCGGCGCCACACGGACGTGCCCATAACGAGCCAAACCGCCAATCCTTTCAGGATGTGGCGCTATGGGCGTTGGAAACCCTCATATGCCCGATATGCCCGATATGCCCGATATGCCCGATATGAATGTAAACCCGGAAGGAAAACCATGCCCCGTTATCAAAAAACATCTCGTTTGGATGCCAGTCTAAAGCAGATAAAGCTGCAACAGGAAAAGGCCAAGCTGGCCATTTTACTTGATAAAATGCCAGAGCCAAAGGACAAGCTTCATACCCCCTACGCTGAAATGCCGCCCCCGACCGACGCGGAAATGGCGGTCATAAACAAACGCCTCACCGACGCCTATAACAGAATTCGGGCCGCAGAAGAAGATACAAAGCGTGAGAGGCTCATGTCCTTTGCCCATCTCGCGCCCTGACACACAGCTACTGATACACAGCTACTGGCAAACAGGATAAGGTTTGCCAACATGCACACAGGAGATTACACTGGCCTGAATCAAAACAAAAAACTGAATCAAAAAAAGATGGGGAATTTATGCCGATTGCAAATATACTGGGCGTTATTGTTATTTTGGGTGTCGCGATTGGGTTTTCAGAAAACCGCAAAGCGATTAATTACAATAATGCAGGACGCACACTCGGTTTACAATTTTTCATCGCCCTGCTCGCACTCGCGGTTCCGTTTGGCACCATTGCACTCGACAAGGTTTCCGGCGTCATTACCCATGTCATCACCTATGCCAATGAAGGCATGGTGTTCGTGTTTGGAGAGCTTGCCAAATGGGGCAGTGTCGAAGCGGCGTTCGGAAGCGCAACCGGACAAAAAGGGGTGGGCACGATTTTAGCCTTTCAAGTCTTCCCGATCATCATTTTTCTGGCCACGCTTTTCGCCATCCTGTTTCATTTAAAGATCATGGATTTGATCATTAAATTGATCGGCGGCGCTGTCAGATTTATCACAGGTGCATCCAGACTGGAATCTACCGTCTCCGCCGCCAGTATTTTTGTCGGCATGGTCGAAGCCCCGCTCGCCATTTTGCCGTATTTGAAAAAAATGACCCGCTCACAGCTCTTCACCGTCATGTCGTGCGGCATGGCCAGCATCGCCGGTACGGTTCTGGTGGTGTATATATCACTTGGGGTCGAGGCAAAATTGTTGATTATCGCCTCCTTCATGGCCGCGCCCGGGGGCTTGTTGATGGGCAAACTTCTCATCCCTGAAACGGAAACCCCGTTTGATATTGCCCAGTTCAAAGGCACACAGGAGGAAGACGATCCGAACAAAGCAACAAATTTGATTGAAGCCGCGACAACTGGCGCCCTCACCGGTTTGGAAATTATGCTCAATGTGGTGGCCGTGATCATCGCCTTTGTCGCCGTTATCGCGCTCGTCAACGGCATGTTCAGCGGCATTGGCGGCATGTTTGGACATCCGGAATTTTCACTGGAAATCGTATTTGGCTATGTGTTTGCACCAATCGCATGGTTGATCGGCGTCCCCGCCGATGAAGTGTTTCGTGCCGGCCCCTTCCTTGGACAAAAACTGGTTGCCAATGAGTTCCTCGCCTATTTGAACTTCACCCAAGACATGAGCAATTTTTCCTTACAAGGCCAAGTCGCCATTACCGTGGCCCTGTGTGGATTCGCCAATTTCGTCGGGGTTGGCATATTGATGGCCGGTCTTGGGGCGGTTGTCCCGGAGCGCAAAAAAGAGATTTCCATGCTCGGCATGAAATCTCTTTTGGCAGGTTCGCTCTCGAATTTCATGAGCGCCGCTCTTGTTGGCATTGCCCTATGGATCGCCGCCCTTATGGGGCTTAGCCCCCTAGGGTGAAGATGGATAAAGATGGGTAACGGCTTTATTTATTACTCATCACTTTCAACGCGGCCGCATGGGCTTTGGGCCGGTGCTCTTTAATTTCGGCCGCAGTAAGACCGTTCAATTCATGCGGCATGACCAACCAGTCTTCGCTTTCATGCAAATAATAGTCCGGCACACGACCTGTCCGGTTCAAGCTCGGTTTATAATACGGCACAGCAATACGGACATCGCTCGGCATATTACGGCGTAATTTTTTGGCAAGCCTGTTAATCACCGCCTTGGCACTACGCCCGGAACTGTAAACATCATCAACAATAAGCAGGGAATCCTCACTATTGACCCGATCCACCAAGAACCGAGTATTATGCACAAACGTTTTCTTGCCAGACTTGACCTGATCGTAAAATTCAAGGCCCTTATAAGAGGTGCGCACAGAAATATGATCAACCGTGATCCCGACATAGGCCAGAAATTCGTGCACAACAATACCCACCGGCGTACCCCCGCGCCAAATGCCAACGATATAATCTGGACGATATCCACTCTCGTAAATTTTCATTGCAAGCCGAAAACTATCTTCAAAATGCTCTTGTGCGCTAATAAACCGCTTTTCCATGAAGTCCCCTTCCAATTCGTGCGCATAATCTTCTGCAAGTGAAAAAATGTAAAGCAGAAAAGAGAGGCACGAACGGTAAAACAAGCTTAAACTCTAGCCATGCAAAGCAAAGCAAGCTATGAATTTCCGTACACACAATAAGGCAAACAGTATGGTTGAAAAAATTTATCTGGGACCGCAGGAATTACTGGATGACAGTTTTGCCTTGGCCGCCAAAATTCTGGAAAGCGGATTTCGACCAAAAATGATCATTGCTTTATGGCGGGGCGGCACCCCTATCGGAATCGCCGTACAGGAATTCCTCGATTATTACGGGGGCTGCAACTCGGACAATATTGCTATTCGGACCTCGTCTTACCACGGCATTGGCGAGCGCCGCGATGTGGTCGACATTTATGGCATGTCTTACTTGCTTAAAAACATAAACCACGAAGATTCAGTTCTGATTGTCGATGACGTTTTTGATACCGGCAATACGATCAAAGCTGTCATAGACCAATTGACCTTCAATGCCCGTAAAAACGCCCCCCACGACATTCGCGTCGCCGTCCCCTGGTATAAACCAGACGCCAACAAAACCGACCGTGTCCCGGATTACTATCTACACACGACCGATAAATGGCTAAGTTTTCCCTATGAACTGGATGGGCTCACCACCGAAGAAATCCGCGACAACATTCCGCGCATTTACGACATTATCAAATCAGCCATATAAACCGTAGGAACAAACTAAAAAAGGCAGGGTCTCCCCTGCCTTTTCAAATATTAATTGGAAACCTGTGGTTTAGGCTTCGTCAGCAACAGAAATGTTTGCAGCGGCTTGTTTGCCACGGTTTTCTTCAAGATCAAAGTTTACTTTTTGACCATCGGAAAGACCACGCAGGCCTGCTTTTTCAAGAGCTGTAATGTGTACAAACACATCATTGCCACCCTCATCAGGTGCTATAAATCCATATCCTTTTGTGGTGTTGAACCACTTAACTGTACCAGTTGCCATAATTACTCTCTTACTTTTGAGCGATATAAAAACCTCTCCACACCCGGCAAGGCATGAAAAGAACTATGAATTTTGATTGCGGGATAGAAAGGACTTAAGACTTAGGAAATATCGTGGTGATCGCTAGATCATCACCCGATGAAGGGCTTACGCATTTTACTTAACTTAGAAAACTTACACTCACGACTATTAATACCGAAACTCGGGAAACTCTATACACTAATATGGCAATAACACAAGGGTATTCAACAGTCTCTAGCGCTTACAGTAAACAGATTATGAGGAAGTCGGGCACAAAAACGGTAAAATACCGTAGAGAACTCAGTACAAAGAAAAAGATGCCGAAGGGGAATTCACTCCGGTTTTCATAAATCCTGACAAATAATAATTTATGGCAAAAACCCTGTGCCACTTAACACATTATAAACCGCATTAATGTCTAATAGAAAAAGGGTCGTGACAGAACACTGATTGATGTGGGGCAATCTGCGTCTGTCACGGCTCCAACCATCCCCATATAGTGCTTACACACTGCCCGAGAATCCCTATATTCCTCAAAGTTTTGAGGAAATCGATAACACGCACTTTGCCATCATCGTTTAATCTAGTGATACACAATATGTACTAATTCTATCTTAACAAACCGGTGGATTATAAATTCAATTACTTTCATCAACAATTTCAACAAAAGTTGCCGCTGCGCCAGGATTCAACCTTAAAGCCACTTCTTCTGGTTCCGCATGATTTTGACACCCTTCACAGTAGATTCTAGCATGTAAAACGCCTTCACAATTTCGGTGCACATAGGTAATCGGCGTCAGGTCTTTGGTAAGATATTCTTCCCCCCACGCAGCAAGCCCCACCATAATCGGACGTAATTTCATGCACATTTCTGTGGGAAGATATTCGTAATGTTTCGAGTTTTCCCGAATAGGTTGCTTGACCAAAACCCCGGCATTCACCAGCCTGTCCAATCTCGATTTCAATAAGTTTCTATTGATGCCCAACTGCCGTTCCATTTTGTTAAACCGGCAAATGCCCGCCATACAATACGAAACTATCATCAAACTCCAATGGTCACCCACTAAGTCCAACGCTGTTGCCAATGCCGATTTTTCTTTAAGAAATGTTTCCCAACTCATAGATTATCCCGAATCTGTTTGCGGAACATTATCACCCGATCCAAAGATTGAAAGCAAAACCTGTACACCGCAATAGGACGCCCTCATACCCGAGTAACAGTAACAAAGATTTCCAACCCTCACAGCTAGAAACAATCGCATCACAAAATTGGAATTAACATCACAAAAACAAATAGATAAACCGAGAACCCGAATCAAAATCCTTGTTAGAAATATTTGCAAAATCCGAATTACAGCCTGCAGATTTCAACATGCCCAACGCCTCTACGCCTATGGCATTTCCAATCCAACAAAAGCGATTTTCAGATACCCGGCCCGCCTAAGCCCATTTAGCAAATCGGTTAAATCCTTATAAGAAACCGTTTCGTCAACACGGATAAATATACGCCGGTCTTTATCRCCCTCGCTTGCTTGATCAAGAACGYCCATAAGCATMTCAAMYTCGSTCACARCATCCCCGACATGAAYRACAAGRTYCTTATCCAAACTCACATATATGGCTTTGTCRTYTTTCTCTGAACGGSTYGCATTGGCCGCGGGTAAATCGACAGGGGCATCYACRGTCGCCAATGGGGCCGCYACCATAAATACGATCAGGATAACCAGCATGACATCTATAAGRGGYGTAACATTTATCTCCCCWGTCTCTTGCAAACCTCCRYCCGATGCCCCGAACARGCTCCCGCCAATTGCCATGATCTACTCCGCCACTGCATAGTGTACATTAYTTTGTRCATCCGCAATTTCATCCAKATCGAGAGAGCGTGATAAAATCCGCATAATTTCRGTTGCCGTCCCCACAAGMAGCGCCTTRTACCCCGCCGCACCACGCGCCAGTATATTATTGAAAATAACGGCTGGAATGGCGGCAACCAGCCCTAATCCCGTTGCCAGCAAGGCTTCTGCAATCCCCGGCGCAATCACGGACAGATTTGTCGTGTTGGCCTCCGCAATACCGATAAAGCTGTTCATAATTCCCCATACCGTCCCAAACAGTCCGACAAATGGCGCGACCGCCCCGATGGTCGCCACAATGATCGAGCCACGGATTAACGAACGATGCCCGTCTGCAACAACACATTCAATTCTCCACAGGGCACGTTCTTTAATGCCTGCAGCCGATAAATGCTGCGCACGCCCCCCAATCTCCCCAAGCGCACAGTCTAGCATTTCCTGAGCGCGCCCCGAACGTGCTCCACATACCTTCTGTGCTCCCGCCATATCTTGACATAAACGTAGCGGTTTACGCAGTTTTCGGAGGTCTCGATTATAACGGGCTTGCTGTATGCTTTTCCCGGCAAAAATCATCCAGCTTACAAAGGATGCAATCACCAGCCCCACCATGACGAATTTCACCACAATGTCTGCCGACTGATACATCCCCCATGCAGAATAATCATTCGCTACATTTTCCATCACGTCCGCTCCGACCTTTTAGAGTTTCAAAAATCTTCTGTTTGCTCAGTATCGAACTTACGTTAGTTATGCAATTAATAATCATTATTAATAACTGTTGACAATGAGAATGATTCTCATCTAAACGATTTTCATACAAATTCACAACGAAACCTTTTGAAGGTTAAAGAGAGATAGAAATGAAAATGACAACAAAGTTTATGCTTTCAGCCTGCACTGCCTGCCTGATCGCTAGCCCCGCCCTCGCCCAGTCCTCTGCGCCTCAATCTGACGAAAACAGGAATACACCAAGCATCAATCTTGATGCAGTGATTGTCTCCGCCGGGGAGCCCCGTATTGCGATTGAAACACCAGTATCTGTTTCTGTCATGGATCAGGACAGTATTGATGCAGTTCAAGCAACGACAATCGGTGAGCTTGTCCAAAATATGCCCGGTGTAAATATGAGTGGCGGCGTTAGCGCACTTGGTCTTGGTTTCAACATTCGCGGTGTCGGCACCAGTGTTGGTGATCCGGCAAGTGACATTATCGTGCGCATTGACGGCGCAGAAAAATTCTTTGAAGCCTACCGCCAAGGCTCGACATTTGCAGAACCTGATCTCTACAAACGGGTCGAAGTTTTGAAAGGCCCCGCAGCCGCAACATTAGTTGGCAATGGCGCTATTGGCGGCGTTGTAAGCTTCACAACGAAAGACCCAAGCGATTTCTTGAAAGATGGCGATAAGGCTGCCTTACGGGTAAAAGGACAATATGACAGCAGTTCTGACGGTACGGCATTCTCATTTATCGGCGCAAAAACCCTTGCTGATAACCTTGGCATTTTGGCAGCTGTAACAATTCGAGATGCTGGCGATTATAAAAATGGGCGGGGAGATACCATCCTGCCTTCAGGCGTCACTTCAAGATCGTATCTGGTAAAAGGTGTCTATAATTTCAATGGAGACGAAGACAATACTTTGCGGGTTTCATACAACAAATGGAAAAGTGACAGCACATCGTTTTATGATCAACAAGCCGCCGCTTTCCCAAACCTTGTACACAGAAATGTAACCGATGACACATTCATCGTTGCTTATGAAAATGGCTTTAGCGAGAACCCGCTTCTCGATTTTGAAGCGCAGATTTCCTACGCGCTTTCCGATGTCGAGCAAAGTGAAAATACATTTGCAGCAACCTCGCTCGGACTAGAAAGCGAATACACATATAAATCATGGCAAGGTCGCCTCCAAAACACATCCGAGCTCACCTCCGGAGAACTTTGGACGACCTATTTGACATACGGCATCCAGGGCGACATCCAGGAACGTCGTAATCCACGCATTAAACCGGACGGAAGCCTGCAAAACGGCACGACATCTCATCCTGATGGAGACACGAATAAATTCGGTCTCTATGCACAGGCCGAAATCCTCTATAGTGACAAACTGACCATCATACCGGGCATCCGGTATGACAGCTCTAAATTCGAGCCGGGTGACGACGTCCCTACACTGGAAACCTCCACAGTATCAGGGTTTTCACCCAAAATTTCGGCCCTGTACAACCTCACCGACACCTTTGGCATATTCGGGTCTTATACCCACGCCATTCGCCTGCCTGTACTTGACGAAGTCTTCAGTTACACAGGATCTTCCCCTGTGAATCTCAATCTTGACCCAGAAGAATCCGACAATATGGAGTTTGGTGCGACATTTTCCCTCAACAATAGTTTGCGTGATCAGGATGCATTTCGCGCCAAAATCACCTATTTCAAAAATGATATTTCCAATCAAATCACCCGGGGAAGTGCGGGCAGCTTCGGGTTTATCAATGTTGGAGAAGCGGAATATCACGGCGTTGAAATTGAAGCCGAATATGCAAGTGGTGGTTTCTTCTCTCGTGCAGCCTTCTCGACAACCCACGGGAAAAACGCAATAACAGATACGTTCCTGAACACCATCCCTGCAGACGAACTTGATCTGACAGTCGGGTATGCCTTCCCAAGCACTAATTTCTCTGTCGGCGCAACTGCAGAAATCGCGTTTGACCAAAATGATGTCAGCAATGCATCTCAGGCAACTGGAGGATATACAGTGTTTGATGCGTTCCTCACATGGCGTCCAGACACAGTTTTCGAAGGTCTGGAAATAAGAGCTGGTATCGACAATCTTACCGACAAGACGTATCGCCGCCATTTATCAAATTTGGATGCAAAAGGTCGCACCTTCAAATTGTCTTTGGCAAAAACCTTCTAGTACACGCCTAAACATACTGTGGGATAGCCAACGCTATCCCACACATTTCATTCTATTTCCTGCCCTCCTTTGCGTGCAGGAAATTCCATTTTTAGACAGGAAAAATCTATGGCCATCAAGATTTCCCACCTAATGTGTAGTCTGCTCGTGCTCACGGCTACGCAAACAAGCTCTGCCGAGACGTTTAAATACCATCAAGAACATATTCTCGGGACAAGTTTTGATATGGTTATAGAGGCGAAAACCTCCGATCAAGCTTTGCAAATAAAATCTGCGGCCATTTCTGAAATCCTCAGGCTCGAAACACTCCTCAGCATATGGAAACCAGAGTCTGAAATTTCCCGTCTCAACGCCGCCTCAAGTGCGACGCTGTCCCCCGAGCTATTTTCTGTATTACAATTATGCAAAATGTTTCAAACGCAAACATCGGACGCATTTAGCTGCAGGATGGGCGAAAGCATTGCCCTGTGGAAGACAGCCGCCAAAACGGGGATTATGCCCGACGAAAACGCGTCTCAGGCCCTCGCGACAAAACTCCAACATGCGCCGATAACATTTGATCCAACACGCACATATCTCACCAAGCCATTAGAGCTTCACTTCAATATTGACGGCGTTGCCAAAGGCTGGATCATTGACAAAGCCATGACAGCAGCCACCCGTACGGCCCGGGCACAAGGCCTTACAGATACAATTGGCATTGTCCTCGATATTGGTGGTGATATCCGCATTCATGGTAAAATTGATGGCGAATATGCCCGTATCGGTATCGCAAACCCCAACGCCGCAGACAATAGCAAACCATCTGAAACCATGCGCCTTACCAATCAGGCCATCGCCACATCCGGTTCAGGAAAGCGTGATCTCGTCATCGGAAACCGGCAGTTCTCGCATATTATTTCGCCGTTAACGGGCAGGCCACAAACAAAGACGGCACAAGTCACCGTGATCGCTCCAAACGCAGCCACCGCAGACGCTCTCGCGACCGCATTTTCAGTCATGGGGGTCGCCAATAGCCTGCTATATGCCAATGAACACGACGGTATTGAAACAATGATTATCACAAGTGGTGGTGCCCGGTTCACAAGTGACAATTGGTCTGCCCTAAGCGCGCCAACCCTTAAAAAAACTGCCCAAGAGGCTGGCATAATAAGCCCCCTCCCTAATGATTTTGGACTACATATCGACTATGCAATCCCGCGCATAGACACAAGCGACTATGAATATCCTTATGTGGTCATGTGGATCACAGATACAAAAAAGAAACTCGTACAGACCATCAACATAACCGGAGATGAGCCTCGTTGGGTGGAAGAAAATTATGTGTTCTGGCGGCGCTATGGGCGCAAACATCCTGCGATGGTTGAAAGCATCTCGCGGCCCTCCCGCGCGCCTGGCCGCTACACACTTATGTGGGATGGTTTTGACACAGACGGCAATCCCAGTGCCCAAGGCGATTATATTTTACACATCGAAGCCTCACGCGAACATGGCGGGCACCAATACATCAAACAGGAACTGGCCCTCGGCGTTGAAACATTCGAAGCCATTATCGAGAGCGGAGCTGAACTTGGGCAAATAGAAATACATTATGGCCTCGACAACTAGCCCCATAAGCCCTGTAAAACAGGTGCGAAAAATACCGTCTACAGCCCATTACTGGTTCCTTCCCGGTGTGAAGAAGGCAAGTGTCATGAAAGCCAGCCGTGCAATTCATGCCTATCTATCTGCATTTGCCTTTATCGCGCTCATGTTCTTTGCCGTGACCGGTTTTCTGCTCAACCACCCCAACTGGCTTAAATCAAAACAAAGCGACGCGCACACAACCGAAATGTCCTTACCACAGGACCAGATTAGAGAAATTCTGGATGGCCCAACACCTGACAAAAACATGGGCAAGCTACTCTCTAGCACATTCAATACTGTTGGAGATTTCAAAAGCGGTGAAATTTTTGACGACGAAATTATGCTCCGCTTTGCCAGCGTTAAAGGCACCACAACCGCTTTCATTGACATTCAGAACGGCGATGTAAGTCTGGATATCAAAAAATCTAACGTGCCCTCCATTATCAGAGAGCTCCATCGGGGCAAAGATGCAAGCGGGTCATGGCGGTTCCTCATCGATATTATTGCCATAATCACACTTCTTCTTTCCTCAATCGGTTTCTTTTTGTTTTTCACAATTCGCTACCGCCTTGCCACCAGTCTAAAACTTTGCGGCGCCAGTTTAGCCATCTTCATATCCGTGTTTATTTTTACCATTCCCTAGGACATGCATATGCTCGCGAATTTCGCACAGTTGCAAAAAATATGGCCCCGGAACATCTGGGCCAGGAATATTTGGGCCAGGAATATTTGGGTATGGGCCAGCCTCATTGCGGTCACGGTGCATGCCACACCGATCACTTTGATGTTCATATTTCAACCCCAACCACCTCTGCTCGCCCTTGGCACAACATTTATAGAATTAAGCCCGATCGTAATGGAATCTGCAGATACGGGCGCGAGTGAAGACGAGCAGGAACAAGAGCAAAAACCCGCCCCTACCAAACCGAAAAAACAACGGGTTTCAGCTCCAAAACGCCCTGCTAAACCTGTTACCAAACCCGCACCGGTACAAACAAAACCAAAACCAATATCAAGCCCGCTTGTCCCCCCGGTGCAAAAACAAACTCCCGAGCCACAACCCCATCAACCTCCGAAGTCACAGGCCCAGCATATACGGTCACATCCCCCTATAAAATCACAAGCAAACGCTTCCAACACATCACATGCCACACCGACCATCTCTGCACAAAAACCACGCCGTCCTCAAACCCACCAACGCACGACAGGCACAAACCCACCGCCCCGGTCCACAGTTATAGGCGTGCAAAACGGTGAAACCACAAAAGATCCAAAGGCGATTTGGCGTGCAGAACTTATCGCCCACCTGACCCGTTACAAAAGATATCCGGCTCCGGCACAAAGACGCAAACAAGAAGGGACACCCGTTGTCCAAATTCTACTGGGACGTGACGGCACCGTAGAAAATGTAATATTGCAAACCGTTTGCCGCCATCGCCTTCTCAATATTGAAGCCGTGAATTTAGTGGGCAGAGCCTCGCCACTCCCCCCGCCCCCTCCCGAAATATTCGCCCATATGTCACACGGGGGCGCTCTGGAAATAAACGTACCTATCAAATTTGAGGTGACTTATTAGTTGCTATTGCGAATTACTTTCATTATTATCTAGAGATCGTTTACATTGGAGATTCACGTGCCTAAACAAAAATTAAATGTTGCCATTCTCAGCGTGGCCGCCCTTGCCCTACTCACCACATCATCTGCTTTCGCACACACATCTTATCTCAAACCAAATACGTTTTCGACAACACGCGGAACACAGATCACACTTGAATCCGCTTTCACAGAAAGTTTCTCCAACCCACAAGTGGCCGTGAAATCACAGGACTGGCGTTTCTACACCCCAGATGGTCTTCGCAAAACTTACGACAATATTGTCGGGCTGAAACAGATGACCGTATTGGAACAAAAATTGGATCAAGATGGCACCTACCGTTTCTCGACCGGCGAACGTCTTGGCCGCAAAGGCAAGATGATAAAGCTGGAAGATGGCAGTCTTAAATCCATGTTTAGCGAAGAAGGCAAAGAAGTGACCCCACCAGAAGGCGCGACAATTATCACATCGCAAACCGCCACTGTCGCAGACGTTTATGTCACCAAAGGCGCGCCAACCAGCCAAGTCTTACAAACCCGTATTGGCCGCCTCGTGATTGCGCCGATTACGCATCCAAGCGAAATTTACGTAGAGGATGGATTCGAATTCAAGCTCACTTTTGATGGCAAGCCACTCACAAACCAGGCCATGACACTCTACCGGGACGGCGGATTRTATGCCGAAGATAAAGGAGAAATAAGCCTGAATACCGGTRCCGATWCGATCAYAAACATCAGCTTCAAACAYCCGGGYATGTATCTGTTGATGACACGCCAYCGCGCAGATGCCCCCGMAGGATCCGAGACCGATATTCGCAGTTACACGACCTCYCTCACTTTTGAAGTGACCCCGTAAAGCACCTANCCCCAACCCTAASCCWAACCCAAGAARGAAATTYTTATGACACATCCAACAAAATTATTACTCTCAACRATCGCAAGTGTTRCCCTACTSTGTGCATGCGCCACAACCCAAGCCGTCGCAGAYGATACATCYRYRAYRGCAAAAAAATATGACAAAGCMCCAAAGGAAAAACAARCKCGCAAAMGAGGMAGCCATGGYGGCGGCCACGGKAAAGTAAACTTCTATGACACCTATGATGCGAACAATGACGAAAGTGTCTCGATTGCAGAATACCGTGCCGTCCGCGACGAAGGATACGATGCCCGCGATGCCAACAAGGACGGCGATGTTCTTGCCGATGAATATGTCGCAGAGTATGAAGCCCGCCTAGAAAAAGACCTCGCTGAAATGCGGGATCGTCAAATCAAGCAAGCCTATGTACGCTTCAATGTTCTCGATAAAGACAAGGACGGCATTATCAGCCGCGAAGAATTTCAAGCCAGTGGCAAGCGCATGTTTGACAGTCTTGATACAAACAAAGACGGTATTGTAAACGAAGACGACACAAAAAAAGTATATTAAAACATCACAAAGGGCATTGTAATTGAACTACAATGCCCTTCATACCAACATGCGCCCCACATGTTATCTGTTTAAAACTTACGTTTTAACTTAAACGATACAGTGCGGCCAATATCATAAGAATCAACCACAAGCGTCACATCGTCCAGCGATTGACTGGCTTCATATCCTTCATCAAGAATGTTCTGGATCTTGAAGCCAAACGTATATTCACCACCATTTATGACAAAGCCTTTGTTGAAAACAAAATCAAACAAGACGGGTAGTTTTTCGAGTATGGATGGCAATCCATTGGCACGATCTTCAACCGCACGGATGCGCTCGGAAGAATAATTGACCAAAAATGTGGCTTCATAATTTCTCTCAATATCCTCGACCCCGATCTGGAAATTCACCAAATGATCAGACTGGCCCTGCAAAGCCCGGCCATCAGAATACAGGCCGGCAGCACTTAATAGTATCGGCGTGACCCCGTTTGCCGGATTAACCGACGGCGGTGTAATCGGCACCTCCCCATCCGCACTTACAGACGATGTGGAATAGGTATAATTACTGCGTATAACAAAATTCGTACTTGCGAACACATCACTAGAAAGCATTGGAATATAGGCGCCAATATCTTGCATCGGCCATTTTCTTTCAAACTCGACCTCGACCCCGTAAAGCTCTGCCGAGGGGGCATTGATGAAACTGGTCGCATTTGAATCCCCCAAACCATTAAAAACAAACTCCTCGATCGGGTTTGTCATGTCCTTATAAAATCCACCAAGCGTAATGAATTGCTTGGCCCCAAAATACCATTCAACCCGCGCATCCAGATTTGTACTCTCCGAGTTTTTCAAAAACGGGTTACCTACGAATGAATCGTCTGTCTCCGTGTTTACAAAAATAGACGGGGTCAGTTCACGAAATTGTGGGCGGTTAATTGTCTTCGACGCAGCCAGCCGCAATTGCAGATTATCCGCAAATGTATATGTTAATGTCGCTGCTGGCAGGAGAAAGTTTTCGCTAAGAGCCTCAAAATTATACAAGCTATTGGCCACAGTTGACTGGGCAATGCTCGTTGTCTGCTCGCTATCCTCATAGCGCAACCCAATCGCCAAACGAATTTTTTTATTCACCTCTATATCCGCGCCGATATAGGCCCCTATAACCTCCAGACCTGCTGAAGACACATCAGGAAACCCGGTTGTACCGCCACGACGTATTTCCAAAATGCCTGCGTTCACAACCGGATCCGAGAAAATAAGGTCAATCCGGCTTTGACGAAGTTCTGCAGGAAGTGTACCAAAATACCTAAAGTCCGCTTGCTCGCTATCGCGTTTCTTGTCTAGATACGCACCCCCGAATTTCAAATCTGCGCTCACATTTGCAAATGTAATCGGGAGAACAAAATCAGCACCGAAATCCATTGTCTCGTCATCAAGCTCGGCAAAACTTATCGAGTTATTGGAGCCAGGACGGTTAAACTGGAAACGATACCCTAAGCCATCTTCATAATCTTCGTAATTGACGCGGCGCTGATAGGGCGCGTCACGACCGGCCTGCGCATAAGACGCCCGCCATGTCAGTTGCAAATCATTTAGACCAGAGAAATAATGCGTGCCCAGCAACTGCCCCATATAGACTTCGCGCTCGAACCATTCCGTATAGTCTTGGCGTATAATGCGCTCTTCGGTATCAACCCCGATCACTGTGCGCGCCTCGGCACTGCTTTGGCGCGTGGCAAGGCCCGTGAACTGGATCGTGTGCGCTTCATTAAATTCCACACCAATACCCAGCATGCCATTGAGAGAGATTTTATTCTCGGTACTCATCTTGCGCAAATTATCTTGGTAAACCAGTACACCCGCATCAATACCGGTCGAATTGCTAATCCCTTCACGGGTCGTCCAGCCATTGTCATATCCCAATGTCGCCAAAATACCGATACTAGGGCCGCTGTCCAAATCTATACGGTGCCCGCCAGTAATGCGCGCGCCAATATTCCCCGGCATGTTGTCCTGACGATCAATAATGAGCGTATTGAAGTTTTCAAAATTGGAGCCTTGTGCAATATTTCCATCCGCACCAAGTGGCGGCAAATCCCGCAACCCGTCATCAAAGCCGAACCAGTCGCTGTCACTTCCCCCATAAACCAAGCCGTCCTGGGCCGTCGTTACAGAATTCACACTGCCTGAAATGCTAAGTTCCAGAAAGGAATCATTTGGCATTTTTCTCGTGCGCATGTCGATCAGGCCACCACCAAATTCACCACTATATTCGGGGCTATACGTCTTTTGGACAACCACCTCGCTAAGCAGTGAGGTTGGGAAAAGATCAAGTGGTGCAACCCGCCGTAACGGTTCGGGAGACGGCAAAGGAGACCCGTTCAATGTTGCATAGGAATACCGTTCATTCAGACCGCGTACGATCACAAACTTTCCCTGCGACAAAGAAAGACCCGTGACACGGGTCAGAGCCGCCGCAATGTCGCTTGCCCCGGTCGTCGCGAAAACCTCTTCATTCAAGACACTGGAAATTTCCGAGGTTGCCCGTTTTTCGTCTGGAATAAACTGGCCAGTAACAATGATTTCATCTTGCGCCGGAACGACAGCCTCCTGCGCTACGGCAAGAAATGGCGTGGTCAGCGCGGTTGTCAACAACAAGGTTCCAAGATTTATTTTTAAAATATTTGACATGTGTATCTTCCACAAATTCGGTTTCTAGTTAGGCGGGCTGGTAGTGGGGTTAGCAACCACCAGCCCTGCACCTGACGAACAACAACGAATCGTCGGTGGTGATGAACACCGCAGCACTTGCGCCTTGGCAAAGCGCTACGGTTAGACTTCTATGGCTGGGGGTTGGTCACAAACAGGGTCCAGCCTTTATACCAGTCATCATTTGCGTCTTTAACGGCACCGATATATGTGGTGGCATCAAAAAACCCGTCAATGGCGGACACATCCGTTGCGATCACAGCCGCCTCGTTAGCCCCCGGTACAACTAAATCTGTCAATGTGCTGTTTTGCGCCGGAACCTGTGTAGCACCGTCCACATTATTGGAACCGGCTGCCGTAAAGGCTGCAGTGAGCGCAGCGTCACCATCGTCGCCGTCACTTTCCAAATTGTCTTTATTGTCGACAACATAGATCGAGTTGAAGCTCAAATCTCCAGCCGCAACCCGATTGGCAGTTTCCGTATGGTCGATATCAATACCCGCATCCTTGAAACCGGTAATCACACCATTATAGAAATGCCCACCCGTGCCTTCACGGATAACCATGCCACTATCACCTGACGCGCCACCAATAAATGTGTAGTTGGCAATTGTTGGCATCGAGCGTGGCAATTTAGCATTACTGCCTTTGCGGTTATCGCCTTCAATCGCGCGGTCCCCTGCATCCGAAGCCTGCACGACCATTACGTATTGTGCTTTCCCTTGCCAGCCATCTGTCCAGTCCATGCTGTCATCGGCATTACCGGTCAACAAAACATGTTTCATATTCACTGTACCGCCGAACATTTCGATGCCGTCATCCGCATTGTTGTGTATCTGGATATAATCAACCTGAGTACTATTCCCGACACCCTGGAAGGCAATACCGTTCAACTCGTCTTCGTTATTGATAAGATTGCCCGCGAACAAAACCTTGGTGTAAAAAAGATTGCCGCTATTGTCGTCCGCCGTTGCGCCGCCGAATAGGCCCGAAGAGCCTTCACCGGATTTTTCACATCCAATCGTGCCGCCAGTGGCTGTACCATCAATACAGTCATTAATCGGCGCCCGTCCGTTAATAACAAGCCCACCCCATTTCGCACGATCATTGGCAAGATCAGCAGTACCAAACACATCATCACGACTTGTAAAGGTGACCGGTCTGGTTTTAGTCCCGTTGGAACGGATTTGCGATCCGCGTGTAACCACCAGATAATCTTCTCCAGCAGCTCCGAAAACAGTCGTACCTGCATCAATGGTCAGAATTGCTGCGCTTGCACCTGCAATGGGATTGGCCGGGTCAGCACCCGCATCAACACCAACAAAAACCGCGCCTTCAAGCTTGTAAACGAAATTACTGTTCAAACGTAAGTTTGAAGTAATATTCCCTGTGACAGAACATATCTTCTTACCATTTACGACGTCCGTTGTCGAAAGGGTTCCAGCTGGGCAATCCGTCACATCTTCAAAAATTCCGAATGTCCATCCGGTAGCCCAGTTACTGTCTTTTGTCTCTGTTGGGTCAAACGCACCAATATAAGAGACATTATCAAAGAACACATCGTTGGACAGATCGCATGTGCCTACGGCCTGTTCAGCAGCCCCCGGCAACACACCGTCTACGAGAGAGTTATTGCCTTGCACAATATTGGATCTGGAATTCAGATACGCTTCAAAGTCAAATGTTTCGCCGCTATCTCCGCTTTCCACATTGTCATTATTATCAAAGAAAATTGAATCGAAGGTTAGATTGCCGGCTGTCACTTCATCAATCGTAGCCTGCTGGTCAACATCAATACCTGCATCCTGGAACCCGACAACAATACCGTTACAAAAACGGCCGGCAGACCCTTCACGAACCACCATACCGGTGTCACCAGACGCGCCACCAACAAAAGTGAAGTTTGCAAAGCTAGGATTAGAACGAGGTAATTTACCATTATTATTATTGCCACGATTATCACCCTCAAGGCCACGATCACCAACACCGGCAGCTTGAATAGCCAACCCGTATTGTACTTTCCCAACCCAGCCATCTGTGTAATCGAAACTGTCATCCGCAATACCGGTCATGACCATGTATTTGCATTCAATCGCACCGCCAAAGAACTCGACACCATCATCCGCATTGTTATGCACCTGAATATGGTCACAGATGGTGCCATTCCCGACACCCTGAAATGCAATACCGTTTAATTCATCATCATTGTTGATAAGGTTCCCCGCATATTTAACTTGCAAATATTGCAACACACCAGAGTTATCATTGGGGTTATCACCACCAAACAACCCGGATGAACCTTCGCCTGATTTCTCACATCCCGCTGTACCGCCAACGGCCGTGCCATCAATACAATCATTGATCGGTGCGAAACCGTTGATGACAAGTCCGCCCCATTGGGCACTGGAATCTGGCTGAACATTGCCTTGCACATCCTGAATACTGGTCATGATGATCGGGCCGTTTACACTCCCCTGCGCGTTCAAACGCGAACCGCGCGTAATCACCAGATAATCTTCACCCGCTTTACCAAACAGCGTTGTCCCTGCAGGGATCGTTAAGGCCACATTCGCACCCCCGTCCTCGCCAACAAATACGGCACCTTCCAGCGCATATCCGTTTTCAGCCGTTAGGGTCAAGTTCTCGGTAATAACACCTGTAATGGTACAGGCTTCAACCGTACCCGTACTATTCGTAATAGTTTCGATTGTTGTGCCTGTTGGGCACGTATCATTAGGCACCAGATCAATATCAACCTGAGTGGGCGCACCACCGCCACCACCGCCGCCAATAGTCACAGCATTTGTCGATCCCGGAGACGATGTGCCTCCCCCACAACTTGCCAATATCAGGCCCAAAGCACTGGTCACAAAAAGAGCGTTAAACTTGCGTGTCATATTTCCTCACCATCCTGGTTTTAATCTTGCTGGGGGTAAGGATTTTCGCCTTGTTTACTAACCCCTCTGAAAGAGGATATGGCAGGGCTACACGTCAGGGAGGTGTCGTATTTGTTATAGATTGTTAATTTTTATATATCCGGTAGAAAACATTTTTGTGTCAAAAATGTAAAAGCCGCCCGGCGTGAACCGGGCGGCATCTATAGATATATAATGTCGATAAATCGACTAAATGACTTAGCCTGCTTTGAAGCGTACCAACTCATTTTGCGGGGCGTTCCAAGCAGGTAGAAGAACCGCAGCCGCCTTATAATCGGCATAAGCCCCACGTACATTTCCGGAAAGTTCTCTCGCCATCGCGCGCCCGTAAAGCGCCAACGGCTTCACTTTTACATCGCTCATACCAGCGTTAAAAAACTTCGCGGCACCCTGATAGTCTGCATCCATAACGGCCGTAAACCCTTGGCCCAAAACGGCATATTCGTTATTGGCATCCAGTTTAATGGCTTGAGAAAAATCCCTGCACGCACGTTTAAACTTTCCGTCTGAGAGCTGGATGAACCCGCGCTTCGTAAGAATTTTTGATCGCAATGCATAACTGGGAACGGATACTTTTAGTGAACGCGTACAAGCATGTTTGGCACGGCTTAACGCAGAGGAGGATAAATCTGCGCTTAGACACACATCCAAATCTTGCGCCGCACGGGAATCCACACTCATAAGCCCGCTCGACATAGAGCTGTCAGCAAAAACTTCATTGGCGGACGCCAGTCCTGCAACTGAACACGTAAAAGACGCAAATAATACAACGGATAATTTTAATTTATTTTTCATAGTGACCTCAAAAAAGGCACCAACGGATAGCGAGCTGCGCATGCACACGCCATTGGCATCGTGTCATCGCCTAACCCCTATGTGAATATTTTATAACAAAAATTCGCAAATAAATCAATATGCTATTAAATTTGTCATAAATAATTCACACTACTAAGAACACCATAAGTTTCCTCATGAAGCATTCGCAAATGCATATAAAAAAACCGGCAATCGCTTGCCGGTCAATTCAACGCAAAAATTTTGAGGGTATTACTTTTCTTCATCCAGTGCATAACCGGCACTGCGGATCGTGCGAATGACATCCTTCCGCCGCCCCGCATTGAGCGCCCTACGTAACCGCCCGATATGAACATCCACAGTCCTGTCATCCACAAATACGTTTCGCCCCCAAACATTGTCGAGAAGCTGCGCCCGGCTCCACACTTTTTGTGGGGATTCCAAAAACATTTTAAGCAACCTAAACTCTGTTGGCCCCAGTTTTACAAAATTTCCGTCGCGGGAGACTTTGTGGGTTTCCGTATTCATTATAATATTCGAATACGATAGCTCCACATTTCCAATACCCACCTTGCGTAGATTTGCATGAATGCGGGCAATAAGTTCTTTAATAGAATGCGGCTTTACAACATAATCATCTGCGCCAACATTAAGCCCCCTCACTCGGTCTTCCTCTGTGCCGCGTGCCGTCAACATGATAATTGGAATATCTTTGGTTTCACGTTTTGCTTTGATCCGCCGGCAAACCTCTATACCGGGCAAATCGGGCAACATCCAGTCCAGTAGTATAAGGTTGGGAGAATCTTCTTTAACAAATAACAGGCCCTCTTCACCATTAAGAGCGTGTTTAACCCGAAAATTTGCAGCCTCCAGATTGTATTGCAAAATACTCGCCTGCGCCTGCTCATCTTCAATAATAAGRATTAATGGCTGCATATCCNTCCTAACCCGTATACCGATCTTCAARCTTATAATCGTCAACGYCATCATGTAGTSTCGGCACARCCCCGCTCTTGCCCCCCTGAACACTTTCAGGGTTTTTCTGCTGGRYRATRTCTGAAAYTTTTTKRGCAATTTTCAAYGCAAAGCCGTGCATATTTTCTATGTTTTCAGCAATTCKCAATACATCCACACACCGCGACATATCCCCRACRTCTTCAYCCATYWGSCGCAACAGCCCGACACAAAGACAGCTTTGTATTTGGCTAAGTTGAATATTATTGGCATGCATATTTTCGACAGAAYTCATRTCGTGCTKGCTATACGCATCAAGTGCCAGCTTGAKCATASAATGRASYTGTTCACACATACGCGTAAGTGCCTTSAGCATTGGATCGGGRATCTTAATCTCGGCCGATACGTGCGCMGCGCGGACAATATTYTGCGTGCAGTCCGCAACACGWTTTAAGTAGCCGGCAATTTTTATGGYCGTAAAAAYAGCCTGTAAATCTTCCGGRTTTTGTTGCCGTACCCCGAGGATATTGAAAGCGAATGTAGTYAACTCCCTATCGAGCGCCTCTATCCGTGCWCCAMTTTTATGAAAGTATTCGCTCTGRTCARCKTTRCCTTTACGCAAAACATCAATCGCGTTGAACAATTGCCATTCAACCATGCCACCCAATTGTAGAAGGCGGCCTTCAATTCGATCCCGTTCACCGTTAGAATTTGGAATCATACAATCAACACTCATAATTTTCTTATCACAAAACGAAATCACTTCAGTTCATGTGAAAGGTAATTCTTCTTGGTGGCGTTTTTTTGAAACAAATATGACAGTTTTGTGTACATAAATATTAAGGCTAAGGCAGATGCTCTGCCGAAAGGCAGGCTTCATATTCACCCAAATACGCCGTTAGAATTAATCCTCAAGATGTGCCGAGATCACCCGCCAGTCTATGAATTTGAAATTTTGTCGTTTCGCATTTATGTCTTTGGTCTGATCATCCTGATCATCTTGAACGACCAAAAAACCTTCTGGAAATTTGGCGGAAGAAACGGAGCTTACAGCGATCCCGTCCGTAATACTGGTGCCGTCTACAACACCATCCACAACTTCAAACCGTCCGGAAAATTTATAATCAGGCAGATGAAAAACCCCATAACTGGAATTACCCTGTGAAGAGACCAACAAATAGCCGCCGTCCCGACCCTGTTCATAAATACTGACACCTTCAAAATCTGCCTCTAATCCATATTGTCCGGGACGGGCAATAACCAATTGCTCATCCTTGCCGGACGGCGCGCTAGCATAACGATAAAGTCCGCCCTCTTCCTCGGCAATATAAAGCGAACCCGTACGGTCATCAAACACACAGCCTTCGGTTTTGGTACCGGTAGAAAACTCCCGCACTTTTGTGGCGCTAAACTGCCCACCCTGCTCGGAAATCCGGTATTGCTGATACACACCTTTCTTCGTGGTGATACCCGCATGAAAAGTCCCATTCACAGTACGCCCCAAACAAATACCATAAGGCGAGATGGGAATGTCGATAGTGTTGTCAGATGGGATCACAAACACATCGCGCTCAATATCATACAACAACACTGTGATATTATTCAGCTCGTCATTGCTGGCGACCAACAACACATAATCGCGCCCCCCCATACGAAACCCGTCGCGCAAATCAACATTGTTAAGTGTCCCCAAAGGATGGAACTTACGTATGGAGCCATCCAAATTATAAATATAAAGCCCGGCCTGTTTGTCGGTTCCGGCCACGAAACCTTGCCCGTCTTTTCCGATATAAATCGCGGGATCATCTGCGGAATCACCCCGGCTTGAAACAATGGGTGCTTCAAAAGAAGCCTGAACCGAAAATACGTCTTTACCAGCTAAGCTTGCGACATCTCCACCGGATGCACTCGCGCATCCGGTTAAGCACAATGAGAGTGTTATGAATGTTTTTTTCATGATTAATACTTGTATTGCAGGCCAATTTCTATTGTGCGACCATAGCTTTCAAATTGGCTAAGTTGGTCAACATTATTACGGCGCTCAAATGCCAGAAACGGCTCATCCGTAATATTACTAATTTCTCCGAAGATACGGAAATGGTCATTGATTTTATACTTGGCCGTAAAATCAAGCTGGTCATGGGCAGCAACAAAACGTCCCCCCACTTCATCCAGATACTTATCACGATATGACCAGGCCAAGCGTACATCCACTCCATACCCTTCATAGCCAAGCACCAGATTTGCAATATTTGCAGACTGCTTGGGCAATGCGATTATATTTCCATCCAGATCGGTAGCTTCCCCATCAACAAAAGTATAGTTAGCACCGACAATAACACCGCTTAACGGCCCGTCTAAAAAGGACAAGGATTGTTGGAAGTTTAATTCCAGTCCCAACAGGTTTGCACTCGGTAAATTGACATAATATGTCGCTTTATCAAACACACCAAAACTCGTTGCAAAATCACGGACCGTACGCTCCGCAATAAAATCGCTGAAGTCTTTGTAGAACGCGCCAAACGAAATCACACCACCATTATCCGTGTAATACTCTACAGAAAAATCATAACTATCTGCCGTTTGGTGGTTCAGACGCGGAATACCAAGTGCGGTCACATTACCAAACTCACCCGAATACTCATTATCATCGTCCAGCTCAATTTCTGCAGAAGGCACAATCGCTTTGAAATTAGGGCGGGCCAGACTTTTATAATAGCTGAGACGGAGGATCAAATTTTCTGTCGCATTTAGTCTCGCGACAATGCTCGGCAAAATTTCAGTGTACTCATCGGCATTACTAACCTCGCTGATACAAATCAGATCATCTCCCAACGCCCCGGCGACAGGTGTCACCACATTACCATCACTATCGCGACAATCTGCCCCCGGCTGTACATCTGCGAAATTCAGAACGGAATCTTCTTCAAATAACCGCACATCACGCCCCCGACCATCATAATCCGTCGTCTCGACCCTGACACCGCCAACAAGGCGCAAATCCTGAATATCAATTCCGGCCATCAAATACCCGGCCAAGACATCTTCATTCGCCGAATAATCCGCCAAATTAGATTCGATAAAACTATCGCCAGCCTTCACATCCAACTGGTTTTTATTCGCCTCAAAGAAACGCCGCACAGAAGCGGGATCAGCAACAGGGCCAATTGAAAATGGTTCATAATCTACATTACCAAGCACATCAGCCAATGTAAAAGCATCGTTACCGTCATAAACAATCATCTCCACATCACGTGTTTTTTCACGTTGGCGGAACTTGGCACCAAATTTAATAAAGCCCGGATCATTACCGAAATTCACATCGCGGCGCACATTCAGCGCAAAAGCTATTTCTTCATCTTCGGTGGCCCCGTTCAAATTTTCCGCACCATCAAATTCAAATTCGCCAGATGTCGTATATTTAGGATCAATAAAATTAAATGTTGGACGCAACGGATCACTCACATCAAGGCTCATCGCTCCCCCTTTTACACGGTAGTCTGTATCAAGCCGGTTCAGTTCTTCTTCCTCTGCGTGCGATATCGCCGCTGAATAATCCACGGCCCAAGCCCCGAACTCGCTTTTCCCACCAAGAGTGGCCGACCAGATTTTCTGGCTTTCCGTGCGGTCTTTCAAGTCCCGATCTACTTTGCCTTCACCAAACGTAATGACGTTTCCGATTTGCCCGGTGATTTCATCTGGATCGCCTTCAATCTCGACGCGTGAACGCACTTCCGCATCCGTAAAATCAGAATAAAGCGTACGTAGATAAAGTTCCGTATGACCACCCAGTTTGTAGTCAACATTCCCCGTCAAATTAACCCGCTCGCGGGTAATTTGATAATCGCGCAATTCAAATTCTTCAGGAAACAAATCATCGACAAAGCCACCATCAACTTCGTAGTTTTCCGATCCAAATTTCCGGTTACGATAAGACCCGCTAATCGCCACACCAAGGTTTCCATCTGCAAACACATCAGAGGCAGATACACTTAATTTCGGCCCCCACTGCGATGTCTGCTCATTGTAAGAGCCCGCCACTTTGGCTTTCATATAGCGCCCCTTACGATCAAACGCCGTAAACGTTTTAATCTCGATATTACCGCCAATCCCGTCACCATCGAGGTCAGGCGTCAAAGATTTGGTAATCTCGATACTTTTCAAAACCTCTGAATCAATAACGTCCAACGCTGTCGCGCGCACATCCCCTTCAGGAGACGGAATGCGCGTGCCGTTGATAGAACTGGAGTTCAGATTTGGATCAACACCACGAATAATTATGAACCGGCCCTCGCCTTGGTCGTTTTCAACCGAGATACCCGCAACCCGTCTGACCGCTTCGGTAACATTTTGATCTGGAAACTGGCCGATAGCATCAGATGATACCACACTGATTAAATTATCCGCATTGCGTTGCTGATTAAGAGCGCTCAATAAATTGGCCCGCTGACCAACGGCAATCACCGTGTCAATATCGGGATTAATAGCGAATACGGCTACAAGCCCACCCTCTGGCACTGTAATTGTTTGCACAAGGGAATCACTGCCAATGTAGTCAATATTGATTTGATATGTGCCCGCAGGAATATTACGGAAGATAAACTGGCCACCCGAAACCGTGACCGTCCGCACGCCAAGCGTATCGATACGCACCTGTGCACCTGCCACCGGATAAGCTTGCAGACCAGACGTCACAGTTCCGCTAAGCTCAACCGCAAAAGCAGGTGTTGCCAATACAGCCGCCAAAGCCGTAGCCGCAACAAAATAGTGTTTTCTTGATATATTTAAGGGGGTCATGAGGCGCTCCAATTGCTGTTTCGGAGCTTGTCTCAATTTATTGACAACATCATGACACTTTCTTATATTAATCATGGCAATATTCACGCCTCTTCATCAAGAGCCTGAAAACCATTGCAACATCATGATTCCTAGCAATATCAGGGAAGTTGGTTGCGGGTCTCGAAGATGCGAAACACCATTCTCAGGAGCAGAACCGCCGCATATCCGACGACCGCCCCCAGCATGGTTGCTAAAAAATCAAGCCAGTCAGGAGTGCCGGATCCACGAATGTCATACACTTCTTTCGCGCCTGCAACAGCCGCGGTCAGGGTAAAACCATGATATGGGCGCAACCACATCCCGACAACAACGGTAATAATCACCCCTACTACAAAATGTTGGATTTTATCCGGCCCAATATTCATTTATGCATCACGCTATTTCCATTACCTGCAAAACCAGGCTTCACCGTACAGCATGACAAGCACGCCCAACACACCTTTGCAATCAAAAGTCTCTGAACCTCACATAAATAACAATATATTTCCACAGATGAGAGCGCACAACTTTTGCACAGCAATGAAGATTATACATACAAAGGTACAGCTATCTCCACAAAGTAGAGTGATGTGCCCCTAGTTTTGTAGACACTTTGTTTGGTAAAAGTGGAAGCAAGGAGAATTACACATGGGAACAGGAATACGATATACCGACGAGTTCAAACGAGACGCTGTGGCGCAGGTTAAAGAGCGCGGTTATTCGGTTAAAGATGTATCGGGTCGGTTGGGGATCAGCACTAAATCCATGTATGATTGGATCAAACAATTTCACAAACCAGATCCGATACAAGCTGATGCGAACGATCAGGCGCAAGAGAACCGTCGCCTTCGGGCCGAACTCAAGCGCGTCACTGAGGAGCGTGACATCCTAAAAAAGGCCACGGTGTACTTCGCAAAAGAAGCCAAGTGAAGTACGCCTTTATCAAGGCGCACCGCATGGAGTTTTCCGTGCGCACCATGTGCCGCGTTTTGCGTGTTCATCCGAGCGGGTTTTACGCGTGGCTTAAGTCCGGTTTAAGTAAAATGGCGAAGCATCAGCGGCGCTTAACAGGCCTCATTAAACAATCATGGCTGGAGAGTGGCTGTGTGTATGGCTACCGTAAAATCCATCATGACCTGCTAGATATGGGTGAAGACTGCGCACCTAATACGGTCGCTAAACTTATGCAAAAGTGCGGGTTGAGGGCACAGGTTGGTTATAAACGTCGCCCGAACAAGTACGGCACCAAGTCATCTATTGTGGCGGCTAATCATTTGAAGCAGAACTTTGATGTGGCCACACCAGATAGTGTTTGGGTGACGGACATCACTTATATCAAAACTCATGAGGGTTGGTTGTTTTTAGCCGTGGTCATAGATTTGTATTCGCGTCGTGTTGTCGGTTGGTCAATGGATGCCCGGATGCCAACAAGCCTGGCCTTAAACGCCCTTTTGATGGCTGTATGGAGGCGCAAACCCAAAAGCAAAGTAATTGTTCACTCTGATCAAGGCAGCCAGTTTACAAGCGCAGAGTGGCAATCATTCTTATCGGCGCATAATTTGGAAGCCAGCATGAGCCGAAGGGGAAACTGCTATGACAATGCTGTAGCCCCGAAAGCTTCTTCCATCTGCTTAAAACGGAACGAATTAGACGCAAAACATATAAAACTCGGGAACTCGCACGTCAGGACGTATTCGATTATATCGAATTGTTCTATAATGTGAGACGTAAACATGGTAAGTGCGGGATGTTGTCACCCGCCCAATTTGAGATGGCAACAAAATGAAGTAACAAAGTGTCTACAAAACTAGGGGCACATCAGAGTTTGAGCCCATGATAACGAGACTGAAAATTTCATGGAGAAAAAAATGACAGATCGATTTAAATATCGGGCTTCCGGTAGTACTGGCTCAGCATCGAACGGTTTCCCGATTGTTCCAAATGACGCCACCGAGCTTGCCGAAACAGTACGGGCTATTTATATTGGTGGTACAGGCACAATAACACTCGTCCTTTCTGGCGGAGCAGAACTTACATTCACGAATGTACCCGCTGGCATCATACTCCCCGTCCGTGCCATCTCGGTAAAATCTACAGGTACCGACGCCACCAATCTTGTTGGACTCGTCTAATGATCTGTATAGGGCATTCTACCACCCACCAAATCTCTATAGCCAAATGGTGGGTTGAGACAGCGCTCCTCTCATTTGATTATGTCAATAACCGCTATATGGTCGGTGGTAACAATGTTTCACTTACCAGTACACACGATGTTACTCGTACGTCTGATGGTTATTTTAACAACATAGCGGGGGTTTGGCCCTTATTCGTGCCTAATATTGCAAGGCGGACGAATAGAGGGTTTCTGACGGAACCTAGCGACACCAATAAAAATGAAAATTACAATGCCAATCCAACGGACTTGACAGGACTGACAATCGGCGGAGCTGGTGTTTTGTCCATCGTGGATGACGCTGCCGAAATTCATAGTGCAGGGCTTCATAATATTTGCACCAGCGGCAAAGTGATAAAGGCAGAAAACTCCGGCGGCTCAAATGCCTTCCTGGTTTTTGCGGGCGGAACAGCGAACACAAACGAGCACACCCTGTCTATTTATGCTCGAGGCGATGCCCCACACATTGCGAGTCTCGGTATTGCTGATAATTTTGGTGAGGAAATAACGCTGACCACGGAGTTCAACCGGTTTGAGCTTACCGGCACGCCGTCAGCCCCGAACTACATGTACATCAGAGTTAATGTAGGTGAGACAGTATACTGTATCTTAAATCAACTGGAAGAAGGGGCAGAGGCCTCCACGCCCATTGTCGTTTCAGGCGCGCCCGCAACTCGTGCTTCCGATCAAATCCGCGCCGATCAAATTGCGACAACTTTGGCAGGGATGACACGCGGGATTATAAAGGTTCATTTTTACTTTGAGAATGTTTTTAGCGGAGGTAGCTATCCCCGGTTTTTAAGCATTACCAATGACACAGGCACCGAAGCAGTTCAGATCACTTCTGATTTGAATGCTGGTTTAGCATTTATTTTACGCTCAAACGGCAATGCCCATTGTATCAATCCGTCACCAAATATAATGTTAGAAGGTTACAATATAATTGTGCTTGGAGTATTCGAAAACGGAGATGTGCGCGTGTCTCTAAATGGTTCTCCTGTAACAGGTTCATCGTCAACCCCTATTCCCGTTTTTTCGAGCTTCGTCGCCGCTTACGTTGGCGCTTCAAGAACCGGTGATGTGGACTTTGCTTCCATTGTGCGGGAAATCATAATCCTTGATGAAGATCCAACCAATACACGTATAGAGGAGTTGTCAATCCTATGATAATTGCACCAAATTTCATGGCAATGACCACAATGCAAACAGTATTACAAATAACGCATTCCTGCCCAATGGATTAACACAGACCTACCTTAAATTCCAACCCATGCCCAAATTAATGGGATATATCCCATTAATTTGGGTCAAAAATGTCTTGTAAGCGCAAGTTTTTGCCTATAAGCGGATATATATAGTTTTTTAATTAAAACATGGGATATATCCCATGAAATTAGGATGGGATATATCCTGGGCATCATGAGCAATATATCTACTCTGATTGAGAGAGCCAAAACTTTAGCAACCCATAAGGGTCAGGCTCTCACAACAATTTCACGCAAGCTTCTCAAGGACGGCAAAGGAATTTCCCGATTGCAAAACGGGGGACAATGCACACTTAAAACTCTGGAAAATGCGTTCAAAATTCTTAAAGAATTGGAACAGGAGGCAGGTATAAATATCGTAAATTCTACGACATCTCCCAACAAGGCCTCCACATCGTTGACAACAACTGATTTAACCCACCTTGAAAGATTAGAAGCAGAAAGCATTCACATCATGCGCGAAGTCGTCGCACAATGTGAAAACCCCGCCATGCTGTACAGCGCGGGCAAAGACAGCTCCGTCATGTTGCATCTTGCCATGAAAGCCTTTTACCCTTCCCCCCCTCCCTTCCCACTCTTGCATGTTGATACCAATTGGAAATTCAAGGAAATGATTGAATTTCGTGATCGAAGGGCCAAAGAACTGGGCCTGGAATTATACGTGCATATGAATCCAGATGGCATCAAACAGAACATTGGCCCTTTCACACATGGGTCAGCCGTTCACACAGATATTATGAAAACTCAGGGCCTGAAGCAGGCCTTGAATAAATATAAGTTTGATGCGGTTTTTGGCGGTGCACGCCGTGATGAAGAGAAATCGCGAGCCAAAGAGCGAATATTTTCGTTCCGCTCCATCCAACATCGCTGGGATCCTAAGAACCAACGCCCCGAACTTTGGAATATTTACAATACCCGCGTGGCGAAAGGCGAGAGCATGCGTGTCTTCCCGCTTTCCAACTGGACCGAGCTTGATATTTGGCAATATATTTATAAAGAGCGCATCGCAATTCCAGATTTATATTTTGCGGCAAAACGCCCGATTGTCGAACGCGACGGCATGTTGATACTTGTTGATGATGATCGCATGCCGCTTGAAAATGGTGAAACCGTACAGGAAAGAATGGTGCGGTTTCGTACACTTGGCTGCTATCCACTGACAGGCGGCATTGAAAGTACAGCCACAACCTTACCCGAAATCATCCAAGAAATGCTACTTACGAAAACATCCGAGCGCCAAGGCAGGGCCATCGACAAGGACGGCGGTGCAAGCATGGAAGATAAAAAAGCGGAAGGGTATTTCTGATGTCCCACCATGACAATTTAATCACCACAGATATTTTAGGATATTTAGACGCACAGGAGAATAAAAGTTTCCTGCGTTTCATCACATGTGGCAGTGTTGACGATGGTAAATCCACTCTCATCGGACGGTTACTTTACGACAGTAAATTAATCTATGAAGATCAGCTTGCCAGCATTGAAAAAGAGAGCAAAAAATCCGGGACACAAGGCGACAAAATCGATTTGGCTTTATTGGTAGATGGACTTGCCGCAGAACGTGAGCAAGGCATCACCATTGATGTAGCCTATAGGTTCTTTTCCACCGACAAACGCAAATTCATCGTTGCGGACACGCCAGGGCACGAACAATATACGCGTAATATGGCTACAGGTGCATCCACTGCCGATCTGGCCATTTTACTTATCGATGCGCGCCACGGCGTACAGGTACAAACCCGCCGCCATAGCCATATTGTATCTTTACTAGGCATAAAACATATAGTCGTTGCCATTAACAAAATGGATTTGGTCGATTTTTCCCAAAAAACATTCAACGAAATTGAAGAAGACTTCCGTACATTTTCATCTGATCTTGGCTTTGAGGATATCAGGTGCATTCCGGTGTCGGCATTGAATGGCGATAATATCACGATCCCGTCAAACCATATGTCATGGTATCATGGTCCATGCGTGTTGGAATATTTAGAAAATATAGATATTTCGGCAAATTTAAATACGGATGGGTTTCGCCTACCCGTACAATGGGTGAACCGGCCCAACCATGATTTTCGTGGATTTTCCGGAACGGTTGCGGCCGGTACGATTAGCCCGGGGGACGAGATCATTGTCATTCCTTCAGGTAAACGCTCAAGGATTAAAGATATTGTGACCATGGGGGCCAACCTTCAACGCGCTCGAAAAGATCAAGCGATAACTGTGACCTTAATGGACGAAATTGATATCTCCCGCGGTGATTTTATTTGTGGTGTCGATCATCCTGCCGAGCAGTCCGACCAGTTTCAGGCAAGTATTATCTGGATGTCCGAAAACAAACTCCTTCCCGGTCGGAGCTATATGCTCAAAACTACCAATAAAACGGTTTCTGCCAGCATTACAGATTTGAAATATACGATCAATGTCAACGATCTGTCCCATGACGCGGCAAAAACGCTTAAACTAAACGAGGTCGGGGTCTGTAATCTTTCCCTAGAGCAGGCGATTACATTCGACACCTTTGCCAACAATCGCCAGACGGGCTGCTTTATTCTTATAGATCGGCAGAGCAATGAAACCGTTGGGGCTGGCATGCTCAACTTCTCCCTGCGCAGGGCCTCGAATGTGGTCTGGCAAAATTTAGAAATCGGGAAACCCCAGCGCGCAGATCAAAAGCATCAAAGGCCAGTCGTATTATGGTTTACCGGTCTTTCTGGTTCTGGAAAATCCACGATTGCCAGCCTTGTCGAGAAAAAACTCTTCGATCTTAACCGGCACACATATACTCTGGATGGAGATAATGTACGTCACGGACTGAACAAAGATTTGGGTTTCACAGATGCCGACAGGGTGGAAAACATCCGGCGTATCGGGGAAATAGCTAAATTGATGGTCGATGCAGGCCTCATGGTCTTAACGTCCTTCATATCCCCCTTCAGGGCAGAACGCCAAATGGCGAGACGTTTGTTTGATAGTGGAGAGTTTATAGAGGTTTTTATCAACACACCGCTAGACGTAGCAGAATCCCGAGATGTAAAAGGGCTATATGCCAAGGCACGGCGCGGCGAGATTAAGAACTTCACAGGCATTGATAGCGAATACCACGCGCCCACAGAAGCAGAGATTGAAATCAACACGGTCGAACAGACCGCAGAACAAGCCGCAGAAAAAATCGTAACCTATCTGAAAAATAACGGGTATTTGAACTAATGCTTGTCAGAATAATTTAGAGTCCACTCATAGGGTTTAAAATAAAAGAGTCTGTTCTTTTGGCAAAGTTTTTAGCATCTTTCCAATTTGATACCGTTGAACCCAAACACTGGTTTTAAGCATTATTTTTTACAAATTTCTTCAAAATACGAAATTGTTTTTTCCAAACCTTCCCGGAGTTGAATTTTTGGCGTCCAATCCAAATATTCATTCGCACGACCAATATCTGGCTTGCGTTGTATCGGGTCATCTTGTGGTAAAGGCTTAAAGATAATTTTCGATTTAGACCGCGTTAACTCCAGTATGAGTTCCGCCAACTCAAGAATTGTAACCTCGCTTGGGTTTCCAATATTAACAGGGCTTACAACACTATCCGGCGCATTCATCAAGCGGATCATCCCTTCTATTAAGTCATCGCGGTAACAAAACGACCGCGTTTGATCGCCTTTACCGTACATTGTAATATCCTGACCGGATAAAGCCTGCATAATAAAATTAGAAACCACCCTCCCATCAGCAGGGTGCATTCTCGGGCCATAAGTATTGAAGATACGCATGACACGGATATTGACATTGTTTTGACGATGATAATCGTAAAATAATGTTTCCGCACAACGCTTACCTTCATCATAGCAAGACCGAATACCAATTGGGTTTACATGCCCCCAATAAGTTTCCTTTTGTGGATGAACCTCTGGGTTACCATACACTTCAGATGTAGAGGCTTGTAAAATTTTTGCCCCGACGCGTTTGGCCAACCCAAGCATGTGGATAGCCCCAATAACATTTGTTTTTGTCGTTTGCACCGGATCATGTTGATAATGCACAGGAGATGCAGGGCACGCCAAATTAAAAATCTCATCCACTTCAACATAAAGTGGAAAACATACATCATGACGCATCAACTCAAAACGGGTATTCCCAAGTAAATGTTCCACATTCGATTTTTGACCAGTGAAGAAATTATCTACACACAAAACTTCATGTCCCATATCAAGCAATCGTTCACACAAATGCGAGCCTAGAAACCCCGCGCCACCAGTAACGAGCACACTTCTTCTAATAGACATATGACAAAACCTTCATTGCAGATCAAATTATAGACAATAAGCTCAAAACGCACGAACCGGAATTATGAATAATTTCTCCAAGAGCGTGGTTTCCATTGAGCTATACTCTATTTATTATGCCAATTCCACGCATCTTGAACAATTTGCTCTAGCCCCCGTTTTGGCACCCACCCCAACTCTTTTTTCGCCTTGCTTCTATCCGCAACCAATACAGAGCTATCCCCATCACGGCGCTCAGATTCTGCAACAGGAAATGCCTCACCACTTATTTTCCGGATCATCTCTACAAGCTCTTTAACAGTCGTCCCCGTACCCGTACCAAGGTTGTAGGCCCCGCCCAACTCACCGCCTAGCAAACGGCCTAATGCACACACATGGGCGTCTGCTAAATCCAATACATGAATGTAGTCCCGCACACATGTACCATCCCGTGTATCATAATCCGTTCCAAACAGGCTAAAACCAGGTCGAAGCCCCATAGCAGCCTCTATCGCAATAGGAATCGCATGGGTTTCGGGGTCATGCCGCTCACCAATCCGTCCTTCAGGGTCTGCCCCTGCGGCATTAAAATACCTCAGAGCAATTGACGGAAACTCGCAACATTCCCGCATATCTGTCAGATACTTCTCAACACACAACTTGGTGTTTCCATATGGACTTAGTGGAAATTGCGGATGTTTTTCATCCATAGGTACATATTCTGGCGCACCATAGGTCGCACACGTCGAAGAAAAGACAAAACCTTTCACACCGGAACGGTACGCTTCACTAATTAAATTAATAGCACCTTTTACATTCGTTTCATAAAAAGATACAGGGTCTTTTACTGAAATTCCGACTTCAATCAGAGCTGCGAAATGCACAACCCCAACCGGTTTCCAGTCCTGAAACACCTGTTTAACGGCAAGCTCGTCACGGATATCTCCAACAATACACGGGCCCCATTGTACAAATTCCTTATGCCCATTTGACAAATTATCAAAAACTACGGGCGTATACCCTGCCTCTGCCAAAGCCAGACAAGTATGCGAACCAACATACCCCGCTCCACCCGCTACAAGAATATTACCTTTATTTTGGTGAATATTTGCCATATGTGCCCCTTATACAACGCCCAAACAGTACCAGATTCATTGGTATATAATTTGGCCAACTCACTGACTAATGCTTGCATATGGGTTTGTAAATACAACAAATGGTAATTAAATTTACAGTTCCAAATAATTCATATGAGCGGAGAACTCCAACTTTTAATTTCATATAATTGTAAAACACTTTGTATTGATTTCCCACACCAAACCCCCTACACAAATACGTGCACAATTGGGGCAAAACATGCGAAACAAAACTATATATCCTGTAATTATGTGTGGCGGATCAGGAACACGACTATGGCCTTTATCCACTCAAAACAAACCAAAACAATATCACACACTGACGTCTGATAAGACCATGTTACAAGAAACCATCCTTAGAATGGTTGATGCAGGTGAGCAAGTGGTTGCACCCCCTAGTTTTATTTGCGCACTAGAACATGAAGCCCTGATATATGAACAAACACATCAAATAGGCATAGATCCATTACATGTAATTTTAGAGCCCACAGGGAGAAATACAGCGCCTGTAGCCGCTATTGCAGCTGACATTATCGGAGAACATGATCCAGATGGCATCATCTTACTTTTACCCGCAGACCACTACATTCAAGATGTAGAAGAGTTTTGGCGGTGTATAGGACTAGGCATAGATACAGCTTTGCAGGGGAACCTTGTTACATTGGGTCTACATCCATCAACTCCGGAAACTGGGTATGGTTATATCCGCAAAGGGGCGATGTTATCCCCCTCTCTCTATACTGTTGATCGTTTTGTTGAAAAACCAGACTTGGAAACCGCCAAATCATATCTGAAAAGTGGCAATTATTTTTGGAATGCCGGTATATTTTTATTCACTCCAACCACGATTATTGACAGTTTTCAAACACATGCGCCAAATATTTTACAAGCGTGTCGGGATACTCTTGCAGCGTCCAAACGAAATGGTTCATCGGTTTTTCTTGATCCGAGCACATTTTCTATTTGTCCTGCCGATTCCATCGATTATGCGATTATGGAACATGCTGAAAACATTATGCTTGTCGCGCCCGTTGATATAGGCTGGAACGATATCGGCTCTTGGGTAGCTTTAGATGCCTTTGAAAAAGCTCGCACACCAGCGCCCAATGTAACAATTGGCGGCAATGTAGAGATTGGTAACATCCTCTTGCTTGATGGACAAAACAATTATATTCGCTCCGATGGGCCACTTGTTGCTGGGGTAGGATTAGAAAATTTAATTATTGTTGCCACAAGGGACTCCGTTCTCATTTTACCCAAAGAACGTGGGCAGGATGTTAAAAAAATTGTAGAAGCCTTAAAAGCAAATGAACATTCGTAATTCTGGTGTATCGTAAGAAAATCAATTCTGGAATTTCACAGACGTTTGGTTATTACAGCATTATGCTACCCAAAACATGCATTTAGATGAGGCAACTTCATAAGTTCTTGCGTCACATCTCTCGATCCTATCATATTTAGATGCAAAGGGTCACTAAATTTATCATCATCACGTGTCACTCGGCTAAAATCAAAAATAGGCTCCCCTATTTCCAATTCGAATTCTTCGACCCAAGTTTCTGGTATCATTTTGTGTGCATACACACTTGGATGATAAGGTGCAACAATGAGGAAAGGACGAACCCCTGCCTCTCGAAGCGTTACAATTGACCGTTTCAACGCTTCTATATTACCATCGGGGAATTTCATAAAAGGCACTACGTTTCGCGCAAATACTTTAACTTCATCTTGAGTAACCTCCCCCCCCCCGATTAATCCACGATTGATCATCACGGCCAATATAAAAACCAACTCGATAAAATAACTCCCCATTCAACCGATAGCTTGTAAATAACTTTCGCCATGGAATAATGCTGTCAGATTGGGCATTTAGAAAGTTTGTTAAATTTTTACTATACGGTGTAAAGGGGGCGAGTTGTCTTTCGGAGTTATTCCCTGATAAAACACTTGTAACTTCAATAATAGCTACATCAAGCCCATCTGTTTTTTCCAATACATCACGGATGATCACTTCAAGCACCTTTATGCCTAACCCGTTGTAAGATAAATTCACAACATTCCTACACAAATTTTCTGAAAGCTCAGGAGCATAAAAAGAGTGCACTCCACGCGAATTTCCAAAAATTGCCACATCCATATCTAATCGACCCGTATATAACTTTGCATAACGAAAATTACTTTTATTGACAATCATATTACCGATAACGCCAGCTGTTCTGTCCATAACAAAGACGCATAAGGTAATAAATAAAATTGCTTTCAAATTTTTAAAATTGGAAATAGACAAAAGACCCTCCCGTAAACGTCCCAAGAAATGGCAAAGTAAATAGCAAAAATGCTGCAAACCCAGCGCGTACATTCCGGCATCTTGTAAACCGCCTAAATTTATATGAATCTTCGTAAAAAACTTCTAATATTAATAGGCTTAACGCAAGTCCGAAAGCAATTATAAGCTGGAATTTGTTTCTTAGCTCACCGAAAGAGTAGCTATCTGCAAACACTATACCCTTAATAATAGAGATGGCTGACTGAAAACTATCCGCCCGAAAGAACACCCATGCAAAACAAACCAATGAAAAAACTAATATTCTCGACAACCAGATAGAAAAGAACCCTTTAGCTTGAAAGGGCCAAAAGAGCCGCTGTAAAACAAGATAGCCCCCATGTAAAACGCCCCAAACCATAAAAGGCCAACCTGCGCCATGCCACAATCCACCGAGAACCATAGTAAGCATAAGGTTTCGATTTGTTTTAAATTTCCCACCACGGTTACCACCAAGAGAAATATAGAGATAATCCCGCAGCCAAGAAGATAATGAAATATGCCAACGGCGCCAAAAGTCACTGAAATTTACAGCCATGTAAGGGCGTCGGAAATTAACAGGAAAATCCAACCCCATTATTTTACCAAGCCCAATCGCTATCAGAGAGTATCCCGCAAAATCTCCATAAATTTGTACAGCAAAGAAAAACACTCCAATCATGAGCCCAAGACCATCAAATGTACTAGGGTAATCAAAAGTGCGTTCAACAAATGGCGCTAGCCTATCTGCAATAACAATTTTAAGAACAAGCCCCAATATTACTTTTTCCATACCGATCCAAAAATTCGTCCACTTAAAACGATGTAGAACCTCTAGCTGTGGCAACAAATCTGAAGCCCTAACGATAGGACCCGCTACAAGTTGTGGAAAAAGTGATACATACACGGCAAAATTCAACAAGCTCCCTTGCAATTGTAACTTGCCCCTCCATACATCAATTACATAGCTCATAGTTTGAAATGTAAAAAATGATATCCCGACAGGTAAGATAATAGACAATGTAGAATGATGTGCATTTACCCCAAAAGATTCAATCATAGTTATTAATTGATCAATAAAAAAATTATAGTATTTAAAAATTCCCAATATACCTAAGTTCACCACGATAGAAAATACAAGCCACGATTTCCCCCTTTTAGATGCAAGGCGTTGTGTAATATAAAAATTAAAAATTGTGCAGAACCCGATTAAAAATAAAAACCTCCAATCCCACCAACCATAAAAAACATATGAGGCAACAAGCGTGATTGAGTGTTGGAATTTTAGTCCCGGTGCAAAAAAATAAAGCGGAAAAAAGATAAAAGCAAAAAGTAGAAAAACTTCACTGTTAAATAACACGGATACATCCTTTATAACTACTTAATACAATAGAGGATTACTCATCACATACTGCATTCGTTAATAATTGAAAACCACCACAAACTCATAGGAAGTTTTCCAACCAACTCACCACTACTTGTCCATGTACAAAATAGTTATTATGAACAAATTTTTGACACAAACAATGTTTCCAATTTTATAAATTGGAAACATGTATAATCTGGTGAACTTCAATTTTATTCAGCAAACGGAATTGCTTTCCTTCCATTTTTAATGAAGGCGCCCACTGGCTTTTCAATTAAGAGATGGCCCAAAACGCCTCCTAAAGCAGCTGCAAATGTCATAAAAACAATAAATACAACCTGCGCAATCGTAGATGAAGTATCTATATGAGCACGAGATGCTAGCACTCTGATGAAAGAAAGAATGAATGGGTGTGAAAGATACATTGCGTAAGAGGCATTCCCGAGCAATAAGAGCCATGATGAGGTAAATCGGCTCACCAAAGATTCATATGATAGGCTATAATAGACAATAAAAGCGGCAGGGACACCAAAGGTTAAGCTTCGCGGCAACTCTCCTTGCATACCCAATGATCCAAAAGCCACAAAGCTAAAAAGGGTAATTAAAAATACAAATGTCTTCTTTTTCCCCTCAACAAACAAGTGTTGAAAATTTATAAATACCCACCCAACAACCATGCCAAATAAAAATTCCAACATAATATTAGCTGTATAAAATGCCCAAACGGCACTTGAGCTTATAAACATACCCGATAAGACCAAAGCTATAATACATGCACCGCTTAAATAAATGACTCGAGTTTTTCCAAAAAACAAAGCCATAGCAAATATTGCATAAAATAGCATTTCATAGTTTAGGGTCCAGCCCACCCGTAACATAGGTGAAACAGAACCAACCGTTGCAGGATTTGGATGAGCCACAAAGAACAAGGAATACAATAAATGCTGTAAATCAAAGGTTGTTCCTCGAAATGCACTTGGAATAATTAGCGTTAATACTGCTGTAAAAAGTGTGAATATCCAATATATCGGAGCAATACGAACAATCCTATTTTTAAAAAACTGCCATGGTGTCATAGTTTTCTTAAATGATATATAGATCATTACAAATCCACTAATCACAAAAAACAAATCAACGCCCCCATTCCCAAAAGAGACAAATTCGGATATCTTTTTTACTTCAAACTGTTCCGCAGAATGTAAAATAACAACTAGGATCGCCGCAATAGCACGTAAAACCTGAATGCTATTTAAAACTTTGTGTTTCTTTGTCATTTTTCGTCCCATGAAACATTATCATACAAACTGTACATGATGAAACGCATCACCACTCTTTTAACATAGTAAAAACAATAATAATCTGTATTGGCTTATCAATTTTCTAGAGCTTTATAATATTCTTGCTCAAGTTTTCTAAAGTGACTTTCCCATGTCCAATTTTCTAGAACGAACTCTCTAGCAGCCTCACCACATTTGCGAACGAGGGCTTTATCATTTAATAACAAAACCACATTTTTTACAAACTCATCGGCACTATTCGCAATAAAAATAGAGTCACAATCAAGCGCATTAATCCCTTCATTAGCGACACTGGTTGCGACAACAGCTTTTCCACAAGCCATATACTCAATAAGTTTATTTTGCATTCCACCCGCAGCCAACATAGGATTGATACAAATGCTTGCGGAACGTATATATGTGCCAACATCAGGAACTGTACCCGTAACCTCTACTTGAGGTAAACTGCCCAAACTTTTAATTTCTGGAACAGGATCCCTCCCAACAATAATCAGCTCAACCCCTGGAACAGCTACCTGAATATCCCCCCAACAATGTTTCATGAACCATAATACAGCCTGTACATTTGGTTGATAAAGCATTGAACCTGAAAACACGATCCTATTGGCCACGACTTCTGCATCATCTGCGACTCTGAACCCATGCACATCCGTTCCATGCGCCCCATATATCCAATTATAAATCTCAGGACGCCCCAACTCTTTACACGTAAGCTGTATGGCCTCCACATCTTTTGGACCAATTAAAACGACCTTGGAAAACAAGTTCCCTATCTTTGTTTCATACCGTCGTAACAACTGCCATTCTAAAAAATAAATTGCTTTTTTAAAAATATTTTCAGAATTCTCAAATATACGCCGTGTATTTAATGTTTGTGACAACTGCATAGCTAAAAACGCCGCAGTTCTTCTCCCTGAAAATTTTGTAGTTTTGTTTGGAGAAAATATTTCTGATGCTGCAGGAGCAGATCTTAAATAATAGCAATACAAAATATCAAACTTCCCACTTACTGCTGATTTTTTTACCATCCTGTTTAAATCTGCATTATGAAACATACTCACTTGCAATGGACAGCCTCGAAATAGCCCAAAGAAAGCATTTTTCATTCTGGTAAACTTAGGCACCTTGAATAAATGTACCTCCTCACATGCGTCCATCAGCCATTCTTCTTGATCGCGCTCCATCTTTCCATCACAATCAACTGTATATAAAAAAACGCGATGTCCTCGTGCAGAAAGAAAAGAAATAAGATGCGCTACAGTTAATTGATCCCCACGCATCATCGGGAATGGAAGTCGGCTATAGCATATAGCGATATCCAAAATTTTCTCAGCTTTCTCTACCCGCATCTTAGTAGGCAAGTTCATAGTTACACTTTCATTGTATTAAAGAAACAAAATAGAACTAACCACTAACTCATGCGGAAAATTGGGTAAACCTTCGTCGCAGTAAGCGACAAATCATCAAAGTTGCCCCGGGAATCTATAACTAATGGATAGTGATGTTTCCGAATTTCAACTTCATCAACCAGCAATGTACCAAGTGAAGGAAGATTCGAGAGCGTGTATCCAAGATTAGCACCATGTAACGTGTCTGGATTTACATGTGGGTCATATATTTGCAATTCAAAGCCAGCCTCTTGTAAGAGAAGAGCAATATCAACCATAGGGCTTTCACGTAAATCGTCTGAATTTGCCTTAAAAGCAATGCCTAACATCAACACTCTTGACCCTAACTCAACATTTTTAATCGCCTCCTCAAACAAAAACCGCTTGTGATCATTATTCGAACGAATTAAAGAATCCACGAGATGTGTACTTGCCCCAATACCTTCTGAAATATTTACAAGTGCGCGTACGTCTTTTGGAAGACAAGATCCACCGAATGCCCCACCAGGCCTGAGGTAGTATGGCGAAATATTAAGTTTCCGATCTGACACAAATATCTCATGTACAGTCTTTGCAGATATCCCCATTCGATGGCATATGCGACCAACCTCATTTGCAAATGTTACCTTTAAAGCATGAAAAGAATTGTCCACAAACTTTGTTATTTCAGACTCTCGAAAATAAACATAAAATCTTTTCGCATCAATATTTTCATATAGTGCATCCATAATTGCATTAGGTTTTCCATCACAGGTACCTATAACAATTTTAGGCGGAGAAAAATAATCACAGATTGCAGTCGATTCGCGTAAAAATTCGGGGTTATAAACCAGTTCAAATTTACTAGCATCACCCTCAAGTACATCAAGTAGAATCGGTGAAACAAGGTTTTCCATCGTCCCTGGGCGAACAGTAGAACGATACACAACAACTAACGGAGATGTCCGCTCAGGTGACTGTTTTAGAGCCACTCCAATATCCTTTGCAACTTGGGCAATATAGGACATATTATGTGCACCACTCGGAAGGCTTGGCGTACCCACACAAACCAAAGCAATGTCATAATCAGATAAATCATCTGGCGTGTCCACTGAAACGCTAAAGGTGTTTTTTGCAAGTCCAGCCTGTAGCAGCACCTCTAGACCCGGTTCAAAAATAGGACAATGTCCAAGGTTCAACTGCTTAATTTTTGCTTGGTTGACATCAATACCATGCACCTTGTGCCCATCTTTCAATGCACATGCGGCAGCAGTCAACCCTACATAACCCATGCCAAAAATCAGTATATTTAATTTCCTCATTACCTGCCCCTATTAACGCCATATGCTCAAACTCATTGAGTTCTAATCTCCATAAAATTATTGGTCAATAGTTTAATCAAAGCAACATTTACTCAAAACAAACCACCACTCTAATTTGTATTTTTTTTCTGAACAAAATCCTCTATCGTTGCTATATGTTGCTTCCATGTGAAATGCTCACGGGCAAATTCCAAACCCCGCTGTGCGATTTTCTTCTGCAATTCCACATCTGCAAGCAATGTTCTAAGCGCATCCGAGATATCAACAGGTTCACGCCCCTCTACCAGGACACCATTTTCCCAACTTTGGATGAAGTCCTTGGGTCCCCCGCTATTGCCAACCACAGCAACCGCTCCGAAAACCATTGCATCCGCAATTACAATGCCAAAACCTTCAATATCTCCACCTCCCTCTGTAGCAATTTGAGGGTGAAGAAAAATGCCCGCTTTGCTATATTCTTCAATAGCTTCTTCATCAGTAATACGACCTAAGCATTTGACCTTATCATCGACACCTTCTTGAGAAATCACAGCATTAATAGAGTCTATCTCTGGGCCAGACCCAGCAATATGAAAAGTAAACTCCAAGCCCTCCTTGTGTAGGGTTGCAATGGCACTTACAGCCCTAACTAAATTCTTACGGGCCACCAAGCGGCACATACAAAATATGTGGGTTGGGTCAGATTTTTCCACCCAGTTTCGATCGGGTGGTGCGAAAGAAATACCGTTCCACGCAACACCAATATATTTTAACTTGAAGGGTAATTGTGCTTGAAGCCCATCAGCTATTGGTTGGCTCACTGCGACGACTATATCTGCACGCTTAAACACAGCTCGCATTAATGGCTGTAGCCACTTGGAAACAACAAAAATTTCACGACCATGCACAGATATTAGTAATTTTACAGACCCTAACAACACCATAGCAGGCAATGCTACGCGCCACGATGTGGCATGCACAAAGTCAAATTCAGTATTACGCCGTAGTTTTGACAAAACTATCAGCATACGTATAAATACATTTATTTGTCGCCCCATACCGACATTAAATATTCGAACTCCCCCACGTATTTCGAGGTCTGTTGCACCATGATGAGCAGTTATAACAGTCACAGCATGCCCAGCCCGCACATATGCAAGTGCAACTTGCTCGGAATACGTTTCCAAGCCTCCCGTTACAGGCGGATACGCTTTTGCAATGAGAAGAATATTCACGTTATTTGCGGATAAAATAAAAGAGCGTGACAAATACCAAACATCAGATCTATGTTTTCCAATGCCATTTTTTACCCCCAATAGTAACAGAAACACCCACTAGAATTACTGCCAATGCCCCCCCAATTAACCTTGATCCATACGCAAAAAACCAAAAATTTATTGAGAAAAATACAGCACAATACACACATCCGAGTAAAGCAACCCACGCGCCTCCACACATTATAGCTTTGCGAAATGTGAGCTGTGACAACAACCCTGCACAAAAACAAAATATCACACTACCAGCACGCCCAAAATCTAGAAAAATAACGCGAAAAATAGTCATAGCATTACTTGCCTGTCCATCCCCAATTCTTGTAAGGGTAATTCGTTCGTTAAATCCTTCCCCTGTTACTAAACCCAGTGGTGCCAATATTCCACGAAAAAAGGTAACCCCAAAACCAATGCCTGCATCATCAAATCGCGTATCATACCATACCGAAAGCGCGGGAATATATCCCGCAGCCCAAGGTCGCATATGGTTGAGCGTAGCAGATAATTGGGTAAATTCAGTGTCCTTCAAACGAGCGCTTTGAACAATTATCACCCAGACAAAAAACACTAAAACTATGAACATGGTGGTCAAAATCATCCTTAATGAAATTACATTTCGTCCACCACTAAGAAACACACCTGTTGCCAACGCTGAAAACCCAAAAAGAAGTCCGGGGATAAGGATGAAACTACGAACGCCTGTACCAGCGCTAAGTAAAAATATTTGCGGCAGAAAAAAAGCTAAAAATATTAAAGTATGTCTGCGTGTACGCCTCGAAGGACTAGCCGCTTCCAGTCCAGCGAGGATTGAGGTAATGCAAATGGCCATTGAGGTGGCCTTAATACCAACGGGGATAGCATATTCATTTCCTAAAAACAGGCTTGATTTACTCACTCGCATAATTTCGAAAAAACCACGCGTCCCCCCTCGAAAAATTGACAACATACCTCCACTATGTCCGAGTTCCAAGAAACCTGCATTCAAGAATAACCAACCGAGTACACAAGTGATATACATTATGTGATAACGAAATTTACTTCCGGAGAGAAACCTTTTGTATACATACCTCTCAGTATTACTCTGCTCAATATTGAATGAAGGTAAAATTGGGGTCCTAACGAAACTAGCGCCAATGATAAACGTCACATTACCAAAAAACACTAACCACATTAGCCCTGCAGACAAATAAAAATTAAAAGATAACAGTCCATTCACAGTCCAAAGGATTGCCCATGCTCCAGTCCATATTTTAACTGGTGATGAAAAATTTCCATTTGGCAAGAAAAGCGCAAGAATTAAAACAAACCCAAATACAATAGACAAAATCATATGCTATCTCCCAAACTCACCGGCCAAATCAGGAGTAAAACAAATCGCCATCTCTTTCCCCTTTGGTCGTAATATCAGAAGAGTAGCTTTACAAGGAACCATAGGCCCCTTTGGAAACCACCAGCTTGGCTCAATTGATACCACTGCCCCTCCCTTTACATCAATCACCAAAGAAACACCTGAAAGTTTGGAGCAAAGAGCAAGATTGCCCAAACGGTTTTGTTTCACACTCCAAGTATCGGGTACAAGAAATGCGGAACGCGCCGTTCCATTCGGCGGAGCATCCCATTTGTCTTCTATATGAATATGCCCTGTTGGCATAATTGAAACCTTACGCCACACTAATCCCGCTACAGCAGAATACCCATCACAACTACCAGAAATACTAAATGTCCCGTCAGGACTCTGCAAAACATCCTGTGTGTCAAAACTCGCCTGCCCTCGACGCCCGACTCGCCAAACACCAAAAAAATCAGCGGGTTCGAAACCATCCATTGTAGGCCCGTTATGTGTAAGAGCAGACCGCGTCCACACGCGTTCCGCACCTACGGTGATAGAGGAAACACCTGGGTCTACGATAAGACGTTCCCCTTCCCAACAAATCTCCACAGACAAAAAATCACCGTGACCATGACCAACCATATCTTTTGGCCCTAACGGCCCCGCATCAAAGATCAGGCTGGTGTCTCCAACCACAAGTTTAGCAAACCCAGCATCAGGCAACATATTATAATATTGTTCAAGACCCAGAGCAAGCCAGCCGACATCTTCGGGAGGAACTGAATCCTCCATAGCAGAATCATTAAAGACAGCAATTTCACCATCCGTATGTACAACACAGTCAAGGGCAGTACACATCCGGTTAATCAAGGCATCTATACGTTCTTGTTGTGTGAGCTTAGCATTTTTTGTTGCAGCAATAGCTCGCGCTAAAAGCAACATATGAATATGATAACTAGGGCTACGTTCATCCCAAAACCCATCCTCAAGGACATGACGCTCAATAGCAGACAAAGCTTCTTCAAAATATGCCTCAGATTGATCATTTCTCGCAAACCCATATTCTCCAACAGCCAAATCAGCCACAAATAAAGCGGTTGCACCAAAAACATGGTGGTTATATCCTAAATACCTTTCCGTAGTTAACTCAAGTATGGCGGCACAATAGGCAATATGTTTTGCCAATGCCAACAATTCTGGAACATTTGATACTACTCCAGCCGCCTTGGCCCGCGCAACTGCTGAACTGAGGCCCATTATACGCAAGGAAAGAGCAATAGGACTCCATGTAAAATGTATACCTGCCTTTTTATTAATGGGGTGACGCGCCTCTAAAGTTTGCACCAGTTGTGCCAATGTCTTCACCCCCGCAAGTGGGTCTTCATCAACCAGAGGCAGAGCGAATGAAAAAAATGATAAGTCGTGCCACCAATTAATCATAGAAGGATCATCTACAAAAGGTTGATCCCAATTTACATTATCGAGGGCTCCATAATTATGAGATACACCTTTAAACACAAATACACCTTCGTGTATCCCCGAAACCTCTGAAAACCTCCCTCCTAAAACTTGGTACACATTGGCAAATTCAAGCAATTTTTTGGAACTGAAAGGAGAACGAGAAATGTCCTTAGGACAAATTAAGGCGTCTGGATGACTAGCAATACGTTTATTAAGCATAGCATGTTCTACTCGACCCATTATTCTACGAATTGGGATATGGCGAAAATAATGTATCCACAAACCTAACTTCATGACTACGTTTTCTCCCAGCGAATCAAAGTTGAAATTCCTCGTGTTTGCTTCAAATATAATATAAGTCCAATATACAGACTACAGAAACTAAAGGCATACCCCACTGCAACACCTTTTAAACCAAACATGTGGGCACCAAGAAACTGGAGCCCCACACCAATTACCCCCGCCAATATTTGAAACAAAAGAACAACGTGGCCTTTACCATCCATTTTCAAAATTTCGTCAACCGGACCACCAAAACTCTCCCCTATTGTGCCAACCAAAAGAATTGCAACAAGCCCAGCAACCTTACCATATTGATCACCAAAGATTGTAGAAATTACGGCCTTTCCTATCAGCAAGTCTCCACAAATTGCCACAACTGCGAGCAAAGTAGTCCACAAACCGATATGTCGCGCTAGTCTTTCAATGGCACTCCATTGACCTGCCGCTGCCGATCTCGATAATTCGGGCCGAATCGAAAACCTAATAGTGGCAATTACAGCCGCTACCGCAGAGACCAGTCGCCCCGACAAACCTATTAATGCAGCTTCTGCGACACCAATTAGAACACCCGTAATCCATACTGGCGACCAAATAATAGCAGTTTGTACAACACGCCCCGTAGCAATAAAAACACCCGACTCCCAAGCCGCCTTTAGGGGCACCTGAAGGCGTGCTTGGCGCGGCTTCAGGTGCCTGACCTCACGCACAAGTAAAATCAAGCCAAAAATAGCTGCCAACCCAGCCCCCATGACCGTGACTTTTAATACAGTTGCAAGTGCCACATCCACTGAAAAGATCAAAAAAGGCACGACCGTCACTAACAGACCTGCATTGATTGCGGAGTAAAACATGAAAGTCCCAAGTTGTGCTTTACCTCCTGCCACAAGTATCTGCGCGCTCAAAAATATCACGCCATAGCAACACCACCACATACTTGTAAGCAGCACAATTTCCATCGATTGTCGTGTTGCGACTAAAGACAAACCCAATACGATCATAAGGAAAAATATACTCAGGAAGCCAATCATCACACCCCGCCGTATCAACTCTGAAATTTCAAAAAACTTGCCATCAACAGCAAGAGCAGGGCACAACCGAACCAACCCATCAGGCAGGCCAAAGCCAGCAAGGAAGTTTGATGTTAGAATTAACCCGAACAGAGAGAAGTATATCCCCGCCTCTTCAAGTGACAACGAACGTGTAACCAAAGCGACGACAACAAACTGAACCGCAATCGCCCCGTAACGCGAAAGAATAGGAAACAAAAACTGCATGTATATTAGTCCAAAAAATGTGCCAATTTCCTACAATATAAACGAAACGCCTAAATATGAAATAACATACAAGACATAGTAAACTTTTCAGAAATTACCTCTCCCTACCTTGTAATTCATGACAAAGAGCACAATGTTAGTGAGTAAATATTTTTACAACCTCACTTAAGTTCGTGTTGCCATCAGTATAGAGAAACAACGACCAATCTACCTGATTTCTACACAAATTCATTTCCTCAATATGCACCTTTTGAAAACAATACGGCAGGTACAGTTCCCAGCACAATCTTGATATCCGTCCAGAAAGATGTTGTCTTTGCGTATGTTACATCAAACTGTACACGCTCGTCATATGTCGTGCCACTACGTCCACTTACTTGCCACAACCCAGTAATTCCAGGCTTTACAGACTTGTAATAATCAAAAAATTCACCATACTTTTTGACTTCATTTTCAACAATTGGACGCGGCCCCACAAGTGACATCTCGCCACGAATAATATTCCATAATTGTGGCAACTCATCCAAACTCGTTTTACGAATGAAGGCTCCCAAATGGGTCACACGAGGATCATGTTTTAATTTCTGATTTTTTTCCCAATCGGCTGCAGCTACAGGGTCTGTTGCAAGGAGCTCTTCCAAAACTTCCTTTGAATTTATAATCATAGAACGGAATTTTAGGCACTTAAAAACTTTACCGTTCCCCCCAATTCTATCCTGCGAATAAACAGACTTTCCTCCATCCTGAAAACGGATCAAACATGCAATCACCACCATCAAAGGTGCCAACATTAACAACATTGACGTAGCGAAAACCAAATCAAATATACGCTTAAAAACTGCACTTCGGTTACAACTCTGTAACTTAACAACAGTTTTGCCGTTTTTAATATTAGAAAGAATAGGCCTACTACACTTTATGGCCTCGCCCACATTGGCATTACTACCCATAACTGCACCCCGTTTAATCAACAAATAAAATAAAACTAAGTTAATAAATCATTGAGAGACATTAGTTACACTTGTACAGGTTTATGGTCAAACGCTATTAGTGGTTTAGTCGCAATATTTTACAGTTAATATCAAGAACTTAGGTTAATATTCGCCAATCAATTGAATCTCAGTACCATACTTCTACTCCAGCCTGATTATTTTGCTCATTGCCGCTTAGTTAGCTCAACATGAAAGCTCATCCCAAACGCGTAATGCTACTGATGCGCCCCTAGATTTGTAGACATCTTGTTTGGCAAATACATTGTTTCCCTAAATCAAGAAAGGGCGAACGTCGTGCTTTGCACCTTCATTCGTTAGACATTGCCCCATAAAGGTAACAATCTCTATTTCAGTCAAAATAGAAGTAGTGGTTCCCCACATTGGCACCCTTAAAATTACGTTTATCAGAGCGTAACATAATCGCTCCTATACCAATCAACAAATGCTGCGACGCCTTCTTCCACACCAATATTCGGCGTAAAGCCTGTCAGAGCAGAAAGAAGTTTTTCCTGCGCAAACGTCTCACGCACATCCCCTTTTTGCATGGGCATTATATTTTTATGCGCAGTTTTCCCCAAGCATTTTTCTATTGTTTCAATAAAAGACATTAAGTTGATCGGCTGACCACCAGCAATATTGACGACCCGCCAAGGCGCCACAGGAGAAAGGGAATCAACAACACCCTCACCTTGCACAGGTTTGCCCTCTTGCGGGACACATTCCATAAGCCTGACAATACCTTCAACTAAATCATCAATATAAGTAAAATCTCGCCCCATCTCACCTTCACCATACACGTCAATCGGTTCATCGTTCTCAATCGCCTTAACAAATTTGAACAAAGCCATATCTGGCCGCCCCCAAGGACCATACACCGTAAAAAACCGGAAACAGGTTGTCGGAATTTTCCATAGATGCGCATAAGAATGGCTCATCGCTTCACCGGCTTTCTTTGTCGCCGCATAGAGTGTCATAGGCGCATCGGTTAAGTGGGTTTCCGCAAAAGGCATGAGCGTATTGCCGCCATAAACCGAGCTGGTGGATGCCGACAAAAAATGCTTTACACTATTTTCCCGAGCCTGTTCCAACACGTTAAATGTACCGACTAAATTAGCGCTCACATAGGCCTGTGGGTTTTCCAAACTATAACGCACACCCGCTTGAGCAGCTAAATGCACAATAGTGTCCGGTTTACAATCACCCACAGCCCGTGCAAGTGCATCCTTGTCTTCAAGCATGCCTATATGCGCACGAAAGTTTTCATTTTGTTCAAGGATTTGGTGACGTTTTTGCTTCAAACGTATATCGTAATAGTTCGTCATACCGTCAAAACCCACAACCGTATGACCATCCGCAAGCAAACGGCGCGCAAGATGAAACCCGATAAAACCGGCAGATCCTGTTACAAAAATTCGCATAAGATGTCCTGTTTTTCCTAGCTCATATCCGCCAAGGTTGGGCGCCCGATACTTGAGTAGGAAAATCCGGCGCTTTCCATATCCATTGCGTGGTAAATATTACGCAGATCAACAAGCGTAGGCACCTTCATGCACATCTTCAAACGCGCAAAATCAAGAGCACGAAACGCTTCCCATTCCGTCACAATTACAAGCGCGTCTACGTCCTGCGCCGCGTCATAAGCATCTTTTGCATAAATCACATTCTCCAAAACAGCCGCAGCTGTTTCTGCACCTTCTGGATCATAGGCTCGAATATTAGCCCCATTGTCTTGCAGCGCCTGAATAATGGCAATAGATGGCGCATCACGCATATCATCGGTATTCGGCTTAAAGGTTAATCCCAATAGGCCGATCGTTTTCCCGCGAACATCCCCGCCACACGCCGCAATCACTCTGCGCGCCATTGCCCGCTTACGCGTATCATTAATCGAAACTGTTGTCTCCATCAACCGCATCGGACTATCATGATCGTGAGCTGTTTTAACCAAAGCCAAAGTATCTTTCGGGAAACAAGACCCTCCATACCCTGGCCCGGCATTAAGAAATTTCGCACCGATCCGTTTATCCAAACCAATACCACGCGCAACTTCTTGTACATTTGCGCCGACGGCTTCGCACAAATCCGCGATTTCATTAATGAAGGTAATTTTCATAGCCAAAAAACCATTCGCTGCATATTTAATCAATTCAGCCGTGCGGCGCGAAGTGAAAAGCAATGGTGTTTGATTGAGAAATAATGGACGATAAACTTCTTCCATCACTTTACGGGCCCCGCTATCTTCAACTCCGACAACAATACGGTCAGGGCGTTTAAAATCTTCTATCGCTGCCCCTTCGCGCAAAAATTCAGGGTTGGAGGCCACAGAAAAATCTGCATTCGGATTCACCTCTGCGATAATGCGTTGTACTTCATCCCCGGTCCCCACCGGTACAGTCGACTTAGTCACAACAACCGTATACCCATCTATCGCGCCCGCAATCGTGCGAGAAGCCGCATAAACATAAGATAAATCCGCATGGCCGTCCCCCCTACGAGACGGGGTCCCCACGGCAATAAAGACCACGTCTGCTGCGCCAACAGCTTCTACCACATTAGTTGTGAACGTAAGACGTCCCCCTGTCATATTGCTCACAAGCAAACGATCTAACCCAGGTTCAAAAATCGGAACCTGCCCATTATTCAAAGCCTCAATCTTTTTTGAGTCCAAATCACAGCAAATAACATTATGACCAAAGTCCGCAAAGCATACACCGCTTACCAGGCCCACATAGCCTGAGCCAATTACAGCAATTTTCATCGTTCTACCATTCCATCAATAGATTTAGTAGAGCAAAACTCTACAGCCAATGTTCCAATTATTATATTTGAAAAGTCATAGAGAACAAGACGATTATATTTCGAGCATCCATCATTCCCAATGTCTCTTGGGCAAGAGCATCGGAGCGAATGGTATGCGGGTTATAACTCGCAACCTCTCAGTAGGTTTACCCAACAACCCGTCAATATGGCGACATAAGTCACCATCTGTAACCGCACCAACTAAACTACCACTTCGACAATCGCCACCATACCAAAACCTTTAGACGCTGACGATTTGCCGAATAGATTTTAGTTGCGATAGCAATCCCTTTGCATCTCCAATGGGAAGGCAACTTGGAGCATCGCAAAGTGCCTCATCAGGATTTGTATGAAATTCTAAAAATACACAATCAGCGCCTGCAGCAACAGCCGCTTTTGCGATGATAGGCACTCCATCCCGTCGCCCACCTGTGGACGCACCAGCCGTACGCGGATCAGCACCAGGTAATTGTACGGCATGCGTAGCATCAATCGTGACTGGTACACCCAACTTCTGCATTTCACCAATAGCAAGCGTATCAACTATCAAATTATTATAGCCAAAACATACACCACGTTCACACATTATCACTATGTCACGAGATACAACTTCACCAATCTTGGAGATAATATTTTTGCTGTCCCACGGGGCTATAAATTGCGCTTTTTTTACTTGAAGAAGCCCACCAGCAGCATCTGTTGCTTTTGCAGCTGCAATCACAAGGTCAGTTTGGCGACAAAGAAAAGCTGGAATTTGTACAATATCAGCAACGGCTGCCACAGCTACCGCCTGTGATGCTTGGTGTATATCGGTGCACACGGGCACATTAAGTTCGGCTTTAATCGTTGCAAGCATTTTCAAACCTGCTTCTATCCCCGGACCACGAAACGATTTTATGGAGGAGCGATTAGCCTTATCAAAACTTGCTTTAAAAACATACGGCAAGCCTAGCTCGGCACACACATTCTTCAAGCACCGCCCAATAGCAAGAGACTCTTCTATATTTTCCAAAACATTACACCCCGCAATCACAGCAAGAGGTTTGCCAGGTCCTACAGACCAATCATAATTCGAAAGGGAAAGTGCTGCCATTTTTTGCCTTTTAATTACCCCTAAGTAGGGATGTCTTTCACATTATACGCCTACAGTGTATAATGCACTACGGTTCCAAGTAGATCAAAATAATCTAAAGACTTCCGACTAACTTGTACCATTTTTCATGTGTATATTTTATTTCCAATTGCTGCAGTTTTTGAAACCACTCTTCATAATATTCTGCATCTCCTTATAATATAGTAATGGCTTGAGCCAATGCTTCAGGTGCATCTTTTTTACAAACATGGCATGGTCATCAAACAGTTCTCATGGCGCAGGAATATATGACTCGCCCCTTACAGCCTCCCCTCCCCACATCAATTTTATTAAGAAAACAGACAAATAGCTAAATCTATGGCTCAAGACTTAAACGGAAAACAGATACATTCCATAATAATTTGATATTAACCCATGGAAAATTGGCGCAAGTTTGGCACATATGCATATTCGCAAAAATAGTATCAAGAAGTACTCACCGCACTATTATTTTTCAACTCTCGCACGAAGAAAATAAATATCCAGCACAACATGCTACACATCAATCTAACACCTTGTAAATTTCATGATAAGACAACCCATTGTATTAACTACATAAAATATTTATTACACTCATTTTAGAAGGTTGATCCGCGACTGAATTGCATTTACCTCCGTATTATACCCCAATAACCACCTCTTCCCTTTACGACTTTCGCTTAACGCGGTAATTTGCATAAGTGCGCGCTGTTTCATATCCTTAGAAAGCACGTTCCAATACGTGCTAGAAAGATGAAGACGCCACTGCATCACATCTTCTGGACCATAAGGGGAAAGCTCATATGAACGCAGGAGAGCTTTTTGCCCATCCTCTGTCAGCGTCCCATTTTCCAAAACATCAATATAAACAAGGTGCATTTCACAAGGGAGACAGGGCTTCTGCAATGATGTTGAAGCTTGGGCGGCCCGCTTAGCAATTTCCAATGCAGGGGGCGTAAGAGCTACGGCGCGATCAGTTATAGCGATGAGCCGACCTTGTGACGCTCGTTTCGGAAAATCTGAAGTCAAAGCTTCGCGAAACGCTTCTTCAGGCATTGTTTTTATCTGGTTAACATTGCGATTTTCCAGCAACATGAGGCTAGTCCAAAGACATCCAAAAAGAAAAACAAGAATGACAAACACTATACGAATGAGGGAGGACAATTTTCTCTTTCACCAACAACCAACAACATGCGAAACTTTATCTACACAAGTCCTACGCACCAGTCAAAACAAACAACTCCGTAAATGATTAACAATCGCCCGAAAATGTCTCAGGAAATAGCTTTAAAGCTAATCAGAATAGTAATTACGGTACGCTCCATAATAATATCCATAATCTCCATATCCGTACTTCCGGCTTGCCTGAAGGTTAACCTGTGTCAATAATACACCAATTAAATTAGCATCAGAATCTACTAGAATATTTTTTGCCTTAACCAAAGCATCCTTCTCCGTACGCCGCCATTTTACAGCTAATACAACACAATCGCTTATATTTGCAATCGTCCGTGTTTCCGTCACGACGAGTACAGGGGCAGTGTCTAAAACAATCAATTCGTATCGGGCACGCGCCTCATTTAAGAACGTCCGAAATGCCTCTGATCTAAAAATGTCCTGAGGAGAGTATTTCGTATCAGCAAGCGGCAAAATATCGCATCCAGTTTGGCTGTCTTTTACAATCACATCTTCTAATTTTAAGCCACCGGACAAATACTGTAACAAACCCTGTTCTGGTTTATTTTTAAGTAATTTGGAAAGATTTCGTCGTCGTAAATCACAATCAACAATCAAAGTTCGTGATCCTGACATTGCAGATAAGCGTCCCAAAGAAAACGTGGTTACGGTCTTTCCGTCTCCGGGCAAAGCCGATGTAATCGCAATGACACGTGGAGGCTGATCTACATTTGAAAGTAAAATTGCAGACCGGAGCGTCCGGTAGCTTTCCGCAAAACTGGAAAGGGGTTTTTGCACTAAATAATCATGAGGCTCAACATCAAGGCCTGTCAATTTTCTCAAAGACGCAAACATTGTACGCTTAATCTCTGGCACGGAAGCAATGAACGGCAATCCAGTGACTTTTTCAATCTGCACACCCGTCGTAACACCATTATCAAGTAGCTCCACCAGCATCACGAGGCCAACACCAAGTATCCCTCCTAACATGGCCCCTAGAACAATATTTAAGACCGTATTAGGGGAGCTTTTCTTGGTCGGTAGCGCCGCGCTCGAAATGATACGAGCATCTGCCTGGGTGAGAGTATCCTGTTGACCTGTTTCTTTAAATCTCCCCAAAAAACTTTCAAACAAAGTTCGCGTTGCGGCCGCATCCCTTTCTAGTTCACGTAATCTTACCAAAGATTGGTTGTTGCCCATGAGTTCACGACGCAATTGCGACAACCCTGTCTCGATTGATGTCACTTTCTGACGGGCAATACCAACTTCACTCTCCAAACTCAGTACAATACGTCTGACCTCTTGCTGTATCTGAGAGTTTATATCCGTAGACTCACGCTCGACTTTCAAAATTTCAGGGTGACGCGCCCCGTACCGGGAAGAAAGCTCTGCACGTCGCCCGGCTATCTCGGCTTGTTGTTTTCGAAGATCTCTTATCACCTCTGAGGAAAGAACCTCTCCGATTGTTTCGGCACCTGCACCTCTCTCCATTTGCGATTGAAGAGATTGAAGACGCGCATTGACCCCATCAAATACCGCGCGCTGGAGAATAAGTTGTGAACTCAATTCTGAAATTTGCTGTTCAGTAAGAGAAGACCCTTTAGCGCTCAACAGGCCCGATTGAGCACGGTAAACCTCAACAGCATTCTCAGATACACTCACTTCCTCGCGTAAAGCCGACAAACGATCATTAAGCCAAGCGTTTGATCTGGACGTGGATTCAAATTTAGCCTCCAACTGTTCGACCAGATATTGATCCGCAAACGCATTCGCAATTTGGGAAGACTTAACGGGATCTTCCGTTTCTATCGAAATTTCAATAATATATGTACGCCCCGTACGCCGAACGCTCAACCTGGACAGCAAAGCACTGACCACTTTTTCGCCTATTATACGCTCAGTTAACTCGAAAGACGGGACAGTTGTCACCTGATGTGGGGCAAGAGATCCCAACCATGACTTAACATTTACGCCTATCGCTGCAACGCCCTCGGCAACAACCAGGTTTTCATTAAATTCAGGATCATCCACTAAATTTAATTTAGCAACAATACGGCCAACCAGAGCCCTGCTTCGAATAATCTCAACTTCCGTATCTACAAGTGTTGAATCCGGAGCCTGACCAGTAATAACAGATTCAAAATCCGTAACTTCTCGTTCCTGCGGATCAATAATTACACTTGCGGTCGATGTATACAGCGGTGTCAGTTGGAGTGTAACGATAACAAACGTAGAAAACACAAGCAAAAAAACGGAGAAAAACAATCCTAACCGCCGCTTAAACATCAAGAAAAGTGCGCGAACGTCTATGAAGTCGTCAACATCATCTACATGAATGTTAGAACGCGTCGGGGAAAAATTCATTTCAATCTTCTGTATTACCTGCGTAATGTCAGGCCAAACACGACCTTGACATCATCGAAATCTGACTGTCGATCCACACCTGTGGATTTCTGATGTGAATTTACAATATTCGCCGAAAAACCTACATATCGGTTTAGCAGATAATTCGCACCAACATACAACGAATGCCGCTTGTCAAGACGGTCAATTGCTTCGTATTTATCTTCGCTGATCGTAGCACCCGCAGAGAGAATAATATTCCGGCGCCATTCATAGTCTACAGAACTTCCAAAACTTGTCGCTGTATAAGCCGGCGAAGCCGCTAATGCAGCCGCCCGAATACTTCGGTCAACATTTGCTCCCACGGTAACTAAGGGTGAGGCAAACCATTCCAAATTACCAGAGAAACCAAACCCACTAATTTTATCGAATGCCGGATTTTTGAAAGACCGCTCAAGATAGCCAATGCCAATTTCCCCACGCACCAAATCCGTTAAATCAAAATCGGCACCGACATCAAGCGTATATCCGTCCTGATCTCTCTGCACACCCGTAGAGGCATAATCCTGACGCTGGTAGCGCACCCGCGCAAATACAGCGGTCGCAGGGCTAATCGCATAAGCAGCCCGCCCTTCAATATTTGTTTCATCCTGATCTCTGAAATCCTGATCAGCATTCCCGCCGCCGATCAAATCCACGTCATCATAATCGTAATTCCCCAACGAAGCAAGGCCTGTAAACTTTGTCCGCCCCGTTTCATACGAGCCACTAATGTAAGCACTCTTTGTATCATACCGAACTGGCTCAGCAGCGCGGTTGACGGCACCACTTGAGGTTCTCGGCTCACTAGCTTTCCTATACGCAACCCCAGCCCCAAGAGAAGCACTCCCCGTAATATCAAGACGCCCATCTCCGGAAAGCCCATAATTCGTTACTGTTTCAGTACCAAAATCCGTATATTCTCTATGATCAACATCGGCAGCCAGGCTAAGCGAATGAACCGCCCATGTGCTTTGAACACCGACAGAAGGCTGAACGACAATGATGATATCATTAATTTTATTTGTGTCTGTCGCAAAAATATTATTATCAAACTCAACATTTGTAACAAGTTGAGGCGAATACGTAAACGCGCCGACCTGTACACCGCCACTATCATATTCCGGGCGCGGACGATCTTTGACACTCACATTCCGGTTACGATCAAATAAATTTTCACCTGACTGAGCATACGCAACCTGTGGCAACATTTGAAGCGAAGCCGCAACAACAACAAAAGATATAACTTTTTCCATTACTTATTTCACCTCAAACATTACAGATACTACAAATTGTAAAACGGAGCATGGCATTCTCAACGCCCCAATCGCGTATAAACCACACAAACATCCGACGATCAAGCCTTACTATATGGTAAATTCAAGAAACATTCAAAACGCATAAACACCCGAATTGGGGCCCCAGTACTATATATACAATTAGAACAAGCGCTCTCCGACACGGATCGTATCCCCTGGCCGAACAGGCGTTGTAGTTGTTAAGGGGTATTCGATTTCGTTAAAATCCCCGGAGCGTTTGATAAAGATAACTTTGGTATTTGCCCGATACCTGAACCCGCCCGCAGTCGCGACAGCATTTACAACGGTAAGCCCCTCGGAGAAAGGATATTCTCCGGACTCTTCAACCTCGCCTAAAATATAAAATGGGCGATAATTCATGACTTCGGCACTCACCCGCGGATCATTTAGATATCCACCCTTTAACGCCGCCTCAACACCGCGCTGAAATTCGCGAATTGTTCTGCCTCTGGCCCTAACTTCTCCCACAAGCGGCATTGAAACCGCCCCTCCGCCATCGACAATAAACTCACCCGACAAATTATCTTCACCAAAAACAATGACACGCACCTGATCTCCTGCGCCAAGCTTATACTCGAAACTCTCTCGTATCTGCAGAGATGAACCACCAACACTTTGTCCATCCGCAATTGTTGCTGTCTCACACGCAGATAAAGCAAGCATTGAAAAAACATACAGAGGAAGCAGAGCGTATTTAAAAATCTTCATGTTCAATATCCATTACCAAAATTATCCGTACAAGTTGTCTAAATTATTTCAAAAAGTCAAGTTGATAAAAACCGTACCTCTCCACTAAAAAGCCTAACAGCACTTAATTTTCCTGTCATATATGCACCTGTATCCAGGCCGATTCTGCGTCCATCCCATACGGGTTTTATTTCAGGAGTATGCCCATGCACAATAATATAGGGCAAATGCTTTCGGCTTTGTATGAAGCGGTCCCTTATCCAAAGAAACTCACCTTCGGTTTGCTCATCAATCGGCATATTAGGATCAACACCGGCATGGACAAACATAAACGGCCCATCAATCCAATACGGTTTCAAAGAGTTCATAAAATCCAGATGGCTTTGAGGGAGTGCCGCTGCAAACGCCCGATTTACATCCTCCCAAGCCTGCAAATCATTACGCTGCACGGGAACATTTACACCATAGGACACAAGTGTTTCAATGGCCCCATGCTCACTCCACTGCACCCCAACTGTCGGGTCTTCCAAAAATTTCAAAGCTGTCTGCTCATGGTTACCCTTTAAAAACACACGGTTGAGGCCAACTGCAGGTAAAGACAGTAAACACTCAATAACCTCCCTAGACTGTAGCCCACGGTCAATATAGTCCCCCAAGAATACAATCGTAGGCACCAACTCCGCAGACACGTGCCCTCTCACAGCATCAATATCGGATGCGATTATACCTAGCAATTGCTCTAATAGATCACATCGACCATGCACGTCACCAATAGCATACGTCAGCCCCGTATATGCCTTAAGATCAAATCTTCTGGACACATTTGGTTTTTTTTCTTTAAACTTAAACAATCTCATAACCTGTATAATATACCTGAAAGACATTAATACATTGGGTTGCGAGCGCCTAAAAATTCAGCTTTATCAAACAGATTTATTTTATCAGATACGATTGGCGTTTGAACGTATATACCGTATGGAAATGCCGTGCCCAATCCCGAGCATCCATGCATATGCGAGCATAACAACAGGGATTTCAAGTGCATAGTCAAAGAGACCATGCAATCCCACCAAAAGAGAAACACAAAGGATAGCAAGGCAGTATGTTTTGTAACGTCGCGCTCTCAGCGCACCCTGAAAAACCTTTACGAGGATATATATAAAAACCCCACTCAACACCGCGACACCAACAATGCCCACCTGAAGTAGCCATTGCAAAAAAACATTGTGCACCGCCTTCACCTTATCAACCGCCATATTATTCTCAGGTGTTGTTAGCAGGAACTTCGCCTGTTCAAGACTTCCAAGACCATGCCCAAACCAAGGTTCTAACAAAAAGGCCTGCCACGAAGCTTCAATCATCTTGCTACGGTACTCAAAATCAGAAAATACATTCTCATAACGCGCGCCCGCCAATCCACCAGATAAATTCCAAAAATATAAAATCAGAACAGAAGAACCCGCTACAAACAACACCTTGCCCCATAAATGGCCTTGCATTTCTCCTCTATGCTTTAATACCTGTTGCAATAAAACCCATATACCGAAGACCGTTGCCGACAAAGCTGTACTGGCAATGCCCGCTCGCGATGCCGTCAACAACAAACAGATGGCCGAAAAAAGGCAAACAACAACGGCTAAAGATGTTTTTTCAAACACTTCAAAAAAAAGAAACAGTCCTGCAGAGTTTGATGACGAGGTTTGCATTCGCCAACCACGAAAAAAAACTGATGCCGATATCAAAAAAACAAGTCCCAAAAATGTAGCCGCCGTATTACTCGATAAAAACGGCCCCGTTAGCCGGGTATTATGATACGGTTTTTGCAAACCCAAAACTGTATCCGGAGTAACAATGTGTTGTAAAAAGGCCAATGTAGAGAACAAGAAACCCAAGACCAAAAACAACCATAGAGCCGATTTCAAACGATTACTATTTTGCCCCGCATATTGCCCCAATCCAAAAATACCGATTGCAGACAACAGCATTAGATACTCGTCTTCAGCCCCAATTGTCCGGCCTGTTTTAAAGCTCAACGCCGTAAAAACACTCCAAACAATGAGCATGAAACTGACCAGCGGACTAAACCTAACATCCCGAAAAACAAGTATAGAAACAAGAACACAAACAAGAGCAAGCATCGATATGACGAGCGAAGAAGCTCTTGCATCCGCCCCGAACAAAAGCATCCCGCAAGATAAAACAAGAAGGACGCAGAATGTTGGTACATTCTCAAGAGCCAGTATCTTTTTTCGAGAGGTTGTTCTATCCGGCCCCAATCTGCTCTCCCAAAATTTACATAGTAATCGCTAAAAAACAAATAGATTTAATAAACAAAAAAAAGGCCACGAAACCGTGGCCCCTATTACGAATTTCTAAGGATTCTAGTAGTCGGAACCGCCGCCGCCGCCGCCGCCGGGAGGCGTACCAACAGGGGCACCATTTCCGCCCGTATTACCACCACCTTGAACACCGGAGCCATTTGTCCCCCCTCCGGAGCCATCTGTTGTTCCATTTCCGTCATTGGATGTATTATTTGAGACCGACGTCAACGCGCCAACGGCCGCCGAGTTTCCAGACGTCTGAGCAGATTGAACAACAACCGTCAAAGCTGCCGTAACAACGGCTTCACTCGCAGTTGACTGCGCCAATACATTCTGAACGGCAGCCTGAATTTCAGCTTCCGTAGCATCAGCACCCAGCGCGTCTACAGCAGACTGAATTTGAGCAGCAAGCGCCGTAACTTCTGCGCTAGGAACAGATTCCTGAGCAACAGCAGATTGTGAAAACATCATCGACGGTGCACCTAACACTGCCAAAGAAACGAAACATGTAGAAAGTAGCTTTTTCATATCGCCTTACCCCTAATTTAAGGAGCATCCTTGTTTAAAATATATAATCCAAACACGTATAGTGACGATCACATAAAGAGTCAACGTAACGAACGTATATTTCATGGGTATAGACACTTCTCCTTGTTTTAACACCATTTTCCCCGAATACGTGCAAAACCCGAACCTGTCTCCCCCCTCGGAACCCTTTTCGGCCTACAAAAAGTCCACGTCCCCAATCCTTTAGCAACTTACGGCATTATATGGTGTGTAGCAATCCTCAACCTAGCTGTTGTAGGTCTTTTCTCGTCGCCAACATTCTGTTGAGACGTCCTCCCCACAACATAAAGCAGCCCCCGACTGTAAACCCAAGGAACAAAGACAGAGCAAGCTGCCCCCAATATGACCATAAATGTGCGCGAACACGGTAAGATTCGGGCTGCACGGCCATGACAACAGGGCTAGTTTTTGCTGGAATGTCCATATGCATGTTAGCTAATAGAATTTGTTTTGCCGTCAATTCAACTTTCGGCACAATTGCATATATATTCTCGCCTAAACTTGCAGTTTTCGCCCCCTGAGCTGGCCCAAACACTGTCATGCCCACAAGACGCGTATTGTTCTCTCCTAAAGACATATTTTCAAATGTATTGACTGTCTTTGCCAACGAGTCTTTTGCCAGATCGCCCTCTGCCAGAGACCCTATAGCTTGACCAGATACCTCGCCCTGCAAACGTCCTTGCAACGTCTTATTTCCCTGTGCAGGCTTGTATTTAGTCATTTTTCGCACCGTTTTTTGGTGCGGGTATGCCGCGTCCAGACTTGGGCGATATGTATTAAGAGCCACTTTAGGGGTTGGGTTTTTCGGAACAAAGTTTTGTGCCACCTGCACTGATTTTTCCCGTACTCGAGGGCTTCCCCTATGGTCTACGGTTGGGTTTTGGGTAGACCGCGCTTTCGGCACATTTTGCCCGTGTTGCTGCGCCGTCAATTTAACAGCGACTGTTGGCAAAGTATCTTCGCGCAAAACGCGGGGTGGTTTTTTGTCAGCAAGCTGTTTCATTGCCGGCACCTTCGGACGTACCGCATCCCGATCACGGGCAAATATTTGCGGCCCCACTTCCAAATCCGGGCTATCGAGGTGTCCAGACACAACACTTGCTGGAACAGCGCCCTGCGCAGGTGATTCAATAGGTGCTGGCAACAGTGCCGCCTTAACATTTTGTTGAGGCGCAACAATGACTTTGTTTTCAGCAACGAGGAAGCGCTCGGCATCAGACCTTGGAGGCACATATGATCCATCGTCTAAACGCGCCCCTTTTAAGCCCTTTAAAGACTTACATATTTTCACGCCCGGCACATACCAGTACCGCGATGTCCCGCGAAAAGATTTGAAAATACCCGCAAGTCGTTCATTATCCTGAATAACAGGACCGCCAGACATGCCCTTCATGGCAAATCCTTCCACAGCAGAATACTTTGATTTCCTATCGCGTACCGTCACGCCCTGGGAAACAACTTTTTGCTTGGATCCTTCTGGATACCCCGTCAAAGACACGTGTCGGCCTTTTGGAATTTTTTGACAATTCAGTTGTCGAAAATCCAGGCCCGATCCCAAAACGGCCAAGTCAATTGAAGGGTCACTATGGGTAACTTTGAAAGTTTTCTTCCCTATATAAACAATGCTACACCCCTCGACAACATGATAGGCTGTGAGAACTGTTTTGTCGTTTAAGATCGTAGCCGTGCCAACCTTCCAGCCCTGTCGATCTTTACGAATACATAAAATACGTTCCGCACGAACAGGCTCGACACTTGAAAAATTTGACTCACCAATATGGCGATAATCCGCATAACTCTCAGTCGGCAAAGACAATGAGGTAGCGGTTAATACAGCAACCATCAAAGCCTTGTATGGACGCGCAGCAAAGCACGTCGTGCGATTATACTTTAGAGCATACGATACCGGTCGCTGACTCGCCAGCGTGCTTCTCTTGTTCATACTACCATCACCATTTCAACAGCACTCTAACGGCGCTTGTTTCTATGGCCCCTAGGTAGCTTCGAATGTTTAAATATTGGTATAAACCCAGTAATAGTGGGCTTTATGGTTATCAAATCCACCTATTTTATGGTTACCAAATTCTATCTTTATTCGTTTGAAAATGGAGGCAATTCCCCACGGACTCCCGTAAAACCGTACTCTTTACAAATAAATGAACCGATCCGAATACACCTGCCCTCTTGTGGCATAAAATAACGATGTGAAGGAATTCAACATTATAAAACAAGAAGCACCCGACATTGCGCGCATCAAGATTGGAATGTTCACAAAATAGGCACTCCAAAGACATGATAGCTCATTAGGTGTGAAAGCCCATGGACATATAAAGGTGGGCATATAAAGAAAGGCTTACAAAACATGGCCGAAGACCACAAAACAAATTAACAACAATGTTCAAGAGTATAGTGTTAAGCGAGAATATGCCGCCTTGAAGCAATCTTCACGATCTCAAGCACGCCTAAATAAAGACAAGCCATTAAGCAAAAAAACAGGCCAGCTTTCTGCATTCCAAAAAGCGCAAAAATCGAAGCATATAACAATAACGAGCCTGTCACAGACACTTGCAAACAAATTAGCATCTTATGAGGTTTTGAATATTCAGACGTTACATACGTCATACACGACCTTCTGTTACTGACACCTAATTGATATTAGTAAAACCGGAAGAAACCATTAACAGGACATTCGAGCCTCTAATATTTGCCTTTTTTAGCATTTCCCCACACGAATCAGTTTCATCACTGTCCCATATTTCCCCACACAAATCCACCTCTTGAAAAGTGACTGGATAAACCACGACTATTATAAATGGCATTTGAGCGACCCCGCATATTTAGAAACGACGAGACTCGATAGATTTTCCACTCTCTATTTATGGAAATCAAACTCATTTTTTGAAATTATAGGAGAATATACTGTCAATCAGCGGCGTATTGGAACACTGACAAATGTTATTGGGATTGCCCCCTCATATAGGCAGCTCCAACATCTCTCAATGTTGCGAGAATATAAACAAACGCCAAGAAAGCCTAAATTAAGTCCTACGCAGTATTGAAAAGTTAAAGACAGCAGAGCATCTCACTGTTTGCCCCCACAAGGGGTGCAGTCCAGTAAGTACCCACCCCGGTAAGTCGCTCCACCGTCAAATGTGGATTAGCAAGATAAATGGAATTAACATTGATTTATATCAATTTTAATCACGTCATAGCCTATAAACTCAGCGCAACAAGGAAAGCATCTGGTTGATCTTGTGGGGTAACAACCACACCCTCGCCCCGTTGCCGTTTGCTTGTTGCTGGATATAACAGGGGCGGCATTGATCTACGTCAAAGAAAGCGCAACAACGGGGCTGGTTATGCGTTGATGTGGGGCAACGCTTACCAATGGCCCAACGCTGTTGCAAAATCACCATGCAAGATGTGACGCAAACATGTCTGTGGAAATAATCACAGTGAGAAAGGCAACAGAGCAACTTGTAGCACCCCCACACTGGATCCAAACGCGACATAGCATTATCGAAAATGCCTGCCTTTAGAACACAAAGTATGAATAAACGTACGGACGGAAAATTTCATTTTACAATTTATATAAATAAATCAACACATTAGATAAAGGCAATGGCGGAGAAGAAGGGATTCGAACCCTCGATGGGCTTTTGACCCATACTCCCTTAGCAGGGGAGCGCCTTCGACCACTCGGCCACTTCTCCGAGCGGGTAAATGCCCCGTTTYAMWRGGGTTTGCAAGMCTTATTTTGAYCTGCCAAAACTTTTATCATGTCAGTCCNNGTCAGAACGTGCRGGGAACATGTCAGTCCTTGYGGGGGAATAGCGGGGGACGTGTCGGRAACATGCMGTYATTGTTGCAACAAAACTGCAACMRYRYYGTTTTYWRGCRAATATATCYCACCCACGTTTACCKAATATTTCCTATCTTCGGRTAGAAGCATACAAAAATGGTGGGCAAGAAATGAAACAACGAYTAAATCCGAACGYRGRCTGGGRAAATTCCCATATMAAACAGGCGCAAGCCAARCTGRAACAGCAATTGGAAACTGTGGAGGCWWTTRAAAGCCCTACWCAGGAYACACAACCACGTRTCCCTCTCTCGGAWATCCGGTTTCCAATCAAAACACGCAGTATGAATGCCATGCGCTATGCACTGCGGCTTTCAGATGCATTCTGGGTAAGCTCAATCATATTGTTYGTCATGTGGAATGCCTATGTTRGCAGTCATAATAACGGGTTTATAGCGCCGCTCGCGGCAAGTGTGTCTGGTGCAATTGGCTTCTTAATAACTCTGTATGCCGTCAAAGCTCACCAATTCTCACCCGTGGAAACATATGGCAAACATATGGGGCGGGTCTTGATAGGGTCCACGTCTGCTCTTGGTATTTGGCTCTCTATTGCCTTAATCGTAAAACCGCTAACATTTTTACCCGGTGCCCTCGCAATCGCGGGTCTACTGGCAACAATAACCCTGCTATTCTTGCACAGCCTCTATTACGCCATCATAAAAAAGCGTCATGAAAAAGGCGATCTCATCCCGACCATTATCATGTTAGGGGCAACAGAGGCCGCCCGCCGCCTGATCGAGGAAAATGCGCGTACGCGCGAGCTTAACATTCTGGCGATTTTTGACGAACGGCTGTCGCGCGCACCACATAACATTCACGGTGTCCCTGTGGTTGGTAAAATCCAGGACATGCTGGACTGGGAAGCCCTGCCCTATGTAGATCGTATCGTGGTCACCCTGCCTGAAATGGCACAAGCCCGTAAAAAAGCCTTTGTCGAGCAAGTCCGCAAACTGCCAAACCGAATTGCCTTTGTCGTCGACGAGTTTGAACATCTCGACCATGTGCAACAACGCCTAACCCAGATCGCCGAAATCGGTATGCGCGAAGTTACCGGCAAACCAAAATCGGGTTTGCACACATTTACAAAACGCCTTGTAGATATAGGGATTAGTGGCACAGCTTTAGTACTGGGATCACCAGTTCTGGCACTGGTCGCCGTGTTCATAAAACTGGACAGTAAAGGCCCTGTATTTTTCAAGCAAGAACGTCACGGATTTAACAATCGTGTATTTGAGGTCTTTAAATTCCGCTCCTTAAAGGTCGAAGACGAAGATAAGGATGCAAAATCACAGGTTACTGCCGGAGACACGCGCGTCACAAAAGTAGGCCGATTTATCCGCAAAACCAGCATAGACGAACTCCCTCAATTGCTAAATGTGTTAAAAGGTGACATGTCACTGGTCGGCCCCCGCCCACATGCGATTGGCATGCATACTGGCGATACCGAAACCTATAAACTGGTCGAAGATTACGCCCATCGCCATAAGGTCAAACCTGGGCTAACCGGTTGGGCACAAGTTAACGGTTCGCGCGGGCCTTTGCATGACGCAGAAAGTGTAGCCCGGCGCATTCAGCTTGATATGGAATATATTGAACGCTCCAACATCTTCTTTGATCTGATGATCATGATTAAAACCATCCCCTGCTTGCTGGGTGATAAAGAAAACACCCGTTAGAGGCCTATTATGATCTGGCGACAAATGCTTGGATACATTCCGGTTAATCTGGCCAATATCATCGTCAGCTTCGGTACGATTGCGATTTTAACACGCTTGTTTGACGGGGCAGAGTTTGGTCGTTACGCGCTCGCCATTGCCTCTTTGCACTTCATGCATATGGCCCTATTTACATGGGTAGAGGCCGCCATGTCGCGGTTCTATGCGCAGGCGGAAGCCCGGGGCGAACTTGCTTCACATATGAAGACCTCCTACGTGACGAGCATAGTTCTCGCGATCATCGGACTACCCATATTTCTAGGCATGGTATATCTATTACCCATTGGGACACATATGAAAATGATCTTGGCATTTGCGCTCGGATCAACCTGCCTGACCTTGATCTTTAATATTGGCATTGAGGCCCATAAAGCCGCCCAGCGCATTGGTCGCTATAGCGCCATTTTTACATCCCAAAGCCTGTTAGGTTTCAGTGCCGGCATTCTCCTAATTTTACTCACCCCTTTGCGCGAGGTCGCCCCCTTCATAGGCATAATTTTCGCCAGCATTCTGGCGGTACTCATCGACTTGCCATTCATGTTAAAACGTATGAAAGGCGGRCARGTAGAACCCRTACGYRTRCGYAAATATTTTGCCTAYGGCATGCCAATTTGCCTCGCYCTGATGCTGACATATATCCTGTCGCAAGGGGATTTGTTTTTYATCAAATACTTYATGGGRGACGCMGCCGTTGGCGAATACAACGCAGGATATAATTTAGCCAACCGCAGCCTTGATGTGTTGTTCGTGTGGCTCAGCATGGCCGYCACCCCTGTYATCATCACAAMCCTTGAACAAGACGGYATCGAAAAAACCARAGAGGTTTTGAAAAATTACGGCGCGACGATGYTRCTRATYATCCTYCCCGCAGCSACAGGYATTGCTCTGGTCGCAGAACCGGCAGGATTTATYTTGGGAGAATCYGTGCGCGCSCAAGCGGTAAAAATCATGCCGTGGATTGCTTTTGCYGGGGTCATGAAYGGGTTTATCTCYTACTATACACAACGGGCTTTCATGCTCTCCAAAAACACGGGCATTCTGGCCTTCACTATGATCGTTCCGGTGATTGTCAATATCGGCCTCAATTTATATCTGATCCCCAGACATGGGCTTATAGGTGCCGTCTGGGCCACAATGGCGGCCTATGGCGTGGGCTTAATATTGTCATTTGTGATTGCAAGGCGGTATTTCCCACTCCCACTCCCTTTCAAAGCCTTGCTACAATGTGGTTTCGCAAGCGCGGTCATGGCAGGTATTGTCATAGCGCTACCTGCACAAATTGACGCATGGCCAGACTTAGCAGAACTTTTATGCAAAGCAGGTGTCGGGGCAATCGTATACGGCTTTGTTGCCTTTGCAATTAATGCCGCCGATTGTCGTGATCTGGTCAAAGGTTTTATCGGCAAGCTAAAATCCCGAAACACCAAAAACGCAGCGAAATCCTAGATGGATATTTATAAAAATCCCGTTGCTCAACAGGCTAAAACGCCGGCGCTGTCGGTGCTTATTCCCTATTATCATGATGATCCGGCAGATTTACTGACCGCATTGAACGGGCGCGATGACATCGAAATCCTTTTATATGATGACGGCACTGGAGATCAGGAAATCAATGAAAATTTGCGCAAACTGGCTGCAGATATGCCCCTGCCCATCACCCTGTTTTTCGCACAAAACAACAAAGGCCGTTCCAGCGCCCGCAACACATTGAAGGAAAATGCAGCCGCCAATTGGGTCTTGTTCCTCGACGCGGACATGTTGCCACAGACGGACACTTTCATTGCTGATTATCTGCATGAAATATCCAAAAACACGGCTGATATTATCTTTGGCGGGTTTACAGTTCCGTCTCAGAAACAATCGACCGATACAGAACTACACCGTAAATTCTCTATGACGTCCGATTGCCTAAGTGCCGAAGATCGTACCAAAAACGGGCCTCAATATGTCTGCAGCTCAAATTTGTGCGTACGCGCACATATTCTTGATGAATGCGGGTTTGACCCAAGTTTTACCGGCTGGGGTTGGGAAGACAGCGAATGGGCCGCCCGTGTCGCCAAATCCTACACAATCCTACACGCAGATATTCCTGCGCTACATCTTGGATTAGAAAACACTGAAACCCTGCTAACTCGCTTTAAAACCAGTGGCGCAAATTATGTAAAATTCACCGAGGCACACCCTGAACTGGCCAAAACGCTTACCCTGTATAAAATGAGTACGGCTATAAAACATTTGCCGGGACAAAAATTGATGCGCCCGCTCTTGGCCGGATTTGTACGCGCATCGATACTGCCTATCAAACTTAGGCTAATTGCCCTCAAGCTTTGGCGCGCAAGTTGGTACGCGGAGGCCTTCACATGATGAACACGCCTCATGAGCCTTCCCGCTCAATCACATCCAGGGTTGCGCGTAAACTCCTGCCCTATAGGGCCAGAAGAGAGTTGCGCTTCCAAACTTCACGCCCAGTCGTAAGCTTCACATTTGACGATTTTCCACGCTCGGCAATTTATAACGGCTCTGACATATTGGAAAAACAAGGCTGGCACGCTACCTTTTATGTTGCAGCCAGCTTAATGGAAATCGACAACCATCATGGCCCGCATTTCCGTGCACAAGACATTCACGACCTCCATGCACGCGGTCATGAAATCGCCGGACATACTTATGCCCATGTCGATTGCGAACACCTTGGTACACAACAGACTTTGCTAGAAATTGACCACAACAAAGCTGCGTTGGAGGCCTTGGGGCATACGGCCCCGCTTGAACATTTCGCCTATCCTTACGGGACGACAAACGTAGACTTAAAGCGTGAGTTACAAACCAGATTTAAAACTCTGCGCGGCATTGCACCTCATGTGCATGTTGGCAAGGCGGATTTGAACGGACTCTACTCCGCCCCCATATTTTCCGGGGAAAAACTGGAACATACACTCAGGTTAATACACGGTTTGAAAACCCGCCCCGGCTGGCTAACCTTGTTCGCGCATGATATTTGTGAGACGCCGAGCGAATGGGGCTGCACCTCGAAAGATTTTCTACGTGTCGTACAGGCAGTGCAACAAAGCGGGGCGCTCGTCTTACCTATAGGGCAAGCCCTGATACATCTTGAGGCACATCTGGAGACACATCATGGCTAGTGCAATCTCTCAAGGCGTATCAATTATTGTCCCGACATTTCGTCGTCCCGATGGGCTGGAGACGGCATTAACAAGCCTGATGCACCAGACCGCCAACGGACTGGCCATAGAAATCATTGTGGCAGACAATGATCCCGAAGGATCGGCAAAAAATTATGTGAGCACATTTGCAAAAACCGCAAAAATAAAGACCCGCTATGTGCATATCCCCGAACCCGGCGTCTCCAACGCCCGCAATGGGGCCTTAGATGTCGCCAAGGGACGCTATCTGGCATTTCTTGATGATGATCAGGAAGCAGGACAGAACTGGCTGGAAACCCTGTTACATCTGGCAAAAACATATGAGGCGGGCCTATGTTTTGTACCGACCCACGCGCGCATACCCGGAAAGTCTCCATACGATTCTTATCTGGTAGATTTTTTCTCCCGATTTGGCCCTGACATGGAAGAAGGCCTTGTCAGCGAGTTTTTCGGGTGCGGAAATTCTTTGCTCGACACACATTTATGCCGCCTGCCCTCCCCACCATTTTCACCGGATATGAATGAAACTGGCGGCGAAGACGATTTGCTGTTCTCGGAGCTTCAGGCTCAGGGTATAAAAATCGCTTGGTCGAACAAAGCCGTTGCTTACGAAGATATTCGTCCCCACAGAGCCACCCCCGCCTATATTAAAATCCGCAGTTTTGCCAATGGTCAGGGGCCAAGTCAGGTATCTGCGAGCAACCATTCAAAAACAGGTATTATGAAATGGATGCTCATCGGAGCCGCACAATATATCGTTTACAAACCCCTCGCACTGCTGACAAAAATATTGGGGCGCCCTTCTTATATCAAATACCTCGCCAAGTCGGCAGAAGGTGCAGGGAAAGTCCTTTGGTTTGATGGATTTGCCCCTAAGTTGTACGGGGCTGCGGTGGTTGAAAATAAGGTGTTCTAGGCTTGTCACGCCAAAAAGCTGGCGCAAAGGAAAACAGTTTTGCCGATGTGGCCACAAAAATCACCCAGCTTAAATCATTCTGTTGCAAAATAGTGCTTTCAGAAAGAGAGATCATAAAGAACAAAATCGTGGACAGGATGACCCAGTAATTTTCAGCCCCTCCCCGGTACAACCGGTCAAGTGCCAAAAGCGTGGTGAATAAAAACAAAAGTGCAAATAAAACCACGGCCACGGCACCCGCAGACAACCAGGTTTCGATCCAGCCATTATGGGCCGTTGGCACTCCCCATTCCAAACTGAACCGAACCCAATAAGACGGCCCCAAAGGATCGCCCCAGAACGTGCCGTATCCATATCCCAAAACGGGGTGTTCTTTTATAGCCATTGCCAACGCATTCCAAATATCTGTGCGCCCCGTTAATGTACGTTCTTTGCCAATAAGTTCGAACATCATATCTGGCATAAACAGGATCAGAAATGCAAACAGCGTCGCCCCGATAACAACGGAATACATGAGCGGAATGCGGAGCACGGGAAACCGGCGAAACAACCGGATAGCAAAAAAACCTAGAATAGCCACCAACGCAGCCAATAACGCAGCTTTTGACGTAGACAGTAAAACCAGTGCAAAGCATAATAAACCTGCCGGCACCCATATCCACCACTGGGATGGCCGTACCGCAAATGCGCACATCATTAAAAGCAAGGCTTTGGCCATATTCGTACCAAACGAGTTTTTTTCGAGCCAACCCCCACGCCACGCACCGACATGAATCTCCTGCATTTGCCCCAGTTCAGGTATAAAAATGCCTAAAAACAGACTGATGAGCGCAGTAACCAAAAACACAGTCGCTAATTTCAGGATTAATTCATCCCAATCATAACGTGCCGCCAATACAAGCCCGAACAGAGTGGTCATCAACAGCGCAATGCTACGCCGCATGGTCACTTGCGGCTCAATAGACCAAAAATAACTGATCCCGCACCACAACACACACACTATCAATAAAGGGTTGAAAACAGCCATGCGGGCAATTCGTGGTAAGTTTATAACGGCGAGCAACAACACCAGAACATATCCCGGATACCATAATAACCGGCCAATCAGTGACTGCGCATCTATATTATTTGGGTCTGTTAGCAATAAAGTGACAAGAGCTGTAGAAAATTGGAAAAGCAACACGAAAAAAATCGCGCCTTCTATCCAGCGTAATGCGCGACCAACCGCATGGTTGCGCGCTTCAACCCCACCCCCACGAGAGCCATACCCACCACCAAATGCGGAGAATGCCCCCCCGGAAGCTTGCACAGACATAACATTCATGCCCAACTCCCAAAATATATACTGGTCATATCTTGGTTCAAAATCACTCTAGCCAACATACGTTCCGGGTATTGGTCCATGATCAACTGGGCCAAGGATATTATTCTCAACGCCTGCATAGGCCTGTCCTGGCGTTTGCGGCTGCATCTGTGGCACTGCAGTGTTTAGATACGGATTAGCACCGGCCGTGTTATCTACATAGGCTTGCTGTGGAGAAAGTTGGGCCTGTTGTGGAGGAAGTTGACCGTTCTGTACCCAACCATCCTGAACAGGATAAGCCTGTGCTACATAGGGCTGAGGCGTATGCTCCTCCCTTTCATAGGCCATCGGAACTTCATGTCCAACCGCAACAGGCATATGCTCTGGCGATGCCTGATATGGATCTCCATAAGCGGGCACAGAAGTCGGCACGGGAGCTGGCATAGGAGTCGACATGGGAACTGATGCAGAAACAAGAGCAGGAACAGGTTCAGGGATATTTTGATATGGCATAGAATTGTGCTCAAAGGCAGGGCTCTGTGCGGGAGCAGAGTTCGGCGTAGATACAGGGGCTAACTGGCTTTGTTTTCGTAGGCTGGCCCCGTAGAGGTCAGGATCAAGGAAGACCCGTAATAGAGCCAGCATAAAGACTGAGAAAAACGACCCGAGCACCGCCAAAGCGAATATAAGTTTACGCATATTCCGGCCTTTGCGCGCCACAGTGGGACGGGTAATAATCTTGACATTATCCATTTGGGCATTTTGCTGTTGCTTAATGGCCAGCGCCGCCTGTTCCTTTGCATTCAAGGCTTTCACACGATCTTCCAATGTTGATTTCTCGCGCACCAGGTTTTGGTAGGACGGTCCCAACACACGCATGTGCTTTACCTTGCCAATAGCGACATTGAGTTGAGATTGAAGTGTAATTTCCTGTTCCCGAAAACTGTCGGCCTGAGCTTGGTAGGTATTTCTCTGGGTCATCAAAGCTTGATATACAGGATTAGGTCCAACCCGCCGCCCGCCGACCGCCTTACCGCCATTGGCACGAATTTGGGCCCGAATTTCAGAAATTTCAGCCTCTTTGTTGCGCACGCGAATACTTGCTGGCAAATACTTGGCGAGCAATTGCCGTCGCTCCAGCTCCGCCTGCGCCAACCTTTGAGACGCCCGGTCATCAATTTGCAGGTCAATCGTTACAGGCGTCCCCCGTAATTGGTTCTCTGTTGCCGCCAAAGCAGCTTCCACACCAGCAATTTTACCTCTGAGTGTATTAAGTCCAGCCCTTAACGTTTCAGATCGTCGTTGCGCCCCGGTTCTTTCACTCTCGAATTCAGAAATCCCGTTAACATTCAACACACGCTGAATTTTTCGTTCCACTTTATCCAGTTGTTTTTGCGCCAAGGCCCTTTGCTCGGCTAATAAACCAGAGGTTTCTGATACAAAAATCTGATTCCTAAAATCCAGATAAGACACCATGAAAGCATCAAGGGTTTTTACCGCGACCTCACCGTCCTCATGCTTATATACCAAATTAATAATCGATGATTTTGCCTTCGGCATAACCACATAAGACTTGTTGACAGATTTCACGATATCATTCCAACGATCTGCTTTCTCGGAAGCAGGCGCCTTTACCCATTTTGTATATAATTTCGGCGCAAATCGCTCGCCGCCAACACCACCAAGTGTTGGAGACGCAATGAGTTGGTTAATAACCCTATTAACGATGTCTGGGTTTTTTATAATTTCAGCTTCCGTAAGCGTAATCTGGTCCGCTGTAATATTGATACCGGAATTCGTGTTCCCGCTGACAGGATCATAAACATACTCCGAACCAATCTGCACCAGAATACGTCCATCCGCCTGATACTCGCGTTTAACATCTTTCGTCAGCCACCAACTCGCGGCCACCATGACGAGAATAGCCGGCACCATCCACCTAAGTTGCCTCAGAAATGACGCCGGTATTTGCGACAACCTAATATTGGGCATACCATTGGCATAATCCCCAATGGTCATATCACCACCGCCTCCATGGCTTACGCCACTACCCCCACCTGCAGATTGACCATAACGGTTCATACTAAACCTCGAAAAACAAAATCATTAAGCCAGTTGACGCTGTAAAATTTAATATTTCCTTATCTATTTTTGTTAACTGTTGAAAAATCGAGATTCATGACTGATTAAGGTTCGTTAAAATGCAAAAAATTAGCAGAAATGGCCGTTTTTATGCGGTTTTGGCCGTTTCTATACTCTCGTTCAATGCCTGCGCCGCACAAAACAACATGCACCCCTATGCAAAAACGAATCAAATGCGGGGGCAAAACAAGGCGCGCGTTAACCATAACTCAGCTCAATACGGAGCCACTTACACCCGGCAAGCCCGTTACAATACCGGAAACGGAAAATCATCTGCAAATCGGTATGGCCGAGCAGCCCAGCAATCCGCCCCCGCCCCTGGTCCTTTGGATATGTTTCAAAGATGGGTCGATTACGAGCCGCAATACACGCTATATCCGGGTGATCAGATTGATGTCGTGGTTCAAAGCGCACCAGAACTTTCCCGTACACTGACCGTAGGCCCTGATGGCCGCATTACCATGCCAATGATTTCACCGATTATGGCCGCAGGACGAAGCATCCCCTACATTCAGTCAAGGCTCAAAACAGAGCTCGCCAAACAGCTACGTGATCCAACCCTTGCGGTGACCAGCCGAGCGTTTGCACCACAGCAAATTTTTGTTGGAGGAGAGGTTGGCCAACAAGGCACATACACAATGTCAGGCCCGATCGGCTCGTTGGAAGCCGTCATCATGGCTGGCGGGTTCTTACCGTCGGCAAAAACCAAAGATGTGGCGATTTTACGCCGCGCGCCCAATGGCGGCTGGATGGCGCGTACCGTTAATCACAAAAACGGTATGCGGAACATCCGCAATTATGCAGATAATATACAGCTACGTCGCGGAGACGTCATCTTCATACCCCGCAACACCCTCGCGGAAATTGGCGTGTTTATGCAAGCCTTCCGCAATACACTGCCGATTGACTTAAGTTACAATCTTGGCAACGGGGTCAATGGCAATTAACCCGGGTATAATGAGCTGAATTAAGCTGCAACCGTCTCTTTTCTACGATCAAGCGTTTCACGATTTTCCAGCATCCAGCCACGAGCTGCGCGTTGGGCCAAAGTGAGATCTTCTTTGCTCATTTCATAGGTAAGTTCACTACGATATGCTTTTGCAGGCTGTGAGCCCAACATAGCCGCAAGACTAAACCATTTATGCGCTTCAACAAGATCAGGACCGTGGTCCTCATGATCTGTGGAATAAATCAAACCCAAACGGAATAAGTCTGCTGCTTCAGCTTGTACGTGCACCGCTTCGCGGGCTTCTTTTACTTCAACATCTGTAAAGGCCATTTGCCTTCTCCTCCCCCGGACCCCCGGGATTTACCATTTACCAAACACCTCTGGATTATTCCTTTGGTGACAACCCGTTTCGTTTAAATAGCTCTCCGGCTAACGGGTATGATCTCATATTTACGAGGGGGAGTTGACATAAGGTTAATTAAAATAAAGGTTAATCAAGCTTTACTATAGTTAAAACAAGTAAATATATGTTTATATTGAATTTAAACTTGCATAAAAAACCGTTACAAAGGCATATTTACTTAGAGTATCCAAGATAAACAAAGAATACGCCAAGAACACGTGCAAATAGAATCATAGTCAAAAAAAGTCTATTTTTTTGAAAAAAAGTGCATTTTCAGGGTTTTGAGAGCAAAACTTACGAAAAATTCTGCTCATAAAGTAAACTAACTATGAAAAGTTACCAGCTCGTCCAGCTCTGCACGATCCGCATATAGCTCATTTACCGGCGCTTCAGGATTGGCATAACCAAGGCTCATACCCACCAGAATATGTTGTTCATCGGGATGGTTTATGTGTGCCTTGACCGTATCAGGGAAAGCCCGCCATGCGCCTTGCGGGGCCGTATGTAAACCGGCCTCTCGTGCCAAAAGCATCAAGGACTGTAAATAAATGCCAATATCATAGTATTGAGGCACCTCAAGGCGCTTATCCCCGGTGATCAAAATACCAACAGGCGCTCCAAAAAACAGGAAATTTTTCCCGACTTGGCGTAAACGGGCCATTTTATCTTCTTTTGGAATATCCAGAAGATTGTACATGTCTTCGCCCAATTTATAGCGCCATGTACGCAAAGGCTCCCAAAGCGGAGACGGGTAAGGCGGAAATGTATCTTTTTCGCTCTCGCCCTTCATCAATTTCCCGATCACTTCGTTACGGAAATTATTAAGTGGCTCACCCGTGAGAACATGGACATTCCAGGGCTGTAGATTCCCGCCACTGGGTGCACGCCGTGCCGTCTCAAAAATACCTTTTAAAACATCGTCGTCTACAGGCGTGCTTAGAAAATCCCGAACCGTGATCCGGCTCTTCATGGCATCTGTGACTGTGGTAGATTTTCCAGTATTCAGTTTCATGCCATTCTCTCTTCTTTTTTATATATGGATTCAGTACAGACCAATGCAATTAGTTGCATATAGGCGTTTATAGAACAAGAGACAAGCCACTAAGTTATTCTCTTTCCTATTTTGCCACTTCATCTTCTTTATGCTGTTTTCGACGTAGAGAAGCCCCCATAACAACATATTCAAGGCCACCTATCACCAATGCAGCCCCTGCCCCATATAGGATATTGCCATCAAATTTTTTGTACACCAAATATCCGACCCCACCAGACAGAAGCACCACATTCATCCACAGAATTTGTGTGTATTTGGCATTAAGTGGTTTCATCCGATTGTTTTATCGTCATGAGGCGCTTCCAGCTTCTTAATGACCCAGTTGAGAACCACCCAAGTCAAACCAGCAACGCCCAGACCGCACAAGATACGAATATCTTTTTTGTCAGAAACTTCAAAAAAATCCACAAGGTAATAGACGACACCAAACATAAAAAGAGGCTGCGTCCATAATGCCAACTTCAACTGCATCAGCGAATTATGAGCTCGCCCTTCCGAATACCAGTCTGGGTCTTTTTTTTTCATCTATATCCCAAGTTTTTTGCGCAATATTTCGTTCACGGCTTGCGGATTGGCTTTTCCCTGCGAGGCTTTCATCACTTGGCCAACAAACCAGCCCATAGAGCGTGGATTTTCAGCAACTTTGGCAGCTTGATCAGGGTTGGCATCAATGACGTCTTGCACCATCTTTTCAATTGCGCCCATATCCGTCACCTGTTTCAGGCCTTCGCGCTCAACGATTTCATCGGCAGAGCCGCCGCCTTCAAACATTTTCTCGAACACATCTTTGGCAATTTTACCGGAGATGGTTTTATCCGCAATCAAATCCAGCAAACCACCGAGCCCGTCACTGGACACAGGGCTGTCTCCAAGATCAATGGACGCCTTGTTCAAAGCCCCAAACAAGTCCCCCATCATCCAGTTCGCGGCAATTTTTGTATCGCGACCCTTTGCCAAACGTTCATAGAAATCACCCTTGGCCTTATCCGCTGTCAAAATGCCGGCGTCATAGACGGGAATACTATATTCTTCCACGAAACGCGCTCTACGCGCATCAGGAAGTTCCGGCAGTGTCGCTTTGATAGCATCGACAAAGTCTTGCGTGATTTCAATCGGTAGTAAATCAGGGTCTGGAAAATAGCGGTAATCATGTGCATCTTCTTTAGAGCGCATGGTACGGGTGACGCCCTTTGCATTATCAAACAAACGTGTTTCCTGATCCACCTCACCACCAGCCTCAATAATATCAATTTGGCGGCGAGCTTCGTAGTTAATCGCTTGGCGAATAAAGCGCATGGAGTTGATGTTCTTAAGCTCGCAACGCGTCCCAAGTTCAGCCCCCGGACGCCGCACAGAAACATTCACATCGGCGCGCAAATTACCCTTCTCCATATCCCCGTCACATGTGCCGAGCGCGCGTACAATACCGCGTATCTTCTCGACATAAGCGGACGCCTCTTCCGGCGAGCGCATATCCGGTTTGGATACGATTTCCATCAAACACACGCCTGAACGGTTCAAATCCACATAAGTTTCATTCGGCGATAGATCATGGATAGATTTCCCTGCGTCTTGCTCCAGATGCAGACGTTCAATCCCGACGATGATAGCTTCGCCGCCCTCAGGTTCAATCTCGATCTCGCCTTCGCCGACAATCGGAAACTCGAACTGTGAAATTTGATAGCCTTGCGGCAAATCAGGATAGAAATAATTCTTGCGATCAAAACGCGAGAACAGATTGATCTTGGCATTTATACCAAGCCCCGTGCGCACAGCCTGCTCGATACAAAACTCGTTGACCACGGGCAACATGCCCGGCATCGCCGCGTCCACAAGCGACACTTGCGTATTTGGCTCTGCGCCGTAAGCGGTCGCCGCACCCGAGAACAGTTTGGATTTCGACGCGACCTGCGCATGAATTTCCAACCCGATAATAACTTCCCAGTCCCCGTCATCGCCAGAGAGCCAGTCTTTTTTGTCTGCTACACGTTCTGCTGTAAACATTATGTCCACCACTTGTTTGGTTTAGCATTAAAGCCAGAAGCTTTTTCAAGCGCGCGAGAAGCCGCAAATACGGTTTCTTCGTCCAGCGCCCGTCCAATAATTTGGAGGCCCAACGGCAAACCATTATTATCCAGCGCCACAGGCACAGACATGGCCGGCAAACCCGCCAGATTAACCGTCACCGTAAACACGTCATTGAGATACATGGTCACAGGATCATTGAGCTTACGCCCCACAGGGAAGGCCGCACTTGGACAGGTCGGTGTCAGCAGAGCATCGCATTTCTCCCATGCCTGCTTGAAATCATCGGCAATTTTCGTGCGAACCTTCTGGGCCTGTAAATAATAGGCATCATAATATCCGGCGCTCAAAACATACGTCCCGATCATGATCCGGCGACGCACCTCCTCGCCAAAGCCTTCCGCACGGGAACGCTCATAGGTATCATACAGATTTTCGCCGTCGACGCGCTCGCCGTAACGCATCCCGTCATAACGGGCTAGATTGGACGAACATTCCGCAGGCGCCACAATATAATAGGCTGGCAAAGCATATTTCGTATGCGGCAAAGACACATTGACGATTTCCGCGCCCGCATCCTGCAACCATTTAATCCCGTGTTGCCATAAATCCTCGATTTCAGACGGCATACCGTCCATCGTGTATTCTTTGGGGATACCAATACGTAAACCTTTTACACCCTTATCACACGCGGCCGCAAAATCGGGCAAAGCGGCATTGATAGACGTACTGTCTTTGGCGTCATACCCGGCCATGCTTTGCAACATGATGGCACTGTCTTTTACCGTACGTGTAATCGGGCCAGCCTGATCAAGTGAACTGGCAAAGGCAACAACGCCCCAACGCGAACAACGACCATACGTAGGTTTAATCCCAGTCGTACCCGTAAAACTCGCTGGCTGACGAATAGACCCACCCGTATCGGTTGCCGTAGCCCCGAGACACATATTGGCCGCCACAGCTGTCGCCGAACCACCCGATGAGCCRCCCGGAACAAGGTCTTCAYCATTYCTCCAWGGATTRATAACSGGGCCAAAATGCGAGGTCTCGTTTGAWGAKCCCATTGCAAATTCATCAAGGTTCAATTTRCCRAGCATGACCATGCCGTCACGCTTCATATTTGCCGTAATTGTACTTTCATATTGCGGTKTAAAATCMCCAAGGATTTTACTACCCGCMGTCGTRCGCACACCTTCCGTACAAAACAAATCTTTCACRCCCAAAGGCGCACCTTCAAGATTGCCGCCTTCRCCTTTGGCAAGACGCACGTCAGAAGCYTCCGCCGCAATCAGYGCATTCTCGTGATCGTCCGTAATRAACGCATTCARCGCAGTTCCCGCTTCACACGCYGCAATATGRGCTTTGGTGATTTCRACAGAGGAAAAATCTCTGGCTTTCAAACCTGCAAGCGCAKCTTCAAGGGTAAGCTTGGTTAAATCAGACATATCAGCCCCCTATTCCACAGAGCGCGGCACAACAAAATAGCCCGCCTCTGTCTTAGGCGCATTGGCCAATACCTTGTCACGCACATTACCGTCCGTAACTTTATCTTCGCGCATAGGCGCATCCATTTCCACCGCCGATGTCATCGGCTCAACACCCTCCACATCCACTTCGCCCAGCATTTCAATCCACGACAGAATGCCGTTCAACTCATCGGCCAAAGGGGCAAGCCTGTCTTCGCTCACATGCAAGCGCGATAGCCGGGCAATTTTTCTTACGGTTTCGGCGTCCACGCCAGTATTTGCTTCACTCACAATAATTCTCTCAGGTGGGAGTTTTACATTCTACATGTCAACTAACAGGCCATGCAAGGCGGGGCAAGTGGGGAGTGACTAGCCGCGTGTTATTATTCCTGTATAGTCGCTCAAAAATATAAAGGGACACCATGATTTTTCTATACATATTACTGGCACTACTCGCGCTAATTATCGTCATAACATTTTGGCTTAAAGGCGAAAACCTGTCCAAATACGATGTGAACCCGCCCGTGACATTTGAATGCGACCCTGACTCCGAAGGCTTGCAAATTGTAAACCAGTCTTTGTATGATAATTTTATCAAACCGGCAAAAGGCCATAAGGGCGGTGAACCGATCAAAGCCAAACGTGACCGCTTTGATGAAGTCGGCTTGGCAGGCACCTACCCCAGTACATTCACCCCTCTGATGATTGGGGATATTTCCGGAGAATGGGTCACCTCCAAAAAATCAGACCCCAACAAACGCATCCTCTACATTCACGGCGGCGCCTTCACAGTCGGCAGTGCCGTCAGCCACCGCGCCATCACCAGCAAACTGGCCGAACTAACCGGTGCCAGCGTCTGCGTCATCAATTACCGCCTGATGCCCGAACACCCGCGCCAAGCCGGTATTGAGGATAGTATCACCGCCTACAAATGGATTTTAGAAAACGGCCCGGACGGCCCCGCCCGCGTACACAAGCTTTGTGTGTCCGGCGATTCTGCCGGTGGCAATCTAACATTACGGGTGCTCCAATGGGCCCGCGACAATAATGTGCGCGCCGCAGATGCCGCCGTGCCTTTGTCTCCGTTAGCCGATGCATCCTGCTCGGGCAAAACCATCAAAACCAATATGGCAACGGACAATATGTTGCGGCCCCTCATCGGGCATCTTGTCAATATTTGGTGGCCGCTCCTGCTTTGGGGCACATGGCACAACACCAAACACTCCCCGTCCTCGCCGGTCATCTCGCCAATCTTCGGCAAGCTCTCCAACCTACCCCCAACCCTCATCCACGCCAGCAGTTCGGAAATCCTCTATGATGATGCCTGCCGTTATGTCGAGAAAGCCACACGTGCCGGTTCCGACGCCAGCTTACAAAGTTGGTCAAACATGCCCCATGTTTGGCAAATTTTCACACCCGTATTGCCGGAAGCCCATGATTCAATGGTTGAAATCGCCCGTTTTCTGAAAAAGCACGGGTTTTAAACGGGCCCGAAAGCGCGAAACTCTTGTACCTAGAGCTTTGCACCGCTAGAGAGACCACATGATCAAACCCGAAAACCATGTTCCCGAATCTGCGCCCCGGATTGGCAATCGTTTCACCCGCTTTATCGGGCGGTGCATCTTGCGTGCATTTGGCTATACATTCGAAGGCAAATTTGCCAATGAACCCAAACTGGTATTAATCGTATCCCCGCACACATCCAACTGGGATTTGTTTTTGGCCATTGGTACGATATTGGCTCTGGGTGTGCGCATAAATTTCATGATGAAAAAGGAAGCTTTTTTCTTTCCCCTAAAATCACTATTCATTGCGCTCGGAGGTGTCCCCATTGACCGCTCCAACCCAAAACGGGTTGTGGCAAGCACTTTGAGAGGGTTTCGAGACCGCGAAAAATTCTGGCTTGCCATCCTGCCCGAAGGCACACGCAAACCGGTCAACACATGGAAGTCCGGCTTTGTTCGCATTGCTCATAAAGCAGATGTCCCTATTTTCATTATGGGCGTGGATAGCCGTACAAAAACGCTTCATCTGGACAAAATGGTCAGTGCTGGCCCAAAAGCTTTGGAACAGGCCGAGGAACTTCGGCTTTACAGTAAAGAGAGATACTGCGGGATAAACCCTGAAAACAACTGATTTATGACCATCCTGACCCTTGAACAACTCAAAGAGACACGCGGCCCCCTGCTCGGCATTGATCCAGGCAGCAAAACATTTGGTCTCGCCGTTAGCGACGCAACCCGTTTGATCGCGACCCCTGTAGAAACCATAAGACGCAAGAAATTCACCCCTGACGCCCAAAAAATATTTGCCCTTTATGACGACCGCAACTGCACAGCTATGATCATAGGCTATCCTATCAACATGGATGGCAGTGAAGGCCCACGTACACAATCGGTAAAAGACTTCGCCCATAATCTCCAGACCCTGCGCGACATTCCGATCCTGTTCTGGGATGAACGCCTTTCCACCGCTGCCGTCACCCGCACCCTGCTGGAATTTGACACCAGCCGGGCCAAGCGCGCCGAAAACGTGGACAAACTGGCCGCAAGCTATATTTTGCAAGGATTGCTAGACCGATTACGGTCTTAACATATTCGCTATTCATAGACTCGCCCGTTATTTTCGTGGTAAACATATGAAAACAAAGGATAGACGGGCATCAATATGAAAAGCATCATCACAATCATAGGCATTCTTTTAGCACTGGCTGTGTGGGCTTATATCACCCAACACAATATGGTTTTATTCGCAGGTGTCCCCGCAATCCTGTTTGCACTCTGGACGCTTCTGAATACGCAAAAAACCGGATTATGGGCTATTTCCAAATTAATGCATCTGGAAAGTTCGAAAGCCGGGCTAGAACGAAAACTGGCCAAGCTTGATGGACTAGACATGGTCTATTACGAAAGTAAAAATACAAGCGATAAACCCACACTTGTCCTTATCCACGGCTACACATCCAATAAAAGCATCTGGACCCGTTGTGCACATCATCTAGAAGCCGATTATCACCTGATCGTTCCCGACATGGCAGGCCACGGCGAAACCCCCTACGATCCAAACATGAACTACAGCGTCCCGACGCAGGCGGAATGGCTATTCAAGCTCCTCCAACATTTAAACATCGACAAAGCCCATATTGCCGGCAATTCAATGGGCGGATTTATTGCCGCCTATTACGCCACGGCCTATCCCGAACACACCCTAAGCACGATTTTGATAGATCCTGCGGGCATGCAATCTCCTGAGCCAAGCGATATCCAACTCGCATTTGAGGGTGGGCAAAATTTATTCCTCCCCGAAACACGGAAAGATTTCCATAAATTCATCGATATGACGATGGCAAAACGCCCCTACACACCGGGCTTCATTCTCAAAACTTTGGGCAAAGTGCACATCTCGCGCAAGGCTGATTACAGCCATATTTTTGATGATTTTTTCGATACCGCCAGAATGGAAAACAAAGTCAAAGATATAAAAGCCCCCACCTTGCTCATCTGGGGTGAAAAAGACCAAATCCTCCATGTCAGTACCGTGCCAATGTGGCAAAAGGGCGTCCCCGATTGCAAAACAATTATCTGGGACGATCTCGGCCATGTCGCCATGTTCGAGGCGCCTGAACGCACCGCAGATGCTATGAAAGCATTTTTGTCGGGTACGTAATCAAACGGATAAACGGTTTCGCATCAGGTACAATGGGCAACTAGGCTCGCACTTGACACCATATTGATAATCGGTAAGTATTCTTCACAGTATCTAAGCCAGATCGTGGGGAAATCATGCATATATTTAAAACCATCCTATCATCGGGAAGCCTTGTTTTAAGTCTTGTGGCGACAAACGCATTTGCAAGTGACCAGACCTCCAACACGCCACAGAGCGATACAAAAACAACACCCTGTAGCGGTCTCGTCTCTTCTGACCCCGAACGCATGTACGATTTTAAAATGGGGGAATGGGATATCTTGTGGAAAAACATGCGGGCCGATCGTAGTATTGATGTGTTTCCCGCTGTTTCAAAAGCCTATGCCATTGTAGATAATTCCATCTCTATTGACGAACAAATTGCAGACACATTCCAAGGCATCACATTTCGCACATATAACAGTGCAAAGAAAGAATGGGTGATCCGGTGGATGCCGTCCTATTCCGGTGATCCAACGCCAATCACCGCAAAACTCGAAAACTGTGTCCCCGTAGAGCGGCACATCCAAAAAGTCGACGCAACAACAAATGTAAAAGCGGTAACGCGCTTCACAGACATCACACCAACCAGCTTTAAATTCAGACAAGACTGGTCATGGGACGATGGAAAAACGTGGGTAAAAGATGTGTTATATTACGAAGCAACCCGCAAGGCATCAACCTCTATGCCTTAAGGCTTATTCTCCCGCCTTCTCCAACATCAGATAATAAACCTGTACAGCCTTGGCAAAGGTTTCAACACTCATGCGTTCATTCAGCCCGTGAAAACGGGCCAAATCGGCAGGCGTAAGTGCATAAGGCGCAAAGCGGTAAATATCATCAGTAATAATCGCAAAATAGCGGGAATCAGTGCCACCAACAACCGTGTTGGGTGTGACAATTGTTTCCGGAAATGTCTGGCGAACGACATCTTCTAGCCACAGATACGGGCCACTGCCGATTTGCGAGATCGGGGAAGGTTCCGAACCAATATTGCCCGACAGGCCAATCTCGACATTAGGATCATTAATCACCTTACGTACATGCTCTGTAACACTTTCCACACTATCGCGACTGTGCAAACGAAAATTCACATGTGCCACGGCCTCACGCGGCAGAGCGTTTTCTTTAAACCCAGCCTCAATAATCGTCGGCGCAATGGTTGTGCCAAGAACGGCATTCATACTATCCGTACCCCGCATTTTCTTTTCAACAAGTGGTTTAAACAGCCATAAATTAGCAATGGCCATCCGACTCATGAAATCCTGATCTGCCGAAGTCGCTTTCAACATTGCGGTACTGACCGCGTCCAGACCACTTTCAAACGGGTGGCTTTCAATCGCGACAATCGCTTTGCTCAACGCCCCAATCGCCGTGTAGGGCGGCGGTGTTGACGAATGGCCACCCCGCGCTTTGGCGGTCAGAACAAGGGTCAAATAGCCCTTTTCTGCAACCCCGATCAACGCAAGCGGGCTGTTCACCCCCGGCATGCCTGACAAAATCGCACCACCTTCATCAATGACTGCATAAGGGGCAACACCGCGCGTTTTCAGCAACTCCGCAATGGCTTTCGCGCCACTTCCCGCAACCTCTTCATCATGACCAAACCCAAACATCAGTGTACGCTTGGGTTTAAACCCGCTGGCGGCAAGACGATCTGCCGCCTCCAAGAGGCCAATCAGAGAACCTTTATCATCAATAGTGCCCCGCCCGTAAATAAACCCGTCCGCAATCACCCCGTCAAACGGAGGATAGTCCCAGCCAATGCCCTTCTCTTCACTCGCAGGCACCACGTCTTGATGCGCCAGAAATACAATCGGGGCCAGTGAAGGGTCGCTCCCCTGCCAAACATTCAACTGTGCATAATCAACCACTTGTTCGCTTGCCACGGCCGCGTAAAAATTCGGGTAGGTTTCCAACAACCAAGCTTGAAAACCGAGGAAAATTTGCCAGTCCGTATCCTCCCGTTTTTGGGTGGTAACGGTTTTGAACTGAACCGCTCTGGCCAAATTTGCGGCGACCACATTTGCATCCAAGTCAATAAGTTCTGCAGGCGTCACATCGCTTGTTTGCACCGGTTTGTGCGCCGAAATCGTCCGAAAAACAACGATGCCTGCCAAAACAGCCAGCAACAGAATTCCAGCCAATAAAAATTTGAGAAACTTGCCCATATTACATCCCTTTTTGCATCCCTTGCATTCGCCAATAGTCTAACCCGAAGCCCTCTTGTTCTACAAGCCACTTTACAATCACGCGAACACCCCGTAAAACCACCAAAATTACAGAGGCCTATATGCCAAATGCGCGCGGTTTAGCGGGATTTAACCCCCGACATCTTCTCTCTATAGCGGATCTCAACCGCCTTGATATTGAGATGCTCCTTGAATTAGGAGAAACATATCTTGATCTTTCCGTACAAAAAGACAGTAAAAATTCGGTTCTGGCCGGAAAAACACTGATCAATCTGTTTTTCGAAAATTCGACCCGTACAGAAAAATCATTTGAACTTGCCGGACGCAGGCTTGGCGCAGATGTCATCAACATGGCCATCGCCCAAAGCAGTGTCGCCAAAGGAGAAACCCTTCTCGATACGGCCGCCACTCTGAATGCTATGAACCCGGATTTACTGGTGATCCGTCACGGCGCGTCAGGCGCCCCCGCCCTATTGGCCCAAAAAGTATCCTGCGCCGTCATCAATGCCGGAGACGGCATGCATGAACACCCCACCCAAGCCCTGTTGGACGCACTTTGCCTGCGCCAAGCCGTGCAAGAGGACGGCGGACAGTTGGACGGGTTACGCATTGCGATTTGCGGCGACATTCTCCACTCCAGAGTGGCACGCTCAAATGTGCAACTTCTCAACATACTGGGCTGCGAAGTCCGCCTCATCGGGCCACCAACCCTCTTGCCTGCAGACGCAGACCGTTGGGGCGTCGATGTTTTTCACGATATGAAGACTGGACTGGAAGGTTGCGACGCCATCATGATGCTGCGTTTGCAACTCGAACGCATGGGCGGCACCTTCATCCCTTCAAAACGCGAATACTTCCATTTTTATGGATTGGATCGTGCCAAACTCGCCTATGCCAAGCCCGACGCGCTGGTCATGCATCCCGGCCCGATGAACCGGGGTGTCGAGATCAGTTCCGACATTGCCGACGATCCCGATATCAGCCTAATCACCAAACAAGTCGAAGCCGGTGTCGCCATGCGTATGGCCATTCTACACGCCTTATCCCTAAGAGGAGACCGCGCATGAACACTCTGGCCCTAAGAGGCGCACGCCTCATTGATCCCGAAAGCGGTCTTGACGAACGCGGTGATCTTCTCATTCAGGACGGCAAAATCGCAGCTCTTGGCAAACACATTTTTGACACGGGCCTCAGCGATGACATCCAAACCATCGACGCAGACGGGCTTATCCTCGCACCGGGCCTCATCGATATGCGGGTCGTGACCGGAGAACCGGGCGCAGAACACAAAGAAACACTGGCAAGCGCAGGCCTGGCCGCCGCAGCCGGCGGCGTCACCTCCATGGTGGTCATGCCCCAAACCAATCCGGTGATTGATGATATTTCATTGGTCAATTATATCCGCCAACGGGGCCATGAAACCTCGCCCGTACGGGTTTACAGCGCCGGCGCATTGACCAAAGGTCTCAAAAGCCAACGCATGACAGAGCTTGGCCTCATGGCCCAAGCCGGAGCCGTCATGTTCTCCAACGGGGAAAACCCGATTACAGACACCCGCCTTATGCGCAGGATTATGGCTTATAGCTCAACCTTCAACGCCCTGATCGCCCACCGCGCCATTGACCCCTATTTAACCGAAGGGGCCTGCGCCCATGAAAGCGACTTTTCATCACGGCTAGGCCTCAGCGCCGCCCCCGCCCTCTCGGAGCGCATCATGGCAGAGCGCGACCTCGCCCTCGTCGAACTCACTGGCGCCCGCTATTTGCTTGATCTGGTGTCATCAGAAGACACCCTTCCCGCCATTCAGCGCGCAAAAGCACGTGATCTGGATGTCAGCGCCTCGGTCAGCATCAACCATCTAGCCCTCAACGAGCTTGATATCGGCGATTACCGTAGTTTTGCCAAGCTTGATCCGCCCCTACGGGCTGAAAGTGACCGCACCGCCCTCCTCCGTGCCGTCAATGATGGCACCATAGACGTGATTGTCTCTGCCCATGACCCCCGCCCGGCCGGTGAGAAACGCAGACCCTTCTCGGAAGCCTCTTCCGGCGCCGTTGGTTTGGAATTACTCCTCTCCGCAGGCTTGACGCTCATCGCCGATGGACAACTGGATTTAACCGCCTTTTTAAGGGCCGTAACCTGTAATCCCGCAGATTTGCTCGGGCTGGAGCAGGGGCGGCTGCGTATTGGCGCTCCCGCAGACATCGTCCTCATAGACCAACACAAACCATGGATGTGCGACGTCGGCAAACTACGCTCTATCTCGCGCAACACCCCGTTTGATGAACGCCATATGCAAGGCAAAACCGCTATGACCATCTGTAATGGTAAAATCGTTTTTGACTCCGCTGTAAACTAAGGGCACACTGGCCCAATGTTCTCAAACATTGACACACTCTACGCCCAAATCTTTGCCCTAGTTGGCGGATATTTTCTCGGCTCAATCCCATTTGGTCTTCTGTTGGCAAAATTGGCAGGACAAGGCGATATCCGCAATATTGGCTCCGGCAATATCGGAGCCACTAATGTACTCCGCACCGGGCGTAAGGATTTAGCGCTCATCACCCTCGTCCTAGACGCAGGAAAAGCAGGCATAGCCGCATTTATTTTCCTCAAACTGTTTGGCTTTATCCCGTCCCTATTGGCTGGCGGCGCGGCTCTGCTCGGGCATTGTTATCCCGTCTGGTTAAAGTTTAAAGGCGGCAAAGGCGTCGCCACCTATTTCGGGGTTCTCTTTGCCACCGCGTGGCCAATTGCCCTCATCGCCTGCGCCACATGGCTCCTAAGCGCCGCCGTAACCCGTATGTCTTCCCTCTCGGCCCTGCTCGCCACACTTGCGGCCCCAATTGCAGCCTATTTTATGGGGAAATCCGAGATCGCAATTCTCACCGCCATACTCAGTCTGGTTATTTTTATCCGCCATAAAGAAAATATCGGACGCATTCTCGCAGGTACAGAATCCCGCATTGGTAACAAGACCCGCGCTGGTAACAAAAAATGAGCGGAACCGAACTTACGTATTCCGAAAAATGTGATTGGCTCCGCCTTACCCGCACCACAACCGTTGGCCCTGTAGCCTTTCGGGATTTACTCCGTCGTTATGGAAACGCAGGCGCAGCGCTTGAGGCTTTACCCGAATTGGTTGCCCGTACCGGGCGTCGCGGCAAAATGGTCATCCCTCCTATGGTAGAGATCGAGCATGAGCTTCAAGCCTTTGAAGACATGGGTGTCCGCCTGTTAGCCGCCTGTGAACCGGATTTCCCGAAATATTTAAAAGCCGTAGACCCCACCCCACCAACCATAAGCGTCCTTGGGAATCTGGAGCTTTTGCATAAGCCTTGCATAGCTATTATCGGCTCCCGCAATGCTTCCGCGATCGGGTTACGGTTTGCACGGCAAATTGCAACAGAGCTCGGCAAAGAAGGCGTCACCATTGTCTCAGGCCTCGCACGCGGTATGGACGCAAGCGCCCATTGGGGGGCGATAGAAACCGGTACGATTGCCGTACTGGGCGGCGGCGTAGATCATATTTATCCACGTCAAAACACCGAACTATATCACGAAATAGCCCAACACGGAGCCTTGGTCTCGGAAAGCCCACTTGGCTACCAAGCCACGGCGCGCGATTTCCCTCGCCGTAACCGCATTATTTCCGGGCTGAGCCAAGGGGTTGTTATCATCGAAGCGGCCGAACGCTCGGGCACTCTGATCACAGCCCGCTATGCGCTTGAACAAAACCGCGAAGTTATGGCCGCACCCGGTTCCCCGCTTGATCCACGCACCAAAGGCTGTAACCGGCTTATCCGCCAAGGGGCGGCTCTAATTGAAAATACAGATGATATATTGAACATACTCGCCAATATCCAACTGCCTCTCTTTGAAGAAGGCGCAGACGAATACCACCAAAAAGAACTGAATTGGGACGAGTTACAGGGCGACATTGATAAGGCCAGAGACATCCTTCTCTCTCTGTGCTCCCCGACACCAACGCACCGCGATGAAATCATTCGCCAAAGCGAGCTTCCCTACCCCATCGCGGCCGCAGCTTTGTTAGAACTGGAGCTTGCAGGGGCATTATATGCTGAAAGTGACGGAAAATTGGCCCTAATCCTCTAGACCATTTTCCAATGGTCAGAACCTAGGTCTCGGAAACCCCTTCACCGCTTTATGCACAAGGCATAAAACAGCCAAAGCTTCTTTTTGCCGCGTCTTACGGGCAAAATCGCATAACTCTTTCAACATATCTTCAATGTATTCATGCGCATCGTCAGCACTTACCTCCGGCACTGCCGGATGAATAACTACATTTGACATGCCGCTGGGTGTGGGTCCCTCGCCTGTCATTTTTCCCTCTATAAATTTTATCGTCGGATGCAACATAGGTTATTATACTTATAATTGCAATATTATATATTACTCTTTTACAGCAATATCATGACAATTTTATTCGTTTTACATACGTTGTGTTGACAAGTGGGAAGACTTACCCCCATATCGCCAAAAATTTCCCGTCAGGTTTACGCTCCGGGTCTCAATTTGGTGTCTTTATGAATTTAGTGATTGTAGAATCGCCGGCGAAAGCCAAAACAATTGAAAAATATCTTGGCAAAGATTATACAGTACTGGCCAGTTTCGGCCATGTTCGTGATCTGCCCTCCAAGACAGGATCTGTACGTCCTGACGAAGATTTTGCTATGGATTGGTCCATAGACGCAAGATCCAAAACCCGTATTAATGACATCGTCAACGCTCTTAAAGATGCAGACAAACTTATTCTCGCAACTGACCCGGATCGTGAGGGGGAAGCCATCTCTTGGCATTTGCTTGAAGTTCTAAACAAGAAAAAAGCCCTAAAAGACAAACAGATTGAGCGGGTCGTTTTTAACGCTATTACTAAAAAATCTGTCACAGATGCAATTAAGGCACCCCGTGAACTAGATATGGAACTGGTCGAAGCCTATCTGGCCCGCCGTGCTCTTGACTATTTGGTTGGCTTTACCCTGTCGCCCGTTTTGTGGCGCAAACTCCCCGGCGCACGTTCTGCTGGACGGGTGCAATCTGTAACCCTGCGATTGATTTGTGAACGCGAAACGGAAATCGAACAGTTCAACTCCGAAGAATACTGGACAGTTGCTGCCGACATTGCCAGTTCTAAAGGCAAGAACTTTCCCGCCAACCTAGTCTCGCTCAACGGTGAAAAACTTAAAAAGTTTAGCCTAAACACCGAAGCGCTCGCACACGCAGCCCGTGACGCGGTCAAAGCCGTTTCCCTCTCTATTACGTCCGTCGAAGCCAAACCGGTAAAACGGCATCCACAACCACCATTCACGACTTCAACTTTGCAACAAGAAGCCAGCCGCAAACTTGGTTTTTCCGCCACACGCACAATGCAAACGGCCCAAAAACTTTATGAAGGTGTCGATATTGGCGGAGAGACCGTGGGTTTAATCACCTATATGCGGACAGATGGCGTTTCCATGGTCGGAGAAGCCATTACGGAAGTCCGCTCGGCAATTGGTAATAAATTTGGCGCACAATACGTGCCCGACAGTCCGCGCGTTTACAAAACCAAGGCCAAAAACGCACAAGAAGCCCATGAAGCAATCCGGCCAACCAGTTTCACCCGCACGCCTGACGCGGTGCGTCTTTCTGGCGATCAAGCCAAATTGTATCAATTGATCTGGAACCGGGCCACCGCCAGCCAAATGGCCTCGGCCCAACTGGAACGCACAACCATCCTTATCGAAGATAGAGAAAAAACTGTTGGCCTGCGCACCACCGGATCGGTCGTTCGTTTTGACGGGTTTTTGACCCTTTACGTGGAAAGCGGCCATGAAAAAGATGGCGATTCTGTTCGCCTACCTGCCGTCACATCTGGCGATATGGTCATTGGTGAAAAAGTGGACGCGGAACAACATTTCACCCAACCTCCACCGCGCTTCAGTGAAGCTTCTTTGGTCAAACGCATGGAAGAACTGGGCATTGGCCGCCCATCGACCTACGCCTCCATTTTGAAGGTTTTGCAAGACCGCACCTATGTGACCCTCGACAAACGCCGGTTTATCCCCGATGCAAAAGGCCGCCTTGTTGTTGCATTTCTCGAAGAATTTTTTACAAAATATGTCCAATATGATTATACGGCTGAGCTTGAAGAACGGCTGGATTTGGTCTCTGATGGCAAGTTGGAGTGGAAGAAGCTCCTCGCCAATTTTTGGGAAGGATTTTCCGCCCATGTAGACGGGACAAAAGATCTACGGGTGTCACAGGTTCTTGACGCTCTCAACATCGCGCTCGCCCCAATGGTTTTCCCGCAAAAAGATGATGGCAGCGATCCGCGTAAATGCCCGTCTTGTGACAAAGGCGAATTAAGCCTGAAAGTCAGCCGTTTTGGGGCTTTCGTCGGCTGCTCCGATTACCCTGAATGCAAATTCACCCGCCCCTTCGGCCAAAACGGCGAAGAGGCAGCCCCCACTGAGGATAAAGTTTTGGGTGTTGATCCTGACAGCGGTCTGGATGTGTGGTTGAAAAACGGTCGCTACGGCCCGTATGTACAACTCGGCGAAGACAAAAAACCGAAACGGACCAGCCTGCCTAAAACATGGCCATATGAGGACATGGATTTGTTCAAGGGCCTAAAACTACTGTCCCTCCCGCGCGAGATCGGGGACCATCCAGAAGACGGCAAAAAAATCGTCGGCTCTCTTGGTCGTTACGGCCCCTATATTCTGCATGCGGGCACCTATGCCAATCTACAAGACATTGACGAAATGTTCGAAGTTGGTCTCAACCGGGCTGTTATTCTACTCGCAGAAAAACGTGCTAAAGGTGGGTCACGCGGAGCCAGCGCTCTGAAAGAATTAGGTAATCATCCCCAAACAAATAAACCGATCCGCGTCATGTCGGGACGGTATGGCCCTTATGTCAAATACGAAAAAGTCAACGCAACCATCCCTAAAGACGTTGACCCAAATGATGTGACATTGGAAATGGCCGTTGAGTATATTGCGGCCAAACAGGCAAAAGGCGGCAAGAAGAAACCGGCAGCCAAGAAAAAGAAGGCCCCAGCGAAAAAGAAAGCGGCGGCTAAGAAAAAAACACCTGCAAAGAAGAAAACAGCGGCTAAAAAACCGGCAACGGCAAAGAAAACCACCGCCGAATAAATCAGACGAGATACGGGCAGATCATGAATATTACACGCGAGACCCTACTTCAAACGGTTCGCGATACAGATACGGAACTGACCAAGCGCGGCCTTGTACGCGCCCTTGGCCTGTCGGGCGATGACCGGCGTGAACTTCGTACATTGTTAAGCGAACTGGTTGAAGACGGCACACTTATCCGCACAGACCGTCGCACCTATCGGTGTGCGGACACTTTGCCGAATGTCATGGTCGTTTGCATAGATCATATAGACGACCATGGTGATCTTGTAGGTGTCCCCGCGCGCTGGGAAGGCAAGCCCCCCCCTCCGACCATCCTCGTCCTTGAGAAAAAACACCACAAAAAATCCGGCCCGCCTCGTGCCACAAAAACACTTGGGGTTGGCGATCGCGCCCTCTGCCGCATCTCGAAAAAGGATGAGGGGTACCGCGGAGAAATCATTAAAACCCTTGGCCAAGGCCCCCGCACCGAATTGGGTGTCGTGGTTAAAGGCGGGCGCGGCTGGCGCATTCGTCCGGTCGCCAAAGGCTCTCGCTATGACCATTTGCCCCAACGCGGACAAATGGAAGCTCTGCAACTTAAAGACCAAGACCTCGTCTTGTATGAACTCACCTCTGCCCGTAACAAAGGCGACCGCATTGCCCGTGTCACAGAAGTTTTAGGCAGCGCCGACCATCCACGTTCCGCCTCGATCATCTCGCTTTATGCCCATAATATTCCCCTCGGGTTTAGTGGTGACGAACTGGCCGAAGCCCAATCCCTCACCCTACCCAAACTGGACAAATACCGCAAAGATATCCGCGACATCCCTCTCCTGACCATCGACCCCGATGACGCCAAAGATTTCGATGACGCCATATTCGCCCGTCCCGATGACAATGCGAGAAACGAAGGCGGACATATTGTCTGGGTTGCGATTGCCGATGTCAGCGCCTATGTCCGCCCCGGTAGCGCTCTTGACAAGGGTGCGTTCAAGCGCGGAAACTCCGTCTACTTGCCGGATCGTGTCGAACCAATGCTCCCCGAAGAGCTGTCCGCAGATTTATGCTCTCTACGCCCCAATGAAGACCGCGCCTGTCTGGCTGTACGGATGCGGTTTAATGCACAAGGGGATAAAATAGACCATAAATTTGTGCGTGGCCTGATGCGTTCCCACGCACGCCTTACCTATTCACAAGCCCAAACCGTTTTCAAACGCGATGGCGAAATTGCCAAAGAAGCTGTGCCTGTCACCGATATCCTCTCCGATATTTTTGCTGCCTATACATCCGTAAAGATTGCGCGTGAACGACGCGGGCCCCTCAACATTGAAATGCCCGAACGCCGTGTCCGCGTAGACGAAAAGGGCAATGTAACCAGTATTGAAGTTCGGGAACGCTTCGACGCCCATAAACTCGTCGAAGAATTTATGATCCAGGCCAATGTCGCCGCCGCGCAAGCCTTGGATAGTAAAAATGCAGAGCTTATCTACCGGGTACATGAACCTCCAGGATACGATAAATTACAAGGCCTATCAGATTTCTTGCCAGCTCTTGACTTAAAATGGTCAATGGGAGAGCGCGTCACACCAAAAAGGTTTAATCGCCTTATCGAAAAAGCACGCGAGAATGATCTGGCTGAAACTGTCAGCATGTCAGTTCTACGCACCCAGATGCAAGCCTATTACGGCCCCAAAAATGGTGGGCATTTCGGGCTAAACCTGACCCATTATGCCCATTTTACCTCCCCAATCCGCCGCTATGCAGACTTGATTGTCCACCGCGCCCTGATCAAAGCTTTTAATCTTGGTGACGATGGATCAAGCGCCGAAGAACTGACACGGCTCAAAGAAATCTCGGAGCACATAAGCGATACGGAACGCCGCGCTATGGCGGCCGAACGCGATGCCAAAGACCGCTATGTTGCCGCCTATCTACAAGACCGTGTCGGGGCAGAATTTGAAGGCCGCATTGCTGGCGTCACCGGCGCAGGCCTGTTCGTACAACTTGACGAAACCGGCGCAGACGGGTTTGCACCTGTCAGTCAGCTCGGACTTGAGCGCTATATTTTTGACGAAAAATCAAAGTCCCTGATCGGAGCAGAGACGGGCGGTACCTATAAATTCGGACGTCGGGTCACAGTGCGCCTGCTCGAAGCCACCCCTCTGACCGGCGGTCTTCTCTTCGAAATTTTGACAAAACCCGAAAAAGGCAAACGCCCCAAACATTTGCCGACAAGCCACTACCGCAAGCGCGGCCCAAACAAGGGTGGCTATAAGGGAAAACGGCGACGGAAATAGAGTATAAAGCTAGGTTAGAACTTGATACGGATCCTGGCCAACGGATCTGCACATTTCGTGTACTCGGTTATATTCAACAGGCACAGAAAACCCCATACGCTTGCGCGCCGCCTCAAGCGGTTCAGCCAACAAAGACGGGATGTCCTGATAGGAAATACCCAGAGAGTTCTTGCCCGTACGTTTGCCTTCAAACACCGCTTTCATAACCGGCGCACCTTTCGGCGCCAGTTTCTTAATCTCACGCCCACCCATAACCGATATAAAAATCACGCCCGGACTACGGTTATGACCATAAGAAACAGCAAGTACACAGGCCTCGCCCAAAGCATCGCGTCCATATCCGGTGAGCACATGCATCAAATCATGGGTGTCACGCAAGCGGTTGCTATACCATTCGACCAGATCGTCATAATGTTCAACCTTATCGCCAAACTTGTCGTATTCTGCCACAAGCCCGGCCGCACTTAGCCCTTCGCTCTCCATAAAATCCACATAGGCGCGACCAACCGTGCCTTCCGGCAATTTACGAATCGCGTCATGATCATCCAGAATCGGAGGCAGAAAACGTTTGTTTTTTATGTGCTGCTTGCCTTCAGAGCTACGCGCAAACCGTTTCAGGTCACGCAAAAAAGATTTGCCACTAAGCGCCTGAATAATGTGGAACACCTGTTCAGTATCTTCTTTATCAGCAACCAGATTACGAAAATGCCGGAGAGCTTTTAGCGGACGCATGCGCATCGTCTTACGATCTGGATGAACCATCTGGGTATTGCTCATGATCTATCACTCCTCATTTCCCTAAAAAAGTCTAACCAATCCACACAGTAACGGCAAGACGCGCAAACGAATGCCCAACATGCACGGATGAAGACATGGGCACGCATGCGTGCAAAAGCAGACGACCATGGATAGCATGACAATCAATAGGGAAATATGAAGGCCCACAAAATTTCCTATACAAGCATTTCGACACGCCTTAGGTAGCAAGAATGATTCAAATTCCGAAACCTGTCCTCGGACGCACGGCACCACGCCCTAAGCTGGCCTCGACCATCGTGCTTTTGCGCACCAAAAAGGGCGTGCAACAAATCCTGATGGGCAAACGTTCGGTAAAACACGACTTTATGCCAAGCGTTTATGTGTTTCCGGGTGGACGGGTTGACCCGGCAGACAGTTACGCGCCCGCACTCGACAGCCCCAACGCCCGCACACGCGAAATACTGGAAGCCGCCATGACACCGGCCCGCGCCCGCGCCTGTATATTGGCAGCCGTGCGCGAAACCTTCGAAGAAACATCCCTGGTCCTGGGCGAGAAAGCAAAACCCCAAAGCGCCATAAACGATCCCTCATGGAAGGCTTTTCACGCTCAGGGATATCTGCCCAACATCTCCAACATCGAAGTCTTTGGTCGTGCGATTACCCCCCCGCACCGGGACAAAAGATTTGATACATGGTTCTTCTTGGCCCGACTCAACTCGGAAACAGCTAATCGACATTTTCAAAACAGTGCAGAACTTGTTGATACAAATTGGTTTTCACTTGATGAAGTGAAACGCCTAAAAATGCACAGGGCCACAGAAATGATGCTGGGCCAACTCGCTCAATATCTGGAATATGACAATCCACCTCCTAACGTATTTTTCTCGCGCGCCATAAGAGGGAAATTCCAGTTTTCACGGTATCCGGAATGAGTACGACTACAAACAGCTCTGAACCAACCTTAAGCCGCGCCCAAAAGAACGGCATCATCACGGCGATCACCTGCACAGGATCCGCCGCGCTTGGGTTTGGCTATTCAGCCCCCCTCATCTCGCAAAATCTCGAACGTATGACAAGTTCCGGGGCTTTGCTTGGCTGGCTGATCTCGATCGGCGCAGTCACAACCATATTGCTCACCCCTTTTGTTCCGAAACTGCTCAACCGCTTCAATGCAAAATGGATCATGGTCCTGGCATTGATATTCGGGGCCCTGTCGATTCCACTGTTTAAAATATTCATGTATCCCGAGGCCTGGTTTGTGATCCGGTTTATTGAAGGATGTGCCTTCACAATCTTGTTTGTCGTCGCAGAGACATGGATCAACCAACTCGCGCCCGAACATCTAAGGGGACGGATACTCGGCATGTACGGCACAGCTCTGGCCGGAGGTTTCGGCCTAGGCAGCGGTATTGCCGTATTTACCGGCATTGATGGCTGGTTTCCGTTTTTATTCGGAGCCAATTTATTCCTGTTAGGACTCATCCCGTTCATCCTGCTGCGCACCGCCACAAATGTTGTCCCGCCCCCGAAAGAACATTCCCGGTTCAGCTCGACATTAAAGATCATATTAGCCGCCCCCTCACTCATTGCCTGCGGTATTGTATTTGGCGCGATTGAACAGGTGATCTTTCATTTCCTCCCTGTCTACGCTACCCGTTTGGGCAATACGGAACATATGGCCCGTATTCTCCTGCTCATCGCCACCCTTGGAAATGCATTATTTCAATACCCGATGGGCATGTTAACGGATCGGATCAACCGTGAAAAACTCATGGTCTTTCTTATGGGGGTAGCGTTTATAGGGCCGGTTTTTATGGCCTTGGCAGGTACAAATTTTTACCTACTCGCAGGCTTCGTGTTTTTCTATATAGGGCTAACAACAGCCATATATACGGTTGGCCTGGTCTTGCTGGCAGAACGCTTCAAGGGTCATACGATGTCCGCTGCAAACGCAGCTTTTATCTTTGCCTATGGCATTGGGTCGTTCATTGTGCCCCCGATTTGCGGCATCATGATGGACGTTTTCAGACCATACGGCTTTATGTGGACGCTTGCCGCTCTCGGCGCATGCGGGTTTATATTGGTATGGGTAAGAAACCACCTGAGAAAACCGCGTCAAAATGGTTGACATGGAGATAATCATAAGTATGTTCCCGCTTCAGATTAAGGGCTCATCTTACATGAATTTGGGCTAAATATTTAAGGACACCGTCATGGCGAAGCCAACCACAGTTAAAATCCGTTTGAACTCCACCGCCGGAACCGGATATTTCTACGTCACCAAGAAAAATGCCCGCACAATGACGGACAAAATGGTTAAAAAGAAATATGATCCCGTTGTTCGCAAACACGTTGATTTCAAAGAAGGCAAAATCAAATAGGCATAAGCCTGTTATTTTGTGATGAAAAAGCCGCGGATTACGCGGCTTTTTGTATTTCTGCACCCTCGACACGATTACGGCCCTTTTGCTTGGCCCTATAAAGAGCATCATCGGCACGTTTGAACACATCGCGGAATTTATCGCCCGCGTACACTTCGGCCACCCCAGCACTGACACAAACACTAAAAGCCTGACCATCCACATGAATGGGTGTGCCTCCGATAAGCGCCCGCACCCGGTCTGCGGCCAACAAAGCAGCATCCTGTGTTGCATCCGGCATCGCCACAACAAATTCTTCACCGCCATAGCGGCTAACAATATCTATACACCGCATATTGGAAGCCAAACGCGCGGCAATCTCTTTTAAAACAGTGTCGCCCGTATCGTGACCCAGAATATCATTCACCCGTTTAAAATGATCTACGTCAAACACGACAACACTAAACGGTGTGCCCGTTTCAGCCAATTCGTCAAACAGAGGCGCAACTGAGCGATCAAAATAACGACGATTACCAAGACCGGTAAGCGGGTCTGTAACCACCATTTCAAGACTTTCGTTAAAGTCTTCTTTCAAACTATCCGCATAGAACTTCCGCTTAAGCTGCGTATTGGCGCGGGCTAACAGCTCTTGACGCTCAACCGGGCGCATCAATGTATCATTGATGCCAATATCATAGGCGCGTACCAATTTCGCCTGATCTTCAGGATTACCAATGGCTAAAATAGGGATGTCGCGGGTTTTAGCATCAGAGCGCATACGCGCACAAAGCCGCAACCCGTCAAATTTTTCGGATGTAAGGCTGATAATCACCAAATCCATATTCATACCAGCCTGCTCAAGCGCCCCTTTCGGGTCGGACTGCAAAATCACTTCATGGGTTTCCTGCAACGGTCCCGCCAATTTTTCCAATTTACGAATATGATCATCAACGATGAGGATGCGCCCATGACGTTTATCCAGCCGGTCCAAAATAGGACGCGAAGTCTCGATAGAATGCCCGGTGTGGCTCAACAATTGATCTGTCACCATCTTCAACCGCAAGAGAGATTTCACCCGTGCCATCAAATTAAAATCATCAATTGGCTTGGTAATAAAATCGTCCGCACCCGCTTTCAATCCGCGAATACGGTCTTTACTTTCTTCCAGCGCTGTCACCATGATAACAGGGATATGCCAGGTTTCAGGATCACTTTTCAAGCGCATACAGGTTTCAAACCCGTTCATGCCCGGCATCATAGCATCCAGTAAAATAAGATCTAATTTTTCATTTTTAGCAATATCAAGCGCTTTTGTTCCGCTCATTGCAGTGACAACATCATAATATTGAGCCGCCAGCTTAACCTCCAGCAAGTGAAGGTTTGGCGCCAAATCATCAACAACCAGTATGCGCGCACTCATGGCCGCGCTAACCTAAAAATTTGCGAATAGTCGCCAAAAATGACGATACAGCAATCGGCTTGGAAATATAGGCCTGACAGCCCCCATCCCGAATGCGCTTCTCGTCACCCTTCATGGCAAAGGCCGTCACGGCAACAATAGGAATATCTGCCAATGCCTTGTCATCCTTGATCCATTTGGTCACTTCCAACCCCGAAACTTCGGGAAGTTGAATGTCCATGAGAATCAAATCCGGCTTATAACTCTTGGCAATAGCAATCGCCTTCAGCCCCTCACGGGTTTCGCGGGTTTCATAGCCATGCGCCCCCAGTAAATCCGAGAACAGCTTCATATTCAGCTCATTGTCTTCGACAATCAATATTTTCTTAGGTATCGCTTGCAACATATCACCATTTCACCATTTCGCGCTTAAGCGCCTGTTTTGACACTGGCCATTAAACACGAATATTCTTAAATAACGGTGTTCATGCCAGTAACCATTTGTTAAAAGAACATAGGGCGAACACAATAAAAAACCGTAAACGTCTGGAAAGGTTCTTTTCGCTAGAAATATGAGCAAACACGACAACATATGCACGGGTCTATGCCGTGATTGTGGCGCGGATGTGGCGCCAGATGTGCCAACATGTCCGAAATGCCGTTCATATCGTCTCCTGTATCACCCTGAATTACATACACTCTCGATCGCCCATGTGGATTGTGATGCCTTTTTTGCCTCCGTGGAGAAACGTGACAATCCAGAACTGGCCGACAAACCTGTCATCATAGGCGGCGGCACACGCGGCGTTGTCGCAGCCGCCTGTTACAATGCGCGTGTCTATGGTGTGCGCTCGGCCATGCCCATGTTCAAAGCCCTCAAAGCCTGTCCACACGCCGTTGTCATCCGGCCAACCCACAATAAATACAGCTATGAAGGCGGGCGGGTCAAAAAAATCATGCTGGATTACACTCCACTGGTGCAACCCATCTCCATAGACGAAGCCTTTCTGGATTTAACCGGTACGGAGCGCCTACACGGTGGCTCGCCTGCCAGCACATTGATCAAATTACAAAACCGCATACATGAAGAAATAGGCGTCACGGTCAGTGTCGGCTTATCCTACAATAAATTTTTGGCCAAAACCGCTTCGGATTTGGACAAGCCGAACGGGTTTGCTCTTATTGGCCAAAGCGAGGCTCTTGATTTTTTGAAAGACAAACCGGTCGAATTTATATTTGGCATTGGCCCTGCATTCGCCCGCACGCTCAACAAAGCCGGCATTAAAAGCATTGCCGACGTACGCAAACGGTCCGATTCGCAAATGATGAAGCAATTCGGGGAATCAGGTCTCAGATTGGCAAAATTATCCCGTGCCGAAGACCACCGCCCGGTCAAAGTGGAAAGCATCCGCAAAAGCATTTCCACCGAAATTACATTCAATACGGATATCGGAGACGAAACGGAACTCACCGACAGGCTCTGGCAAGTCTGCGAAAAGACCGCCGATCGCGCCAAAGCGAAAAACATGGCAGGGTATGTGGTTACCCTAAAATTGAAAACCCATAATTTCCAAACCATAACCCGCAGACGCACCCTCACCGAACCCGTCCAACTTGCCGACATTATTTTCCATACCTGCCTCCCCTTGTTACAAGCCGAGATCAGCGGTGCCAAACAGGGCCGCAAATTCCGTCTGATTGGCGCAGGGCTTTCAAGCCTGTGTCCCCCCGCAGGAGACGCAGGAGATCTCCTCGACCCGAAAGCTCAAAAACGCAGGATAGCCGAACGCGCCAGCGACAAAGCCCGTCAAAAATTTGGTACAGACGCAGTTATGACAGGCCGGGCTTTACGACGAAAAGGAACGCCGAAGCCGAAAAATAAAACGTCTTAAAAGCCGGTAAGGACTCATTTTTTGGCGTAATGATCAAAATATGCATATGTCATATCGTTCGGAACCCCATCAGCACGACGCCAGTATCCGGCACTTTCGGCATTCAGAACACTCCCATCAGGGGTGGCGATAAAAACAGTCGGTGTCCCCTCGATTTTTTCGACACCGAAACGTTTTGAAACCGCCCGGTTTTGATCATTCTGCCCGGGCTTGCTACCCGCACTTACATAGACAAGCTCGAAATTTTCAGAAATCAAAGTTTTGAACGCGGGCGTATCCAGCCGTGTCGCCAATGCACGGCTATCATGACACCAATTCGCGCCCATCACGATAACAGTACGTACCCCCCGGCTTCGCGCGCGCTCAAGTGCAGCGTCCACATCAGCCATAGCATCACTGTTATCATCAAAAGGACGTAGCTCCACATGCTCTCGTGCAACGGCATTTGCTTTTTTCGGAGCGGCCTCGGCATAGGCATGCCCGAACACCAACATTCCTGCCAAAAACATCAACACGATTCTGTACATAAAATTCTCCTTTTGTCGCAAGCTAGCATAGCCTAGAGTGCAACTCCAATACCAATAACGGGGATGTAAACACCCTTTCGGGAGCACATATAATGTCTAAACAACCTCTTACGGCCCTAATCATTGGTGCCGGATTTGCAGGCATATGTTCTGCCATCAAACTCCGTGAAGCCGGAATAGATAATTTCATCATCGTCGAAAAAACTGGCGGCATTAGCGGCACATGGTATGACAACGCCTATCCCGGAGCCGCCTGTGACGTACCCTCACATCTGTATTCTTTCTCCTTCGCCCCCAACCCCAACTGGAGCCGCCGCTTTTCTCCAGCTTCTGAAATCCGGGCCTACGTAGAAAAAACCGTGCAAGATTACGATCTTCAAAAGCATATTCGCCCGCATACGGAAATCGTCTCGGCAAAATTTGATAAGACCAAAGCCCTATGGCACGTCACCGCCAAAGACGGCACCGTATTCACCACACGATTTGTCATGGCCAGCGTCGCTATACTCGGCACGCCTCAATTACCAGACATAAAAGGCATTAAATCGTTCAAAGGCCCGGCGTTTCATTCAGCCCGCTGGGATCAAGATGTCGATGTGACAGGCAAACACATAGCCATTATCGGGAGTGCGGCCAGTGCCTTGCAGATCATCCCTGAAATCGCAAAAACCGCCTCAAAAGTATCCGTATTTCAACGCACAGCCAATTATGTCATTCCTAGAGGCGACCGGAACTACTCCAAATTTGAAAAATTCCTGTTCAGAACCTTCCCATGGACAATGAAATTTCCGCGCCTTGGCACCTATGCCTATGTAGATTTTCTGTTTTATCACAATTTCCGCCAAGGCAGTTTCATCAACAAACACCTCACAAAATCCTCCGCGAAACTACGTAAAAAATTAATCAAAGATCCTGAGTTACTCGCAGACCTTACCCCTGATTACGCAATGGGATGTAAACGGGTTTTGTTGTCAGATAATTTCTACGAAGCCCTTCAACGTGAAAATGTAGATGTCATCACGGACGGCATCGATAAAATCACCGCCAAAGGCGTCATGACCGAAACTGGAAAAAATATTGACGCGGATATAATTGTGTTTGCGACCGGTTTCAAGACAACCAATTTTCTATCTGGCCTCAAAATGAGCGGTATTCACGGCGGCACGCTGGCCAAATGGCGCAAAAACCCGAAAGCCTTACGCGGGCTGATTATAGAAAACATGCCCAATGCCTTTTTTCTGCTCGGGCCAAATACAAATCTCGGACATTCCTCGATGATTCTGATGATCGAGGCACAGGTAAAATATATGATCCAGTGCATACAAGCCGTACCGGAAGACAAATATCTCAGTGTCAAACCAGATGCCGTACGCACCTATAATGAAGAGCTACAAAAACATCTCGACACATCCATGTGGGCAACAGGCTGTGTCAGCTGGTATAAAACTGCTGACGGCAGCCTCCCGACCATGTGGCCACATCAAACTTCGACCTTCTCCAAAATGATGCGGGTCGCGGATATGAATGAATATGATATGGTAGATATAGGCTAGATCATTTAATTTTTCCGGCCATCATCGGCAACATGGCCAAAGGTGTGAACACGACCCCAAAAACGCCGCCATAAAAACCTTTAACCCAGATGAACAGCGCTAGTGACAATTGAGTGATTTTCAACACCCAAAACACCATCAAGATGAGCGGCCCAATAACCACAATTCCGATCACGCCCATCATAAGGGCGCGTAAAATTACGTTTTGCGGTAAAATTCGCAAGGGAAACGGCAGGGTTTCTTTGGGATAGTCAGGCACAACACCTTTCCCAATACGCCCTCTTAGCAAAGGGGTGGCGATTAATGTCAACAGCACACCAATAACGAACCCTGTCACCAAAACATCAATGATAATGCCGCCCGGCCCCGTAAAAGGTACATTCTCCATGTTCCGTGCCACTAACCAGCCAAACAACATACCGAAGCCTCCATTAATGATGGCTGATGCGATCATTTCTATGATCATGAATTTTTTGAGCGGCAAAATTTTTGGTGCGGTGGCTGTGTCGGTCATAAATGTATTCCCCTTTTTTGCAAGCTTAGTCGGCACACCTTATGCGGTCAATCCAGACTATGGTCACACATCATTGTAAGCTATCTTGCCTATTCCCCATAAGCCTCCTATGATTGTTGTGCATGACCAACACGATGCACAAGAGGGGAAAATATGTTTTTAAATGCCGATGGATCATTCCGCCACGAAATACTGCCAACCCAGGCGAGGGCTTTAGCAAACCCGATTGTCAATCTAAGCCGGCGCAAGTTTTTGGGCGGAGCAGGTACAATGGTCATTGGCATGTCACTTTTAAGTGCCTGCGCCCCTGCGGACACGTTTCCCGAGATCGAAGCCGATGCAACTCCCTCGCCTCTGACAGAGGTAAAGGGCGGCGACGCAACCCCATCACTGTTCATAACGATTGAGCCAAACGGAGACGTGAAGCTAATTTGTCACCGCTCTGAAATGGGGCAACAAACATGGACATCCATGACCCAGATACTCGCCGATGAAATGGAAGCGGACTGGGACAAAATTGAAATTGTCCAAGCCGTTGGCGATGCCAAATACGGAGATCAAAACACGGATGGCTCCACATCTGTGCGCAATAACTTCCACCGCCTGCGCGTCACAGGGGCCGCCATGCGCCACATGCTGGAAAACGCAGCCGCACAATTGTGGAAAGTTGATGTATCCGAATGCAAGGCCGAGCTTGGCGTTGTCTATCATACCGAGAGTCGTAAAAAGGCCCATTTCGGGAAATTGGCAGAATTTGCCGGCAAACTCCCTATCCCTTCTGAGGACATGCTGACCCTTAAAAAACGAGAAGACTGGCGCTATATTGGCAAGGCCTCTCCCTCTCTGACGGTTCCGAAAATCATACATGGCCAAGGCACATTCGGCATGGATGTCCGCCTACCGGATATGCTGTACGCCGTTGTCGCCCATCCCCCACAGACACAAGGCAAAGTAAAATCCTTTAATGCGGCACAGACCATGGCTGTACCCGGGGTCAAAAGCACATACCAATTACCCGACGCAACAACCCCTGTTGGCTTTAATCCACTGGGTGGAGTTGCCATCATTGCAACGGATACATGGGCAGCTATTCAAGGGCGTAAAGCCTTGGAAATTGAATGGGAAGCTGGCCCCAACGCAGGGTATTCATCACAAATATTTGCGCAAGCCATGCAAGAAACGGCCCGTCAACCCGGCGAAATTAAACGCAAACGCGGAGATGTAGACGCCGCTCTGGCAAATGCAGAGAAAACGATTGTGGCCGAATACTACGCCGCCCACCTTTCACAGTCCCCTATGGAACCACCGACAGCCACCGCACGCTGGACGGACGGCAAGGTTGAATGCTGGACATGTACACAAAACCCGCAAGCCGCGCGCACTACAGTTGCGCAAGTCTGTGGCGTTGACCCTTCAGATGTCACGATTAATGTCACATGGCTTGGTGGCGGGTTTGGCCGCAAATCCAAACCCGATTACGTCGCTGAAGCCGCCCTCATCGCGCGCGAAGCTGGCAAACCTGTTAAACTGGTCTGGACCCGTGAGGACGATCTTCAACACGGGTATTTCCATGCGGTCAGCGCCCAACGCCTAGAAGCCAGCCTTGATGCAGACGGCAAACCCAGCGCATGGTTACACCGCACGGTTTTCCCTACAATCAGCTCAACCTTTGCCCCCGGCGCAGATATGCCGTCTGCGGGCGAGCTTGGCTTGGGTGCCAGCGACATGCCATTTGCCATCCCCAATATCCAGCTTGAGGCAGGACGTGCCAAAGGCCATATCAGAATTGGCTGGCTCCGCTCTGTTTGCAATGTCTACCAAGCTTTTGCCGTACAAAGTTTTGCAGCCGAACTGGCCCATGCAGCCGGACGTGACCAAAAAGATTACCTTCTCGAACTGCTCGGCCCAGCCCGGCATTTCGACCCCAACACAGAGGGCGCAGAATACTCAAACTACGGCAGCCCCCTGGAAGAATATCCAATCGACACGGCCCGACTTGCCAAGGTGACAAAGACTGCGGCCAAAATGGCAAATTGGGGACGGACATTACCCGAAAGCCACGGTATCGGGATTGCCACCCACCGCTCATTCCTCTCCTATGTCTCGACCGTGATTGAAGTGAAAGTGGACGCCGATGGAGCCCTGACCATCATCGGCATCTGGAGTGCGATTGACGCAGGGACAGTCGTCAACACAGGCCATACAATTTCACAAGTAGAAGGCGGCACACTATATGGTCTATCCAATGCCCTTTACGGCGAAATCACAGCTGAAAACGGCATTGTCCAACAGGCCAACTTCCCGGACTGGCGCGTCATGCGCATGTCGGAAGCGCCCCGGCATTTCGAAGTTCAAATTATTGAATCCGATGCCCCTCCTGGCGGTGTCGGCGAACCTCCAACCCCGCCCGCCGCGCCAGCCTTGGCCAATGCCATCTTTGACGCCACAGGCGTGCGCTTGCGTTCACTGCCGTTCATCAGCGCCAACAGCAATACTTTACCGGTATAAGAAGGGATTTATCATGACAGTCACACTGAAAATTAACGGCAAATCCCAAACGGTAAATGCCGCCGAAGGCACACCTCTTCTCTGGGTGTTACGCGATCATCTGGGCATGACAGGCACGAAATTCGGGTGCGGTGTTGCCCAATGCGGTGCCTGCACAGTCCATGTAGACGGCGTCCCTATACGCGCCTGCATCACGCCCCACGACAGCTTGGACGGTGCAAATATTACCACCATTGAAGGGAAATCGGGCAAGGCCGCAGACGCTATCCGTAAAGCTTGGCAAGCCATTGATGTACCCCAATGTGGCTATTGCCAATCCGGTCAAATCATGTCGGCGATTGCCCTTCTGGAAGAAACCCCTAATCCATCCGACGAAGATATTGACGACGCGATGAACGGCAATATTTGCAGATGTGCCACCTATATGAAAATTCGGAGCGCCATCAAAGACGCGGCAGGTTCATTATAGTTTCAACACTCGAGCCGCTTCAGGATCATCATCACCCTGCCGATGTTCTGGCGTTTATAAAACGCGAACAGGACAGCAATACCCCGTGTGCCCTTCTCGTTATCACCGATATTCGCGGCGGCACATTACGGGCAAAAGGTACGCTTATGGCAGTAGCAGCCAACGGCAAAACCGCAGGCTATATTTCAAACGGGTGTGTAGACGCGGATATTATTTCACAAGCACAGACTGCCCTTCACGAAAACAAAACAGTCTCCCTTCTCTACGGGGAAGGCTCTCCATTTAAAGACATTAAATTGCCGTGTGGTGGTTCGATAGAGATATCCATTATCCCCAACCCCGACCCGACTATCATCAATACAGCTACACTCTCATTAAGTGCACGAAAAAGCGTTACTCTACAGATTTCAAAAGGCGGCCTATACATACAAAACAACCCTCTCAACAAGAAGGTCGCAACCTTCGAAATCACCTACCAACCCAAGCTCAAACTTCGCATTGTTGGGCGAGGCGCGCCTGTACGTAGCCTCGCTTCACAAGCTGCGCAATCCGGATTTGAGGTGCATATCCAATCCCCGGAGCCTGATCTGGAAGCCCTCGCCGATACAAACAATCTCATCACCTTTGAATTGCTTAACACCCCCGAAACCCCACCCCCTTGTCAGGACGATAAATGGACAGCGCTTGTACTTATGTTTCATGACCACGAGTGGGAAACAGAAATTTTGAAACAAGCATTGTCTCGGCCTGCATTTTACATTGGCGCTCTGGGAAGCCCCCAAACCCATTCCGCACGTTGTGAAACTCTACGCGCATCAGGAGTATCCCCAGAAAACATTGCCAAAATTCACGGCCCCATCGGCCTCATCCCCAGCATGCGCGATGCAAATCTGCTTGCCGTATCAGCCTTGGGTGAAATTATAAAAACCGCCCAAATTAAACACAGATTATGAGAGCCGAAGATTGCGCAATTCTCGTACTCGCAAGTGGAAGTTCGAAACGCTTTGGGCCAGAAGATAAATTATTGACCCCTTTTCTAGGCCGCCCTTTGTGCACCCATATTATAGACACCACCGTCCAAATCAATTTCATGCACCGCTATGTCATCGTGCCTGAAAACTGTCCTGATCGTGTTGCCCCGTTCATACAGGCTAATTTCCAAATCATCATCAATCCCAAACCCGAAGCCGGACGTGGATACGCCTTGAGGCTTGGCGCGCAAGCTCTACTGGCGCACAGTATTAAAAACATGTGTGTCGTTCTGGCAGACATGCCCCTCATAAACACATCTCACCTACATACGCTGTTAGAGCGGGCAACAGGCCCCGTCACGATGAGTGCCTATAACGGCATCAAAATGCCACCTGCCATATTTGCAAATGAAGCCCTGATACAATTATCAAAGCCCCAGACTGCACGGAAAAACCTGGTGGAAAACCAGCAAACTGTCTGCGTCCCTCTTTCGGGTTTGGCAGCACAGGATATTGATACCAAAACAGAGTTACGCACCCTTGAAGACCAGTTTAAACTATAAACGACTTGCGATTTTTGGAAAATTCCATTATTTATGTTAGCGCACAACAAAATATGTAACATGCTGATAGTTATAAATATTTTTAATAGTGACATTTGGAGAGATCAAAATGCTACACAATTTTAAGCCTATAAAATTTGCTCTCTTGACCCTATCCGGGTTCCTTATGTCCGCGTGTTTATCCACACATTCACAAGACCATGGGTTTACGCAGGACACAGCATCCCAATTTGTAACTGTCAAAGATACAGCCCTGATGATTGGAGAAACACCCTACCGGTTTGTCGGCGTAAATTTCTGGTACGGGGCTTATTTAGGTTCAGAAGGCGCAACCGGTAACATAGAAAGGCTCCGCGCCGAACTAGATTTACTCAAAAGCAAAGGCATTGATAATCTGCGAGTGCTTGGCGGTTCAGAAGACGGGCCAATGGAAAAATCTGTCCGGCCAGCCTTTCGCAACGCAAGCAGCGATTACAATGAAACCCTGTTACGCGGCCTTGATAGTTTGCTCGTCGAAATGGGCAAACGGGACATGAAAGCCGTGATTTATCTCAACAATTTCTGGGAATGGTCGGGCGGCATGGGCACCTATCTTTCATGGGTCAATAACGGGGAATTTACCGATTTAGGCGACCCGAACAAGCCTTGGCCCGCCTACCCTTTAGCAACAATGAAATTTTACTCCAACACAGCCGCCAAGGCCCTGTATCAGGATTATGTAAAAGCGGTGGTCGGACGCACAAACACCCTTACCGGCAAGGCTTACACCCACGACACAGCCATCATGGCCTGGCAATTGGCCAATGAACCCCGTCCCGGATATTCAGCCGCCCCCGGCATGGCCGATCTGCCCGAGTTTTATCAATGGATTGACGAAACGGCAGGGTTTATAAAATCAATTGATGGCAATCACCTTGTCTCCAGTGGCAATGAAGGCTTTATGGGTTGCGCCGATTATGATCCTTGTTTCAATGAAGCCCATAAAACTGATAACATAGATTATCTGACATTTCACATGTGGCCAAAAAACTGGAGTTGGGTTGATCCTGATAATATGCAAGGCACAATCGAAAGCACCAAATTAAAGGCGACAGCCTATATTGAACAACATATTGCCTATGCAAACACACTAAATAAACCAATTGTTTTGGAAGAATTCGGGCTGCCCCGTGACAAAGGCGCCATTACCATTAACTCATCGACCGAGTACCGGGACCGGTTTTACGCCTTTGTATATGACCATGTTGAAAACAGCATTGCCCAAAACGGGCCGCTTGTGGGCACCAATGTCTGGACATGGGGTGGCTTCGGGCGCGCAGCACACCAAAACGGCATATGGCAGCAAGGCGATACAGATTTCACCGGCGATCCTCCTCAAGAAGATCAGGGCTTGAACTCCATTTTTGATACCGATGTTTCAACAATAAAAGTACTTTCCAATCACGCCGAGAAAATCACGAAATAAATAAGGGCATTCGCTCCGTTGTAGTTAGAACACCCCCGCCCCATCAACGCATTGGTGCAATTCTTGACCCTCAAATATTGTTGATTTGAAATTTATCGCGTCCCTAAAACGCATCACGGCACCCCCAAGTATTAACCTGAGGATGCCGTGATAATAAATTTAAGAGATGATACGCCGCCTGTGGAGAGACACCGAAACCACCAGTCTTCTACACGGTTTTAAATATTGCCCGTATTAGGTTCCTACTCATCAATGAAACCGGTTTCAATATATTTTGCATATTATTTTCATAAATTTGCATTTTGTGTCATATTTACAACATGGAAAATTAAATTATCCTTATCTTTCAGATAGTTAAAAATATCAACAAAATACGAATACACCACCAACATTATGGCGGGTCAATATTTGGCAAAAAAATGATTTTGTTTCATAAATTCAAAACCCCCACCATAAAACCTATGTCGTACGATGGCGTCTTGTACTGCTACGAATAACCAATTCCGTTGGTAAGCATTGATGATTTGGAGCCGCAGTTTCTCCGCGAAGAAGACTGACCATCATTGTCATCGCAATTTCGCCCATACGTTCCGCGGGTTGTACGACTGTCGTCAGGGTCGGCTGACAAACTTTACTAAAGGCCGTGTCATCAAACCCTGTAACCGACAAATCGTCCGGCAAGGAAAGCCCACGATCCAGAGCCGTCCGCATGGCGCCAATCGCAATCTCGTCACTTAAACAAAACAAAGCCGTTAAATCAGGGTGCCGGGAGAGAAGCCGCAGAGCCGCGCGCTGACCTCCGGCAAAAGAATAGGCTGAGTGTTCGGTTGCACTGTCCTCATATTTAAGCCCATACCCCTCAATAGCCCGACGATATCCCTTAATACGTTCCTGAGAGACGCTTCTGTTACGAATACCGCCAAGCACGCCAATCCTGGTGTGCCCCAAAGCGAGAAGGTAAGAGGTCATAGATTCTGCCGCAGCAGCATTATCTATCATAACCGTGGGGTATTTTGCTGGTGCCACCACATCCAATGCATGCACAAAAGGCACAAGAGTACGATCCCCGTCAGGCATAATCTCCTTTAAAGTACGCCCTCCCACCTGAATGACACCATCGGCACGATTGGTTTGCACCATTTCCAGCCCCGCGCGCTCAATCTCGATATCATCACGTGTATCCATCACGAGCAGGAAGTAATCATTTTCAGCCACAATCCGCTCAACCCCGGCAAGAACCTTGGCAAAAATCACATTCCTGAGATCCGGAACCATGACCAGCACACTGCGTGTACTTTTCCCGCGAAACGCTTTCGCCAATGAATTTGGTTTATAGTTAAGCTGCGTAGCGGCCCGCAGAACTTTCTCAAGCGTGCCCGCTGAAAGCTTGCTCGGGTCAGAAAAAGCACGTGAAACCGTCGCAGGGGAAACCCCGGCCAGTTTCGAAACTCTTTTAATGGGTGACATCCAACATTCCGTTCTTGTTATGACTTAAGTCATTTGGTTTAGCCAAAAAAATGCATAAATACAATGCACCAGCACAGAGCCCCACACAGGGCATAATGAAACCGATTTCATAAAATTATCAAATATTTTCTAAAAAAGATTGAAAATTGTTTCATTTTCGCTCAAAAAGCAACATAGACAGAGTTTGACACGTGCAATTCTTTAAAAATAATGCGCGGCAAAATAAAAATACTCTGGGTGGGAGACAGCGACATGGCATTACACGGCATTGATTTATTTATTATTTTTGGCTATCTCGCCGCAACTCTTACGATCGGGTTTTGGATATCCAACAAGGCTGCCAAAGATATGCGCGGCTATTATCTCGGTGGCAACAAACTACCATGGTATGCGCTCGGCCTCTCGAATGCATCAGGCATGTTCGATGTCGCCGGTACAATGTGGCTCGTCAGCATCCTGTTTATTTATGGCCTGAAAAGCATCTGGATTCCTTGGCTCTGGCCCGTCTTCAACCAGATATTCCTGATGGTCTTCCTGTCGATCTGGTTGCGCAGATCCGGCGCACTGACCGGTGCAGAATGGATTACCTTACGTTTTGGTGACGGAAAATCCGCCCGTATGAGCCATATGATCGTCGTCGTCTTCGCCCTCATCATGGTGTTGGCCTATATGGCTTATGGCTTTTTAGGCATCGGAAAACTTGCCGCCCAATTCATGCCTTTTGATCTCGCGGCCTTACTACGTCTCAATGTTTTCTTGCCAGAAGCCCTGCAAGGAAGCGCCTTGGTTGGCGACGAACTTGCCAGACAAACAAATGCCATGATGGGCATGAACGAAAAAGTATATGGAGTGCTCATCATCTTCATAACCTCGCTGTATGTGATTAAAGGCGGAATGTATTCGGTGGTGTTCACCGAGGTCTTGCAATTTTTCATCATGGCCCTCGCCAGCGTCGGGGTCGCTTACATCGCCATGACCCATGTCAGCACAGAAGCCCTTGCCGCCGCCATTCCCGAAGATTGGGCAAACCCGTTCTTTGACTGGAAACTTGATCTGGACTGGTCGAAGATTTTGCCCTCAGCCAACACCAAAATTGAGCAAGACGGTTATTCCCTCTTCACAATTTTCTTCATGCTGGTTTTGTTTAAAGGCATTCTCGGCTCTATGGCTGGCCCGGCACCGAACTATGATATGCAACGTGTCCTTTCCGCCAGAAGCCCTGTTGAGGCCGCTAAAATGAGCTGGTTTGTCAACGTTGTGATGATCGTTCCGCGCTATCTATTGATTGCGGGCCTCACCATTCTTGCCCTCGTTTACTTTACCGGTGATTTACGCACCATGGGCGAAAACGCCGATTTTGAAGGCCTGCTGGCATTCGTGCTCAGCCAAGGCCTTATTCCGGCTGGCTTGTTAGGCCTTGTCCTCGCGGGCCTGTTCGCCGCCTTCATGTCAAGCTTCGCGGCCCCGCTTAATGCGGCTCCAGCTTATGTGGTCAATGATATCTACCGCAAATACATCAACCCGCACGCCAGCGAAAAGAAATATTTGCGCATCAGCTATCTTGTCTCTGCCATCTTTGTTCTGACCGGAACAATATTTGGCCTGTTCCTGACAAGCATTGACGGCATTATCAACTGGATCACCGCCGGACTGGGTGGCGGCTATGTCGCGGCCAATATGATAAAATGGTATTGGTGGCGTATGAATGGCTGGGGCTATTTCTGGGGCATGTTCGTTGGGATTGCTTTCGCATTACTACTGGGTCTGCCATTCGTCAGCGATAAAATTAGCGCCATTCAGGCCTTCCCGTTCTTCTTTTTCGCCTGTTTGGTCGCCGTGATTGTTGGTTCCCTCGCAACGAAACCAACCGAGATGTCCGTCTTGCAAGAGTTTTATATCCGCACTCGCCCTTGGGGGTTCTGGAAGCCAGTTCAAAATGCACTGGAAGCAGACGGTAAAGGCGTTGAAGAAAACAAAGACATGAAACGCGACCTTACCAATGTCGCCGTTGGTATTGTCTGGCAATCCGCACTTGTGGCTGCCCCGGTTTTCTTCGTTATTCGCGATTGGGACAAGCTAGCTATTGCCGTCGTCATTATTGCCATAACAAGCGTGTTCCTGAAGTATCGCTGGTGGGACAATCTTCGTGATTACGCCCCCGGATACACACCGCCAACACCTTCCTCATCAAAATAACGATATAGAAGGTCATATAAGGCATGGGGGAAACAGAGAAGATACGCACGGCACAAAGCGTTGCCAATGACGGCACACGCCCGATCGACATCAACCTCTGGCCCAAACTAGAGGCACCAATTAAACCTGACCCTGCGCTAGAAGCGCGCATAGATGAAATCTTGGAAAGCCTAAGCCTTGAACAAAAAGTCGGCCAAACCATTCAGGCTGATATTGGCTCTGTCACCCCCGAAGATATTCGCACCTATCCACTCGGCTCAATCCTAAACGGAGGCAACTCGGCCCCACACGGTAATATGCGAGCCTCGCGCGAAGTATGGCTGGCTCTGGCAGATGCGTTTTGGGAAGCTTCAATGCACGAAAACGGCGCGGGCATCCCTATTATGTGGGGCACAGACGCCGTACACGGGAATAACAATGTGGCCGGAGCCACCATTTTCCCTCATAATATAGGCCTTGGCGCAAGCGCAGATGCCGAACTGATCGAACGCATCGGCGCGGCAACAGCCCGCGAGGTCATCACCGCAGGTTTTGATTGGACTTTCGCCCCCACCTTAGCCGTTGTTCAAGATATTCGGTGGGGTCGCACCTACGAATCCTATTCAGAAGACCCCAACATTGTTGCCAAATGCGGCGCGGCACTTATCAATGGGCTACAAGGCAGACTAGGCAGTGATGCCTTCCTTGGCTCCGATAAAATCATCGCAACCGTAAAACACTTTATTGGTGACGGTGGCACTCTGAATGGTCGCGACCAAGGGGATACTGACGCTACCGAAGACGAATTACGAGACATTCATAGCCTTGGCATTGAACACGCCCTCAGCGCAGGCGTACAGACCGTAATGGCTTCATTTTCAAGCTGGGGCGACATTAAAATCCACGGTCGCCACGATTTACTAACCGAACTCCTAAAAGACCAATGGGCCTTTGACGGGATTTTGGTTGGCGACTGGAATGGGCACGCCCAACTTTCCGGCGCTTCACCCGAACATGCCCCGGAATCCATGACCGCTGGCCTTGATATATTTATGGCCCCCGATAGCTGGAAATCCCTGTTTCATAATACAGTGACAGATGTGCGAGAAGGGCGTCTCTCGCCCGAAAGGCTCGACGATGCTGTACGCAGGGTATTACGAGTTAAACTCCGCTCTGGCCTGTTTGACAAACCAAAACCGAGCGCACGTATTCCCATACAAACCGCCCCCGCGCCGAACAACACAGCCCACAAAACCCTTGCACAAGAAGCCGTACGAAAATCAGCCGTATTGTTGAAAAATAAAGACAGCATCCTCCCGATCAACTCCGCGCACCACATATTGGTAGCAGGTGCAGGCGCAGATAATTTAAGCATGCATTGCGGCGGCTGGTCTCTGTCCTGGCAAGGCGATAATATTGAAAAATCAGACTATCCCGAAAGCGAAACCATTTTGGAAGGTATTGCGCGCATCACACGCAGAAACAATTCCAGTTATATTTATTCTGAAACAGCTGACTGGCAAAAAAGCGGGACATCCCAAAAACCGGATATAGCAATTTATGTTTTTGGCGAGCGAGCCTATGCAGAATTTAGAGGCGATCTCAACACACTGGATTTCATGCCCGGAGATGACCACGATATTACGGCCCTGCGCAAACTCCGCGCCGAAGGCATTCCCGTGGTCGGTGTCTTCCTCTCTGGTCGCCCTTTATGGGTAAATCCTGAGCTAAATGCATGTAATGCCTTCATTGCTGCCTTTCTACCGGGCACACAAGGCGGCGCGTTAGCCGATATACTGCTCGCGCAAAACGGCGAATACGATTTCACCGCAAAACTCTCTTTCCTATGGCCAATGAATGCGGATCAATACGCAGATACGTCGGTGTCCCCCCTCTTCTCAAGAGGCTTTGGCTTGTCCTTACAAGACACATGTGCGCTCCCACACCTTCACGAGAGCGGCGTTGAAACAAACCCCGACACGTGCACAATATTTGACAAAGGCAACACGGTCAGCGGCTGGTCTGCAAATCTGGAAGACACATCAGGGCAAACCATTTGGTCTCCGGGCACACACACCTCACCCAATGAAGGCCTTACAGCCTCATCTGCTGATTTCGGGCAACAGGAAAACGCCATTCGGATAAGCTGGTCACAAGCAAAAGGGCAGATCAATTTCACACATGATCCCGTTGATTTTTCCCGCGAGGCCAATGCGGACTTCTTACTTACCATGGATTATTTTCTTAAATCAAAACCTTCAAAGCCGATTTTTGCAGAAATCGTGGATACGCAAGGCAAAGGCGTACGGCTAGACATTACCGACAAACTTGAAACGGCTCGGCATGGCGACCTTAAACAGTTCACCATCGCTTTGAAAGCGATCACTGTGTCTGGTGGAGATTTGGAAAATATCACACGGGTAACACTTGCCAGCGAAGGCCCGTTTGAAATTATTATTACCCGCATGAACTTTGTCCCCGGGGTCAATTGCAATGCCTAAACCCTAGAGTTTTTCCAACCGATCAAGACATTCCATCATAGCCCTCCCATTGTGATAACAAGCCTTCCAGTGCCCGGCTTGATAGGGCGAAATCTGATCCGCATCCAAACTGGAAAACCAACTCCATTCACAGCCATCCCTAAGGACATGTTGTTTAATAAAGGCCCACATGCCCACGGCTCTATCGAAAAACTCAGGATTACCACTCAGTTGATATGCATTTAAAAATCCGACCAATGCTTCCGCCTGTACCCACCATATGCGTGTAGTATCTATATGATCTGCCGAGAAACTGCGCTCATTATACATCTCCCCGTCTGGCCCCATAGCTTCCGCCAATGCAGTTTCTGCCAACTGAAGTGTCACCTGACGCGTTTGCGCTAGAACATTATCATCTCCTAAAACTTCAGCTGCCTCCCACAACAACCAACTGGCTTCTATGTCATGACCAAAGGATGCGTCTCGTGAAACATCGCGCCAATCCGCCTGCCAGAATAAACGCAAATGCCCGATATCGGCCCTAAAAATTTTCCTGTTATGAAGCTTAATCAAGCTCTCTAAAGCCTTACGCACACGTGGTAAGGGCTTGGCGCGGTATAGCTCCGTATAAGCTTCAAGAATATGTAAATGCGTATTCATGGTTTTGGGCGCGTCATCATCTTTCTCGCTGAGCCTAACATCCTCGATCTCGACCCAATCCCGCGCAAAAGCCTCCCAATAGCCCCCATGATCGAGATCATAAAAACGCGCTTCAAGCGTATCAAACAGGGCAAGTGCATGTTCAAGGCTCTCCTCGTCTCCGCTAGAGTGTGCATGGGCCGCAAGACCATAAATCGCAAACGCCTGTGCATAGCCCTGTTTACGCGTATTGGTCGGAGCCCCTCGCGCATCTACCTCCCAAAATACCCCCCCATGCTTCGTATCTATAAAATGAGAGACAAGAAAATCCCGCGCCCGCAAAGCCATATCCGCATCGCTCTGCGTACCGGAGCGTAAAGCCGCCATACTAAAAAACCACAGAATACGGGCTATATAAATCAACCCCTTGGGAGCATCCACAACAGGCCGGCCATCCAGATTTATCTGTCCGTAAAACCCACCGTTTTGTCGATCAACCGCATTGGTTTTCCACCATGTAGACAGCCGTTCCAACTCGGATTGAAATTCAGCAGATAAGGTTTTCAAATCTGACACACTAGGTCTTTGCAGCAAGGTTTCGCGCAATAAGATCACAACGCGTATCCACGCATTCGGCGCTGGTGAGTTTATCCTCCGGCGTATTGACGCAGTAATCCACCAATTGTGCCAACGTGCTCGTAGCCACATGCAAACGCGTGTCTGATGACGCATAATAGATAAACACATTGCCGTCTTCGTCCAACGTCCAGCCATTGCTGAACACAACATTGGAAACATCTCCGACCCGCTCTGCCCCGCGCGGCGCAAGAAAATGCCCGCCCGGACGATGGTTGACAACCCACGGGCGCTCAAGCTCGGTCATAAACATATACAGCACATAACGAAGCCCCGCCACCGTATTGCGAACCCCGTGCGCAAGATGCAACCAACCCTGCTCTGTTTTTAAAGGCGCTGGCCCCTGCCCGTTTTTCACTTCATTGATGGTGTGATAAATCTTGGGGTCAATAACAATTTCGTCGCTGACAACAGCCTTCGTCATATCCTCACACAAGGCCCAACCAATCCCGCCGCCAGACCCAACAGAAATAAATCCGTCTTGGGGCCGCGTATAAAGTGCATATTTTCCGTCAACGAATTCAGGGTGCAAAACCACATTGCGTTGTTGGCTACCCCCCGATTGCAAATCCGCCAAACGTTCCCAGCTCACCAGATCACGTGTACGTGCAATGCCGCACTGGGCATCTGCCGCTGACATGTCATCAGGCTGCGATAAATCTTTGCGCTCGGTACAAAACAAACCGTAAACCCAGCCATCCTCGTGCGCAGTGAGCCGCATATCATACACATTGGTATCCGGTCTATCTGTCTGTGGAAGGCGCACAGGAACATCCCAAAATGTAAACCCGTCAACACCGGTCTTGCTCTGGGCAATTGCAAAAAAAGATTTGCGGTCATCCCCCTCCACACGCACAACAAGTGTGTGCAGCCCGTCCTTATAAATCGCCCCCGCATTAAAGGTCGCATTCACACCCAACCTCTCCATCAAGAACGGATTGGTTTTGGGATCAAGATCATAGCGCCAAAACAAAGGCGTATGCGCCGGTGTGACAACAGGGCTCCCCCACCTCTCATAAACCCCGTTTCCCAATTTGGCGGGACTGTTTTTTTGCGCCATCAACGCAGCATGATCTGCCTTTAAACTTTGCAAACGGTGCTGAAAATTGTTGGACATTTTTGTCATTATAGGGAGCCTAAAACTAGAATTAGTTGGGAACAGGGCAGGCATTAATTTCACGCTTTGACAAAGGAGCTTGCGTCCATGTCAAACGTGTATCTGCGGGTATGCCTTCAAGGGACAACACAGTTTTCTTGTGCATAAATGCAATTGTTTCCGCTTCGGTATTACATTTATCGCACTTACCGGTCATGGCCCAACTTGCCTTCAAAAATTCTCCGCCCCACAAAAAAACAAACGCCGGTTTCGTCTCCGCCAACACACGATCAGACGGCACCCGCCCAATTTCTGTAAAAGCAAATGGAGCGCTCGAGCTAACCTTGCGCGCATCTTTCCAGCGATCAATGAAAAGTTCCGAATCATTATCCGTCTCGTAAATATCCGCACCAACAATATCGAAAGTACCATTAGGCGGCGCATAATGCGGAGAGTTCGGGCGATCTGCCGACCCCCAGACCCAGATTATATTTTTAAGCCCATGCACAGTTTCCATTTCATGGTGCAAAATACTCCATAGATCCGCAAACCGGTCTGTCGCGCCCCACCAAAACCAGTTGCCATTCATTTCGTGAAACGGACGAAACAACACGGGGATGCCTGCGTCTTGCATACGTTTAAACACGGGTGCAACCGCCGCAATATCTTTTTTAAACAATACATTTTCATGCGTCCCATCCGTCAGCATCAAAGCCATCATGTCATCGGACATCATCATTTTCGAACATTCATAGAACTCGCCGCGCGGACACGTTTTAAGCGGATTACGCGCATGCCATGCCAGCGTAACAAGTCCCCCTGCCTGCGCATGTTCACGCGCAAGTCGCACCAGATGATCCGCATAGCCCTCATACTCGATAGCAAACATCAACTCCAACCCGAGCACCGCCGCTTTTTTACCTGTCATGGCATGCAAGCGATCATAGGAAGTACATTTGATAAAGACCTCATACTCATTGACCTGCGTGCCGGACAATGTCTGACCCCCTTCACTTACACTGGTCAAATATTCAAGAATTGCAGTTTTTCTCGCACGCCAATCCGGGGCAGTGCCGGGGGTTGCAGCCTGTGTCAATTGACAGGCAGACAAAACAATCCCGAGAACAACAATGAGACCTCCCATGAAGCGGCGCAAAATATTGGCACTTTCAAACGCATCTGGCATGTAAACACTCCCCTGCTAAATCACACTCGTATTCTTATAGAATTTCCCCGATTTTTCCAGCCCTTTATGGATAAACCCAATTTTTTGTTAGCGCTCACTTTTATCTTGATCCACACCTTATAAATGTGCAAAATACCAAGGGAGATCATTGATTTTTCCAGACACATCAGGATACAAACGGAGCCACCCCATGACATATCTTCCTGCCCCGACACGCTATGACACCATGCCCTATAATCGTTGTGGGCGCTCCGGTTTAAAACTACCTGCAATTTCACTGGGGCTTTGGCATAATTTTGGCGAAGACTGCCCCCGTGACATGGCCCGTAAAATTTGCCGCACATCCTTTGATCTGGGTATTACCCATTTTGATTTAGCCAATAATTACGGCGTCCCGGCCGGATCCGCAGAAACCACATTTGGCGACATTCTACGCACAGATTTCGCGGGGCTTCGCGACGAGCTGATCATTTCCAGCAAAGCCGGATACGAAATGTGGCCTGGTCCTTATGGTGAATGGGGTAGCCGTAAATATGTGCTCGCCAGTCTGGATCAAAGCCTGACCCGGATGGGCCTTGACTATGTCGATATTTTCTACTCGCACCGTTTTGATCCCGACACACCTCTGGAGGAAACCATGGGCGCCCTCGACACAGCCGTGCGCCAAGGCAAAGCCCTCTATGTCGGTATCTCGTCCTATAGCGCAGAGCAGACACGCGAAGCCGCCCGCATCCTAAAAGAGCTCGGTACACCCTGCATCATCCATCAACCCCGGTATTCGATTTTTGACCGCTGGACAGAAGACGATGCCCTGTTTGATGCAACAGAAGAAACCGGCATGGGCAGTATTGTGTTCTCTCCGCTTGCCCAAGGCACATTGACCAACAAATACCTGGGCGGTATTCCGTCCGGAAGTCGCGCCAGCGGAAATGGATTCTTGAAAGAAAGCGACCTCACCCAAGACAAGCTAAACCAAATTCAGGCACTGGACGACATCGCCAAAGCCCGCGGACAAACCCTGGCTCAAATGGCTCTGGCATGGGTTTTACGCGATTCCCGTGTGACCAGCGCCCTCATCGGCGCCAGCCGCCCTGAACAGGTGATCGACTGCGTTGCTGCCACCCAAACACCTGATTTTAACGCTGAGGAACTTGCCAAGATTGACGCAATCAGTAAATAAAGGTAAACCACGGGGATATGGAAAACCTGCCACCTGAATTTGAAAAATTTGTAAACTGGTGCAAAACCGAGGCTTTGCCCTATTGGGCAAAGGCCGCGCTTGCACCAACTGGCGGTGTTTACGAGTGTTTGAGAATGGACGGCACCCCCGTAACGGATAGCCTCAAGCGGGTACGGGTACAGGCACGGTTTTCCTATGTCTACGCCCATGCAAGTGCGCTCGGATGGTTCGACAACGCCAAAACCGTTTCTGATTATGTATGGCAACATGTTATGGGCCCCGGTTCTCAAGGGGGCGAAGATATTCCCGGAACAGGCTATAAGGGCTGCGCCCATCTCCTTGCGGCCGATGACAGTCTACACGACGGACTGCGTGACACCTACGCACAAGCTTTTATTATTTTGGCCGGATCATGGCGCTATATTGCCTTCAAAGACAATGCCGCCCTAAATATTGCCAAAGAAACTTTGGCGTTTCTTGACTCAAATGTACAGGCTGGAAATGGGGGCTGGCAGGAAGGCCTGCCTGCAAGCTTACCGCGCCGCCAAAACCCGCACATGCATTTGTTTGAAGCCCTGATTGCATTATATGACGCCACACAAAACCCGCAATATTTAAACCGCGCGGGTGAGATTTACACCCTGTTTCAAAATACATTTTTCGATGCAGGCACCGGTACAATTATCGAATTTTTCAATCAAGACTGGACGCGTGCAGACAATAATGGCGGCCCGGTTGAACCCGGCCATATGATGGAATGGTGCTGGCTATTACGCGCATATGAAGACCGAAGTGATGTTGAGATCAACGCACAGGCCAACGCATTGTACACATCTGCCCTTACCCTTGGTTTGAACACAAAACTAGGGCTATTATATGACTGCGTGCCCCCCCCGACAACCGGAGGAACCTTGCGTACATGGCCACAAACAGAACTGCTAAAAGCCAGCCTCGCCCAAGCCAAATCCGGCGACACAGCCTGCATGGCAACGGCTGCAAATACAATCCAGAACATGTTTTCCACCTATCTGAACGTGCCTGTAAAAGGCGGGTGGCTAGATCAATTGGATGCAGAAGGTGCCATGATCTCAATCACCATGCCCACAAGCACATTTTACCATTTCTTCTGTGCTGCCGCTGAGGTAGATGCCTTTATAAAATGGCATAAAAAACGAGTCGGATAAGGGAAATCAGCATGGCGCAGATAAAATGGGGCATGATCGGATGCGGAGACGTAACTGAGCTAAAAAGCGGGCCAGCTTTTTCCCTTGTACCCAACTCCCACTTAAGTGCGGTGGCTTCAAGGCGGCCTGAAACCGCCCATGCCTACGCCAAACGGCATAATATTGAACACGTATATGAAACCTCCGAAACCCTCATTAACTCCAAACACGTAGACGCCGTTTATATCGCAACCCCGCCCTCATCCCATTTGGACTTGGCCCTTCTGGTTGCCAAAGCCGGGAAACCATGCTGCGTAGAAAAGCCGATCAGCCCAACCCTCAAAGACGCACAGACAATGGTCGAAGCGTTCAAAGACGCAGATCAACCCCTTTTCGTCGCCTATTATCGCCGCTCTCTGCCCCGTTTTTTACAAATAAAAACCTGGCTTGAAGAAAATCAAATCGGAGATATTCGCCATATCCACTGGAGCTATACCCGCCCACCATCCGAAACGGACCTTGCCGGTCACCAAGGCTGGCGCACACATCCCAAAGATGCCCCTGGCGGATATTTCGAAGATATTGCTTGTCATGGACTGGACGTATTCGACTTTCTACTAGGCCCCATCACCATAGCTTCAGGCTTTAGCGCCATGCAACACACGGCCTTTGTGGTTCCTGACGCTGTCACGGCAAACTGGCTGCACGGCACAGACATTACCGGATCAGGTCATTGGAATTTTTCCTGTCAGGACGATGCAGATATGGTGACAATTTCCGGCTCCAAAGGCCATATCAATTTTTCAATTTTGGGGGCAGAACCTGTCCGGCTCACTACATCTTCGCAAACAATTGAGAAAGACATCCTCCAGCCAAAACATATTCAATACCCTCATGTCGAAAACATGGTCAAACACCTCACCAATGGCCCAGAGCATCCTTCCCTAGGGGCAAGCGCTCTACGTACAGCTTGGGTCGTCGATCAAATTCTCAATTAGCCACACATTCTCAATTAACCGCATACGGGATATTAGCACGATGTCAATTATCACAAAAATGGACCACTTTACTATTCTCTCAACCGATTTAGCCGCAACACAGGCCTTCTATGAAATGTTTGGCCTAAGCGTTGGCCCGAGGCCAGCCTTCTCTTTCGGAGGACTTTGGTTTTATTGTGGCAAAACACCAATTCTACATGTCGTCGAAAAGCAAGAGATACCACAAGAGCCGGGAGTTTTAGATCATATGGCATTTTCAGGCACAGACATAAACGCCCTATTGCAACGTCTCACGCTAGAAAACGTCGGATATACAATAAGTCAGCTCCCGAACCCGTTTAAAGGATGGCAAGTCTTCTTCTTAGACCCAAACAACGCAAAGGTCGAAATAGCCTTTGATATTAAGGATATCCCTGACGAACACCATCTAAACGCATCCCTCGAACAATTGCGCTAACATAAAGCGGTCAACACCCGGCAAGGCGGATTATTTCAGGAGATGTTTTATGGTGTTTGAATAAATTGCTCATGACTCATCAATAAGGAACTGCTATTTACCAATCATGCATTTTCCTCTGACACTGCCGCCCCATGCCCAATCGAAATGAACTTCTCGACATGGATGATGATAACTTGCTGCGACACTGCCGCCAGGAGTGCTACCGAGCATCCGGACCCGGAGGCCAACATCGCAACACCACGGATTCCGCGGTCCGGCTGACGGTGCTGGATGGGATCGTCGTCGCCCTCTGCGCGGATCATCGTTCGCAACACCGTAATCGGGCCGATGCACTAAAACGCCTGCGATCGGCCATCGCGATCCAGCTACGCTTGCCAGTAGCGCCAGACAGTGCATCTGGGAGTAAGTCCGAATGGCAGGGGTCCTGGAAGCTAGGTAAAAAAGACCGGCGCTATGCCAGGTTCATCGCTCACTTACTCGATATCCTGGCTCACCACGAATGGGCCGTTGGTCTAGCGGCGAAAGCGCTAGGTATCTCAACGGGAAAGCTTATTCGCATCCTCGCTAAAGATCCCCACGCATGGAACATCGTCAACCAAGCTCGGGCGAAGCTCGATCTGGTGAATTTGAGGCGCCCCTAAGCTCGCCGCTAGCTCTCGCATGTATAGTTTGGTGAAGTATTTTTTAACCTATTTAAATGAGTTTTTATGCCAGATGCCAATACAATTATAAATCAGACTAAAAAATGGCTATCAAACGTCATAATTGACCACACCCTCTGCCCTTTTGCGAAACGGGAGTATGACAATAATCGCATTCATTATGCGGTTATTGAAACGACAGACTTACAGGGCCAATTAGAGCAAATAATTATGCAGTGCGCCGCGTTGGATAATGATGCAGAAAGAGAAACGAGCTTATTAATATTTCCCCTCGCTCTGTCTGATTTTGAAGATTATTTAGATGTGCTAGAAACCGCCACCGCCTTATTAGAAAAACAAGGGTATGAGGGTGTTTATCAGTTAGCGAGTTTTCACCCTAAGTATTGCTTTGCTAACGCGCCCCCTGATGACGCAAGTAATTATACCAATAGGTCTCCTTATCCTATGCTGCATATTTTACGGGAAACTAGTGTTGAGACCGCCTTAGAAAATTTTCCAAACCCAGAAAACATCCCTAACCGTAATATCCAATTGACTAAGGGTTTAGGCTTGAATGTCATGAAGGCATTACTTGCTGATTGTTACAAATAACGGCGGACTACACCTTTGCCGCGGCCTTCTGAGGCGTATCTCAGGATTAGACATCACCGCCAAATTGTCTGACGTCAGCACTTATGAGAGTCCTGTCGGCTTTGTCACGTTAAATATACCCACAACCAACGCGCGAACCAAAAATGTTAAATATCAATAGATTAGAATCCGTCGAGTTTAATAATATTAACGTAAGATTACTTAACGTGACAAACTCGTCTAGATGGTGGGTGAGGAGGGACTTGAACCCCCGACCAGCCGGTTATGAGCCGGCGGCTCTAACCAGCTGAGCTACTCACCCCCAATTGGTTTCAGCGCGGTGTATAGCGCGCACATGGGCGTATGAAAAGCCCTAACTGTACTTCAAATTCGGGTAAATCGTACATTCATGTTAAGTATGTCATAGAATATATCAACGTCGCGCACACATGTAACCCACATCTCCCCCGAAAGCGCGTTGCAACATAAGGAACGATCCAATGAAAAAAATTATTCTCTTAACAGCTAGTGTTTTTGTTCTCTCATTCAGTCCTGCGAGTACCCATGACGCATCCGCAGCCTCCCAACACGAAATGGCCCACCAAGAACAGGGTAAACTATATGTGTCCGCAACCGGCACAGTCGCACAAATCCCCGATCAAGCCAGCGTTTCGGCCGGTGTTGTTACACAAGCCGTCACTGCCGGAGACGCTATGCGCCAAAATGCCAGACAAATGAGCGCCGCCTTTGCAGCCCTTAAAGCTGCTGGTATCAAGGCCCGCGACATTCAAACCTCGCAAATGTCTCTCCAGCCCAGATACGACTATAAAGACCGGAAAGCCCCGATTATTGTTGGCTATGAGGTACGCAATACTGTCAGCGCACGCACCGAAGATCTGGAAAATGTCGGCCCTATGCTTGACGCTCTGGTGACAGCAGGGGTTAACACCATTAACGGCGTAACCTTCTCGATCAAAAACAGTAAATCTGCAAAAAACAAGGCCCGCCTTGATGCCATCGCAGAAGCCCGTGCCAAAGCTGTCGGCATGGCCAATGCTGCAGGTGTACGCCTCGGTAAAGTGTTGGAAATCCGTGAAAACACCAATAATTTCAACCCGCGCCCGCAAATGATGATGGCGCGCGTGGCTATGGATGAAGCTTCAACGCCAATTTCTGCTGGTGAACAAACACTAAGCGTGACAGTGAATATTACCTACGCTTTGGATCAATAGAAACGATCATTAAATATTTGGGAATGTTGGACAATACCTCCCGCATTCCCATAATCCCTAATTCAGTTTTTGCATCACCACATCATTGTTTTCGTCAAGAAGAACGACGTTCGGAGCATAATTTCGCGCCTTTTCAATGTCCATTTGGCAATAGGTGATAATGATGATCTGATCACCAATTTGAACCCGCCGCGCCGCCGCGCCGTTTAGGCCAAAGGTTTTGGAGCCACGCGGGGCTTCGATCGCATAAGTGGTAAACCGCTCGCCATTGGTGATATTGAGGATGTCCACCTGCTCATTAGGCAAAATCCCACTACGATCCAGCAAATCCATATCAATCGAGATGGACCCTACATAGTGCAAATCAGCCTGCGTCACAGTGGCGCGGTGAATTTTGCCTTTCATCATGGTCACTTTCATGACGTTCCTCCAATAACACCCCGAGTTGGGCGGGGTTACACACAGCATATAGGGCGTATAGCATAGATTACAAATCATAGAACACATATCACTGCATAACTGTTATGCTATGTGCAGTAATTGCCTTAATTTGGACATAAGATACCCGAATATTGCTAAATAATATTGGCAAAAGAGGACAGCATATGAAAAACCTACTTCTCCCCATGATGATTATCTCCACCGCCGGATTTGCCGGTTGCCAAGACCGCGCCTCCGCACCAATGCACGCTCAATCCGAATATATGGAAGCGGACGGCATGGATATGGCCGCCTCCGCACCCGCCCCCAGAGTTCTGAAACAAAGTGTAGGCGGCGCAAATGAAGCCCCGATCAACACATCAGGCCAGAATGTACCCGGCACAGAATTACTCCTCGCCTACCGGTACAATTTTCGCTTTGCGATCCCCGTTAAAAACCTAGAAAGCGTCTCCCAACAAGCCCTACAATCGTGTCAGGATGCAGGGCCGGATAAATGCCGGATTGTCTCCTCATCTCTCAACAAATATTCCGATGATCAAATATCAGCCAATATCCAATTGCGGGTGCAACCGGACTGGTTCCAAAGCTACCGAGAAAGTTTGAACGCTGACAGCAAGACCGCCAATGGCAAGCTCACAAGTTCGAACGTAAACGCCGAAGATCTGACAATGGCCATAACCGACAGCGACGCCCGCCTGAACGCCCTCAAAACTCTACGCATCCGCTTGCAAGGCCTGCTCGAAACCAAGGGCAGTCGCTTAAAGGACTTAATCGAGGTCGAGCGCGAGCTTGCCCGTGTTCAGGGCCAAATCGAAAGCAGCACCGCCCGCTTACGTATTTTGCGCACCCGGGTCAGCATGTCACAGGTGTATCTGAACTATGAAACAAAAGCAGTCGCCGCAAGCCGCTCTTCCTTCTCGCCGATCAAACAAGCGCTCACAGAATTTATCGGCACATCTGCAGAAGGATTTGCCGGTGTCATTCGCTTTGTCGCCTTTGCCCTCCCATGGATGGTCATCGTCCTGCCCGTCTTCTGGCTGTTCAGGCGCTGGTGGCGCAAACATAAAGCCCGCAAAGCCCAACCAAAGACAAGCAAAGCTTAAAACAGACTCGCAATCCCGCCCGAGACCCCTTACATTAGGCGCATGCGTTTTGGAGAACATTTTTTAGACGAGTTAAAAGCCCGCGTCCGCCCCTCGGACGTGGTCGGTAAGCACGTCAAATTAAAGCGCCAAGGGCGGGAATTCGCTGGATTATCGCCCTTCACCAACGAAAAAACCCCCAGCTTTTTCGTCAATGATGAAAAAGGCTTTTACCATTGTTTTTCTTCCGGAAAACACGGGGATATCATCTCGTTCCTGATGGAAGTTGAAGGCCTGTCCTTCCCCGAAGCCGTCGAACAAATCGCCAATATGGCTGGAATGCCACTCCCCGCCGTCGACCCCGAAGCGGAAAAACGCGCCGAAGCCAACAAAAAAACCATTAGTTGGATCGAGCAAGCCCAAAACTTTTACCAAAAATCCCTGCACCGCGATCTTGGCAAAACCGCCCGTACTTACTTAAAAACCCGCGGCCTCACCGGCGAGGACTGCAAACGGTTCGGCATTGGCTACGCCCCCGATAGTTTCAATGCCCTGCGCGATGAATTAACCCAGCAAAATGCAAAACTAGACCGCCTGATCGAAGCGGGCTTGCTAGTTAAACCCGATGATCCGTCCAAACAGCCATGGGATCGTTTCCGCCACCGAATCATGTTCCCGATCACCGACCCGCGTGGACGCTTGGTCGCCTTTGGTGGCCGCGCCCTAAAAAAAGACGAAAAAGCCAAATATTTGAACTCGCCAGAAACCAATTTGTTTCACAAAGGCAAGCTCCTCTACCGCTACCCCGAAGCCCGCAAAGCCTTGTTAGCACCGGGCAATGGCGCGCGCGGCATGATCGTCGCCGAAGGCTATATGGATGTCATCGCCTTGGCAAAAGCCGGATTTGAACACGCGGTCGCCCCCCTAGGCACCGCCCTCACCGAAGAACAACTGGATTTGCTCTGGCGCGCGGGGCCGGAACCCACGCTCTGTTTTGACGGCGACAAAGCCGGCCTACGGGCCGCTTTCCGCTCTGTCGAACGCGCCCTGCCCTTACTCAAACCCGGCCAAACACTCAGGTTTGCACTCCTGCCTGACGGAAAAGACCCGGATGATTTGATCCGCGAAAAAGGCCCTGCCGCCATGGGCGAAATCCTCGACAATTCCGTCCCGCTTGTCGACATGTTATGGCGGCGCGAGATCGAAGCCGAGCGCCTCGATACTCCCGAGGCCAAAGCCGGATTAAAAGACCGCATTTTCGCAGCCCTACGAGAAATCACCCATGAAGGTGTACGCGATCAATACAAAACCACTCTATTAGCCAAATTCGACGCCGAATATGGCCGCCCGAAATGGACACCCAATACACGCACCACAACATGGAATAAACCAAAGCAAAAACTCACCCAGTCCCAGATAAAAGGTGGCCAACCAGCCGCCCTTCGCACTGTGCGGGAACGCCGCATATTAGGCGCCGTGCTGGAATGGCCAAACCTGCTGGAACATGTCGATCAAACCCTGTTCGGACTCGAGTTTCACACCGAGAACTGCGCCAAACTGCAAAATTGTCTTTTAAACTACTGGCAGGACACAATATCGGTTGATAAACGTGCACTTCATGCCCATATAGAACAATACGGCTTGGAAGCCCTGCTAAAATCCTTCCAACGGGACCGAAAGCTAATTATTTCGGGTTTGGGAGGCGTTGATGCGGATTTTAAATACCGTATTAAGGTTTGGCAGGCAGAAGCAAGGGCCCTAGAGGGTCATACGGGCAATATTGGTGCCCGAAACGAGACACGCGGACGAATGGCCGACACTATTCGTTCCGAAAATACGGACGCTTTACAGCGTCTCATGCGATCTTCTCGCGAAGAGCGCAACGGATAGAGGCGGGAATTCCCGTTTTGAAAAAACAGGTTCCAGCCTGTCTCTCTTGTAGGGGCGGGCACGGAATCTATTGGCGTTTAATTCAGGCGTCTAATTATGGCGTTTAATAGAGCCGGTTTGTCCCCAAACCAGCTCTAATTGGAGAATAAGTTTATGGCAAAAGCCGCCACAAAAAAAACAACTACCAAAAAAGCAACTAAAAAAGCACCTGCTAAAGACATCGTAGAAACACCAAAAGCGCCACCAGCGCCAAAAACTACATTGCTGGATATGGACAATAATGACGTCAAGCGCATGATCGCTGTGGCGAAGAAAAGCGGCCTGCTGTCCACAACCGAGCTCAACAAGCATATTCTAACCGATGATGTCACCCCCGACCAAATCGAAGTCACCTTGGCGCAATTGTCCGATCTGGGCATTTCGGTCGTCGATGACAAGGATCAGGGCGATACCTCGCGCAACACCCTCGCCAAAGCCGAAACCCGCGTTGTTAAAGGCGGAAACTCCAAAGACGAACTAGACCGTACCGACGATCCGGTACGCATGTATTTACGCGAAATGGGCACGGTTGAACTTCTGTCCCGCGAAGGCGAAATCGCCATTGCCAAACGGATCGAAGCCGGTCGCGACACCATGATTAAAGGCCTGTGCGAAAGCGCTCTGACCTTCGAAGCCATCATGGTTTGGCGCGAAGAGTTGGAAGAAGGCCGCATCCTGCTGCGCGACATCATTGATCTGGACAGCACCTATAATATTTCTATCGGCAATGTGCAGATTGATAACTCTGCCGCCGCCGTCCGCCGCGAAAAAATCGAACGTGGCGAGATTGAAGCCGAAGAAGCAGACAAAAAGAAAGAAGAGCCGGAAGAAGACGATTTACCCAAACACGCCGAAGGCGAGAAAACCCTCGAGGATGACGACGAGGAAGAAGAAGACGAAAAAATCAACCTGTCCATGGCTGCCATGGAGGCTGAATTACGCGACGGTGTCTTCGATATTCTCAACGCGATTTCCAAAGACTTCGTGCGTTTTCAAAAACTGCAACAAATGCTCATCCGCGCCCGCCTGAAAGGCAAAGCGCTGCAAAAACCGCAACAGGTTGAGTACGCAGAAATTCAAGACAAAATCATTGACGAGTTGAAATCCCTGCATTTGAACAATGCCCGGATCGAAGCTCTGGTCGAACAGCTTTATGCGATCAACAAACGCCTGATCGGCCTAGAGGGCAAATTGATGCGCTTGGCCGACGGTAACGGCGTCCCGCGCCAAGAATTTCTGGCAACCTATCTAGGGAGCGAGCTAAACCCCGGCTGGCTGGAAGCCCTAAAAGGCCGATCCGAAGCTTGGGATCGGTTCATCGGTCGCGAGAAAACCGCCATTGAAAAAATCCGTACCGAAATCGCCATTCAAGCCCAAGAAACTGGTGTCCCTGTCGACGAGTTCCGCCGCATTGTCCAAACCGTACAAAAAGGCGAACGCGAAGCCCGCCAAGCCAAAAAAGAAATGGTCGAAGCCAATCTGCGCCTCGTGATCTCGATTGCTAAAAAATACACAAACCGTGGCCTGCAATTCCTCGATCTGATCCAGGAAGGCAATATCGGCCTGATGAAAGCCGTCGATAAATTTGAATATCGTCGTGGCTATAAATTCTCCACCTATGCTACATGGTGGATCAGACAAGCCATCACCCGCTCCATCGCCGATCAGGCCCGCACCATCCGTATTCCGGTGCATATGATCGAGACGATCAACAAAATCGTCCGCACCTCGCGCCAAATCCTGCACGAAATTGGACGCGAGCCAACGCCGGAAGAATTGTCTGCGAAACTGGCCATGCCTTTGGAAAAAGTCCGCAAGGTCATGAAAATCGCCAAAGAGCCAATCTCTCTCGAAACCCCGATCGGTGACGAAGAAGACAGCCAACTTGGCGATTTCATCGAAGACAAAAATGCCATCCTGCCCATCGATGCCGCCATCCAGTCAAACCTGCGAGAAACCACCACCCGCGTTCTGGCTTCCCTCACCCCGCGTGAGGAACGTGTCCTGCGCATGCGCTTCGGCATCGGCATGAACACCGACCATACTTTGGAAGAAGTCGGCCAACAGTTCAGCGTCACCCGCGAACGCATCCGCCAAATCGAAGCCAAAGCCCTGCGCAAACTCAAGCATCCAAGCCGGAGCCGCAAACTACGGAGTTTCTTGGATCAGTAGATAGAGAAAAAGGCGCCAAGCCTTTCAAGCTCAGCGCCCTAATTGTTATTTTTTAGTTTTCACACGAATTGGGAACGCTTTCTTACCAATACTTTTGGCATATAAACGTTTCCCATTTTTCAGTGTAATGTATGAAACGAAAATAACTTCGTGTTCTTCAGACATATTCTACTCCTTAAATGGATTGACAAATATGCAAAAAGTCACAGTATGTAGTTGCTAAACTGAGTGTGGCTTTTTGCACTCATAAGGGCGTTGGTGAATTTCACTAACGCCTTTTTTTAATTTTTCATCTATTTACATCACATTATCTCTCCCTCCGTTTTAACTTCCAGCGGCCACCATCATATAGCAAACGACCCTCTCGCTTTAACCGAGAAAGTTGGGGTGAAAGTGAAGTCCTAAGCAAATTCACACGCTTTACTTTCAACATTTTCAACACCTCCAAAGCCGCTAAACCATCTGAATAATCTGCTAATAATTCCAGTACATCCGCCTTTATTGACCCCTCAATAACTTCAGGCGGATTATCCCCTGACGCCCTATTTACCACACCAACAACCTTAAGCAGCGCGCCTTCAGCCACCCTCAGTGCCGAAATCTTCCCCTCCAGCTCCAAAATTTGCAACCGTATTTGTTTTAATAAATCATCACTCATGCGCCTCTCTTAGCGGAATCCATACCATATGTCAAGAACGGATTCCGTTTATCTTAAAATCAAGATTCCTTATTTTAATTAATAAAAACAACTAGATATAAGATATAATATAAAAATTAACCATAAATTATTCACGGACTCGCCTGAAAAAACTTACCCCCACCGCCATTATGAACAAAAAAAGGACTCACGGCACACCCCTCTCTATTCACCACTTGAAATAAAAAAATAAATACATACATAATCAACTAGCAATACATATTTAGTATAAGGTGGTATCGTTAGTGACAATATATAGTACCAGTTACATAAATAGAAGGAGCGCGGAGAACCTGTTTCACGCAAGACGGTATGCTGAAAGTATGGGGGTAAACCTAAATTACCTAGTATCGATAAACTGGGATATATTAGGAGTTTCCGATCTGGACTCCACAGCGCACTTCAAGGAACTCAAGAAAAGGGTTTCAAGAGCATGGAAGTACCATACAAGCCTCGATGGCAGCGTAGGGGGTTTTTACCATCTAGAAGTTCAGGAAAATCCGAATGGAAAAACAAATACACACTGGTTACTTCATGTCGAAAAAGGGGCAGTTAAATGGCTTAACGAAACAATTGAAAATAGGCTTGAAAAAGTACTACTTTGTACGTTGCCGGACAACGCGCTTCATATGATGCACGTTCCACGCTCTGGCACATTACTAAAATATCTAAACAAAGGTATGAATCCACTGTATGCAGCGCACTTTCACGTAAACCATGAAGATCAAGGAAAGATTACAGGGCAACGAACGAACACAAGTAGAAATCTTGGGCGAAACGCGAGAAAGAAAAACAATTGGCGACGCAAGAACCGCTTAACCAAATTTCAACGTGACATATGATTAAAACGTTCCACATCCAAACCTCCGGCCCCGGCCTGTTCGAGTTTACGCACGACGTCACCCGCTTCGTCTCTGAAAGCGACCTAGACACCGGCCTTCTCACCCTATTCGTACAACATACCTCCTGCTCTCTGCTGATACAGGAAAATGCAGACCCGGATGTGAAACTGGATATGAACGGGTTTTTCTCACGAATGGTGCCGGACGCGAATGATGCCAGCATGCAGTGGCTCCGCCATACCTGTGAAGGGCCGGACGATATGCCCGCGCATATCAAAGCGGCGCTGACACCCGTATCCCTATCGATTCCGGTCAGTAATGGACGGCTCGCGCTCGGCACATGGCAGGGGATTTATCTGTTTGAACACCGCAACTCCGCCCATAGGCGCAGAGTGATCGGGCATTTAAGCGCGTAATTAACCCGCCAAAATCGCCTTCACAGCCGCGCCCGCTTTGCCCATGTCCATACGACCGGCAAATTCAGCCTTCAGCTTGCCCATAACCTTGCCCATATCTTTCAGACAGGTCGCGTCCAGAACATCCACCGCCGATTTGACAGCCGCAGACAACTCCGCGTCGCTAACAGGTTTAGGCATATAGCCTTGGATCACGTCAATTTCGCTGCGCTCGCGCTCGGCCAGTTCGGGACGGCCATTATCTTCGTAGATTTTGGCGCTCTCTTGGCGTTGTTTCACCATTTTTGCCAATAGTGATAATATCTCCACGCTGTCGATACCATCCGGGCGATCTTCGGCCCGTGCAGCAATATCGCGGTCTTTGATCGCGGCATTGACCAGACGCAAGGTCGAAAGTGTCAATTTGTTTTTTTCTCTCATCGCGGCTTTCATGCCGTCCATTATTTCAGTTCTCAGGGTCATTACTATCCTTAGGGGCCAATTTATCGGCCATATTGAAATCGCATTCGTCTTAACACACAAATTTCAGCGCAAAAAGCCTTTATCAAGGAAATCTTCTTGACGCTGGTCGGGGGCAACCCTAGTTTCTGCGCGTTTGAATGTGAATCAACTTAAATGCTCAGAAGGCGGGTATCTATGAAGGATCAGGCAGAAAATCAAGTCCCGATTGCATACCGCACGGAATCCCCTACGGGCGTTCTCGTGTTGGCCAGTGGACAAGTATTCTATGGTTCCGGCTGCGGGGTGGTCGGAGATGCGTTGGGCGAGGTCTGTTTTAATACGGCCATGACCGGATATCAGGAGATTCTCACCGATCCCTCCTACGCCGCCCAAATCATCTGTTTCACCTTCCCCCATATCGGCAATACCGGCACCAATTCCGAAGACGAAGAAGCCGCCTGTAGCAACGCCGAACGCGCCGCCTGCGGAACCATATTTCGCGAAAAAATTACACAAGCCGCCAGTTGGCGCGCGCAATCGCATCTGGACGTCTGGTTGAAAAAACGCGGTATTGTCGGCCTTTCCGGTATTGATACCCGCGCCCTCACCGCATACATCCGCGAGAACGGCATGCCAAACGGTGTTGTCGCCCACGCGCCAGACGGTAAATTCGATATTCCCGCCCTGTTGGCCAAGGCCAAAGCCTGGGCCGGACTTGTCGGTGCCGATCTTGCCAAAGATGTCAGCACCGCCCAAACATATGAATGGAGCAAAAGCCGCTGGAACTGGTCACAAGGATATGGATCAGCCGAGAACGCACCCAAACATGTCGTCGTGATCGATTACGGTGTGAAGCGCAATATTTTACGCTCGCTCGCCTCCGCTGGCATGACATCCACCGTCGTCCCTGCCAATATGAGCGCCGAAGATATTTTGGCAAAAAAACCTGACGGCATTGTCCTCTCCAACGGCCCCGGTGACCCGGAAGCCACTGGTGCGTATTCTTTACCCATTATCAAAGATTTGGTGGCAAGCGGCGTGCCCATCCTCGGCATATGTCTAGGACATCAAATGCTGGCTCTCGCACTCGGTGGTAAAACCATCAAAATGCCGCAAGGCCATCATGGTGCCAACCATCCGGTCAAGGACTTTGAAACTGGCAAGGTGGAAATCGTGTCTATGAACCATGGTTTTGCTGTTGATGGGGATAGCCTGCCCGAAGGTGTCTCGCAAACGCATGCGTCCCTGTTTGATGGCTCGAATTGCGGCTTGCGGCTTGACGGAAAACCCGTCTTCTCCGTCCAGCATCACCCCGAAGCCAGCCCTGGCCCGCGTGACAGTTTCTATTTGTTCGAAAGATTCGCCGCCGCGCTTTAAATTTTGCCCAGTGCGTCCAGATAGGCACAACTGTCCAGAACGCTTTCTTTTGCGGGTCTGAAGTTCACACCTGTCATCTCGACAACATAGGCATTGTCCACAGTGTGATATGTACCCAGATCAGAGGTGACGGATTTCAACCGGTCATCGAACAAAGCCGCCAACCGCAAAACAAAATTAGGCAATGTGCCTTTGGGTAATTTACGTCCCTTTTTCGGGTAGGCGGCACGGGCAATATCGGCAATATCCTGAAGCCATAAAGTCTCCCCCGCCCCGATTAATCTACGTCCAGAGGCGCACTTGGTTGTCATGGCTGCAATATGCAGTGCCGCCAAATCACGCACATCAACAATCGGATAGGATGCCTTTGGCGTACGCGGAAATTCACCGGCAAACATTTGCTCAATCAACGTCAACGATGTGCCGTAACGCGGCCCGATCGCAGGCCCCAGAACAAAGCCCGGATTAATAACGCATAAGCGATCTTCAAACCCCTGTACACGCGCATACTCCCACGCGGACAGCTCCGCCCGCGTTTTGGAAACCGCATACGCGGTCAAAGCCCGCCAATCAGGGTCTGTCCAATCGTCTTCTGTCACCTTCATATGGGCGCCCTTGCCGGGCTTGCCGACCATGGCCACCAAAGACGACGTCATCACAATACGCTTCACACCGGCCGCAAAACCAGCCGCCAAAACCCGTTGCGCTCCTGCACGCGCAGCCGGCACAAGCGCTTCACGATCCGCGGGTTGTTCCAACGGAAATGGGGACGCCAAATGCTGGATATATTCACATCCCTGCACGGCCTCATCCCAACCCTCTTCATTCGCAAGGTCAACTTCGACAAATGACAAGCCTGAAACATCAACACCGAGGGCCACTAAATCCTGACGTACAAGCTCACCCTTGGCCAGAGTACGCACCGTACCACGAACCTTATATCCGTTTTCCAACAAGCAACAGGCGACATGCCCCGCAATATAACCGCTGATACCTGTGACGAGAACTGTAGCGCCCATATCTATTCCCTATTCCTATCTGATGTTTCCAGACTGATGTTTCCTGAGCAGCTTTGATTATAAATAGCAATCGCTTCCGGCATGTTTTGGTTAAAATCGGCAATACGGGTTTCCGCACTCGGATGAGTCGACGCAAATTCCTGCGGCGCATTGCCGCCGCTTGCCTGTTTCATACGCGCCCATAATTTCGGCGCTTCGCGTGGATCATAACATGCGCGCGCCATCAAAATCAGACCAATATAATCCGCCTCCGATTCGTGTGAGCGGGAAAACGGCAAGGCAAATCCGTATTTTGAAATACCACCGAACACACCCATAACGGCACGCTGTGCCCCTGTATCCATGCCGCCAGCCCCCATCGCCACCCCCATACCGACGATACGTTGCATGTTTTGCTGGGCCATACGTTCAGCCCCGTGATGAGCGAGCGCGTGACCGATTTCGTGCCCCATAACCGCCGCCAATCCATCTTCATTCAGCGCCACAGGCACAATGCCCGTATAGACGGCCGTATATCCGCCCGGCAGAGCGAACGCGTTGACTTGATTGGAACTGATCACAGTGTAGGTCCAATCAAATCCGGGATCTTCCGGGGCCGCAGCTTGAGCAAGCCTTGCCCCTATTTCACGTACCGTGTCTACAATGGGACCACGTACAAGCACCTGACTATCGCTCAAGATTTGTTGGTAAGACTGCAAACCAAGCTGCATTTCTTGTGCAGGTTTCATGGTCCGAAGTTGGGTGCGGCCCGTGAAAGGCACCGTTTTCTGGTTGGCAAAATAATATACGCCAGCCCCGATGGCGAATAACACCATGATTTTCCAGCGAAACCCACCGCCTCGCCGCCCTAACGTTTGGCGCCTCAACGCGGACGGGCGGGCGCGTGTATTATAAATTGAACCTCTGGCCATCCCCATTCCTCTCGACTCCCCCAAAATCGCTTATTATCGGCAGTTTTACAAGGACGAATGCTTGTATAATGCGCACGAGGCGACTATGCATACGAAGTTTTGTGTTTTGAACAGATTCTATGTGAGTATAGGTGTGACATGGGTAAAAGAACTGACATTCAAAGTATCCTCATCATTGGGGCTGGCCCCATTGTTATCGGGCAAGCGTGCGAGTTTGATTATAGTGGCGTACAGGCCTGCAAAGCCCTGAAAGACGAAGGCTATCGGGTCATTTTAGTCAATTCCAATCCAGCCACAATCATGACAGACCCCGACATGGCCGACGCTACCTATATCGAACCAATCACGGCCGAATTTGTCGAAAAGATCATTGCCAAAGAACGCCCCGACGCCCTTCTCCCAACCATGGGCGGGCAAACGGCCCTCAATACAGCCCTTGAGCTTGAAGCACTGGGCGTGCTTGAAAAGTACGGTGTCGAGATGATCGGCGCCAAAGCCGACGCCATTGACAAAGCGGAAAACCGCGAACGTTTTCGCGATGCCATGGTAAAAATCGGTCTGGAAAATCCACGCGCTTTTGTCATCAGCGCCCCCGACGGAGACATCAATGCAGGTGTGGCAGACGCCGTACGCCGCCTGCCAGAAACCGGCCTACCCGCCATTATCCGACCCGCCTTTACCATGGGCGGCACAGGTGGCGGCATTGCTTATAATATTGAAGAATTCGAGCATTTCATTCACTCCGGTCTCACTGCATCTCCCACCAATCAGGTCTTGGTTGATGAGAGCCTTTTGGGCTGGAAAGAGTTCGAGATGGAAGTTGTGCGCGACAAGGCGGACAATTGCATCATCGTCTGCGCCATCGAAAACATAGACCCGATGGGCGTGCATACAGGCGATTCGATTACGGTCGCGCCCGCCCTGACCCTGACAGACAAAGAATACCAGACCATGCGCGATGCCTCCATCGCCGTTTTACGCGAAATCGGTGTCGAAACCGGAGGATCAAATGTCCAATTTGGCCTGAACCCCGAAGATGGCCGTATGGTCGTCATCGAAATGAACCCACGCGTCTCGCGCTCGTCTGCCCTCGCCTCCAAAGCCACCGGTTTCCCGATTGCCAAAATCGCCGCCAAACTGGCCATCGGCTATACGCTGGACGAGTTGGACAATGACATTACCGGCGCGACACCAGCCGCATTCGAACCTACGCTTGATTATGTTGTCACCAAAATCCCGCGTTTTGCCTTTGAAAAATTCCCGGGCGCAGAACCGCTTCTCACCACATCGATGAAATCCGTTGGTGAAGTGATGTCCATTGGTCGGAATTTCAAAGAAAGCCTGCAAAAGGCCCTCCGCTCGCTCGAAACCGATTTAACAGGCTTTGACGACATGGAACTGGATATGTCTGTCGACAACCAAGACACGGTCATGCGCACAGAACTAGCCAAGGCAACACCGGACCGGTTGTTGATGGTTGCACAAGCATTCCGCGTTGGGTTTTCTGTAAACACAATCAACGAAATCACCGGTATTGACCCATGGTTTTTACGCCAGATCGAAGAAATTATCGCTGCTGAAGACTGGGTGAAAACCAATGGCCTGCCGAAGGATGCAAAAACAATTCGCGCATTAAAAATGGACGGATTTTCGGACGCAAGACTTGGCACATTAACCGGAAGCTCTGAACACAAAGTCCGTAAACACCGCCAAAAACTGGGCGTACGTCCGGTGTACAAACGGGTTGATACCTGCGCCGCAGAATTTGCCGCCAAAACACCCTATATGTATTCCGCCTACGAAACCCCGTCATTTAACGACACACCCGAATGCGAAAGCCGCCCCACAGACCGCAAGAAAGTTATCATTTTGGGCGGCGGCCCGAACCGGATCGGACAAGGGATTGAGTTTGATTATTGCTGTTGTCACGCGGCCTATGCCCTCGGCGAAATCGGGATTGAATCGATCATGGTCAATTGTAATCCTGAAACGGTTTCAACCGATTATGACACCTCAGACCGCCTGTATTTCGAACCTCTGACCGAAGAAGACGTGCTTGAACTGATCGAAAAAGAACGCTCAAACGGCGAAATATTGGGCGTCATTGTACAATACGGCGGCCAGACCCCGCTTAAACTCGCCGAAGCCTTAGAAGATAACGGCATTCCCTTGCTCGGCACCAAACGCGACTCCATTGATTTGGCAGAAGATCGTGAACGCTTCAAAGCCTTGTTAGAAGAGCTTGATCTTCTCCAACCCAACAACGCCATTGCCCGCACAGATGCAGAAGCCGCCCGCGCCGCCGAAAAAGTCGGATATCCGGTTGTCTTGCGCCCGAGCTTTGTCTTGGGGGGGCGCGCGATGGAAATCGTCGAAAACGAAGCCGATTTACAACGCTATGTCCGCGAAGCCGTAAAAGTATCAGGCAAATCACCGCTTCTGATCGACCAATATTTACGCGACGCCATCGAAGTCGATGTCGACGCCATTTGTGACGGCACAGATGTGTTTGTCGCCGCAGTTTTGGAACATATCGAAGAAGCCGGTGTACATTCGGGTGACAGCGCCTGCTCATTACCACCTTATTCCCTTAAACCCGAAATGGTTGCCGAGTTGGAACGCCAGACGGAACTTCTGGCCAGAGCTCTCGGTGTTGTAGGGCTCATGAATGTGCAATATGCGGTCAAAGGCGATAAAGTCTATCTGATCGAGGTAAACCCGCGGGCTTCGCGTACCGTACCATTTGTCGCCAAAGCCATTGGTATTCCGGTGGCCAATATTGCCGCCAAAGTTATGGCGGGTCATAAATTGTCAGAATTTGATCTCACCCGCCGTCCCCGCGCTAAATATGCGGTCAAAGAAGCCGTCTTTCCGTTCGCCCGCTTCCCGGGTGTGGATACGGTTTTGGGTCCGGAAATGCGCTCTACCGGCGAAGTTATGGGACTAGCAGACAGTTTCGGCCTTGCCTTTGCAAAATCCCAGCTTGGCGGCGGCGTCACCCTGCCAAGCTCTGGCACCGCCTTTATTTCGGTTAAAGACGGAGACAAACAAGGCATGGTCGTTGTCGCCAAAGACCTAACAGCTCTTGGTTTCAAAGTCATCGCGACAGGCGGTACAGCCAAATATCTACAAGCCGCAGGCGTCGATGTGGAAGCGGTTAAAAAGGTTCATGAAGGCCGTCCCCATATTGTTGATGCGATTAAAAATGGCAAAATCGATCTGATGTTCAATACCACATGGGGAAAACAGTCCCAAAAAGATAGTTTCTCTCTGCGTCGGGCCGCATTAACAGGCAAAGTACCCTATTACACAACGGCCGCAGGGGCCCGCGCCGCTCTCGCCGCCATTCAGGCTTTAGCCAAAGACGACTATGGGGTGATCAGCTTGCAAGACGCAGGATAGCATTGTGCACCCCGCAAACAAGAGCTGCACAATTGTTTAGGCAGTACCCGGATTAGGAAACCATTTTATGGTAGTAAGCCGTTATCCGTACGTCATCCAAATCTTTCACAAAACTTGCCAATAGATCTGTAGCACAGGCTTGACTGGCAAATCTGTCTTTTAAAGGGGCATATCCAAAGGTTCCACAGGCATGCTCGGCCTTGCTGGTCATGCGCTGGTAAACACGCTGCACACCATCAGGCGTCTCAAGCTCACGTAAGTCCACCTGCATATGCACAGTGTCATTTTTCACAACACCAGCCTGTGCAGGAACTGCGCCCACCATAAGACCCGCAGCTAAGACAGTTATAATCTGTGCCTTGACGAATGTAGAGCGAAACTTCAGAATAAATCTCTGTTTATTGTGCATTATATCATCTCCTTGTTGGTTAATGCTTGATAGATACGGCGGTAAGGTTGCACCCTTACCGCCATTCTATATAAGGAAACCAGTTTGAGGGGGTAGTGTACTGAAGGCTCCTTATTGTTTATCAATAACAGAATCTATCTGCGACTACAAGTAAAAAATTATCGATAAACAATAATTATTGACAATGTTTCTATATCCGTATTTTTCCTTGGCAGATATACACCTCCATCAGGGCACGACTTCCCTGACTTCCCCCTTGCAATCCGCACCCGTTGTTATTATGTTCCCGTCCCTTCTGGAGTGGGTCCATCATAAATTTGGGCTTTCACAATATGAAGTTATAATTTTTTAAGACTTAAGACGGATGTATGAGACATGCAAAAATTTCCAATGACAACAGTCGGCCATGCCGCCTTAGAAGTAGAACTAAAACAACTCAAGACGGTTGAACGTCCGATCATTATCAATGCAATTTCGGTTGCACGCGACCATGGTGATCTGAAAGAAAATGCTGAATATCATGCGGCCAAAGAAAAACAGGGGTTTATCGAGGGTCGTATTCAGGAGTTGGAAACCAAGCTTTCTCTCGCCCATGTGATCGACGTATCCCAAATGAACGGCGATACGGTGAAATTTGGCGCCACCATCACAATTGAAAATGTCGATACGGATGAACAAAGTACCTACCAAATCGTTGGTGAAGACGAGGCGAATATTAAAGCTGGAAGAATCTCTATTACAGCCCCGATTGCACGGGCTATGATAGGGAAAGAAGTTGGGGACGAATTCGAAGTCCACGCGCCAGGCGGGGCAAAGGGCTATGAAATTATGGGAATTGTTTTCAAATAATGAGCGCCGACCCAACACCATGCTGGGTCATTAGCGATGGACGGCGCGGAATAGAAAATCAGGTGCTAGGACTGGCAGAAGCTGTATCCCGCCTGCATCCTTGTGACATTCGCACACAAATAATAAAAACGAGCGAGACATTTACAGCCCTGCCACCCAATTTGCAATTTATCTTAAAACCCCAACCCGGTGATTATGGACTGCCACACCCCCTCACACCCCCTCCCCGTCTCGCCATCGGATGTGGACGACAAGCAATTGCACCTCTACGCACGCTCAAAAAAACATATGGCCCTGATATATTTACCGTCTATGTGCAAGCGCCCCGCATAAACCCCAAACGGTTTGATCTGGTGATTGTCCCAACCCATGACCGGGTGAGAGCAAAAAATATCGTCACGATGACCGGTTCCCCCAACCGCATTACGCCTGATCGGCTCCGCACGGAAATGAAGCCGTTTTTAGCCCGGTTAAAAACCTTGCCTGCGCCACGTGTCACCGTGTTGATTGGCGGCGATTCCAAGACCCATATACTCGACAAAACAATACACGCCCAGCATCTGGACGCCATACACACACTTCTGGGCCAGCACATGTCTCTTCTGATCACAAGCTCCCGCAGAACACCCGATTGGGTAAAAGCCGACTATCAAGCCCTATCCGATAGCCATAAACGCGTCTGGTTCTGGAACGGGGTCGGCGAGAACCCGTATTTTGCTTTTCTTGGCAGTGCAAATGCGATCCTTGTCACCGAAGACAGCACCAATATGCTCACAGAAGCCTGTGCAACAGGCAAACCTGTCTTCACCCTACCAATGTCAGGAAAGCCGGGAAAATTTGCCAAACTCTACACAGAATTATCACAACGCTGCCATGTGAGTCCGTTCATGGGAAGTATTGACGCAACTGCCTATGACCCGCTTGATGAAACGGCGCGAATAGCCAATATAGTACTAGAGCGCCTAGAGCACATGGGAACAATTTAGGCGCACAACCTATTGCCATCGCCTTGCCCCCGCCCTACTTAAGGTACACACCAAATCAACAAGAGATACATATGTCCGACACCATTCATCACAAAGTCCTCATCATTGGTTCCGGCCCTGCCGGATACACCGCAGCTGTGTACGCAGCCCGCGCCATGCTGGAACCGGGTATTGTTGCCGGCATGCAACCGGGTGGCCAATTAACCATCACAACAGATGTGGAAAATTACCCCGGTTTCCCTGAAATTCAGGGCCCTGAATTAATGGAGCATTTCAAAACCCATGCTTTGAAATTTGGGACAAAACTTTATGAAGACCTGATTGTAGACGTAGATTTTTCAACACGCCCCTTCAAAATGAAAGGCGATACAGGCACGCTTTATACGGCAGATGCAGTGATCATCGCAACAGGCGCCCAGGCGAAATGGCTAGGCCTACCCTCCGAGGATGATTTTCAGGGCTTTGGTGTCTCGGCCTGTGCAACCTGTGACGGATTTTTCTATCGCGGCAAAGAAGTCCTCGTTGTTGGCGGGGGCAATACGGCCGTAGAAGAAGCCCTCTTCCTCACCAATTTCGCCAGTAAAGTCACCCTCATACATCGCCGTGACAGCCTGCGCGCAGAAAAAATCCTGCAAAATCGAGCATTTGAAAATCCAAAACTGGAAATTTTATGGGATACAGGGCTCGAAGAAATCCTCGGCGACCAAATGCCAAAAGGCGTCACAGGTGTCCGCCTAAAAAACATAAAAACAGGCGAAATTTATGAATATCCCGTGCACGGCGTGTTTATCGCTATCGGCCACAAACCCTCTACCGAAGTCTTTAAAGGTCATGTCAAAATGAACGAAGGCGGATATATCGAAACCGCACCGGATAGCACCGCGACCAATATTCCCGGCGTATTCGCCGCCGGCGATGTCAGTGACGAAACCTTCCGCCAAGCCGTAACCGCGGCTGGACTAGGGTGCATGGGGGCACTGGAAGCCGAACGCTGGTTAACGGAACAAGGGGACTAAATGCCCGACAGTCTGGACTGGGATAAGCTGAAAACATTTCATGCCGCCGCAGAGACCGGGTCTCTGACGGCAGCTGCCGCACGGCTTCGCATATCCCAATCCGCAGTGAGCCGGCAAATCACAGCACTGGAAGGCCAATTAAGCGCCCCCCTTTTTCACCGCCATGCACGCGGTCTCACCCTGACAGAACAAGGGCGTATACTTTTCAAAGCGGCCCATGACATGGCCCATCAGGCCGCGCTCGCCCAAGCTAATGTCACGGACTCCCAAGACAAACCACAAGGCATTTTACGGGTCTCGACACCAACATCTTTAGGGTCAAACTGGCTCATCTCCCTGCTCCCCGAATTCATCAAAGCCTACCCGTTGATCAAAGTTCAGCTTATCTTGGAAGATGAAGAGCATGATCTCTCCGCTTTTGATGTTGATTGCGCGCTAAGGCCCTGGCCTTCGACCCAAGGAGATGTGATTGAACGCAAGCTGGGCACAATTTCACAAAGTCTCTATGCCTCGCATAATTATCTGGCAAGCCACGGCGCGCCGCAAAACGTCCATGATTTAGACAATCATGCGGTCGTTGCATTTGGGGAATTGATTCCGGGACGCCTCAATAATACAAACTGGGTGCTGGAAATCGGCCGCCCGGAAGGCAAACCGCGCACACCCGTAATTTCGGTCAATAACTTACACGGGATTATGCGCGCAGCCGAAGCCGACATCGGCATTGTCGGCATCCCCGACTATATGGTCGTCATGTCACGCCGTTTGGTGCGGGTCTTGCCACAGGTAAATGGGAAACCTTTTGACATCTATTTTGTCTACCCGACCGAATTGCGAGGATCAACACGGGCTAAAGTCTTCCGTGAATTTCTCATGAGAGCCGCAAAAGAATGGTAAAGACCGCATTGTCTATGCAATTGTGCATAGCAGATGTGATGAATTAGCTCTGCTCTTTATTAAAAAATTATCTTATATAGTGGTTATCGAATGATTGATGCGTCCCCTGCGTCTCATTTGAAACGCCGCATACGGTTCCTCCCCGAATAGTATTGCGAAGACTTTACCGGGCCTCTTTTTTAAAGAGTGCCCGGTTTTTTTTATCGAAAACATATATTAACCCTCTAGCGCTACCTTACAGGCTTAAATCTAATGTGGGACATGGTTATGGACATAAAATGGGTAATGCTGAATCTCACGACGATGAAAAAAGCGTCATTACAGATGGAAAAATAGAAAAATTCCGCATCAAGGCGGGATTGGAAACTGAAATATTTCAGATGCTTGACTCCGCTTTGGATGTTGGCATCTCCATCATGGATGAAGATCTAAGATATCTTTACATCAACAAATTTGCTGCCAAAACCATGGGCTTGAACGAAAAAGAGTTCTGCGTCGGCAATACCCTGAGTGATGCCCATGCCTTGATGATCAAAAATGACATCATTGACCCCAAAGTCCTCAATCAAAACAAGCTCTCATCCGAAGAACTACAATCGTCTTATGCGGATGGATATAATTCTTCCAAAGATTTAATTACCCTCAAAGACGGAACAACCCAGCGTCTCTCCCGCAAACATACAAAAAATGGGTACACTATATCCATCAATCACAACGTCACCCAGCTTCTGTACAAAGAAGAAATGCTGCAAAAATCATTGGAATTAGGGAAATCCGGATATTGGATATATGATTTTCGTGCAAAGAAAACAGAATTAAGCCCGTCCCTGCGCGCAATCATGTCTGAAGACGATTTCAACTCCATTTACACACGTGGAATCATGTCAATCATCCACCCCGATGATCGTACGGCCTTCAAAAAAGCCCTAACACTTATGCGGGCCAGCGGCGACACCATTGATTTTACCTACCGTGATATATCCGGGACGAAATGGTACCGGACGACAGGAAGCTCCGAGCGAAGCCCGGACGGTAAACTGTTGCGCTTACGTGCCTTTGTCAAAGATATCACCCAAGAAACATTACAGGCAAAAGAGCTTGAAAAAGCCAAAGACGATGCCGTTGCCGCCAATGTCGCGAAATCGGAGTTTCTCGCCAATATGAGCCACGAAATCCGCACCCCGATGAACGGCGTGCTTGGCATGGCCGAACTTTTGGAAGATACGGATATAGATGACCGCCAACGTGAATTTATCAAAGTTATTCACAACTCCTCCAATGCTCTGCTGAGCATTATTAATGACATCCTCGATTTCTCGAAAATCGAAGCCGGCGCTTTCGAACTAGACCCTGTCCCATTTGATTTCCGCGACACTCTCGATGAAATTGCAGCACTTCTGAATGTGAAAGCACAGGAAAAAGGCCTCGAACTTATTATCAATTATCCAACCACTATGGAAAATTTGTTCATCGGCGATGGCAGTCGCCTGCGTCAAATCATCATGAATTTGGTCGGAAATGCGATTAAATTTACTGAGAAAGGCCATATTCTTATCGACGTAAAGATAAAAAAATGCGCCGACAACACGACACAATTACAACTAAATGTCGCGGATACAGGCATAGGAATTGAAGCTGAAAAACTGGATCATATCTTCGAAAAATTCACGCAGGCAGACAACAGCACAACCAGAGTATATGGCGGTACGGGCCTGGGGTTAAGTATTTCAAGACGCATCGTCGAATTGATGGGCGGTGATCTTAAAGTTAAATCAACATATGGCATCGGTTCAACATTCGGGTTCGCCATTCCAATTTTAGTGGATACACAAGCCGAGCGCATACCCACAAACACAACAAACCTAAAAGGACTAAAAGCCCTGATCGTTGATGATATTGCGATCAATAGAAACATCCTGACAGAACGCCTTAAAGCTTGGAAAATGGGCTCATTCGCCGTTAAAGATGCCGTCGAAGCTGTCACAGCCTTAAAACAAGCTGAAAAGGCGCAAAGCCCATTTGATGTAATCTTACTTGATTATCTAATGCCCGGTATGAACGGACAAGAGCTCGCACACCTGCTCACAACCGATCCCGCAATCAGTAACGTGCCGATTATTATGCTATCTTCATGTGATCAACCTGTATCCACTCAAGAGCTTCTGGCCATTGGCATTAACAGTTATTTGATCAAACCAGTCAGAGAATCAAAATTACATGAAAATCTGGTCCGAGTTGTTGGGCAACGGGCCCAGTTGCTCGCGGCAAATCAAGTAAAAAATGCGGCAAATGCATCTCAACAAAACCCTGTGGGAAGTGAACCTACATTAGCAGATTCATCCAATAGCAAAACCAAAATTCTGGTTGCCGAGGATTTTCCGCTCAATCAGGATGTTGTACGCCTCATGTTACAAGATTCAACTTACGACCCTCACTTTGTCAACAATGGCCGCGAAGCCGTAGACGCATTCCAAAGCACACCCAACGCATTTGCCGCCATACTCATGGACATCTCCATGCCTGTCATGGACGGGTATGAAGCCTCGAAACATATACATGCCTTCCAGTCTATGAACGGACAAGCACACATACCCATTATTGCCCTCACCGGACATGCGTTGAAAAATGATCGTGAAAAGTGCCTTGCAGCAGGCATGAAGGATTACCTGACCAAGCCTGTCAAAAAGAAAGAGCTCATTCAGGTTCTAGATCAATGGACAAAAGACCTATCCCAGCACGCAAAAACTGCCTAGGCAAATTTCTATGCGGCTGTCGCCCGCAGCATCCACGCGGTTTTTTCATGTAGGGTAATGCGTGGTGTCACTACATCTGCCGTCGCGTCATCACCAATATCTTCTGCAATCCGCAAAACTTCGCGCGCAGTCCTCGCGACCTGTTCATGGCCTTCGGCAAGGGTTCTCACCATTTCCTGCCAATTCGGCTGACCGGTTTCTTCGCTGATCGAACTTAATTTGGCAAACGCATTATAAGACCCCGGTGCATAATGGCCAAGAGCGCGGATACGCTCGGCCAACTCATCCACAGCCGTCCACATTTCTGTGTATTGCTCCATGAATTGAATATGTAAGGACTGAAAATGCGGCCCCTCTACATTCCAGTGATACCCATGGGTTTTAAGATACAAAGTATACGTATCCGCCAATAATTTGCTTAAAGCCTGTGCTGATCTCGCCCGATCTTCACTGGAAATACCAATATTTATATCCATTTTTACCTCCATTTAGAACTATTCTAAGTTAGATATGGGGACACATCCCAATCTAAACAAGGCTCACCCTTATTATTTTACCGTCTCACAAAACGCCCCAATACGCGCGCACGCCGTTTCCAAAGAGCGCATATCCGTCGCGTAAGATATCCGAAAATTCGGAGAGCTGTGGAATGCACTTCCGGGAACAACAGCCACATGGGCCTCCTCTAATAAAGCGCTCGCCACGTCCACATCCGTATGCAACACCCGACCGCCCGCGCTGGTTTTTCCGATCAATCCAGCACAGCTTGGATACACATAAAACGCCCCATCGGGAACAGTACACTCGATCCCCTTCGCTTCATTTAACAAAGACACCACGACATCCCGACGTTTCACAAAGATAACATTGCGCGTCTCGATAAAATCATGTGGTCCGTTTAAAGCTTCCACAGCTGCCCATTGGCTAATCGAACACGCATTAGAGGTTGTCTGCGCCATAACCTTGGCCATTAATTTGATTAAAGGGGCTGGCCCACCCGCATACCCGACACGCCATCCGGTCATAGCATAGGCTTTGGACAATCCATTCATGGTCAAAGTGCGCGCATACAAATCCGGTGCCACATCGGCAATAGTCGCAAATTCATGATCATCATAAACAAGATGCTCATACATATCATCGCTCAGGATCATGATCCGCTCATGCCCAACCAACACCTCCGCCAACGCCGCCAACTCGCCCGCGCTATAGAGCATGCCTGTCGGGTTGGACGGGGAATTTAAAATCAGCCATTTTGTTTGCGGCGTAATCGCCTCCCGCAATGCCTTGGCAGAAAGCTTGTATTGATCCGCCTGCGTACACGACACAAGCACAGGCGTCCCGCCTGCGAGGCGCACCATTTCAGGATAAGACACCCAGCACGGCGTTGGTATAATCACCTCGTCACCGGGATCAAGCGTCGCCACCAACGCGTTATAAATAATCGGCTTCCCTCCCGGCGCAACACTGATCTGATCCGGCGTATAGTCCAGATTATTATCCCGCTTGAACTTGGTACATATGGCCTGTTTTAACTCGGGAATCCCGTCAACCGGCGTGTATTTGGTTTTCCCCTCAGAGATCGCTTTGATAGCAGCCTGCTTGATATGGTCTGGCGTATCGAAATCAGGTTCCCCTGCACCAAGCCCGATAACGTCAATACCCTGTGCACGTAAGTCTCTGGCCTTTTGTGTCACAACCATAGTCGCCGACGGCTGTACCCGCGCTAAATTTTGGGAAGAAAGTATAGGGTCGGTCATAATGGATTAGCCTGTTTTACTTGATTTTGCTCCTAGCATTGTTTCTCCCCGGAAACAATCAGCTAGAAAAATTGGGCAAAAATAAGACCCTATGGTCACAATATGACCTTAAGAGCGCCCCACTCCCCCCAAACTTGGCCTCCATAAAGCATACTTATCATCACGCTCACACGGAAGATCCGAATGGCACATCACAGCTTTGAAAAATTTGTCGCAGGCACAACACTCGCTATGGCCCTGATATTAGGAACACAGCACCCCGCCAAAGCCAGCGAAACACCCCTGCCCCGAACCTCTTTTGCTCAACAAATATCAAATCACAATATACACCCGACCATGGTCCAAAACGATAAACCTCCATTCCTTACCTTACGGAAATTTAAGTGCCCTTCTCCCCTATCTAGGCATATATATGAGAGAAATTCTCGACATACGATTTTGAAGCCTTAAGGTTTCAATTTCAAAGTAGTCAAATAGGTGACTGCTCTTAGCCAGTGAGCGATTGTGCAGTTTCCGGACAGTTTTTCTCCCTATCTTGACCCGGAACCAATTGCCGAATTTTTCGACAATCTGGGTCAACGCAACGCTGTAGCTATTGGTCTTGCTATATTGGTGCATATTGGCTTGTTTTTAATCCTGCAATCCAACTTTATTGCCCCAATCATCCCTCCCGAACCAGAACCTATAGACGTGCAAATCATCAGCTTCGAGCCGGAACAACCCGAGGAACCGGAACCAGAACCCATCTTGCGGCCCTCTCTCCCGAGCCCGGCCCAAGCCCCGACACCAAAACCAAAGCCGAAGCCCAAACCTGCGCTGCTCCCAAGCCCAGAGCCAGAACCAATACCTGAGCCTGAGCCAATACCTGAACCTGAACCTGAACCTGAACCTGAACCTGAACCTGCCGTAATCCTCCCCGACACAGAAATTCTAGCCTCCGAAATCATCGAGACAGACCCTGAAGCGATTAGCGAGCCAATAGCCGTGGAGGAAAACATCATACCAGAGCCGGAGCCAGAACCCACACCCGAGCCAGAACCTGTTATAGAAATCCCTGCCCCCTTGCCAGAACCCGTTATTGAACCAGAGCCCGAACCGGAACCTATTCCCGAAATTCCCGAGCCTATATCTGAACCTGTTTTGGACGTACAACAGGAACCCGTTATTGAGCCAATAGTTGAAGTGGATCAAACGCCTCTACCGGAACCGGAAATAGAACAAGAAACCCCGCCGGATTTACCTCCTGCCCCTACAATCAATGAAGAGCCTGTATCTGGTGCCGACACGGAAGACGTTATATCACAGGAGCCCGAACCTCTTACGTCAGTGATACAAGAAGATATTCCAAAGCCTGAGATTGAAAGCCCGCCTGTTCCTTTGCCAGAACCGGAACCAGAGCCAGAGCCAGAAATTATTGAGCCTGACGAGCCAGCCCTTGTCACCACGGCCCCGACAATTTTAGCATCGCCTGACGCCCCAACAACGGAAACCGAAGAGCAAAATGCTGTGCCTCAATCCCAAGCCAGTCCACTAGATTTTATCGTAGGTGAAGGATACCCATACATTTTAACACCATTACCCCCTGCCTCCGGTGGCGGCAATCAGAGCAGTCTAATTACCGGTGCACCACCCAATGACAGTACACGGATCGCCAATCCGGGCGCAAAGGGCTGGACATTAACGCCCGGATCATGGGGCAACGAACCCGGTGAGGGATATAAAGGTATGGTGAAGGATATCCGATGTCGGGAAACAACCCGAACCCATGAAGATTGCCCCGATTATGTTCCCAATTATACAGGCCGGGATGCGAACGGGTACGAATCTTTTGGTGCACACGCACCACGCGGCACGAACATCAGCCGTCCGGGCGCCCGTGCCGGCACACCAGAAAACCCGTCTATTGGCGGCGGCACAACCCCGTGGAGCCCGGGCTGGTCAAGTGATATGTCCGGAAACCCCAGCACAAGCGTATTAGACGACGCCGATTTTGGCCGAACATATCGGGGTACTAATTTGGGCAATGGAAGCTCTTCTGGTGGACGGGTCAGAGATGCATTTGGCAATTCCGAACCCGCGCCCTGGACGCTCCAGCCAACCCTGCCGCCACTTCCGCAAACTGGCCCGCAAACCAGCCCACCAGTAGAAGAGGATGAAGACGTATCCGCCACGGTGGACGATCCGGATTAAGGCCGCTAGATTACCCGTCAGACCAACACGAAGGGACAAACCATGGATTGGTTTACAACACTGGCAAGTTCAGGATTAACGCTATTTGCCGTGATTATTGCGACATGCATCGGTATATTGATCTTGATCGTAATGATTTTCTTTGTCGTGGATATCATCCAAACCAAAGATTCTATCCGTCGCAACTATCCTGTGCTCGGCAGGTTTCGCCGTTTTTTTAACCAATTGGGCGAATTTTTTCGTCAATATTTCTTTGCCATGGACCGTGAAGAAATGCCGTTCAACCGTGCCGAACGCGACTGGATAAATCATGTCAGCAAACACGGGTCGGAAACCGTGCCCTTCGGCTCGACCCGTAATCTGTCGCAAGGGGCCGTCATTTTCGCCAATGGCATGTTCCCGAAACTGGAGGGCGAGCACGAACACCACGTCCCTAAACTCATCGGCGCAAAGGCAAAACACCCTTATCAACCTAAAAGTTATTTCAACATTTCCGCTATGAGTTACGGCTCTTTATCACAACCTGCCATACGCGCCCTGTCACGCGGGGCGGCGTTAAGTGGCTGTTGGCTGAATACGGGCGAAGGCGGTGTCTCGCCCTACCACCTCGAAGGAGGGTGCGATCTTGTCTATCAGCTTGGCACGGCAAAGTTTGGCGCCAGAAATGAAGACGGGTCTTTAAATGCGGATCTCCTGAAAAAAATCTGCAAAAACCCGAATATAAAAATGATAGAGCTTAAACTGAGCCAAGGCGCAAAACCGGGCAAAGGCGGCATCTTGCCCGCCGCCAAAGTCACGGCCGAAATCGCAAAAATCCGGGGCATCCCCGAAGGCAAAACCGCCATCTCCCCCAACCGCCATATAGAGGCGAAAAACGCCGGTGAATTACTGGATTTAATCGCCCATGTCCGCGAGGTTTCAGGGCGCCCAACCGGCATAAAAATGGTCATTGGCAATCTAGCAACACTGGATGATTTTATCGCAGCCATCAAAAAACGCGGGGCAGAGAGCGCCCCCGATTTCATCACTCTTGATGGTGGTGATGGCGGCACAGGGGCCGCCCCCATGCCTCTGATCGACAATATGGGCCTGACCATTCGCGAAAGCCTGCCCGCGACCATTGACGCCCTTAAGAAAGCAGGCCTGAAAGAGCGCATCTGCGTGATTGCCACGGGGAAACTTATCACCCCCGCCGAGGTCGCATGGGCGTTTTGTGCTGGAGCGGATTTCGTTAGCTCTGCACGCGGTTTCATGTTTGCCCTCGGGTGCATACAGGCCATGAAATGCAATCAAAACACCTGCCCGACCGGCATCACCACCCACAACAAACGCCTGCAACGCGGCCTGAACCCGCAAAACAAAGCCGTCCGTGTGCAAAAATTCGTCAAAACCATGTGTTATGAAGTCAATATGATCGCCCACTCCTGCGGCGTTGATCACCCCAATCAACTCACCCGCGAACACGCCCTCATCGTCGGCGCAGACGGACACACCACCACATTGGCACAATACCTCAAAAACTAGGTGTTTAGAGCCGGCCCATAAACGCGACAAGTATGTCTGACAATTCCGCGCTTAAATCTTCTTGCAAGAAATGCCCACCCCCTTCGAGAATTTGATGGGGTTGTCCGGCACAGCCCGGTACATTTTTTTGGAATATTTTATCAAGCCCGTTCGTAATCGGGTCTTGATCTGAAAAACATGTCAAAAACGGTTTCTCGAATGCCCCCAGAATTTTCCAGGCCTCGCGGTTATCCTGCGCACCATCCATGTCCTCAGACACCGGCACAAGCGCTGGAAAAATCCGGGCACCCGCCTTATAACTCTCATCAGGATAGGGCGCATTATAGGCCGCAACACTGTCATCAGAAAGCGGCTTCACAACCGCGCCTTTCAAAATATTCCCCACCGGAAATTCAGGAACAGTTTGGGAAAATTCTTTCCATTTTTTGAAACTTTCCGGCATTTGGCCTTCGCCTGTCGGCAAGAATGTGTTGGCCGCAATCACCCCTGCAAACATATCTGGCTCGGCGGCCACAAGCCGCAAGCCGATCAAGCCACCCCAGTCCTGACAAAACAAAACCGCATCCTTTAGCTCCATTGCCCTGAGCCATTGCAACATCCAGCTCACATGCCCGCTATAGGAATAATCCCCTATATCGGCTGGCTTGTCTGAGCGTCCAAACCCGATAAGATCAGGTGCCAAAACTCGAAACCCTGCCGCCGCGACGGCTTTAATCATGTGACGATAGAGATAAGACCAGCTTGGCTCGCCGTGCATCATAATGATCAGGCGACCATCTTTTGGCCCTTCGTCTACATAATGCAGTCGCAAAGCCCCAAGCTTTTCATCTTCAACTGTGACATAATGCGGGTCAAAATCATAATCCCGCAATCCTGCAAACCGGTCATCCGGCGTCCTGAGAACATTTGCCATATTTGGCACCTCCTGTTGGAATTAGTGCTTTTGCGCCTGCACAACTTTGGCTTCAATCATGTCTTCACCTAACATCTTCATAGCCTCGACACGGTGCAAACCATCAACCAGCACATACCGGTCTTTACCAAGACGCACATAAATCGGAACTTGCAGCCCATTTTCCAAAATATCTTCCGCCAGCGTCTCGACTTTGTCCGGCTCAAGCGTCTTGCGCTTGCCCGTCGGCACGTAAATTTTATTCAAAGGTACATCAATGATTCTCATGTCATTAGGATAAGGTATTTCTTGACCCGCGCCAAGGGGAGGAATTAGGGTTGGACAAAAGAAAGGCTTGAACATGACAAATTATTGCATCACTCCGCCGCCCGTTATCAGCCTGCCCATTATTGGCACGTCTGACCGCTTCCCTGTCCGCCGCATTTACTGCGTCGGCAAGAACTATAAAAACCATGTGGTCGAAATGGGAGGGGACCCGAAACGCTCAACCCCGATCTTTTTCACCAAGAGCCGCGAGACCATTGTGCAAAGCAAAAGCGACATCCCCTATCCGCCCCTGACCGAGAACTTGCATTTTGAAGTGGAACTGGTCGTCGCCATGGCCAGTGCCACAGATATTTTTGGCTATGGTGTCGGCATCGACATGACCCGCCGCGATATTCAAGCCGGGGCCAAATCAAAAGGCGGCCCATGGGATATGGCGAAAAATTTTGACAACAGCGCCCCGTGTTCCGCTCTCCTACCCAGCACCCAAACCCCGGACATAACCCGCGCCGGAATACGCCTGACAAAAAACGGCGAGATCATGCAAAACTCTGATCTCGACAAGATGATCTGGTCGGTTGAAGAAATTATCACCCATTTATCCGCAAGCGTAACCCTTGGTGCTGGTGATCTAATTTTCACGGGCACTCCCGAAGGCGTTGGCCCGGTCAGCATCGGCGATAAAATCACCGGAGAAATTGATGCCCTTCCGCCCATTAGTGTGCACTTCATAAATGACTGAATATATTCTGCATAATTATTTCCGTAGCTCCACCTCGGTGCGAGTGCGGGTCGCCCTGAATTTGAAAGGCTTGGACTATGATTATCAAGCCTATGCCCTCCTGCCTAATGCGCACAAAAGCGAAGCCTATCTGCGCCTGAACCCGCAAGGTCTGGTACCCGCACTCGAAATTTCCGACACGGCGGTTCTCAGCCAATCCTTGGCCATCATAGAATATCTGGACGAAACCCAGCCCGAACCCCCACTGCTCCCTCAAGACCCGCTCGGTCGCGCGCGGGTGCGGGCCTTGTCGCAAATCATTGGCTGTGACATTCACCCTCTCAACAATCTTCGTGTTCTACGTAAACTCAAATCCGGTTTTAATGCAGATCAAGACGCAATTACAGACTGGTTTGTCCATTGGGTACACGAAGGGTTTTCAGCACTGGAACAACGCTTACAAGAGTCTGAAACCGGTAAATTCTGTCATGGCGACACTGCTGGCATGGCCGACATTTGTCTGTTCGCACAGGTTTTAAACAATGCCCGCTTTGATATAGACATGGGCGCCTACCCCATTATTATGCGTATTCACAATATGTGTTTAGACATTGATGCTTTTGTGCAGGCCATGCCCGCACACCAGCCCGATTCTATATAAGGATCGCATGGGGGAAATTATGGTCAAGAATATCGCGAGTTTACTTATATTGGGAGTGGTTGCTGCCGTTGCCTATCTGATGCTTTGGCCTGTGCCTATTGCGCCCGTCGCTTGGGACGCGCCTAAAAATTATGGCTATACGGATCAATATGCGCCCAATATGGCGCTGGCAAACTTGAAAACCCTGTCCATCGGTGACCAACACGGCCCCGAAGATGTAGACGGGCGGCTCGAAAACGGCCAGTGGATGATTTATGCATCGACCCAAGCGGGGTATATTCTCAAGATCAACCCGCGCGACAACACCCACAGTATTTTCTCTCACACAGGCGGTGTCGCCCTTGGTTTGCAATTCGACGCGACCGGAAATCTCATCGTCGCCGATGCCCATAAAGGCCTTCTTAGCCTAGACGGCACGACAGGCGAAGTCACAGTCCTCACCGACACAACCGATGACGGCAGTCCAATCCTGTATGCCGACGAGCTTGATATCGCCGAAGACGGAAAAATTTACTTCTCGGACGCCTCTACCAAATTTGGCGCAAAGGCGGCCGGTTCTACAATGGCAGGCAGTTTACTGGAGTTGATGGAGCATGGCAGTACGGGTCGGGTTCTTGTTTATGATCCGGCGGACGGCAGCACAAAAATCGTAGCCGAGCATATGAGCTTCCCCAACGGCATTGCCATGTGTCCTGACGACACATGCATATTGGTCGCAGAAACCGGCACTTACAGTATTAAACGCATTTGGCTGAAAGGCATTCGTGCAGGTACAACGGAAACCATTGTTGAAAATCTGCCCGGCTTTCCAGACAATCTAAATCGGGGCCAAGACGGACGCTATTGGATAGGCCTGACCAGTCCACGCTCAGAGGCATTGGATAAGCTTGCCGGAAAACCGTTCTTGCGTAAAATCGTGCAACGCCTACCCGCATCCATGCGGCCCAAAGGGCAAAACTATGGCTTCATCCTTGCCATCGATTACAATGGTAAATTACTGGCCCAATACCAGGACCCAAGCGGCAGTTACCCGCTAACAACAGGGGCATCCGAAATCGGTGATGGCTGGCTTTATATCGGTTCTCTTGGCGCGACCGAGTTGGGCCGCAAAGACATCAGCCGCGAAAGTTTTAAATAGGATCAACACCGTGCAGAGCAAACTTCTCTGCCAGTAAATCAAGCGTCACAGCCCAAGCGCGACGTTCCGCTGTCGCGCTGTATAGGCTCATTGGATCTTTGGGGTCATTTGCCGTTGGCACCATAAAAGCATGACGGGTTTGCCCATAGGCATGAATTTGCCAATCACATTTGGCCAGCGTCAACTCGGCCCCCAAAGCCTCCACCATAGCCGGCGGCACCAATGGATCGTCCCAACCATGCAAGGCAAGAACACTGGCTTTAATCTTTTTAGGCGGCAAATCATTGCCGGTAAACAAGCCATGAAAACTGATCGCCGCTTTCAAATCCGCGCCCGAACGCGCCAGATCAAGTGTACACAGCCCACCAAAACAAAACCCCATCATGGCAATTGCATTACCGTCAACCTGTTCCAGATTTTGCGCCGCTTTATAAGCCGCCTTGAGACGCTTCAGCAATATCTTCCGGTCATCCACCATCGGGTTCATCAGAGCCGTGCATTCCTCTGGGGTATTGCCACGCACGCCCTCCCCATACACATCAATCGCAAATCCGATATACCCTTGCGCCGCCATTTGAATAGCTTTGTCCTCGGCGAATTCATTACGCCCCGACCAATCATGCGCAATCATCACGCAAGGCTTGGGGTCAGCATAGCTCTCGTCCCACGCCATATAGCCAATACATTTCGTTTTCCCGTCCATATATTCAACGGGTTTGGTCGTAATATTCATTGTATATCCTGTCGTCGTCTCGCCTAAATTATGTATAAATAATATCTGCTTCGGTTTTAGCCTTCACTTCATCCAAAGTAACATCCGGTGCAAGTTCGCTCACGCGGAAACGATCATTTTCCTCACGTTCAAACACACCCAAATCCGTAATCACCATCGCAATACAGTTCAGGCCCGTCAGCGGTAATGTACAAGCTTTCAAAAACTTGGAAGCGCCTGCACGATTGGTATGATCCATCGTCACGATACAGCGCTTTACACCAGCAACTAAATCCATCGCCCCACCCATGCCTTTGACCATTTTTCCCGGGATCATCCAGTTGGCAATATCACCATTTTCGGAGATTTCCATCGCCCCCAGAATGGACAAATCAATATGCCCACCACGGATCATGGCAAAACTATCTGCCGAGTTAAAATAGGAAGACCGGCGAAGCTCCGTGATCGTTTGCTTGCCTGCATTGATTAAATCCGGGTCTTCTTCGCCTTCGTAGGGAAATGGCCCCATGCCCAACATGCCGTTCTCGCTCTGTAGCGTCACATCCACACCATCGGGTATATAATTGGCAACCAGGGTCGGAATGCCGATACCGAGATTGGCATAATACCCGTCTTTAAGCTCCAGCGCCGCACGGCGGGCCATATCGTCTCTTGTCCAAGCCATTACGCTGCCCCCCGCTCTCGTGTCGTCACCTTCTCTATGCGTTTCTCGCATTTGGCCTGAATGATCCGTTGTACAAAAATACCTGACGTATGAATGAAGTTCGGATCAATCGTTCCAACCTCGACCAACTCGTCCACCTCGACAATTGTTATTTTACCAGCGGTTGCCATCATCGGATTAAAATTACGGGCCGTTTTGTTATATTGTAAATTACCCTGCGTATCACCGCGCCAGGCTTTGACCAGCGCCACATCACATGTCAGCCCCGTTTCCATAATATACGTTTCCCCGTCAAACTCCCGCGTAGGTTTACCGTCCGCAATCACCGTGCCAACACCGGTTTTCGTATAAAACCCCGGAATGCCCGCCCCACCTGCGCGAATACGCTCCGCCATTGTCCCCTGTGGGTTGAATTCCAATTCCAGCTCCTTGGCAAGAAATTGCCGCTCGAACTCCTTGTTTTCCCCCACATAGGACGACATCATTTTTTTGATTTGACGGGTTTCAAGCAACAGGCCCAGCCCGAATCCGTCCACACCGGCATTATTCGAAATAGCCGTGATATTTTGAGCTCCGCTGTCACGTAATGCCACGATAAGGTTCTCAGGGATTCCGCACAACCCAAACCCGCCAGCCATGACGCACATCCCGTCAAAGGTCAGGCCATCCAAAGCCTGCTCTGCGGTTTCAAAGACTTTTTTGCTCATATTTCTCTCCACAATTTACTTGTTTTTTTTACGCCGTATTCCTGCAAAAGCCAATGCCAATTTCCGCCTATTCGAAAACAAAATCCGCCTATGACGATGCGAAGGATAGGGTGATCTTATCCCAGGCCTCAAGCCCTTTTTCGGGTAAATCTTAATATAATATTAGCCATATTTCCCAATAATACCCTTCAAAATAGATTTTACGACCTTGGAGATTATTATGCGTGTTTCACTGGGACTCCTGATTTTAACGAGCACTTTGGTTGTGACCAGTTGCTCGACCTCACAAATCAATCCAATTTACCAACAAACAACCAAGTATAAAGCCAGCACACCCGCAGCGGTTCAGCAGGCCAGATACGAAACCCAAAGCCCGGCCACCATCACCTATGCAACCAATCCCCAACAAAGATATCAGGCCCAAAACCCAAGCTATACCCGCGTGAACCCGGATTGCCTCTCCAACGGAATCAACTATTGCGAGCCGGAAATGGTACCTGTGAACATGTCAGGGGCAACACTGCAAAATCCGGCAGTCGTAATCCCTGCCTATGAAGCCTCCGCGACAACGGACTTGGTAGGGCCAATCCCGCAACTGGAAGAAAATACCGCCAGCTTTGGCGAACAAGGCACGCCCGGATATTACGCCGTGCGCGGCCTCACGCCTCCGCAAGAAACACGAATTGCCGTAAGAGAGCCCGTATCTCCTAGAGTGTTCCCGCAAACCCGACTTGCTGAAATATCGGCCGAAATTGAACGCGTCTCTTTAAACACACAACGTCATATCGTTATCTCCGGTGATACGGTCTATAGTCTGGCTCGTAAATCTTGCATCAGCATTGCAGAGCTAAAAACTGCCAACGGCATTAATGACGAGTTTTACATCCGCGTTGGTGACGAAATAATGATACCGCTATCAAATTGTGTGGATTAAACATTTCTTTTCTTATTGGCATGCTGTAAGGCACGTTTGAAAGAGGGGATTTATGCGTTCACGTCTAGCTAAAATTGTTGCGACTGTCGGACCGGCAAGTGCCGCACCAGACAACCTAAAGCTCTTACACGAAGTTGGCGTCGATGCATTTCGCCTCAATTTTTCCCACGGCAGTCATGAAGACCATGCCCGCTCTGTCAAAGCCATTCGCAGTGTTGAAAAAGCCTGCGGCAACCCCATTGCCATTATCGCCGATATGCAAGGCCCGAAATTACGGGTTGGCCCATTTGAAGGCGGGCAGATCGAGTTACGTTATGGTGAAATTATAGACATTGAAATCAGCGAAGAATTAGGCAAAGACGGCCTTATCCGCCTGCCACACCCTGAATTACTCCCTGCCCTCACTCCCGGCAACGCCCTGAAATTCGATGATGGCAAGCTGATGGTCACCATCACAGATGTCAACGCTTCCGGCCTTAAAGCCCGTGTAGACGTACCCGGTATTTTAAAAGACCGCAAAGGCGTCAACGTTATTGGCGCCGTTCTGCCCATGTCGGCGATGACCGAAAAAGACAAAATCGACATGAAGTTCGCCCTCTCACAAAAGGTTGATTTTATCGCCCTCTCCTTTGTGCAAACGGCTCAGGATGTGCGCGATGCCCAAGCCATTATTAAAGGCAAAGCCCGACTGATCGTCAAAATAGAAAAACCATCCGCAGTTGATGATCTGGATGAAATTTTAGAACTTGCAGATGCCGCCATGGTTGCCCGTGGCGATCTGGGTGTAGAATTGGCCCTCGAACAAGTCCCTGCCGTACAACGGAAAATTATCGCAACGGCACGCGCCCTTGGTAAACCGGTGATTGTCGCCACCCATATGCTGGAAAGCATGATTGACGCCCCGACACCGACCCGTGCCGAAGCCTCGGATGTGGCCACCGCGATTTATCAAGGTGCAGACGCGGTCATGCTCAGCGCAGAAACTGCCGTTGGCCGCCACCCCGCCACAGCCGTCGCTATTATGGACCGCATAATTGGAGCAGCCGAAGCCGACCCAACCTATCCCGACTATCACACACGCACCGAGCTAAACCCCCAAGCCACAATCAATGACGCGATCAGCCAATCTGTACGCGTCATCGCCGAGGTTTTGGACTGCAAAGCCATTTTGGGTTTTACCAATTCCGGTTCCACCGTTGACGGCATTGCCCGCGAACGGCCACCTTGCAAAATTATTGGCATGACCACTGACCCGCGCGTCGCAAGTTGCATGGCCCTCACATGGGGGGTTCAACCTGTTGTCATGGATGACCCGAAAAACTTTGATGACATGCTAAAAATGACCCAGAAAGTGGCCAAAGAAATCGGCGGCATTCCTGTGGGTAGTAAAGTTGTTATTTCTGCCGGCATTCCTTTCGGGCGCCCGGGCACAACGGATACCCTGAAAATCGCGACAATCGACTAATCCGGCACCCTCGCATATATCCCGTACATGTATTTGCCATTCTCAAGACCTTCTCCTATGATCTAAAAATACAGGGGAAGAAATATGAAACTATTCGCAAACCTAGCCGTCGCATTTGTCGCCCTCTCCCATATCGGGTTTCTGGTTTTGGAAATGTTTTTGTGGAACACTCCGACCGGGCAAGAAATCTTCGGCATGACCCCGGAGGTTTCGGAAAGCTCGGCCGTGCTCGCAGCCAATCAGGGCCTTTATAACGGGTTTTTAGCTGCTGGCTTATTCTGGGGCCTTGTCTCGAAACGCACAGATATAAAAACCTTCTTTTTAGGATGTGTATTGGTCGCAGGCCTATTCGGCGGGGCTACAGCCAGCACAACAATTTTCTACACTCAGGCAGCACCTGCATTCATCGCAATGATACTGGTCGGGCTTACACACAAGAAAACCTAAACGGCTATTCTTCTGCCCGTTTTAATGCGCAGTAATAAATACTGCAAGATTGCAAACGTCACAACGAACAGCATCGCGACCATATAAAACAATATATAAGGCCTGAACGGTGCCCATAACTCGGCAGACTCCACCTCAGTGACCACCGCCCAGCGTATACCATTGAAATCCATTGGTTTCGCCGCAGCCAACGTCGTTTTCCCGTTAAAATTTATGCCCTTACGCAACACGTCATGCCCTTGTAACGCATCCCTGACAATATCCGTATCAACCGTACGCATCAATGCTGTATGTGCTTCCGACAACCGCGAATCATTGCGCATCAGCAAATCTTCACCCACCAGATAGGTTTCCCCCGTATTTCCCAAACCAGACGCATATTGCAGTTTGGCATTAAAATTATCTGTCGGAACTTGTATCGCATACACCCCGATCACATCGCCTTCTTGGCTCAAAATTGGCCGGGCTAAAAAGGAGGCGGCGTCATCATTGCTTGGCGCGTACGGCAAAAAATCAACAAAACTGGACGCCTGTTCTTGGCTTGTAAAAGCCTCTCTAAAAACCTGTCCCAACCCGGAATTTTTATATTGGTCACCCTCGGCAGAAAAATTCAAACCAAAATCATCCTCTTTCTCGACGGAATAAACCAGATCACCATCCGCGTTAAACAAAAACACGTCATAATATTCATGGTGTTCCTTAAAAGCTTTCAACACTTTATGCGCACGCGCATGCATTTTTTTGTACGCCTGCACGGCGTCAGAACCAGTTTGCAAGTCAGCCTGCAAACCTTCCCCACCCCTTGCGTAAAGCCGCCGAATATCCTGCCGCTCTTGCCCGTCAAGCCGTGCCCAACATTCAAAAAGCGCCTCCGCAGTTGCATGGATACTTTCATGTGCAGCCCACAACCGCGTTTCCTGATCTTGTGACGTCATAAACCGGCTAATCGCCGCCCTGCGAAGTTCTGTCACCGTCTCAAGCCTGCTTTCAATCGCCCGTTCTTCGTCTTTGAACACGCCGTAAAAATAGACACTTACGACCAACAGGGACAAAACCGTGAGCACCGACATCAGGGCCATTAGGCGTTTATTGAACGCTTTCGAGCGCAAAACATTGGCAATCGGGTCTTCCAAAATTATGGGTTTAAGGTTCATATTCTCTTCCCCTTTCCCTTTCGCGTCCCTCGCCGTGTATGACGCTCGTCCACAATATCGATAATGGCATCATTAAGTTCGTCCCACGCAAAGGATAAAAACTCGAACCCTGTCGCACTGAGATTACCCTGCTCGGAATCTTTCAAAACCCGTGCAAACACATCCATCATCAAATTCCGGTAATGCCCCCTGACAGGGGCCTCATCAAGAATCGCGCTATTGTAAATCTCGATCAATTCCCGGTTATAAGCATCAACCCGACCCTTCATTTTACGGTTATTGAGTTGAAATAAAAGCGACACCAGACCAGCCAAAATCGTCACATAAAACGCGAAAATTTCAACATTCTCTTGCAGGAATGATGGGTTGTCCCGTTCATAATATTTTGAAGCCCCAGCGTGGATAGGCAAAGCCGATTGGCCCAGATCAGACGGGTCGGCAAGAAAACCCGCGAGCGGAGAAAAATCGGAGAGCTCACGCCGATTTTCATAAATCAATCGTGTGACCCGCTCTATCAAGTCCTTATCTACATTTTTTGTGCTGACCAGCAGGCGCTGAACCGTAGGGCTCGGCAAATCCACAGCCGGGACCGCCGGAAATCCCTGATAGGATCCTGCCGGAATTTCACCTTCGCGAATAGCAGGCTGATCCAGCCGCAAAGCTTCTGAATGATAAATAGGCAGTAATTTCACCCCGCCCTTTTCAATCATATTGCGCAGAGCCATATTCCCCGGTGCACGCACCCTGAACACCCCATCCACAGCCCCCTGCGACAAAGCCCATTCAGACGCTTTCGAGGACATGGTCACCACATTAATGTCTTGCGCTGACAAACCGTAATGTTCTGCCAGAAAGAAAAATGACCGGTACTGCCCACTTGATTTACTCGGCAAAGCCATGGTCTTGCCCTTCAGATCGGATATGGAATTTATACCCACACCTTCGCGCACCAAAACCTGATAAGCATCCGGGTACAACATGGTAATCAGCCGTGTATCCGGCCCGGCTTTCGTATCCGCCTGAATGGTTGCCAACTGCAAAAGATTTTGCTGCAACATGCGATTATTTTGACCCGAGCCTCCAGTTTCTGCGACGATAATATCGATCAAAGGGTCATATTTTTCTGCAAGTCTCGCAATCGCGCTGGCCATCGCATAAGCCTCGCCGCCTTCTGATCCCGCCCCGATCACCAGAACATGGTGCTTGCGCCGGTCAAGAAAGTGCAACCCGCCCGCAATCGAGAAGAAACCGACGCTCAACAGGCTAATAATAATAATTATGCGACTCATTTTTTGCCCCGTTCTCTAGATCACAACAATTTTGGATCTACAACGCGTTGAACAAGTTTTTTCATGCTTAGCCCCTGAACAATAATAGAGAAAATAACCACACCATAGGTCGCGGATAAAATGATCGGCTTTTCCGGCACATCCGGCATGGACAGCGCAAGCGCCACTGAAATACCGCCGCGAATCCCCCCCCATGTCAGCACCGGAATAGCCCCTTTGGTGAAACTACTGAAAATGCCTAAAAATTTCATCGGGATCAGAACCGAAATAAACCGCGCCAGCAAAACAAGCGGAATGGAAAAAAGCACAATAAATGCGAATTTGCTGTTCATTGAAGAGCTAAGAATTAGAATTTCCAACCCGATCAGCAGGAAAAGCACCGAGTTCAAAATTTCGTCAATCAGTTCCCAAAACCCGAATAAATAGGTACGGGTTTTCTCGCTCATGGCAAATTCCGCCCCCTTATTGCCAATCAACAAGCCCGCAATCACCACGGATATAGGACCGGACAAATGTAATCTTTGTGCAAGCGCATATGTGCCCGCAACAATGCCCAATGTAATGAGGATTTCAATTGCATGTTCATCAATCATGGCCATAGCTTTATAGGCCAGCCAGCCCGTAATGAGGCCAAGAACAGCCCCACCGCCAGCTTCTACAAAAAACAGCTCTGCAATATGGGCCGCATCCACATGTCCGCCCCCGTGCCCACTTCCGTACGCCACCGCCAAAACAATCGTGAAAACAACGACACCAACCCCGTCATTAAACAGGCTTTCGCCAGCAATTTTGGCTTCGAGTTGTGGCGGCATATTGACCGTCTTTAGTATGCTCATGACCGCAACCGGATCGGTTGGACTAATCAGTGCGCCGAAAACAAGTGCCCAGATAAAGGGAAGTTCCACACCAAACACCTGCGCAAGCACGTAAAACCCGCTCCCGACAATCACAGTGGACATCAGCACACCCAGTGTCGCCATAAGACCAATGGCCCAGCGCCTTGATTTCAAAAACGCCATATCCACATGCAAAGCCCCTGCAAACAGCAAGAAAGCCAACATGCCGTTCATAACGGTCGCATTAAAATCAATTTGGCCCACGGCTTGGGTAAAGGTATCCGTCAAGCCCAAACCGGGGAATACCACTTCCAGCACCAAAAGCACGATAGACGTGCCCAAGGCCATAATCAGCAATCCTATAGTATGGGGCAATTTTATAAATGCGTGATTGACCCAGCCAAACAACGCCGATAAAGCCAGCATCATAGCCGCTATTTCAAACAAAGATAACATAGATTTCCCTCACATGTTTTGAATGCTATATCAAATGAACACTCCGAGGAAAAGCGTTTAGGCATATTAATCGTTAAGGTATATTGACCATGTTGAAAATTTTAACCTCTCCGATACTTACGCTCAGTTTTAGCGCTGTTCTCGGCCTGACGGCTTGCCAGCAAAACACCCCTACAAACAGCGTTAATACCTGTAATGTCAATATCTACGTACTCGGCACGGCACAAGATGCAGGCAAGCCTCAAATCGGTCACCATATCGACACAGCCTGGCGGAACTCTGAACAAATCATCCCGGCCAGTTCTATCGCGGTCGCAGACAACACAGACAATAGCCGCTATTTATTCGATGCCACACCCGATATTAAAGCCCAGCTTTACGCATTGGATCAATTTAGTGGAGCGGGCGGGTTTCGCCTTGACGGTATTTTCCTGACCCATGGGCATATGGGCCATTATCTCGGCCTCGCCCAACTTGGACGCGAAGCGATGGGGGCAGATAACATGCCTGTCTTCGCAATGCCGAAAATGGCCTCGTTTTTAGAAAATAACGGCCCGTGGAGCCAATTGGTCGCCCTTAACAATATCAGCATCAAGCCCTTGGCCGATCAACGCCCAGTGACCATAAACCCACGCATAAGCGTAACCCCGTTTCTCGTCCCGCACAGGGGCGAATATACGGAAACTGTGGGTTATCAGATCACAGGCCCCGGAAAATCCGCGATTTACCTCCCCGATATTGATGCGTGGCAAGATTGGGACGCTATGGGCACAAAACTGGAAGACGTGGTCGCCCAAAATGATCTGCTGTTTTTGGATGCGACTTTTTATAACGGGGATGAACTTCCGGGCCGGGATATGAGTGAAATTCCGCATCCAACCATGGTAGAAACCATGGAACGACTTCGTACGCTCTCCGTTGCGGATCGGGCAAAAGTGCGTTTCATTCACCTCAACCACTCAAACCCGACACATGATAAAAACACCAAGGCCTTTACAGATATTGAAAAAGCCGGCTACAAAATTGCCAAGACGGGTGAACAATACTGCCTAGATTAAGCTCAAAACTCTAATCTGTGAAAACCTGTGGGCCCAAATTGTCCATAATTTCACGTGCGTCATAAACATCATAAGCTGGCTGAACCTCTCCTTTTCCGAGAAGGATTTCCATGCCTGACGTGACTTTGGGGCCTTCCAGTGCGCGCGCAACGTCATTTATATTAATCGCCAGACCCACATTGGAATACGAGCCCCCCCTGTGCCGCCCACGATACCCATGACGATACCCGCTATGGCCCCCAAAGCCCACACCAACTGTTGTAGACACTGGCGAACGGCGCGGTTCATCATGATACACATCGCTCCCGATCACGCGGAAATAGTCATAGCCCTGTTCCAATGTCACTTCGGCAGCGCGTAGAAGGGCTAAATTGCGCGCCTCATCAGCGGAACGTCCGGTAAAATTCACCTGAAACCGGTCTTGCTCGATTTGCTGCGTCCCGAAACCAAGCCCACGGCCTTGCGCCGGCCCATAGGCCGTTGGCCCCGTCGCGCACGCGCTTAAAACAAGGCCCGCACACACAGAATAAAGAATGGTTTTCATAACAAACACCTCCGCTAAATTGGAATAGGCCAAGCCTAGACCAATTGGCGCAAAAGCAAAAATGACAATGCAGTTAGGTTCTACCCAGCCATACAGAACACATTGAGCTTGTTCCCGTCAAGATCACGGAAATACCCAGCATAAAATCCGCTGTCTCCACGTGGGCCAGCCGGCCCTTCGCAACTGGCGCCAAGTTCAAGCGCTTTGGCGTATATTTTATCAACCGTGCCTTTATCCGCAACACCGAGAGCCGTCATAGACCCATTGCCCACACTGGCGTCACCACCGTCATGAGGACGACAAATTGAAAATGCCGGTTGTCCAGGAGCAACGGCCCAGGCAATAAACTTACCCTCGTCTTCCATCATGCGCGCAGCCCCTAATTCACCCAACAGGGCATCATAAAAAGCCGCAGCCTCATCAAATTTATTTGACCCTACCATTTGATAACCAATCATTTTCATCTCCATTTATTTTTCTGACAAACGTCAGTATAACTTGATTTTCCCCCACATCCTAATTTATATATGAACAGTGAGCCTGCATCTTTTGAGGTAGGCTATCTGTGGCACATTACAAAAATGGATATTTCCCCATGACATCTAATTTCGACAAAACCGTATCTAAGCAACATGATTTCAGCGTTGATGAACTTCTAACCCCCCTCGCACTTGCCGTCATTATTGACAACAAGGTGCGCGATCCGGAAATGCTGGAGTTTGTTTTACAAGCTGAAGGCCTACTGGTTTTGGCTGGCTATAAGGAACAAATCACCCATGAAAAAATCAAAAACTGGTTCACCCGAAACGAGGCTCTAATTAAAGAGGCCGTTCAGGGCCACAAGAAAAACACGTTCATTTTAAAATCGCTCACGCGCTATAAGGACAATGACCCCCTGATTGAGGCCATGTATGACGCCATGCTGGCCATTTCCATATCAGACAAAGAATATCATGCAGACGAATCGGATTTAATTAAATCCGCCTCCAGCCTATGGGGCTATGTCCGCCCGCCCTTCAAAGTCATGCCCCGAGATTAACCCATATGGACACAACCCTTTTCACGAGTTTCGTCGGGATCGCATTTCTTGCCAGCATGACCCCTGGCCCCAACAATCTTTTGCTCATGTCCTCGGGCGCCATGTTTGGGCTTAAACGCACGATTCCACACATTTGCGGCGTATTTATCGGTTTTAACATCCTTATGCTCGCCGCCATTTTCGGACTTGATGTGGTTTTGTCAAAGCTCCCGTGGCTATTGACCGTTGTGAAAATTGTCGGGGCCGCATGGCTCGCATGGCTTGGGTTTAAATTCCTGCAAGCCGCTTTCAAAACACACAGCACGCAGGGCACAGAGAGCAAAAAACAAAAACCTGCCCGCGCCCGCCCGTTTAAATTCTACGAAGCCGCCCTGTTTCAATGGATAAACCCCAAAGCCCTTATCATGGCGGTCGCACTTGCTGGCGCTTATGTCGGCATCTCTGAGAACATTGCCCTACGCACCGCCCTCATTTGCGGCACATTCCTAATCTTCGGCCTGCTGTCCGCAACCACTTGGGCCGTCGCGGGTAGCACTTTAAACCGCCTGATGTCTTCGGGACAATCCGCCAAAACCCTCAACATCATTATGGGCCTGCTTCTTATGGGCACCGCCGTCATGATTTTGATGACCAAAGCGCACGCTTAACCTGATCCACATACAAAAATGGGTCACGCATGCGCATGACCCATTTTTAAAATATCTATAAAATCAACAGCGCCTTAAAGGACACCATCAGATTTACGCGAAGCTTTCTTGCGTTCGTGCTCAAGCAGATAGCGCTTGCGAATACGGATGTTTTCAGGTGTCACTTCAACCAATTCATCATCATTGATAAATTCGAGCGCATATTCAAGCGTCGTCGGGATAGGTGTGGTCAGCACAACCGCCTCATCCGTACCTGAGGCGCGGATATTTGTAAGCTGCTTGCCTTTAAGCGGGTTCACAACCAAATCGTTTTCACGCGTGTGAATACCAATCACCATGCCTTCATAAACTTCCGTTTGGTGACCCACGAACATTTTGCCGTGCGATTGCAGATTAAACAGAGCAAAGGCAACCGCCTTACCCGTCCCTTTAGAGATCAGAACCCCTTTACTCCGACGGCCAATACCGGCCTGTACGCGCGGAGCGTACCGGTCAAAGTTATGATACATCAGGCCGGTACCTGACGTGCTGGTTAAAAACTCTGAACGAAAGCCAATCAAACCACGGGTCGGAATTTCGTAATCAAGACGCACACGTCCCTTACCATCCGGCACCATATTTTGTAGATTACCTTTACGGGATCCAAGCTTTTCCATGATCGTACCCTGATGCTCGGTCTCCACATCAATGGTCAGTGTTTCCCAAGGTTCGCACAGCACATCATCAATCGTTTTGTTGATCACTTGCGGACGACAAATCGCCACCTCATAGCCTTCACGGCGCATGTTCTCGATCAGGATCGACAAATGAAGCTCGCCCCGACCAGACACCCGAAACTTATCCGGATCATCAAGTTGCTCGACCCGAAGCGCCACATTATGAATCAGTTCTTTTTCAAGCCGGTCATTGATATTGCGAGAGGTCACATATTTACCTTCGCGACCCGCAAACGGGCTGTCATTGACCTGAAATGTCATAGAGATCGTAGGCTCGTCCACAGACAGAGGCGGCAGGTTCTCAACCTTTTCAGGATCACAGATCACATCTGAAATCCCCAATTTATCAATACCGGTAAAGCAGGCAATATCGCCAGCAGAAATCGCATTCAACTCGACCCGATCAAGTCCCATAAATCCGAACGGCTGCAACACTTTTGCTTTACGTGTGCTATCATCAGGAGAGATAACAACAACTTGCTGGTTACGACGAAGCGTACCGCGCACAACCCGGCCAATTCCGATCACACCTGTATAGGAACTATAATCCAGCGCACTGATTTGCAATTGCAACGGCCCATCAGGATCAACATCGGGAACAGGTACATATTTAACAATTGTTTCGAACAACGGTTTCATATCTGTGCCAACATTGCCACTCTCATAACTCGCCCAACCATTAATGGCAGAGGCAAATACGACAGGGAAATCAAGTTGCTCATCGGTTGCGCCGAGACGATCTAGCAAATCAAATGTCTGGTCAACGGCCCAATCCGGACGCGCACCCATACGGTCAACTTTATTAATCACAACGATGACCCGCAAGCCTTGTGCCAAAGCTTTCTTGGTCACAAATGTAGTTTGCGGCATCGGCCCTTCGACCGCGTCCACCAAAAGCACCACACTATCGACCATAGATAAAACCCGCTCGACCTCACCGCCAAAGTCCGCATGTCCCGGTGTGTCGACAATATTGATACGCCAGTCGGTATCCTTATCATCCTTCCATGTGATGGCTGTATTCTTCGCCAAAATGGTAATGCCGCGTTCTTTTTCAATATCGCCAGAATCCATCACCCGCACAGCTTGATTGCCGCGTTCAACCAGAGTGCCGGATTGGCGTAAAATTTGATCAACAAGTGTTGTTTTACCATGGTCAACATGGGCCACAATCGCCACATTACGTAGCGTTTCAATAGAATTAGTCATAATCGGAAACCGTTAAAATTCGTGTTGCGCCCCCTTTAGAGGCAAAGCAGCCCAAAGGCTAGCCCTAATTACACGATCTTTTCATCTTTCAGCCCAGCAATTCGGCCCGCTCCATAGCCCAATTCATGGAGAATTTCGTCCGTATGCTCCCCCAATCGCGGCGGCGCCCGATCATACGTCTGGGGCGTTTTGGAGTATTTAATCGGAGAGCGCACCTGCGGCACAGACCCAAACACCGGATGATCCAACTGCATAACCAACTCGCGGGCCTGTATTTGAGGGTCGTCAAACACGGCCTGCATATCATTGATCGGGCCACACGGTACGGAAACGGCGTTAAGTTGCGCCAACCAATCCTCGCCCGTGCGCAGACGCATCAACTCTGCAATGCGCGGAATTAACGTGTCTCTATTCTCCACCCGAGCCGCACTGGTTTTATACTTGGGATCATCGGCCCACGGTACCTTCCTCTCGCTCTGGCCCAAAACATCGCAAAACCGACCAAACTGGGCATCATTGCCAACGGCTACAATAATATGTCCATTTTGCACCTCAAACACTTGATACGGACACAAATTTGGATGGGTATTGCCGACCAATTGCGGCACCTTATCCGAAACCAGATAGTTCTGTCCTTGATTGGCCATTGCCGCCACAGCCGTATCCAACAAAGCCATATCAATCGCCTGCCCCTCACCCGTGCGGTCCCTGTGATGCAAAGCTCCCAACACGGCAATGCTGGTATATAGCCCTGCAAACAGATCAGACGTCGCAACGCCTGTACGCAAGGGACCACTTTCAGGCGTGCCTGTCACACTCATCAAGCCCGCCATGCCCTGTATAATAAAATCATACCCCGGCAGGTTTTTATATGGGCCAGTCTGTCCAAATCCCGTAATCGACGCATAAATCAACCTTGGGAATTCATTTCGCAGGCTTTCATAATCCAGTCCGTGTTTGGCCAAATCACCAACCTTATAATTTTCCAGTAAAATATCTGTATCGGCCAATAGCTTGCGTATAATTTCGCGCCCTGCATCGGTTCTAAAATCCACACAGATTGACCGCTTGCCCCGGTTAGTAGAACTGTAATAAGCAGAATCGGTTGTCACATCCCCGCGCGCATCTTTCAGGAATGGAGGCCCCCATGCACGTGTATCGTCACCAAATTCGCGGCGCTCCACCTTAATAACATCCGCGCCCATATCGGCCAAAACCTGACCCGCCCAAGGCCCCGCCAAAACCCGGCTCATATCCAAAACCTTTATGCCGTGTAGCGGGCCCATACTTTCTCCTGCAATTAGTCGTGTACCAACAATGCACCAAGTATGCGTTCAAGTGTTTTCAGATCATCATTTGAGATATTACCCACAATCCGTTCTTCATGGGCAAGCGCAATAGGTACTATTTTTTCAAACAGTTTACGGCCCTTTGCGGTCAATGCAAGTGGCGACGCACGGCCATCATCCTGAGCCGCCTTGCGCTTTACAAGACCTCGCTCGATCAGGTTTTTTATGGCGCGGCTTAATGTGGTTTTATCCATCATAGTTTTGTGGGCAATCGCCCCTGCCGTCCAATCCTGTTCACCCTCTAACCCGGCACCTAACACAGCAAGAACACGCCATTGGGTGCGCGTAATATCAAATGCCGCATAGTCCTTGGCCAAAGCCTGAGACAATGTATTGGTCGCAAGCGACAAACGGTAAGGCAAAAACTTATCAAGATCGAAGTTCATAAATTATAGTTGCATAAGCAACTTGTTTATGCAACATCTATATTGTACAGCGGAACACACAGGAGGATATAATGACCAAACAAATCCCGAACGGTTTTCACCATGTTGCCTATCGCTGCAATGACGCAAAAGAAACCGTCGAATTTTACCGTGATATTCTCGGCATGGATTTCCAGCTTGCCATTGCGGAAGATCAGGTGCCTTCAACCGGTGAACCTGATCCCTATATGCACATTTTTCTGGACGCTGGAAATAATAATGTACTGGCCTTTTTCGAACTGCCAGGGCAACCAAAAATGGATAGAGACCGCAACACTCCGAAATGGGTACAACACATTGCCATGCGTGTCGAAAGCATGGAGGCTCTCCTCGCTGCCAAACAACATTTGGAGGAGAACGGCATAGCTGTATTAGGCCCGACCCACCACGGAATTTTCCAGTCCATCTACTTCTTTGACCCCAACGGGCACCGGCTCGAACTGGCCGCAGACATTGGCACGCCAGAGCAAATGGCCCAGCTAAAATCTGTCGCCCCCGACATGTTGGAAGAATGGTCACGCACCAAAAAAGCTCCTCGCCATGCGGCTTGGCTACACGAAAAAATCGCTGAAGAGACCTCTGTTTGACAGAGCCAATATTCAGCTACAAGTGAAAGAAAAGAAAAGGAAATCAAATGAAACTCGCCTCATTAAAACATGGTCGGGACGGCCACCTGGTTATTGTTAGCCGCGATTTAAAAACCGCTGTCGATGCGGGAGAAATTGCCGCCACAATGCAATATGCGCTGGATAATTGGGCCGTCGTCGCCCCCCTTCTCGAGGTTCAATACGAGCGCTTAAACAAGGGCGAAGGTGACTATTTTACCTTTCTACCCGAAGTCTGTGCCTCCCCTCTCCCCCGCGCCTATCAGTGGGCCGATGGATCAGCCTATATCAATCATGTGGAACTCGTCCGCAAAGCCAGAGGCGCCGAAGTCCCTGAAAGCTTCTATTCCGACCCCCTAATGTATCAAGGCGGATCAGACACATTTATCGGCCCTCGCGACCCGATTGTAGTAGAAAGCGAAGACTACGGCATCGACTTTGAAGCCGAAGTCTGTGTCATCACCGATGACGTACCCATGGCCGTTTCCGAGCGCAAAGCCAAAGACCATATCAAACTCCTCATGTTGGTTGATGACGTATCCTTGCGCGCACTCATCCCTAATGAGCTTCAAAAAGGCTTCGGTTTTTTCCACGGTAAACCCTCCAGCGCTTTCTCCCCTGTCGCGGTCACACCGGACGAATTGGGAAGCGCATGGAAAGGCTCAAAAGTACATCTCCCACTATTGGTAGACTACAATGAAAAACCGTTTGGCAAAACCAATGCCGGCGTTGATATGACTTTCAACTTTTCAAAATTGGTCGCCCATGCCGCTAAAACCCGCAAGCTCTGTGCCGGCACAATCATCGGTTCGGGCACCGTATCCAATCAAGACAAAGATGGCGGCGCCGGAAAGAAAATCGAAGACGGAGGTCTCGGCTATTCCTGCATCGCAGAAATTCGCATGATCGAAACCATTGCCAACGGTAAACCCTCCACCAATTTCATGAAATTCGGAGACCGGGTTGGCATTGAAATGCAGGACAAAAAAGGCCAATCCATCTTTGGTAAAATCGATCACTTCGTGGAGAAATATAAAAAATAATTTATACCCTTCCCGATACCCTGAAGAGTAACAATTGTCGCTATCTTAGTCGACAGCTCAAAGCGGCAAACGGGAGCTGGGGAAAACCCCTATTGAATCAAAGTGGGTATTGGGTCTTTTCTTTGGCTTCACATCCAAAACGAGACGCCCATGGTCCAGATCAAGAACAAAATCATGCTCGCCCAGAAAATCCACCCCCGTAATCACCAGCGGGTATTTTCCGTAATGAGAGAGCGGGAGGTTGTCGAAATTCATCACCAAAAGCTCGTGTTTTTTCAACGCAACGCCGCCAATAACCAACTCTTTCAAAATAACCCGTATGCGCGGCTTAAACTCTCCCACAGCCCCCTGAACAACCCACTCTTCGCGAAGCCGTCTCTTCTCTTTGCCAAGTTTGGTACTCTCCACAATATCCCAGCTAATCGCAGTGAAACTTGCCCCCGTATCAAACAGGGTCGGAATATGAAGCCCCCCGATAAGTGTATTGGTAAAAATCAAACCAAATTCCGCATCGGGATAAGGATTGGCAATCAGCTTGATTTTCGTCCAGCGCCGATATTTTCGAGCCCGTAAATGCCCCGACTTCAAAATACTAATTTTACCCGTCTTGTGGTCAACATTCCGGCGCTTATCCGTTTCGTGTTCAAAAGACAGGACTAAACCTGCCAACACATCCATACCAAGAATGCCGTCAACCAAATCCTTTGATTCGACCGGCCCATACCAGTCGTCCAATACAATCGCCACATGATTTGTGATCTCTTGACCCGCAAATTTCAGACTGTCCAAATGGACAACAGGACGAATTTCAGACCGGGTCATGCCGCTAACATTTTTTCGCACAGTCGCATGTTTTTCAATGCCCAGCCTTCGCCGTGTACTTTCAAATATACTTGTGCGCGACGCCCCCGTATCCACCATAAAGACAAGCGGCCCCACCCCGTTAACGGATGTGGTCAGCGTATATTGACCATCCACAAGCCGCCCAAAACGCATGCCTTCGCCCGATAAAACCTCTTCATCATTATTGGCAAAGGCGGGTACAGACAAAAAGGCACAACCCCAAAAAAACAGGATCAAAAACCTGATATATTTCCTAATCTGGTATCTGGCTCGATATAAGGCCATCATAGAGAGGCTCCTACGCACACATTTCGCAACAAAATCCAAAATGTTTCACATGAAACATTTTTACTTTTCCCCCGACACCCGTCTAACACACATCCCTCCACAACACCAGCCACCCACACATCACTGAACATCCGGATCAAGCCCAAACCCACGCATAGTGGTTCCCACATGTTCAACATAATAAGATGCCTCCAATTCCCGAAACACCCCTAACGCCCCTCGAAGACATTTTTTCGCCGCCTCAAAATCACCTTTCCCCCAAAGCACCCTTCCCATATTTGCCATGGTCATGGCCCAGTCCAGTGGCACTTTATCACAGATCCTCTCTTCAAGCGCATCTTCAAAGGCCAAAATCGCCTGCTCAAGAGCCCCCTCTTCACCGCGCGCGCCAAGGACCAGATAGACATTCCCGAGATTGTTTTTGGTTGCGGCCCAATCCAGTGGTACCTTGTCACGGGTCCGCTCTTCAAGCGCATCTTCAAAGGCCAAAATCGCCTTCTCAAAAACTCCCTCCTCACCGCGCTCCCCAAGGAGCGCATAGGCATTCCCGAGATTGTTTTTGGTTGTGGCCCAATCCAGTGGTACCTTGTCACGGGTCCGCTCTTCAAGCGCGTCTTCAAAGGCCAAAATCGCCTTCTCAAAAACTCCCTCCTCACCACGCTCCCCAAGGATCGCATAGGCACTCCCGAGATTGTTTTTGGTTGTGGCCCATTGCAGTGGCACCTTATCACGGGTCCGCTCTTCAAGCGCATCTTCAAAGGCCAAAATCGCCTTCTCAAGAGCCCCCTCTTCACCGCGCGCGCCAAGAGCCACATAGGCACTCCCGAGATTATTTTTGGTCGTGGCCCATTGCAGTGGCAGCTTATCACGGCGCCACTCTTTAAGCGCATCTTCATAGGCCTTAATCACCTTCGCAAGAGCGGCATCATCACCGCGTTCCCCAAGGGTCGCATAGACAAGTCCGAGATTGTTTTTCAATGCGCCCCACGTCTCGCCTTGATTAGGCAGTGCACGACCATCAGAGGCAGACACATAAGTGAGGGCCTGTTGATATAGCTTGCCCGCTTCATCCAAAAACCGCCTATATCCAGAAATCTCTCCACGACTATACCCAATACTTGCCGCCTTCCACAGCCAATTTACCGCCTGATCACGGTCTATGGAAAGTACGGTTTGGGCGGCTCGTTCATAGAGGTCCATGACCTTGTCAAAATCGAACCGTGCCGCAGCAAATGGAACGCGATCAACAAGGATACGGGCCCTATCCCGCGCTGTGGCTTCGAAACGCTCGGTTATGGCCACTTCCAAACCTTCCAGTATAGCTTCACCTTCATCCAATTTGGCTTGCTTAAACAATGCAAAAGCCTCGGCCCGTTTGGCTTCCATATCCGCCGGTAAATTAGTGTGTCGTTTAAGCTGTTCCATGCCTTGAACAAATCGCTCCAAGGCATCCAAAATTTCTGCCTCCCAACGCTCTTCGGGGATATTCAGATTCTGTAAAGCCGTCGCAAGATAGTCAGGATATTGATGACCAACTTTATTCGTATAATGATTGGCAGCCATTATCGATGTGAGCATTGCCTTAATCTTTTTCACCTCGAAATTGGTATCAGCGGTAATCTCCTTCACCTCTTTCACATCACGCGCAATCTCGTCCAGACGAGGCAACGCCTCCAGAAGCGCGTCCAGTTTTATCGTATGTATATTTAAAACTTCGGCGGTGTAGATGGCTCTGAACTCTTTATTTTCTTTCAATTCGTGACGGATATGGGCGGAAAAAGCTAACACCCAGCCTTTAGTCTTATCATAAGCCAGGTGGGTGAGGATTTGTTTTTCGTTTTCGTCCCATCCTTCTACCCCCAACAACTCCGCAAGGGCGGCATCCACATGGGTTTCTGGCACACTTATATCCGCGCCCTCAAACGTGGCTGGCACCAGCCCTTTCCAGTCCTTTGCCAAGGACGCTGTCAGAGCCTCAATATTTTTCGCATTTACTGCCTTGAGTTGGGCGGTCAAAAACAGGCGGGCATTGTGCACCCCCGGCTCCCCTTCGCCCCATTCATGTATCTGCACAGCCTCAGCCACAAGGAATTGCAAAGCCCCGTAATGGGCCCGTAATATTGCCCGTTCTACATCATGGTTAGGGTCGAGCTGACCTTCGCGCAGACGGGCGAGAAAAACTTCATGGGCTTTACGCACAGGAATACTGCCGGTTTTTATAATGGCCCAACTGAGAATATTTGTGCCCGTTGCCATTAATGTACCCGACAAAAATAGCATACACCTACCCCTTCTGGTTTAACTATAGTCAGCGAGTACAAAATTACAAGTTGTCGAAATCAACGGCATGACAAAGCATGTCAGGAGGTGTTCTCTTTTTGTTGCAATCTGCCGATTGATGACTATCTTAGCTCTATGTCCAATTCTTCCGAAATGAACGAAGCGTCCGCAGCCTTTACGGCGGTGCAGTCTGCGTGGGTTCCCCATAGGCCCAATCGCCCCGAAAAGATGGACGGTGGCAAGACGTTTCGGCTAGTGTCCGAGTTCGACCCCAAGGGGGATCAACCGGCTGCGATCAAGGAATTATGCGAAGGGTTGGACGACGGCGAACGCGATCAGGTTTTGCTGGGCGTCACCGGTTCGGGCAAGACATTTACCATGGCGAAGATCATCGAGCAAACCCAGCGCCCTGCCCTGATCCTCGCCCCCAACAAAACCCTCGCGGCCCAGTTGTACGGGGAGTTCAAAGCCTTCTTCCCCGATAATGCGGTTGAGTATTTCGTCTCTTATTATGATTATTATCAACCCGAAGCCTATGTGGCCCGCACCGATACATTCATCGAGAAAGACAGCAGCGTAAATGAACAAATTGACCGGATGCGCCATGCCGCCACTCGCGCTATTCTGGAACGTGACGATGTGATTATTGTCGCCTCGGTCTCGTGTATTTACGGCATTGGCTCGGTGGAAACCTATACGGAAATGACCACAGATGTGCGCACAGGCGATGCCCTTGACCCGCGTAAATTGATGGAAAACCTGGTCACCATGCAATACACGCGCAATGATATTGCCTTTAGTCGCGGCACATTTCGCGTGCGCGGAGATACGATTGAAGTCTTCCCGGCCCATCTGGACGATCAGGCTTGGCGGATAGATTTTTTCGGGGACGAGATTGATACGATTACCGCCTTTGATCCACTGACCGGCAAGACCCAAACCAAATTGGAAAACGTGCGTATCTACGCCAACTCCCATTATGTCACCCCGCGCCCAACCCTGCAAACGGCGGCCAAACAAATCAAACAAGATTTAATCAAACAACTGGCCGTGTTCGAATCCGAAGGTAAATTACTGGAAGCCCAACGCCTGTCCCAACGCACCGAGTTTGATCTGGAGATGATTGCGGCGGCGGGACATTGCTCCGGCATTGAAAACTATTCACGCTATCTGACAGGCCGAAGTCCGGGCGAACCGCCGCCGACATTATTTGAGTACCTGCCCGATAACTGCTTGCTGTTTTGTGACGAGAGCCATGTCAGTGTCCCGCAAATCGGTGGCATGTCACGCGGGGATATGGGCCGGAAAACCACCTTGGCCGAACACGGGTTTCGTCTGCCCTCCTGTATCGATAACCGGCCTTTGAAATTCGAGGAATGGGACGCAATGCGGCCCCAGACCGTCTGCGTGTCCGCCACGCCGGGCAATTGGGAAATGGCCCAGACCCAAGGCGTATTTACCGAGCAAATTATCCGCCCGACAGGCCTGATCGATCCACCCGTCGAAGTGCGTCCCGTCGCCAAAGACGGCGCCAGTCAGGTCGATGATGTGATCTCCGAAGTCCGCAAGACAACAGAGCGTGGCTACCGGTCCCTCGTCACCACATTGACAAAAAAAATGGCCGAGGATTTAACCGAATATATGCATGAGCAAGGCATTCGCGTTCGCTATATGCATTCGGATATTGATACGCTGGAACGCATCGATATTATCCGGGATTTACGGCTTGGCGTATTTGATGTGTTGATCGGCATCAACTTGTTGCGTGAAGGCTTGGACATTCCCGAATGCGCCTTTGTTGGCATTCTCGACGCGGATAAAGAAGGCTTTCTACGATCCGAAACCTCGATGATCCAAACCATTGGTCGGGCTGCGCGAAATGTCGATGCCTATGTGGTGCTGTACGGGGATAAAATCACCGGTTCGATGCAACGTGCCATGGACGAGACCACCCGTCGGCGGGCTGTCCAGTCTGCACATAATGAAAAACACGGCATCACCCCCACAACAATTACCCGTGGCGTGATCGATATTGTCGGCGACAGTCAGGAAGCGGGCCGTATCAAGGCCGAAGCCGAGCGCTATACGCCAACGGGCCTGATCAAGAAAAAGTTTCTGGACGAAGTCGCTGAAGACGGCGCAGAATTCATCGGGCAAAACTTACAGGCCGTTCTTGCCAATCTGGAAAAACAGATGTTTGTCGCTGCTGAAAATCTGGAATTTGAAGAAGCCGCAAGGCTACGTGATGAAATGCAAAAACTGCAATCCAAATAATACGGGCCCAAATGACGTGAACAATGACTTATACGTCTAAATATTCTAATTTAAATTGTATTTACGGGGTATTTTTACTTTATACAACTATTAGTAGATTATTAACACTTATGCGTGTATAAAATTTATGACAGCCCGAGTTTCCCAATAACGACGACGCTGTCTGCGGCAGCATACCATGCCCTTGCTGCCGAAAACCTAGACTGGTCGTTGATCTTGACACATCCCAAAAAGATGGATGACCAGTCACCAACTCCCGCACTTGTCCTTACTTCAGGCTGAACATCGTGTCAGAACTGCGCAGTAGGTAGAGTGCAATCATCGCCCCCAAAGTCGGAAGAGCCGCCAGAAACAAATGATTATGAGTTTCCAGAAACGGCATTAACTGCCGCCATGTGAAAATGGTACCAAGACCATGCAAACCCATGACAAGCCCATAACTGAACCGTTTTTTATACCCGCTCACAAAAGCCAGCCAAAGCAACGCCCATAAGCCGCCGACCCCATAGGATGCATATACAGACAGATTCTCTATATGATAGAAATGCGCAAATATTTTCGCAGTCGTTTCCGGGTTGGTGAATTTCTCGATCACCCACGGCAATAAAAACAAAGCGATACTGATCCGCATGATCAGGAGCGTCAAAGGAAGTTTTGCCGGATATGTGGCCGGATATGTAGTATGAGATGAAGATGTGGACATAGAACGCTCCTAGAATATTTAGAGCCTAGCCTTAGCGCTCACATTCCGTTTTGCCAATTCAACATCTTGTGAACAGATATTAACCGGCCTCGCCTTTAAGTCTCGCCTTGGCATGATCCGCACCAAGTAATGGCAACAATTTATCCATCTCCGGGCCACGTCCTCGCCCTGTCAACGCCATACGTAACGGCAGAAACAAAGACTTGCCCTTGCGCCCAGTTGCCTCCTTCAAAGCCCCTGTCCATGTAGACCATGTATCGGCGTTTAATGTCGCGGGCAATAAATCGGCCGCACGGGCGCAAAACTCTTTATCCTCATCCGCGATCTGCCCTGACATAGACGTGTGCAAAACGGCTGACCAGCCAACCACATCCTCAAACTTGCCAAGATTGGCCCGCACCAAATGCCAGAAATCTTCGCTAGCCGGAATATCAAGAGCCTTAAGGCGCGCTTCCACCACCTCAAACGACATGTCATGCAGGAGGCGGCTATTGAGCAGATCAAGCTCGGCCTCGTCAAAACGTGCGGGTGCCCGCCCGATTTTAGAAAATGCAAATTCATCTTTCAATTGCTCAAGGCTCTGACGCGCTTCAATCGGATCGGAAGTCCCGATTTTACCAAGCAGGCTACAAATCGCCAAAGGTTCAATCCCCTGTTCTCGCAATTGATCCATAGATAAAGACCCGAGACGTTTGGACAGACCTTTGCCATCTTTCCCAACGAGCAACGGCGTATGGGCAAAGCCCGGAACCGGGCCACCCAGAGCTTCAAAAATTTCGATCTGGGCACCGGAATTGGTCACATGGTCTTCACCGCGAATAATATGGGTAATCTTGGCATCAATATCGTCAACAACACTCGGGAGCGTGTATAGATATGACCCATCCGCACGGATCAAAACCGGGTCGGAAATCGATCCCGTTTCAATGCTCTGGCGTCCACGGACCACATCATCCCAAACCACCGCCTTGCCCGAAAGCTTGAACCGCCAATGGGGTGTACGCCCCTCAGCCTCATAGGCCGCAATCTGCGCCTCGCTCAAATTCAAACCGTCACGATTATAAATAGGTGGCTTACCTTGGGACCGCAAAATCTTACGTTGGCGATCCAACTCCTCGGACGTCTCGTAGCACGGATATATCCGGCCCTGTTCCCGTAGCTTATCTGCCGCTGCGTCATAACGGTCAAACCGGTCAGACTGATTAAAGCTTTCATCCCAATTCAGGCCCAACCATTTCAAATCTTCCTTCAACCCGTCTTCATAAGCCTTGGTTGAACGCCCTACATCCGTATCATCAATACGCAAAATAAATGTGCCGCCTTCTCCGCGCACAAACAACCAGTTGATAAGAGCCGTGCGCACATTCCCTACATGAAGTTTTCCGGTCGGTGAAGGTGCAAATCTGACAATAGGTTTCATGGTCATTCTTCTTCTGTTTGGGACACTTGGTCCCGGTATCGGTTGGTCAATGGATAACGGCGGTCACGGCCAAAAGCCTGATTGCCAAGTTTCACGCCGGGCGGGGCCTGATTACGCTTATATTCATTGATATATAAAAGGTGCTGAATACGCTGCACAGTTTCGGGGGTATGCCCGCGTTTGACCAAATCGTCCACAGAAATTTCCGCGTCCACAAGCCCGCGCAAAATATCATCCAGAATTTCATATGGCGGCAGGCTGTCCTGATCCGTCTGATCTTCGCGAAGTTCCGCCGACGGCGGCTTGGTGATGATCCGTTCCGGGATAGGGTGATCCGCCCCCTTCACCCAGTCCGGCTTATTGGCATTACGCCATTTCATCAACGCAAAAACTTCGGTTTTATACAGGTCTTTCAACGGGTTATATCCACCGCACATATCCCCGTACAAGGTTGCATAACCCACGGCCATTTCCGACTTGTTTCCGGTCGTGATCAGCATATGCCCGAATTTATTGGACAGAGCCATCAAGGTTACGGCGCGAATGCGCGATTGTAAATTTTCCTCTGTCGTATCCGCTTGCAAGCCTTCAAATTTTGGCGCCAACATGCCACTAAAAGCCCCGACAGCATCTGCAATGGGAATAATATCATATGTACACCCCAAAGCCCCCGCGCACGCTTTCGCGTCCTCAAGGCTGTCATCGGATGTATATTTGGATGGCAACATAACGCACCAGACATTTTCCGGCCCCAACGCATCCACAGACACACAGGCCGCCATAGCGCTGTCGATACCACCGGACATGCCCAGCACGACCTGCTTAAATCCATTCTTGTGAATATAGTCGCCAAGCCCCGTTGCCATAGCCCGCCAATCCGCTTCGGGCCCTTTAAGTTGCTCTACCATTGTCGCCGAATGGCAAACCCAATGTCCGTCTTTCTTTACCCACTCGGCAACGTCAAATGCTTCTTCAAACGTCGGCAACGTCTGCACATATTCACCCTCAGCATCGAGGGAGAACGACGAGCCATCAAATGCAAGCTCGTCCTGCCCGCCAACTTGATTGACATAAATAATCGGCAAACCTGTATTTTTAATCCGTTGACGCGCAACGGTTTCGCGTTGCCAATGGGCATTACGCCGCCACGGAGACCCGTTCGGTGTGATAAGAAGTTCTGCGCCTTTTTGGGCCAAATATTCGCACACCCCGTCATGCCAAATATCTTCGCAAATCGGCAACCCGATTTTTACACCTTTAAAAACAATTGGTTCCGGCAATGGACCCGCATTAAACACCCGTTTTTCGTCAAACACACCATAATTAGGCAAATCATGTTTGAATCGGATATCGGTAATCTTGCCCGCCTGCATGAACAGAACGGCACTATAGAGATGCCCCTCAACTCCGTCCGTCCCGTCCCCGTACCAAGGGGTAGAAAACACTATGGCCGGGCCATTTTGAGTGCACTTGGCGAATGCTTTCACCTGCGCCATACACGCGCGTATGGCCGATGGCTTCAACAGTAAGTCCTCGGGCGGATAGCCAATAATATAGGTTTCCGGCAACACAAAAATATCCGCGCCCACTGACAAAGCCCGCGCATAAAAATCCCGTGCCTTGGCCAGGTTTGCCACCAAATCCCCAACGATAGGGTTAAGCTGCGCCGAAGCGATTTTCAGGGTCGTTGTCATAAGGAGGGTTTAAAGCGGGAAACCCGCGCCTGCAACCTACCTTTCTGTTAAAACCTGAAAATTACACACTAAAAAATGCAGAACAGAGAATTACAGGGCTTGTAATCCACGTGTATCACGGCAATATGATTCCCCTATATGGAGAGCTTCGCATGAAAACAGAGATGCCAGTCATCACGCGTTTGAAAGATTATACAACACCAGATTTCAAAATCGAAACAATTGCACTGGATTTCAATCTGGAGCCCAAAGAAACACGTGTGCGCTCAACCATGAAAATGCATCGCACCAATGAGACCTCATCCCCTCTGCATCTCAACGGGGAAGACATCAAGCTTATCTCCCTGAAAGTTGACGGCAAAACCGTGCCAAAATCCCAGATGCTACAGTCAAAAATCGGTTTGGAGATCAAAAACCTACCGGAGCAATTCATCCTGGAAATTGAAACAAGTTGCAACCCTGCCACCAACACCAGCCTGATGGGGCTTTATGTGTCCGGCGGCCGGTTTTGCACCCAATGCGAAGCCGAAGGCTTTCGCAAAATCACCTATTTTCCTGACCGCCCCGATATGTTGGCCACATATAATGTCCGCATAGAAGCCAATAAGGCGCTCTATCCGACACTGTTAGCCAACGGAAATTGCGTAGAGGAAGGCGATCTTTCAGAAGGCCGCCACTACGCCAAATGGGAAGACCCGTTTCCAAAGCCCTGTTATCTATTTGCCCTTGTCGCCGGTAAATTCGACACGGTCAGCGATCATTTTATCACCATGAGCGGGCGGGATATCCCGCTGGATATTTATGTAGATCCGGGCGATGCCCCGCGCGCACTTTATGCAATGGACGCTCTAAAACGCTCCATGAAATGGGACGAAGAAGCCTTTGGCCGTGAATATGATCTGGACAGGTTTATGATCGTTGCGGTGCGCGATTTCAATTTTGGCGCCATGGAAAACAAAGGGCTAAACATTTTCAACTCGTCTTTGTTATTGGCCGACGAAGCCAGCGCCACAGATATGAATTTCGAGTTGATCGAAAGCGTCATTGCCCACGAATATTTCCACAACTGGACAGGCAACCGCATTACCTGCCGCGACTGGTTTCAGCTGTGTTTGAAAGAAGGCTTCACCGTATTCCGTGATCAGGAATTTTCTGCCGATCAAAGAGGCGCTGCCCTGCAACGCATCAAAGACGTCAAAGCCCTGCGCGCCCGTCAATTTCCCGAAGATGCCGGCCCTCTGTCCCATCCTGTGCGCCCCGCCAGTTACATGAAGATCGACAATTTCTACACGGCCACAATTTACGAAAAAGGGGCGGAGCTTATCCGCATGCTCAAAACATTGCTCGGCGCAGCAACCTTCCGCGACGGATGTGATCACTATTTCAAGACACTTGACGGAACCGCCGCGACAATCGAACAGTTTATCGAATGCTTCGAACATGCCAGCGGCCATGATTTGTCCCAATTCATGCTCTGGTATGAGCAAGCCGGCACACCAAGCGTAAACATCACAACCGCCTATGATCCAAAGGCAAAAACCTTTGACATCAGCTTCAAACAAAAAACGGCCCCCACCCCGGGACAACCCGGCAAAAAACCATTATTAATGCCTATAAAAATGGGGCTTCTGGAACGCAACGGGCAAACGTTCGGGGAGCAGATTATCGCCTTTAACGACACAGCACATACCGTGCGTTATGAAAACATCGTCCGCGAACCCGTACTTTCGGTCTTTCGGGGATTTTCAGCCCCCGTCACGGTTGACTATGACCAAAGCCCGAGCGATGCTCTGATCCAGATGCGCGCCGACCCGGATTTGTTTAATCGTTGGGAAGCCTCCCAAGCTCTGGCCCGCGACATCCTCACCGCTCTCACCCGCAATATAGAAACCGGAACACAGCCGACAAATCACCAAACCATGCAATTATATACCAATGCGCTTATCTCCATAGTTGAAGACAAGGATATGGATATGGGGTTTAAAGCCCTCGCCCTCGCTCCGCCTGCAAACGGGGTCATCTTGCAGGCTCTATCGGCACAATCACGTAAAGGCGCTGACCCCCTCGCCGTGCACCAAGCCATCAAACTCCTGCGCAGAGCGATCAGCGAAACCGGCGCAGATGCATTCGAAAATCTCTATGCTGAATTATCAACCCCCGCCCCATTTACCCCTGACGCGCTCGGAGCCGGACGACGGGCTTTACGCAATACCTGTTTGCTGTTTTTAACCGAAACACCCAATCCGAAAGTCCGTACACTTGCCCAAAACCAGTTTCTCTCTGCCACAAATATGACCGAGGAATTGGCAGCGCTGTTGGCACTAGTACGCCTTGGCGGCGCGGACAGTGATGATGCCTTGCAGCATTTCTACACAAAATGGGAAAACACACCGCTTGTCATCGACAAATGGTTCGCGGCCTGCGCAATGATGCAGGGCGACACGGCATTGCGTAAAATAGAAGCCCTGACACACCATTCCGCCTATAGAGGGGGGAATCCCAACCGGGTCCGCGCCCTCATTGGCGGTTTTGCGACCAGCAATCCCGAGCGTTTCCACCATATTGACGGGTCGGGCTACCGCTTCTTCACTGACAACGTACTGGCGATGGATAGGCGTAATCCGCAAGTCGCAGCCCGCCTCCTTGGCATATTCGGCATATGGAACAAACTCGATCCGGTTCGACAATCCTTGATAAAGATCGAACTGGCCCGCGTCCTCGCCAGCAAGCCGTCCGCCAATGTATTGGAAATTGCAACGAAATCTTTAGGAGATTAAGATATAGACCCTGCATGTCTGATCTTAAAGTTATTGCCAGTGCAAAAGCAGCCGCCGACCCGAAGACCGAAAAAGGCTTTCGCGCACATATCTCGCAAAAGCGCTACACCGTAATGCGCCAACCGGTTGTGTGTAGCCACTCCAACAAAATACTCCATCATGAGTGGCTTGTCCGCTTCGATAGCGACACCGGTCTTGAGCGCATTTTACGTCCGGCAGAAATGAGCGGTGCCATTTCCGATCTTGATATTTCCATGCTGAAACAAGCCGTAAGCGCTTTAAATAAAACACCTGACAGAACCGCAATTGCTGTGAATTTATCCGGTGCAAGCTTCACAGACCCTGCATTCGAATGTAATTTATTTGCCGCCCTCTCCCAATTACGGGCCGCCCCTTCAAAACTCCTATTCGAGCTGACGGAAACATGGGAATTGGAGGATTTACCTCCGGTCGTACGCCTCCTTAACATACTGCGCGAACGTGGGCATTCTCTGTGTCTGGATGATGTCGGCGCGGGGGCCGCGTCTATACGGTATTTACGCGCCCTGCCCGCAGATTGGCTTAAAATTGATGGTGATTTTGTCTCCGGTGCAGCCAAAAATGCGCAAGAACGAGCCGTGTTAATGGCCATAATGAGCTTACGGGAAAGCTTGAATGTACGCTTCATTGCCGAAGGCATAGAATCCGAACCTTTACGCCAGTTTGCGATGGAAATAGGCGTCGATGCTTTACAGGGATATATTTTAGGCTCTCCAGAGCCAGAAAATGACTGCTAATACGGACAACACCCCGTATTTTTGTCGACTTTGTTAACATTCACAATCTATTCTTAAGCTGATTCGGCTCTTAGGGATTTTTGTGCAAAACGAGAAAACGCCATATAGCACCACGCCACCACCACCGCCGCCAACCGGAGGCCGTCCCCCTATGCCCAATTCACCACATGGGTCACACGGATCACATGGGGCACACACCCCGCAGATGGCCAATCCATATGCATCAAAAACCAATGCAGACGCCCCGCATGCAAACAATACGAATATGGAGCGTAGGCATCAGGAAAGACGCTCACCCGAAAAATCCGACATCAGTAAAACATTGCCAACACAGACAAGTAGCAAACAAAAACTTTCCAAGATAACTATGGACAAGCAGTCCGGGCGATTGATGATGATGGTCACGGTCGCGTTTTTGATCTTCTATCTTTTGATTGTTGTCTCGACCCTGATCACAGATCATAACACCCAAACCCATTCAGCCCGCACCATACACCAAACCCAGACAATGAGTGGCGCCGATCATGTTTCAACGGTGATTGATAATAGTATCAGTTGGATCAACAACGGGCTTGCCGAGGGCGAAACCCCGGCACAAACGGCGCGTATGATAACCAAATCGCCAACAATTTTTGCCTCGGTTATCCTAAATGGGCAAAACATGCTGGTCGCACAATATCCCGACACCGCCACATTTTTGGCGGATGTGTCCCTAAAGGGTATCAACGAGAACGGCATCGAGATCAGCTCGGTGATCAGACCCAATGGCCAGATCATCCCCGTTATTATCAAAAGAACCGGAAATTACTATGCGGTCGCAGGCCTTGCTGATGACGTTCTTTTAAAATCCGGTGGGGCGACACATGTAAATCCGAACCTCAAAGCCGCCCTCATTGCCTCGTCCGGTCGTGCCATTGCCGGAAGCCCGGCCCTTGGCATATCGGGCCCACAGGAATGGTTTAATTTAAGCGTGTCTCAAATGGCACGCCTCGCCAGACCCGGAACCTCCGTCATTGAAGGGCTGAAATTTCAAAATACAGATTTCCGCATTGTCAGTGTGGACATTCCAAACTCGCAGTTAAAATTGATAGAAGCCAGACCGACATCAGAATCAGCCCATTTGAAAAACAGTGCGGCCGTCTTCACCATTCTATTTTTGGGCACCTGTTGGCTGGTCGCAATGCTGCTCAGTTCCCTGTACAAACAATTACGCTCTACGCGCGAAATCCAGCGCCAGACACAGATTTCCCAACAAAGATATCAGGCGGCAGTAGAGGGGGATCGCGGCGGGATTTGGGAGCTCGACATCCCCAATAATACAGCCTATCTCAGCGCCTCTTTAGCCGCTCTTCTGGGTATGCCAAGACAAGAACATGTCATCTCGATTTCCCAATTCCTCAATCTGTTTCACCCACACGAACGTGATAAATTCCTCTCCATTGCCCGGCGTGCCCATATACAGGGTGAGTTTGAAATAGACATTACGGTCGCACATTTGCCATTGATTTTGCAGTGTCGGGGCCGTCCTTCAACCCGTACGGATCAGGATTTCAAACGGGTTATTGTTGGTGTCGCCCTTGATATTACCGAGCAACGAGGCGCGCAGGCCCGCTTGAAAGCCGCAGAAGCGAGGCTACACAGCGCACTCAGTTCCATGACCGACTCATTTGTCGTTTGGGATCCAAACAACCGGCTCGTCATGTGGAATATCCGGTTTGAGGAATTTTTCAATCTGGAAGCCGGTGCCTTGCAAGCGGGTGCAGACCATACAATTGTCGACTATCTGGCACGTCAAGCCCTTGTGGAAGTTATTCAAAACACTGAACATCCGGGCTGGTCCGAAATGAAATTAAAAACCGGGCGCTGGATTCGCTATATTGAAACCCCGACAGCCGAAGGCGGCCGTGTATCTGTGGGAACAGATATTACAGAAATCCGCATGCGCGAGGCAGAATTGCACGAAAACAGCACCGCCTTGAAAAACACCGTAGATGTATTACGCAAATCCCAAGACCGCATTTTCGAGCTTGCAGAAGGCTATGAGCAGGAAAAAATCCGGGCAGAGGAAGCCAACCAGTCCAAAACCGACTTTTTAGCCAGCATGAGCCATGAACTGCGCACACCCCTAAATGCCATTAACGGCTTTTCAGATATTATGAAAAAAGAAATGTTCGGGCCTCTGGGCGATCCTCGCTATAAAGAATATATTAGCGACATTCTATTCTCGGGCCAGCATCTACTCGCTCTGATTAACGACATTCTCGACATGTCCAAGATTGAAGCCGGTAAAATGACCCTGAATACCGAAGTAATTTTCATGCATGAAATGGTGGCCCAGATTGTGCGGATTATTCGCGGACGGGCCGAAGATGCACAGCTTAATCTTGACATCACAACTGACGAAGTACGTGAAATTGAAGCTGATCCGAGAGCCGTAAAACAAATCTTGCTCAACTTAATGACCAATGCGATCAAATTCACACCTGAAGGCGGAACTGTCGGCGTAGAATTGATAGAAAAACAAACAGGCATTATCATTAAGATCAAAGATTCAGGCATAGGCATCTCGGAAGAAAACATCGAATTGATCGCCAAACCATTTGAACAAGGTGTAGGTATAGATAGTGGCTTTAAGCACAAAGAAGGCACGGGTCTCGGACTGGCCCTATCTAAATCCCTGATCGAATTACACGGCGGGAATTTTAAAATCGAAAGCAAACTTGGCGTCGGTACAACAGTTATTTTCTCTCTGCCAAACAAACCCGTTGAACAACTAGATGATCAGGAAGAACATGATGTCAGTCGGGAAATCTCCCGGCTTGCTCAGGATATTTCAGACATATTAGGCCCTGAAGAAAGTGGAAAAGTTCAAACAACACAATTAAATGTGATACAGCATACCCGCTATGAGCCAGATGCAGACCCGGACACTGGCACAGACACGGGAAATGCTACACAGCAACAGCACAGTCCTTATTCACAATCAGGGACAGCTTAACCGCATTCGGGAATGAGCGTTAGGCAATCGTACGTGCAAAAATCTCGTTCACCGTTTCATGCCACTGCTTATATGCATCTTCCAGATCGGAAAAACCGGTAACGCCAACACTTTGTGCCAACAGTTGTTTGACCGATGATGGTGCCTCGTGAGGTATCAGTATGCCGTCTACAGCGATCGCAATCACCTGCAATAAAATTTGATAAACTCTGGCCGTTTTCAGTAAAAATACCGCGTCATCCGAAGCCAGCCATTGCGCGTTTTTTGCATGTTCCAACATGCCGACCAATCCTTGCTTATGCCCTGTCGGTTTATGTTTCAACACAAGAAACTGGGCGATAAATTCTATATCACGGAGCCCTCCCTGAACGCCCTTAATATCCCACCCCCCCCGAGCCGGTTTGTCGCGGGCTAAACGTGCATGCATATCTAAAATATCGCCAGCAAGCTGCCCTTCATAATCCTTATCGACTAAGGCGCTTTCTATATGTTGGGTAAGCGCCTTGATGAATACATCCGATGAGCCCGAGATCACCCGTGCCCGGCTCAGCGCCATATACTCCCATGTCCAGGCTCGGTCTTTATAATAACTTTGGAAAGCCTCCAGAGACACCGCCAACGGCCCCGAGCGACCCGATGGCCGTAAAGCCATATCAACCTCGAACAACCCGCCCTCTTCGGTTACACTCGACAAAGATGTAATAAACCGGCGGGCCAATTTATTGAAAGCGCCCAACGGCGTTGCCTCCGTATCCCGATACACCAACATGAGATCAACATCGGATTTCAACGTCATTTCCCGACTGCCAAGCTTCCCCATACCAATGATGGCAAACTCGCCGTGTAATGGCCCCGAAACCCGTTCAACTTCTTGCACGGCTTTGGGCAACAAGGCTTCGATCACAGCCTGGGCAATGGCCGAATAGGCTTGCCCGACCCGCTCTACATTTTGCAATCGCAACACACTCGCCGTCAAATTAAACTGGTCTTCATGTGCAAGTTGGCGGACAAGGTTCATGGACGTTTCAAAATCCGTATCAGCTGACAAATGGGTTGAATATTGATTTTTAGGGATTTCCAGTTTTTGGGTCAAAAATTCAGGTTCGACCATCGCGTCAATCAAGGCGGGTTGCTCGGAAAGCGTCTGCGCCAGCCGTGGGGCAATGGCCAGCATCTCTATCAGTGAAATCAGGGTGTCAGGTTTTCCCAACAGTAATGACAGTAAAACCACCCCGGCGTTCAAATTCGACAGGAAATCAGCAAAACTAAAAAAGGCTATATCCGGCGCCCCCGTCTCCCCGCACGCTTCAACAATCCGTGGCGCCAGCCGCGTCAGAAGCTCGCGCGCGCGCTGTGTACGGGTGGCGCGAATACGCCCACCGAGCCAACCCGCCATAGTTTTCCACACCATTTCCCCACGCGTAAACCCATATGCTTCCAGCGTCGCAAGGGTCGTACTTTCCGCCTCGACACCTGTAAATACCAAACTGCCTTTTTGAGCGGATAGATCTTCTTCTCCCGGAAAAAGCTCTGTGTAATGTTTGTGCACCCGGGTAAAGCGTGCAGTCATCTCCGCTTCAAACCCGTCCAGATCACTATACCCGCTCAACGCCGTTAATTGTAAACGATGCAGAATATCATTTGGCCAAATATGGGTTTGGGCATCGGCGTACATCTGGGTGCGGTGTTCAAGATCGCGCAGGGCGGCATAATCTGCTTGCAGGCTGGCAATTGTGTCCACATCTGCATACCCACCGACCGCCAAAGCCTCCAGCGCATCAACTGTACGCGGTGCGCGCAAAGCCGTGTTGCGCCCCCCCAAAATCAATTGTTGAACCTGCGTATAAAATTCAATTTCGCGAATACCACCAAGCCCCAATTTAATATCATGGCCCGCAGCCTGCAATTGCGCAATCGTCGCGCCGCCCTGAATTTGACGTTTAATCGAATGAATATCGGCAATAGCAGCATAGTCCAAAGAACGCCGCCAGATAAACGGGGTCAAAACAGTTTCACAAAACAAATCGGCAGCCTGCCAGTCTCCGCCGCAAAACCGGGCCTTGATCATCGCCGCACGTTCCCAGTTTTGACCCAAAGTCTCATAATAACGCTCTGCCGTGAGGGTCGAGACCGCCACCGCATTGGCACGCGGGTCTGGACGCAAGCGTAAATCCGTCCGAAAAATATAGCCATCCGGGGTAATCTCGTCAAAACCGCGCATCAGTTTTCTCACGAACCGCACCAATATCCGTTCGGCTTTTTCCGGTTGCGGCAAGACGATATACTCAGGATCATAGAAAACTATCAGATCAATATCACTGGAATAATTTAGCTCGCACCCACCGTATTTCCCCAAAGCCAAAACAAACAAGCCCGGAACAGGCCCTCGTTCATTGCCTTCAAACCCCATCTCGGTTGCCACCTGTTTGATAAGTTTTTGCATCGCCAAATCTGCAAAATCACTTAACACACCCGTCACATCTGCCCAATTCCAAACCCCGGCAATATCACAAAGCGCACTGAGCAAATGCACTTGCTGTTTGCACCGTCGCAAATCCGCACACAATGTATCGAAATCATCAGTTCGAATATTTGATAGAATATGTTTGTAAATGCTTTCGGGCGCATCCGTGTCTAGACGTTCAAGAATGTTAGGCCAACGCCCACACAACTCGTCAAGATAAGGCGCACAAGACCTAGCCGCCTCGACAATATTGGCAATACTTTTTTGTGAATTTTTTAGGGTAGTCCCGTCCTTGAAAACCGGAAGGATGTTTTGTATGCGTGCGGAAAAAACAGCGTAGGCAACATCGTCAAACATTAGGAGCGCTTGAGCCGTGGAAAAATCAGAGCCGCGCGCAAACCTGGCATGGAACTCCCTTCCCCGCCCGGCCCATCGGTAAGTTCAAAGACGGCCCCGTGTAAATCGGCAATAGCTTCCACCAGGGACAAGCCCAACCCGCTGCCTTGCTCGGTACGGCTTTTCTCAAGCCGGACAAACCGTTCCTTAACCCGTTCCCGATCCGCAGGCGGAATACCTGTGCCCGTATCCGTAATCGAGATTTCCGTCCGGCCCGAGCTAATTTTACGCAGACGCAAAGTAATAGCCCCGCCGCGCGGCGTGTACTTAATGGCGTTTTCAACCAGATTGGACACAGCCTGTGACAACAGCCCCCGATCTGCCCGTATTTTGTGTCGGCCAACAATCTCGATCGCAAATTTCAAACCCGCATCTTCACAAGCAGGCTCATATAATTCCGCCATGTCTTCCAATAAAGATTGTGGGTTGAGAGGCACAAGCATTTCACGGCGCTCTCCCGCCTCAAGTCTGGCAATCCGCAATACGGAATCAAATGTGCGTAAAAGTTGCCCTGCATCTTCGGAGGCTTCGAACAAAACTTCGCGGGCCTTTTCGTCCTTGATCTCGGAACCCGCATTGTCAAGACGGGTACGCAAGCGTGTGAGAGGGGAGCGTAAATCATGGGCAATGCTATCCCCCGCATAACGCATAGCCTGCATCAGACGATCAATATGATCAAGCATGGCATTCAGATGCTCGGCCAACACATCCAACTCATCACCGGACTCATTGCGTGGCACTCTTTGTTTCAAATCACCGGCGCGAACATCTGTGGCCAATTTATTGAACAAACCGATCCGTCGTGAAAACCGCCGCGACATAATAATTCCCGACAAAACACCCAGAGATAGCGCAATCGCCATCGAGACAAGGAGCGCCCGCGTCACCCCTTCCGCCGGCGCCATAATCCGCTCGACATCGCGCGCCACAAAAAGTTTGGCATCTGGCGATATTTGCCTAAACCGTCCGCGGGCACGATGGCTCACTTCCACAATCTCGTCGCCTTGTCTTTCTTCGGCCATATAGGTGAATTTACGAGAAGAGGTATTGCGTATTTCAGTAAACCTCTGACGCCAGCCCTTGCCTTTCACATCTGTAAAAAACGGTTGAACATTTAGATTACCGGTAAGTTTCCCCCGGTAATCATAAACATATTTCATATCACTTCCGGGTTGTAACATGCGCGGAATGATCACCCGGTTCAGCCCGTTCGGGCCGGATTTTTTATAAATAATCGAAAGCTCGTTAATCTCGATTTGCAAATCTTTATCGACTTGATTTAAAGCGGAAAGAACGGTCGCGTAATACACATACCCAAGGACAATACCCGATGACGCCACAAACAAGGTCGCAGCAATCATCGACAGGCGAAACGCCGTGTTTTTGAATAAACGTATAACAGGTGTAAACATGATCTATGTTTTACAAGATGTGCTTAAACCTGCAAGCGGTAACCCGCACCGCGCACCGTATGGAGCATTGGTGTTTCAAACTCTTTATCGATTTTGGTCCGCAGACGCGAGATATGAACATCGATGACATTGGTCTGGGGGTCAAAATGATAGTCCCATACTTTTTCCAGCAACATGGTGCGTGTCACCACTTTCCCCGCATTACGCATCAGACATTCCAGCAACCGGAACTCGCGTGGCTGTAACAGGATTTTTTGACCGCCTCTGGACACTGTCCGCGCCAGTAAATCCATTTCCAGGTCACCGGCTTTCAATTTCGTCACGGCCGCTGTCGGGTCGGAACGCCGCCCAATCGCCTCGACCCGGGCCAGTAATTCCATGAAAGAATACGGCTTAGCCAGATAATCATCGCCGCCCGCCCGCAGACCCTCAATCCTGTGATCAACCTCGCCAAGGGCCGAAAGAATAAGCACAGGCGTTGTATCATTGTCCTCGCGCAAAGCCGTAAGTAAAGACAACCCATCGCGCTTGGGAAGCATACGGTCCAAAATCAAAGCGTCATAATCGGCCGCCTTGGCCATTTCCAGCCCAAGCTCGCCGTCCATCGCCAGATCAACAACATGCCCCGCTTCCATTAGACCTTTGCGGACATATTTCGCCGCGATCTCATCATCTTCTACAACCAATATGCGCATAGTATCTTCCTGTACTAGTTAAGTGAAATAGACGTTCGGGTCTCACTACCATTCATAGTGCGAACCAATAAGGGCAGCGAACGCTGGCCCGATTTTCTGGCGTTCTGAACCGTAATGCGAAAAGAACGCACACTCGGAACAGGTTTGTTGTTAATTTGCAAAATAACCATGCCGGACTTGATGCCTTTTCTAGCTGCACTGCTGCCCGGGGCCACCGCGTCAACATACACACCTACCTGATCGCGGCGCATGCCTATACCGTCGCGGAAAGAGGCGCTTAAATCGACCAAAGACAATCCGGTATTATACATGCTGCTTGCAGTGGGCGCCGGACTGCCGGTCGTGACAACAGTCCCCGCACCCCGGCGACTACCGGTAGCGATAAACAAATCATCTTTCTTCTCGGGACGTTTCCCGACCAAAACCTGCACTTTTTCCGGCAAAATTTCATCGTTTCGCTCAACAACCAGATACGCGAAGTCCCCCGGATGCAGTTTAGCAATGACACGGGTGGCTTCTTTCGAGTTGCGCACAGCGGTTTCGTTAATGCTCAGGATTATATCTTCAACCCGAAGCCCCGCCTTGTCGGCAGGACTGCCTACACCAATGGACTCAATCGAAGCCCCGCGCCTAAACACCTTGCCCCCTTGATCCCGAACCGCTTCGCGCATAGCCGCGCCCAAGAAACCACGGCTGACTTTTCCGTATTTAATCAAGTCCGCAGCAATATCTTCAGCCAAATAATGCGGAATGACAAAAGCAATCCCCACACTGGCACCGGTCGGAGAATAAATAGCTGAATTGACGCCAATAACCTGACCTGCCAGATTAAACAAAGGCCCACCGGAATTCCCCCGGTTCACCGTGGCATCGGTTTGCATATAATCAACATAATAGCCAGAATCGACACGTTCGCGCCCGATGGCCGAAATAATACCAACACTGGAAGATTGCCCGATCCCGAACGGATTGCCAATCGCCAGCACCCAATCACCAACCCGTACTGTGCTGCCATGATGAAACTCGACATAATCGAATACGCGCTCTGCCTGAATTTGTATAATCGCAAGATCCGTCTCGTGATCGGTACCAATAATGATGGCATCAAATTCTTCCCCGTCGGCAAAACCAACCGTGATTTTATCACCACCCTCAATCACATGAAAATTGGTGACGATCTTCCCGTCCGGGGTCACAATAAATCCAGATCCCTGTCCCTCTGTCGTATCTCCGCCCGGATGACCTCCGGCCGCTCCACCACTAATCACCCGGATATTGACCACCGCAGGGCTGACATGTTCAATCAAATCTGCAAGCGACTTTGGCAATCCTTTGGCACTCGGCAAGCCCAGCGGTTTGGCGCTAACAGGAGACACCATCATCGGCGCGCTCAGTGCCATAGCCGTAAAGGCTACGCACAGCGCAGTTTTCGTTAAAATTAGCGATTTCCGTGAGAAAAACATCACGCAGACTCCATACTTAAGCATACAGTGCAGACTTGCACCTAACACGATTGTTTCCAAAACATGACAAAATGTTCATGTTAGCTATTTTATTGTGAAGTCCAGCCTAAATCTCTGACTTTGGCTCAAGTGCGAACACCAGGAAGAGATTATTGCGGGGCATTTCAATAGCTGTGCGCAAGTTTAGTCCACGATCTGCAAATATATGCTTAACGGACTCTAAAGTCCGCACACCCCATTTGGGGTTGCGCCCCTTAAGAGAGTGGTCAAATTCCAAATTGGACACGGCGCTATCTTCTTCCAGTAAAAAAGGCCCGTAAAGACACAACATGCCCCCGTTTTGTAAGAGCCTAGCACATCCTTGCGCCAAACCGAGCGCAGCCTCCCACGGGGCAATATGGATCATGTTCGCACAATAAATAACATCAATACCGGACACCGCCTGCCACCAACCCTCCAACATCATATCAAGCGGCAGTGACGGACGCATTTGTTTTGGAAAGTCCAACGCATACGCATTTTGGCTGGCCCGCGACGGCGCATCAATATCAGACATTTGCCAATGAATATCGGCGCGCAATCCACACATATGCGCCCCATGTTGCCCCGTCCCCGACGCAATCTCCAACACATGTGCATTTTCAGGCAAGAAAGGCGCAAGCGTCTGCCCGATCGGCCCGCAATTTCTCTGCGCAGAAGGAGAGACAAGTTTTTCCCCAACTCGCTCGCGGGTTTCAAGATGCGCAGCTAGCCCTTCATCGGATTTCATCAAGGCCTCACCACAATAGGGACGATTAAAATAGCCCGCAGCCCCCCCAAAGGAGAGACATCCAACTGCAAAGACCCTTTATAAGCCAAGGCCAAATCATTAACGATAGAAAGCCCAAATCCGCTTCCCGGTGTCGCCTCGTCAAGCCGCTCGCCACGTTTTAGGACGGTTACGTATTGATCCGCGTCCAGCCCAGGCCCGTCATCATCGACAATCAACCGAAGCTGCCCCTCTTCCCCTTCAACAGGCTCCGCACTCACCCGAATTTTTGAGCCGGTCCACTTGCAAGCATTGTCCATCAAATTGCCGACCATTTCTTCCAAATCCCGCTTTGCGCCACGAAATACGAAAACCTTGTCTACAGAAAGCTGGATATCCAAATCCTTGTCCCGGTGAATGCGCGGCAATGTCCGCGCCAGACTAGAAATCGTTTCCAGCACCGGCGTTGTCTCGCCAATGCTTTGCCCGCGCGTCGCCGCTCTGGCGCGGCGAAGATGATGATCGACCTGTTTCAACATTTCTTCGGCCTGCCGCGTCACCAGTTTTGAAAATGCATTGTCCTTGTCCCCCGCTTCATTGACCAAAACCGCAAGCGGGGTCTTCAGAGCATGCGCCAGATTGCCAACATGGGTGCGGGCATATTCAACCACATCGCGGTTATGTCCAATGAGGGAGTTTAATTCGTCCGCCAATGGTTTGATCTCTTTGGGATACTCCCCTTCAACGGAACTTGCCCGCCCTTGGCGTACATCAACCACCCGCCCGCGCAAATCAAACAAAGGCCGCAGTCCAAGCCGGACTTGCATAAAAATAGCCGCAGACAATCCCAGCGCCAAAACAGACATTAATCCCAGCGCGAGTAAAGAAAACTGGCGCACGGCCTGTTCTGTCGGGCGCCGGTCTGCCGCCGCCACAATCACCACAGGCCGATCACCCATTCCCGGGAAAATTACGGACTGGGCGGCCAGACGTAAAGGTTCTTTATCCGGACCCTCCGCAATAGAGCGCACCACATCCCCTTGATGTGCACGCACTTTCTGCGCATCGCTCAAAGGCAAAACCAGGCTCGCCCCATATAAGGACGGTGACCCCATGATAGACTCAAGCCGTCCATCTTCTTTCAACTCCCCGATCAGCCAATACCGGCCTGAAAGCGCCCTTTGATAACTGGGGTCAATCGGTGCACGGATCAAGATGATCTCTCCGCTCTGCGGGTCGGTCTCGACATAAGCAATCAAAGACTGAATCGTATTGATAAGCGGGTCGTCAAATATTTTATAGGTGGATGTACGGTAAAATAGAATAAGCGAAATGGCGGTCACCAAAAATGCCGGCACGACCCACAAAGCCGCACTGCGAACCAAACGCCAAACAAGCGAACGGCCTTCAACCGCTTTCCCAGCGCCCCCCTGTCCAGATTGGAACCGCGCGTTCAAATCTATCCCTCATCTTCAGGAGGGCCGCCGTCCTGATTGGGGTCAAGCAAGCGATATCCAAGCCCACGCACAGTTTCAATCCGCTCGACACCAATTTTACGACGCAAGCGCCCGACAAAAACCTCAATCGTGTTTGAATCGCGATCAAAATCCTGATCATAAATATGCTCGACCAGTTCCGTGCGTGAAATCACCCGTCCCACATGCATCGCCATATAGGAGAGCAGGCGAAATTCGTGCGAGGTCAGCTTAATCGGCGTGCCGTCAACAAAGGCACGCGCCGAACGGTTATCAACCATCAAGCCGCCAATATCGATCGTGTCTGTCGTATGACCGGCGGCGCGGCGTACAAGTGCCCGCAAACGGGCCAACAATTCTTCCGTATGGAAAGGCTTGGTCAGATAATCATCCGCGCCCGCATCAAATCCTGAAACTTTTTCGCTCCACTGGTCACGCGCCGTCAAAATGATGACCGGAAATTTCTTACCGTCCGCACGCCATTTTTGCAAAATGCTAATCCCGTCAATCACAGGCAGGCCAAGATCAAGCACGACAGCATCATAGGGTTCCGTATCCCCAAGGAAGTGCCCTTCCTCGCCGTCTGTCGCGGAATCAACCGCGTATCCTGCATCTTTTAATGCGCTACTTAGCTGGCGCGATAAATCCGGATCGTCTTCGACTAATAATATTCGCATGATAACACCTCTGAGTTTTCAGAGTTAATTTCTCACTCTACCTGTACGCGCGTCAACATAAACATCGACAATTCTGCCATTTTTTTGTTGAAGGCGTACACGGTAAGCATCGCCAACAAGCTGTACATTGATGAATTTTGCCCCGCGTACACGATTCAGGGCAATGGACTTGGCTTGGCTGGCTGAAATACGCTGTGCGCGTTGTTGGGCATAACGGGAAACGGGGCGACGTTCAGAGCTCGTATTAAAATCTGAGCGCAAAGCATAAACCGGCTCTTGCACAGATTGTTGTGGTTCTTCTTGCGCAGAACGGGGCGTAGCCTGCGCAGGCGCAACCGACAGGGCCGAACCTGTCAGTAAACATGCCAAAATCATATGCCGAATGCGTGTCATCATGCCCGATATATAGACGCTTACCCCTGAATACAATCTGAATAGCCTATTCAGATATGTTAATGCTTCACTACAATTTAAAGTCCTGCAAAAGTCCTAAAATTGTAAGGATTGACGCGGGTTTTCCCCCTCCTCCGTTGATTTCATAACTTTTTGAAGATCTTTAGGCAATTTTTCAGGCAGAACAATCATCAATTTCACCAAAAGATCTCCATCCGTACCGGATTTCACCTTCACGCCCTTGCCTTTTAACCGCAAAACTTTGCCGGAGCTTGACCCGGCTGCGATTTTTAAATTCACCTTGCCATCAGGCGTCGGCACTTCGATTTTTAAACCTAAAACGGCTTCTTTCAAAGTAATCGGCATATCCAGCCGCAAATTATTGCCTTCCCGGCGCAAATGTTTGTGCGCTTTGATTTTGATGTTCACTTTCGCGTCCCCGGCTGCGCCACCGGCAATACCGGGCGAACCCTTACCGCGCAAACGCAACACCGCTCCATCTTCCGTGCCAACAGGGATGGTGATTTTCAAACCTTTGCCGTTGGACATACGCACCTGTTTGGTTGCGCCTGTGACAGCTTCAGGCAGGCTGATCTCCAATTGATAGCGAATATCGGCACCCTTTTGGGCACGACTGCGCGTGCGGGTAAAAGGATGCCCCGTGCGCTGCGCCCCGCCCATTTGCATCCCGAACAATGAAGAAAACAAATCCGCCATATCCCCGCCGGGCATAGCCCCGCTAAAGCCGCTTGTTTGATATCCACCCATTCCGCTTTCTGGGCCGCCGCCCGGGCTGCCGCCTGGACCACCAGCGCCGCCAGGCCCATAGCCGAAAGGGCCTCTTTGCTGACCCGACGCATCGACCTTGCCCGTATCATATTGGGCCCGCAAAGCCTTGTCGGTCAGCAACGTATTTGCCGCAGAAATTTCTTTAAATTTTTCCGCAGCCGCCTTATTACCCTGATTAACATCCGGATGATATTTTTTGGCCAAACTACGAAACGCCTTGCGGATGTCCGCATCGTTCGCATCGCGCTTCACGCCTAGAATTTTATATGGATCTTTCGCCACTCATATCTCCTCCATCTATATGTAGGGGGAATGGGGGGAAGTTCAAGGCGTGAAAACTTATAAGAAAATTGTCTGTATGCACATGGCGCCACGCCCAAAGGTGCGCGAAATTTGTGCGATACGAATATCGAAGCTTACTGGCAAACTTCCGTACAGATTCTCAAGTTCAGAAAGTGATATTTTCAAGCTTTGGGCGGAAACGGTTTGCGTTGTCAAAACCGTGGCTCCTTCCATAAAATCAATTTCATATTGTTCAAATTCTTCCCCGAGCGGCACCTCGAGAGAGGCCCAGTCATCGCCGCCAATACGGGTACGCCTGATCCACGAAATGCACACATTGGTTTCATCATTTTCAGCTTTTACATGAACCGGTGACAGCGGACGTAAATGCACGGCCCCATACGCCAAAGCAATCGTTTCGGCCTCCACCCGCCCGACACTTGTAAGGCTTAAATCCACATCCGCACCCCTTAGGGCTGTGTCCAAAAATAAATCCTGCCAGCCCGCGCCGAGCCAGACAATACGGGCGCCGGACAATACACTCGCACCCAACACAACACCGCTACCAAACAGACCGCGTAAAAACCGGCTGATCCGGTAGGTGTTTTCAGAAATAAGTTCAGCGTTTTGACACTGAAAAATCTCCCACCCTTGTAAACTTTCAACGGCGAGTAAATTACCACCCGCCAACAAATCCTCATCGTCCAGGGACGACAAAGGCACGGCGGGCAGATAGATATCAATTTCAAAACCATTATCATAGCGACCAACAGGGCCAACCGGAAAATCCTGCATCAGATACCCGATAGCCACCGGGCTTTCCGGTGTAACCACTACACTACCAGACACCCCGATATATGTTTCCGTCCACGGTTCTACAATCACACCCACTAACGGCCCCTGCCGTGTGCCAGTACCCGTAAAATCAGGAATATCCAAAGCAAATCCGTCAGGAACCGAATTCCATCCTGCCGCCACAATTGCACCGGGTTCTGCCCCACTGCTTTGCACCGCGGCATTATTTCCAATACGGCGGGCCCGCACGGCTTTCTGGCCCAAACCATCCATATCCGTGATCTGCCAACGATCTGCTTCTCCCTCAATCTGGAGAACATCACCTGGTTCAAGTGACAGCCATGCAGGCGGCACTGTAATTTCAAGTGTACCGGTTTCTAACAAAGCTTGATCCAGCAGTCCTGCCGCAATAATTTTGGCTTGGGCCGGATCAAGCACGAGAGGTGTTTGTACATCCAGTACCCGCTCCGTCTCGGCCAAGAACCCCTGAGCCGTCACGGACGCCGCCTGATAATCCCGTCCCTGTTCGATGAATCCAAGACGCACATCTTTTGGACGTGTCCCCGCATCTTCACGGTGAAGTGTGAGCAGCGCGTCACCGCTCCCTTGAACACAATTATCAAGATTTAGCACAATCGACGCCTGCACATCTTTTGAGGCAAAACGCAACCCTTCGGCCCCTTCTATCAAGTCAAACCCGTAGGCAAGAACAAGAGGGCCAAGAGCCGCCCGCGCACTCATGGGACGATCAAGAACATAGCCACTGACCATGCCCAAAAGACGAGAGACATCCGGTTCGGAACCACCACTTGAAACTGTGATATCAGAAGTAATATCGGCTAAGCTCACAAGCCCTGTTCGTCCACTAATCCAATGCCCTGTGCGCCAGTTATCTCCGTCTGACCAGACCTCTTTTCGCACCGGAAAATCGGGGAAAGGTCGTGCGTCCCAACACCAGACATGTGTTGCCGCCAGATCAATCATCGGCTCGTCGTAAATAGGCGAAACCGGATTTTGTCCCGCCTCGCTCCAATAGCCCAAAAACGCTTCCAGATACCGTCGTTGGATAAGATCATCACGCGTACCGGATGAAAAATAGGGTGCATAGCTTTCAGAACTTTTCGGATCCCAAAATACATTTGGCTGATTGGCCCCTTTATCAATCGCAGGACAGCCGATTTCCGTAAACCAGACCGGTTTGGATTTTGGCACCCAATCTGTCGGCGCACCTAATTCCGTACCCCCCACACGTTCATAATGGAGTTCACTCCACCAGCTTCGAATATCTTTATACCGAAACACCCACGGCTTTCCGGCCAACCCGTCCGTGATCGGAGAGCGGGTTTGTGCGTCCCGGTCTACAGGGCTGGCATAATACCATTCATACCCTTCCCCCCCTTCCATATTGGCCCGTAAATACGCAGGATCATATATGTTGGGTGAAATTTGCGCGTCAAGATGAACATCCCCGTCGCGCCAGTCAGACAACGGGAAATAGGCATCGATACCGATAGCGTCTATATTGGCATCCGCCCATAACGGGTCGAGATGATAATACACATCGTTGCTACCATCGTTTGGATGGTGCCCAAAATATTCGGACCAGTCAGCCGCATATGTAAGCCGTGTTGCCCCCCCGACAACCACCCGCACATCCGCGCTCAAAGCTTGTAGAGCCGTCACGGACGGATAGCTATTTCCAACCCCGCGCACGGTCGTAAGTCCCCGCATTTCAGAACTAATAATGAACCCGTCCACACCACCTGCCAATTGCACCAGATGCGCATAATGCAAAACCATCCGGCGCAAAGAATGCTCATTTGGCCCATCATACAAAACCGTCTGCCCCGAGGCAGAAAAATCCGTCGGCAAACACGTACCAAAAAACGACTGTATTTGCTGTTCGGCCTGCAATGTCCCGTCAACACTGGCCGGCTGCATGGGCGCAGGGTCACAGGTAATGCGACCACGCCACGGAAATACCGATTGCGCCGCGCCGCCATACGGGTCGGGCAAGACATTATCAGCCGGAATATCCATCAAAATGAACGGGTAGAAAGAGACTTTGAACCCGCGCGCCTTCAACCCCTGAATAGCTTCAATAATGGTTTGATCGCTTGGCGTCCCACCATATGTCGGCCTGCCCTCGATTTTCGAAATCAAATAGGCGCTGGCGCGGTTTTCGCCGCCCACTCGCCAATCGGTAGGCATAAGCGTGCGTTCGTTGACTTCCACACCTGCGCGCAATTGACAATGCCCCGCCCGTAAATCATCCCCGAACCAACTCACAACCAATGTCACGGATGCACAATTCGGCAACTGGGCTTGCAACTGATCCAGCGCTGCTTCCATATCCGCATGACCGGTTAGATTATTCATATTCACCGCACGGCTTGTCCCCGGCCCGAGGCGTTCTTCGGTGATCGATGTCCCGTAGGCAAATTCTCCCGACCCCGGAATAAGATCAACACCCACAACCAACTCTTCCAAACGGAGTAGGTCGTTCGTGCGTTTTGGCAGGCGGATGATTTCAAAATTAAGCTGGGGTAATCGCGCGCTAAAATCATCAACGGGCATGTCCTCGAACACCATATAGGCTGTACCGCAAAATGCAGGCGCATCAACGCCTTCTATCTCGACAATCAACGGGTCAGGCATTTGATCCTCGCCCCCCAGATACAAACGTGTGTTTAACCCCGAAAACTGTAAGGGCTGGCCATTGGCCCATATCTGTCCGACGCCTAAAATTTCGCCCTCGCAGAGACCGATCGCAAAACTGAGCGTGTAATTATAGTCGCGGCTGATGGCACCACCGCCTTTACCGCCCTGTTGTGTCTCACTCACATGTTCATGTAATTTTGCGGCCCAAATCACCTGCCCCGCAATCCGTGCCCGTCCATATACCCGTGCCATCGGCGCCCCATCGCGTGAAGACTGGATATGTAGAGTTTCAAGGCGCGGGCCTTCAAATACGCGGTTATCAAACGCATTGGTAATGGCTTGGTTGGCATAGGCAATGGCCACACGCCCGGCAGCGTGCACCAATGTTTGGCCAAGAGATTTGGCACCGGTCAGGATCAAATTGGACATATTAGTCCCTCACATTTGGAAAACAATACGCATAGGCGCGCCGCGCGCGCCAAAACGGAGACAGAAAAGATTTCGTCACGGCCCGCCCCCAATAGGCATGCAGGATAAGATCATCCTCCAGCACAATCGCCATATGCTTGGCAGGTACGCCCACGCGCATCCGAAACAATAAAATATCGGCAGGCTTTATGTGCGCCAAATCCACCGGCGTTAAATAGGAATCTGCGGCCGTTTTCAAAATCTCGCCCTCGCCCCGCTCGGCCCAGTCGGGCGAATAAGGCGGGATCATCGCCGGCTCTGCCCCATACAGCTCCCGCCAGACCCCACGCACAAGCCCCAGACAATCACTGCCAGCACCTTTGGTACTGGCTTGATGCAAATAGGGTGTACCGATCCAGTCCACAGCCGTCTCGCAAATCCTGCGCCGCGTCACAACTGTGCTCATAGGGAATACCGTGAGCGACCGTCTTTCAACTCGCCCTCGCGCGGCGCGGCGTAGCTGGCATCATCGCCGATCAAATAGGGAAACCCCCTAAAATTTTCAACATTTTCAAACTGGTCACGACACGCCGAAAATGTGTGCGGACAAACCGTGCCAGCCGGAAATCCGCTCAGATCAACCCCACAACGCCCATCCCCGAACACAGCGTCACATTGGCGTGAAAACACCCTGCCTGTCGAGCTTTCGAGAACAGCAGAACGCCCAAGAAGCTCGGCCTCAATCTGTCCGTCTTTAAGACGGATATCCCCAATCGTCCCACCCCAGATAACACCACACTCTTCTGGCGCTTTCCAATTGACCCGCAAAATTTCAATCCCAGCGGTGTCGTACAAGCCCGCCTCGACATCCGTCTTCGTAATATGCTCAGAGCTTAACCCACCTAAGACCGCACTATTATCAAGTGCAAACCCAAGCCGGTTTTCCATATCCGTGGGCGTAAACCCTGACGCCGCCTCATAGACAAGCCCGTTAATTTCGAGGGCCTGGTCATGATCGGTAAACCCCAAAACGACATCATCTTTACGGGTCAATTTCCAGGCCCAGCACAACGTCGTGCACTCTTGTTCAATATGCGTTTGAAACGCGGGAGAAAAATTACGCATACGGCAAAATCTCGATCAACGGCACATGCACGGCACCACCTGCCCCGAAACTTTCCAAAGATGTGCTCAACTGATCCGTATCAAAACGCACCGCCACATCAAATGCATACCCTGCCGTCAACACAACCCCCGGCGCAGGGGCGCTCGTAAAACTGACAATCCCTGTTGATGCGTCCACACTGAACGCCGATGTGACATTACCGTCGATAGCAATCAGTACCGAACCGGCTACCGGTTTAGAGATAGGACGTTGCCATTCCCCGCTCATATCCCCATAAGTTTTGACAAGCTGAAACGATTGAGTTGACCCGTCCCCGACACCAATGACCTGATCCACCGCACTGATCGTATCAGAAGATGCATGGTCCATCGGATCATAAAACCGAAACCCGTATAATTGCCCTCGCCTGGCTTCGAAAAACGCGATCAGAATTTGTATGTCTTGTAAGCTTTTCACACCAACCCCGGCGTCATAACGGCGACGCGAGCTTGCCCGTGTTGCATTTCTCTGTTCACGGCCATTGGCCAGAGTAATAATTTCGGTGTGTATTTGCGGCCCGCCACTTGCGCCAAACGCAAGCGGTAACGGAAACCGCACATCGTGAAATGTGGACATGAAAAAATCTCTCTATTGAAATGGGGTTAGGTAAATTTTTGACCATGCGCGACGGCACGCGCCAAACTCGCAGAAATCTGGCTTTGGCTTTTTTGGAAACCGCTTGCGTCATTTACGCCGCTAATATTCATGACAATACTGACAGGGTTAGCCGACGTAAATACACCCGAATCTTGTCGCCCTTTCCCCGAAAGTAACCCTTCCAAAGGCCCCACAAGCAGATCCTGAATGGCAATGCGCGCCAGATCACGTGAAATAGCCGCCGCCATATCCCGCACACTAAGCTCGCCAGAACGGGCCGCACGTTCCAGCGCACTTGCAATGCGTACACCCGCGCGTTCAAAATACTCTGCCGCCGTATCCGCCGCCTCTTTGGCAGGCCCGTCGGCAAAATCGTTAAGGGCTTGCGCCGCTTTATCTGTATCTATCATTTTAAAGCCTTATCGGGAAAAATTTGCATTAAATGTTCCAAGTGCTGACGCGTCAAAACCCGCCCGCCATCATGCGCACTCAGGCATAGCCAGTCAGATATAGACATGGCCCAAAACTCTGATGGACTTAGCCCCAGCGCCTTCACGGCATATTTCAACCAAAGATCAAAAGGCCATTCATCCATCATCACCTCCCTTGAAATTCATTTCAAACAAAGTGGCAATTTTGGACATAAACATGTCGAGGTCTGCGCATTGCACCAGCGCCGGAATGTTTACTGCACCCGCGCGGCTGAGCGAGGGGAAAGCGGGACGCAGCAAACATTCCAGCAAGATGAGCGCATCTTTTGCGCTCTGCTGATCAGCCGAAAAACCTTTCAGTTTCTCCGCCAATTCCAATGGGCCTTTCACGCCCAATCTGTGATCAATTTCCGCAAGCGCCCCTAGGGTAAGACGCAAAATATACGCTGCCCCTTCAATCTGAATGGACACATCACCCTTGCGGTAAACGGACATATTTAGAGAGCCGTAAATTGTGATTTTCCGGCAGACACCAAGACAAGCTCATAATTGGCCTCGCCGTTGTAACTGCCGGTATAGTTCAGCGTGTTGATCAAAAAATCACCTTCGATCATTCCGAAATCGGGAAGAATCATTTGATAGCTCCGCGCCGTCTGTGCAAAGAAACTTGCGCGCACAAGTGCGTCTGAAGCAGAATCGCAAAATATACCTTCGCCGGATATCTCCACCGATTTCACGCCGGAGCCTGGCAGTAATTCCCGCCATGCATCTTCGCTCTCGCTATGGGTGACATCAATTGTCTTGGCGTTAAACTTCAGGCTTTTAGTCCGAAGCCCCGCGACCGTAATAAAACTGTCCAGATCGTCTTTAATTTTAATGAGCATATCGCGCCCGTTTTGTGCAGCCATGTGCTGTCTCCTAAATTGGTTCTGTGGTCACATTAAAGCGTAACAGCCCGTGCAAAGTGCGTCCGTCAGGCGCACGGAAACTGTCACTGAAAACCGTGTGGGCACTGATCAAATGTGCACTGGAAAGGGTAAGACCTCCCTCCTCCAACGCTTCCGAAACGGCTGATAAACACTGCATAACTTCCGCTCGCCCGCTATAACGCGACCAGATGTGTAAAGTCAGACTATGGGTGGTCACCGGATGGGCATCCCCGCCCGTATCTTCACTGCGCATTGGCCCATAGCTAAGATATGGATAAATAGGATTTTCCGGTGCATGGTCATAAAGCCGTGCCGGATCACCAAGAAGCGCTTGCACGCCCAAGTTCGCAGCAAGCGCACTGTGGATAGCTTTGGCAACGGATTGGCTTTGATTAAAATCGCTCATTGTTGTTCCTCTTCACACATTAAATGCAAACGCTCGCGGCGGGTATCGGGATCAGAGGACGTCACCATTCTCAAAATACGCTCGCCCCACATCACACGTATTCTTTCAGGAAAGTCACGTTGCCAGCGTATGATAATGCGGTAGTTTTTCAGGGTCGATGGTCGACCATTACGATCAGTTTCCCGAGCTGTAAGCGGGCTGATATGTGCCCAGGCTTGGCCGTATGAAACCCAACTGGTCTGTACGCCGCCAAATGCATCCGGTGTCGTCTGCGGCACATACAGACCAATGCGTGTACGCAATTTTCCGATCATAACCGCACCCACCGATACGGCATCAGCAATGCATCCACCATCATAGGCACGGAAGGATGCTCGGTATTGTCGCGGTATTCATAATGTTGGGCCAATAGCAAAAGCAGAGCTTGTTTAAGCGGCAAAGGCACATCCCCAGGATCCGTCCCGTATCCGGCACTAAATTCAATTTCCAAACCGGTTGGCGCGTCCAGATAATCTGTCCAACTTACCCCGTCTTTCAAACGCAACTCCCCCGGATCACGGTGGGTATTTACCCTGTAATCACTAGAGGGAATGACAATTATTTGCTCATCCTCGTCGCGTAATGTCACCTCGGACACAGCCAAAAGTGGTGGGCGTGGGAGCTGCAAACAATGCCCGTTGGGCACAGGGCCACGATACATGAAAACCCGGTAAATCAATGTCCGGTCAATCATGTTTTCGACCTGATGACGGGCAAGCGAAATCATGTCTGTAATCAAAGTGTCTTCATCATTACCATCCACGCGCAAGAACTGTTTTGCAGAAGTAAGATCAACGGGTTCCACGACAGGCGCGACCAAATCAATGAGGGCCATAAATATCTCTAAGAAAGAAAGGAAAGAAAAACGTTGGCTGCTCCGAACGGAGCAGCCAGATAGGAAAATCTAGGACGTTCCGAATTTCAAAAACTTGATCGCATTGAAATCCTGAACCCCGCCGCCAACACGCTTGGTTGTATAGAACAACACATAAGGTTTGGCAGAATATGGATCGCGTAAAACCCGCACACCTTGACGGTCAACAATCAGATAGCCGCGACGGAAATCACCAAATGCAACCGACAGGCTGTCAGAGGCAATGTCCGGCATATCCTCAATCTCGACAACCGGATAGCCAAGCAAGGTGGATGGTTGTCCGCTTTGGGTTGCCGGTTGCCAGATATAATTATCATCCGCATCTTTGAACTTACGCAACATGCTGAGCGTCCGGCGGTTCATCGTAAAATTGCCATTGGCCCGATACCGTGGCTTGGGCGCGTAAATCAAATCGATCAGCGCATCAATCGGTGCATCCACATCAAATGCACCGTCTGTACCCGTCGCCACATATCCCATATTGCCCCAGCTATGCGCGCTTTCCGCCACATTGGTGTAGCTTAAAATACCCTTGGGTTTGTTCGTACCATTGCCCGTCGTGAACGCCGTAGTTTCTTGGGCGGCAAACACATCGCGAACTTCATCCGCAAGCCACTGGTCTACATCCGCAACCCCGTCGTCCAATAAAACCTGAGTGGCCGCCGGCATTGCATAAAGCTCACCCGCAGGGAAATCCAGCAACTCCAATTGCGGCGCCGTGGTTTCAGGACGGGCATCGGTTTCCCCGGCCCAACCTGACGCAGCGCCACCGGCACTAATCGGCTTTTTAAAACTACTCGCCCCGATATGGCGCACACTGGAAATTGTCCGAAATACGGACGCCTCTGACAAAACACGGTCAATAAGGCTTTCCGTTTCAGCCGGCGCAATATAGCCGCCTTCTGCGTCTACGCCTGCATTTACGCTTTTACCTTCAAGTGACATCAAAGCACTACCATCACCCGTGCGAATATAGGATGACCATGCCGATTTTGCTTCGGTATTTTGCGGAGCGCTCCCCAGTTGTGGCTGACCGCTCTGGATAGACAAACGCTCAATGCGGCGGGTCTGTTGGTCCAGTGCCGTATTTAATCTGTCTACTTTTGCGTCCAGTAAAATATCCGCAGACGTCTTGGCTTCTATCTCCGTAAGTCGCAAATCATTCGCGTCTTTGAAGGCCGCGAATGTAGCAGAAAAATCCGCCTGTGCCGTGCGGAGTTCCGCAGAGTCTACCATTTTGGTTTCTTTATTTAATTTCGATTTTGGGGTGCTCACAGCATACTCCTTCGTGAGGTTTCAGTTACAGTTTGGGGGTCGTCAATTTGGGTAATGCGTGCAGCACGCAACATCGGGAAGGCGACGATCGAAACCTCCCAAAGATCAACTTCAAGCAAGGTCCGCTCACCCTTCTGGCGACGAACCCGCACAGGTTTATAGCCAATGGAAAGGCCGCTCAGCGCACCGGATTTAACAAGGCGCGCAATCCTGTCAGAGCGATCTGTTCCAAGAAAAATTTCACCGGACACGAACAGCCCGGATTTATCCTCGAACACACGATTCCAGACACCAACAGGTTCTTTGGTTTCATGGGCGAATAACATGGGAAGCGTAGAATTTACGCGTTGCAACAAAGAGGACGCGAACGCACCCCGGTGGACAATATCGCCGCCAAGATCACGAACACCGAACACACTCGCATAGCCGCTCACCCTAAGCACGTGAGCGCTTAACATATAAGAAGTTTTCATAAAAATTTTCCGCTAATTTTGTTTTTGATCGTCGAGACGCCGTTCAATACGTGCCAAAGATTGGCGCGCCATGCTCATTTGTTCTTCAAGTCGCACCATACGTTCAGCCACCGGCAAAACTGTAGACGCGGAAACTTCAAGAGCTTGCAAACGCACCTCTGCCGCCCCGCCCCACATAAGGGCTCCCGCAGATTGAAGTGCCAAAGTAGCAATAACGCCAAAGCTTACGGTGCGTTCCAGTTTAAACCCGCTCATGTTGTTTCCCGGCTTTGCGGTAATCCCGCCAGCTCTCGTTTTTCGGCCTCACTCATAAAGTCCGCATCTTTAAGTTTGCTCCACAGAAGCGCCCGTTCAGTATTAAAAACCGGAATATTATCAAGCTGCTCATGAATGCTTAAATCATCCCCGAACCAGCACTGTAACCAACCACCAAGACTGTCTGCGGTTTTGCGCACTAAAGGCAAAATAGTCTGTCGCCAAAAAACCAAATTGGCCTCTTTATAATTGGCATAAGTATTGTCCCCCGGAATCCCGAGCAACATAGGCGGCACACCAAATGCAAGCGCTATTTCCCGTGCGGCTTCGCGGCGAGCATTGATAAAATCCATATCAGTTGGCGAAAGGCTCATGGCCTTCCAATCAAGCCCACCCTCAAGCAAAAGAGGTCGCCCTGCCGCCCGCGCACCGGAATGATTGGTTTCCAATTCTGCCTTTAAGCGTTCGAACTGTTCATCGCTTAACCGATCCGCCCCTCCGACACCTTTATACACAAGCGCCCCGCTTGGCCGCGCCGAATTATCAAGAAGAGCCTTCGTCCAGACCCCGCCAGCATTGTGAACATCAACGGCCTGCGCGGCCGCCGCAAGTGGGGGAAATCCGTAAATATCATCACTGGGATGAAACAAACGCATATGATGAATGCGCGACTGCCCGCCGACAAGATCAAGTTGATAATTTTGGGTTTTACCACCAACATTATATTCCCACGACACCGGCCAACCATCGTGTCCAACAACAGCGTGCATACGGTCCGGGCGCAAACTAAAAAGAGCTTTTGGACGATCATCCACCAACACAGCTTCGATATACGCATTGCCACTTAATTGTAGAGAACCGTAATGGGATTCAAAGAGCTCGGCACGGGACAGTCTCGGATTAGGACGTTGCAACAAAATCTGCACCGGATCGCCATCAACACATTCTCCATCACGACGCGCACAAAACGGAACCGAGGCTGCCGCCTCGGCAATCAGGCGAATACAACGATAGGCAATTGCATTGCGTTGATATCCCTCTCGCGCCAAAGCATGATAATCACGCGGTGTCCAATGGGCAGTTGAGGCAAGTTGCAAAGCAATAAGCGGCGAATTTTCTGCACTTACGCCTGACTTTGCCTGAACAGAACTTCCTTGAATGTTTTTTGTATAATCAGGGCGTGTAAACGCCGCGCGGAACCAGGGTTTCATAGATACTCACCTTTTACCCACCACATAATGGTAGGTTAAATTTCTCAGGCCATCTTCCGAATTTATCGAAAGCTTGTGACCATGGATGAAATCTACCCCGATACCGAACGGCAGGGATGTATCTTGTTATTTTTTAGGTAAAAGCCAATATTTTAGGAGATTTTATGCCGCGCCCATGAGGGAAACAGTTGGTTGCCCATCATCTTGACCCGCGCATTTCAAGGCAAGTTTATACTTTTTACGCACGTCTTCACGAAAATCCATTTCCCCTAACAAAGACGAAATCGTAATCGCACTCCGGTACGCAAGGATCGCATGTTCAAGAGCTCGCATATCAACTTCATTCGTACCGATGGATAAAAGCACATCCCCGAGTTTCTTCTGAATATGTGCATTTTCAATCGGCGTGGTGTGCGAATTAAAAAGATCTTCAGTCTTTCGCAAAGCAAGTACAGCCTCGATAAGGGGTTCGGTGTCACCAGTATCACACGCCAGCATTATCATCTTTAAGGCCATTTCACGGTTTAGCGTGTTAAGATCCCGCGTTGTCTGCTTGTGTGTTTGGCGTAATAAAAATTTACCACTTTGGGACATTTTATTCTCCGTACTTTCTCATTCATCCTGAATCGTGGCCCGGATTATGTACGATTTGTGGTTAAAAATGATTTAAAATTTAGAGTAAACATATCCTTAATATGCCAGTAATTTCAATTTTACGCCCCTCAACAGGCGGGAAACAGCATATGTAACACATTTTACAACTGCCTGAGACGGGGGTCACTTCTGGATTTTAAAAGAAGATCATTGATAGCCCACACCAACGCATCCGCCCGATCCGGGCTTTTCCCCTGCTTGCTAGAAAGTGTACCGAGCGCACATAACTCGTCCTCTAATTCTGGAAAATTCCCTACATGCTTAACCTTCCCTTGTTCATATAAAGCGGCAACAGGTTCCGCGCGAGCCACTTTCCCCCGGGATGCATAAACTGTCCGGATTGGAATATGCGCATCAATCGCATTAAATACGCTCTTGACCATTTCCCCACCTTGATTGATTTCAACCAGAATATAATCTGCGTCCCACTTTTCCCACATAGCCACCGCATGTTTCGCCCAACGTTCCGGAGAAAGCCCCTGCAACGTTCCGTCATGTAAAACATAGGCCAGCGTTCGCCTGCCAATATCACAAGACCCGGCAACAATGATACCGCAGCTATCCGCCCGCGCCCCGCTCGTAACCGGCGGATCAATAGAAACAATAGTTTTATCAAGACAAGGCGCATGTTCGACCACAGCCTGTTCAATCATCTGGCGTGTCCATAACGCCCCTTGCAAATCATCCAAAATTTCACCGTCTAATTCCTGACGGCCAAGACGTGTCCCGCCATAAACCTCGAAGATCGTTTGCATAAATACTGGCGACAGATGAGCCTTATTCGTCAATGTTCCAGCCCGCGTTAAAGTGACATCTTGTCCGGCAATCAACTTTCGCAATGCCGGCATTGGCTTTGGCGTGCTGGTCACGACCAACCTTGGATACGACCCAAGCCGCAAGCCAAACCGTAAATTTGACAATGTCTCTTCAGGGTAACTCCATGCACAAAATTCATCAGCCCAGCCTGCATCAAATTGCGGCCCTCTTAACCCATCCGGGTCTTCAGCAGAAAACACATGCCCCACCGCACCATTGGGCCACACCAATCGACGGCGAGAGCTTTCATAGATCGGGCGCTCAGAAGGATATCCGATATTTCTCAACCCACTTTCACCCTCGATCATCACCTCGCGAGCATCTGCATAAGTAGGGGCAACCAGCGCCACCCGTTCAGCTCCATTGTGAATTTGTGCCCGAATCCATTCCGCCCCAGCGCGGGTTTTCCCCGCCCCGCGTCCGCCTAAAAACAACCAGATTATCCAATCTCCGTCCGGCGCAATTTGCACATTCCGTGCCGAATGCATCCAGTCATGTTCAAGCGCTATAAGATCATTCGTTTCTAGCGATTCCAGAACGGATATCTGGGTCTTCAGCTGCGCGGAGACGAGTATAGAGGCGGTTAAATCGGTCGCGAATAAGCTGCATTTCTGCGGGGGCTGGAGGGGGCATTTGGTCATAAGGTGTATATTTATTCTCGTTTTGGGCACACAAGCGTGCCGCAGTCCGCTCGGCCTGTTCATCTATCGCTTGGGTAAGTTTGAAAAGAGCGCTAAGCGCTTTCGTGCGCCGCTCAATCTCCACAGTGTTCAACTCTTTAAGATTGAGATTAATCTCCACTATTTGCGTACGGATTTTCGAACGCACCTGTTCCATTTCGTCAAGAGTATCTGATACTGGTGTAATTTTTACCATACACACAGTATGAAACCCAATCAAAAAGCGGGGATATGTTTTTTGACGTCAGAAAAGGCAAAACGATAAGGCAGTATGTAAATCTCGGATCAAATAGATTTAGAAATACTCTAAACCCCTTTCAAAAAATCCTTCACTTCGTCTGCACGCGCCATTGTATCAGCATAACCCAAATCAATAAGACTGCCTGTATACCCCGGTTCAAACAAAAGATAACTTTCCAACCTGCCAAGGTCTTGAGAGGAATTTTGCCGTCTTAGCATCCAGCGTAATATCAGCGGCATTTCCTTGCGAAACTCGAGCGCAATCTCCCTCAGATCCCGCGACGGGCTGATGATAAGGGTCGCAATTTTCTCCATTCTCGTTTTTTTACGCGCACGTTGGGAAAGTAAATCAAGTGTATCATTGATCCGTTCCAAGCGCTCTATATCCGCGTCCAGACTATCGTGAAACAATGTATCCAGTGCATAGCCACCCAAATCCCCCAATGTCGGATAACGCGCCTCTTTATCACAGGGTTCCGCGTCAGGATCCAATTTATCTCGTGTACCGACAATCAAAAGCTTGTTGGCCCCAAGATGGATAGCTGGCGCTAAAGGAGATGTAAGACGAAGCGCCCCATCTCCAAAATATTCACCCTCTATTTTTACCGCCGGAAACAATAACGGCAGTGCCGCAGACGCCATAACATGATCAATAGTAAGCTCGCATTTATACCCGTCACGTCTCACCCTGTGCCATTGTAAAATCTCCGGCTTCGCCTGAAAAAATGTCACCGCATGCCCTGACGAATACCCAGAACATGTAACGCTGACCGCATGTAAATCACCCTCCGAGATCGAGCGGGCTATATTGCCCAAATTGATATCTTTTTTCAAAGAGCGCCGCAATGGCTCCACGTCCAGCAGGGATTTGGGTGCCGTGCGAAACAGGGTCGGTAAAAACTGTGAAAACAGCATGCGCATACCCGTAAATGCCATTTTGTGAAACCTGACATCAAAAACTTTATGGGTGCGTAGAGAGCGCCAAAAATGTTCCAGATGATAGGTGGATCGCTCAAAGCTATCAAAATAGGACGCAACAGCAACAGCGTTCAACGCGCCTACGGATACACCTGTAATAACAGGAAACCTGACCCGTGTGTCCTCTGAAAGTTCCGCCACGGCTTTTATGACCCCGACCTGATATGCACCGCGCGCCCCACCACCCGTCAATACAAGACCAAAATCTTGATTTTTCTTGTACCACATACGTCCACCCTTGAAACATAAGCTACGCTCTGAGCATAAGCTCAACACGTTTATATTTGTTTACGATACGCCCATACACAGGTTTTACATATCTTCAGGAGAAACATCCGGCTCCCCCGGCCAAATAACGATATGTTTCGGATGGTCGTCTTCATTGATATCAAGCTCGTTATAGGTCGAGTTTTGAACACTCATGCCCGCGTCATGAATGGTTTGACGCGACCCGCTCACCAAATGATGCCAGTCAAATAAATCTTCGCCATTGGCAATCAAACGATAGGCACATGTATGCGGCATCCATTTCAAAGCCCCCGCATTGTCCGGAGTCAATTGCACACAATCGGGAACTTCAATTGTACGGTTTTTATAATCGCCACAACGGCAACTGTCCCGATCAAACAGCTTACACGTCACATCCGTCACATAGATAGCCCCCGTATCTTCGTCCTCCATACGGATACAACAACACTTGCCACAATTATCGCACAAGCTCTCCCATTCGGTTTGGCTCATCTCTGCCATGGTTTTTGTTTTCCAGAAAGGTGCGTTCATATCGGCCTACATTATGTGTTTATTTGCCCAAACTATGACACAATCTTATACTAATTCTTGTGGGCAAAAACTTTTATTAGGGGTAAAGGTGCAACATGTACACCTTTAGAGCAGACATTGGCGCCGCCAATGACAATAGGAAGAAGCGCAGACGCCGTTGGTTCTGGGGGGTGCTTCTGACACTGCTGATCGTAGGGGTCATCGGCTACGTGGAAGGCAAAAGGTATTTCCTTGACGGATTGCCTGAACTTCCCACCAAACAATCCATGTGGGAGTTGAATGTCCAGCCCAATATCACCCTCCTCGACAAAGACGGGAAAATTATCGGCCACCGCGGCCCCTATTATGGACGTCCGCTTACACTCTCGGAGATGCCGAGTTATTTAAGCGATGCCTTTCTGGCCATTGAAGACCAGCGTTTTTATGAACATCCCGGCATTGACCGCAAAGCCATCTTACGCGCAGCCCTTGCCAATGTGAAAGCCGGGGAAAGAAGCCAAGGCGGCTCGACCCTGACACAACAATTGGTCAAAAACATGGTCCTGACCCCCGACAAAACCTATAAGCGAAAATTTCAGGAAATGTGGCTGTCCTATAAAATGGAAGAAATTCTGACCAAGCCAGAAATCCTGGAACTGTATTTAAACAGGGTTGATTTGGGAAATCGTTCCTACGGTGTGGAGGCTGCCTCGCAACGCTATTTCGGGAAATCGGCTGTGCAGATCAATTTGGCAGAAGCCGTTGTTTTGGCCGCCTTGCCCAAAGCGACCAACGCCTATGATCCGACGCGGCACCCCGAAGCCTCGCGCGCGCGCGCCAAACTGGTTTTACAAGAGATGATGGTGCAAGGTAAAATCTCTCCAGCCGAAATGTCGGACGCCGAGCTTAAAGCGGCCGAAATCATAAAAACAAGCATTATCTATATTGATGATAATACGCTGGGCCATGTGTTTGACATGGTTGCAGAACAAGCGGAAGGATTAATCGGCTCCAAAACCAAAGACCTTATCATCCGCACAACCATTGATCCCGCCTTGCAAAAAAATGCCCTGAAAACACTCTCCACACTCATCAGTAAAAACGAAAAATCCAAGAAAGTCAGCGAAGGAGCATTGGTCAGTATCGAAACCGAAACCGGAGCCATCCGCGCACTGGTTGGTGGGCGCGACTATAGCAAAAGCAAATTTAACCGCGCAACCCAAGCCCTGCGTCAACCCGGCTCATCGTTTAAAGCTTTCGTATATGCGGCTGCGCTCGAATCCGGCCTGACACCGGGCACCGTACGCATTGACGAACCTGTTGATATTGCAGGCTGGAAACCCGGAAACTATTCAAACCGCTATCGAGGCCCCATGACGTTACGTGCCGCCTTAAAGCTTTCCGTCAATACCATAGCCGCACAAGTTGGCGCAGAAATCGGACCGGATAAAATCGTCGAGCTGGCCCACAGATTTGGTATATCCACCAAATTGGGCGTACATTATTCCATCGCCCTCGGCGCCGCCGAAGTGCATCTTCTGGATATGACATCCGCCTATATGGTATTTGCCAATGAAGGGTTGCGTCGTCCCCCTTATGTCATCGAACATATTAGTGACACAGCCAATACGGAGCTTTATACGCGTAAATCCCTCGCCCCCGAACGCGTATATGCCCTGCCCTATGCACGGCAAATGACCGGTATGTTACGCGATGTTGTCGACAGCGGCACCGGCCACGGCGCCCGTCTGGGGGAACGACAAGCCGCAGGCAAAACCGGAACATCGCAAGATTACCGTGATGCCTGGTTTATCGGCTTCACCGCCGACTACACTACAGGTGTCTGGCTTGGCAATGATGACAATACCCCGACACGCCGCATCACCGGTGGACTTTTGCCTGTAGATATATGGAAGCAGTTCATGCTCCAAGCCCACAAGGGCAAAAAACTCCGCCCCTTGCATGCACCTGACCCCTTGGTGCATGACGAGCAAACACAGGCACTTGTCACGTTCTACCAAAACCTGTCCGAAAAATTCATAACCGAACGCAATCTGGCCAATGGTCTGCAACCTCAAACCATTTCTGCTGGCGGAAATCCGTAATACAAAACAATTGGCGATCATCCTGGTCTTGCGAAACCTTAACCCCACCGCCATCAAAAATTTGTCATTTCTTTAAATTTTGCTACTATGCTACGTAAATCCCTCAAAGAAGGTCTGCTAATTTATGACACGCCGTGCACTGTATAAAATATCGTTGTTCAGCATTGTCACGGCTTGCATCCTCACCTTGTCAAATCCAGCCACAGCCACACAAAACACACAAACAAGCAGTGCCAATGCGGACGACGGGTTTTATCGAGAACTTACCGTTGGCTCGTTTGAAGATTGCATGGCCTTATGCAAGGCGGACGCAGTCTGCCGGGGGGCTTCTGCCGAGCAAGCCGACACCCGCATCCCTGTCATGCAATGCAAACTCAATAACGGGTTCGGCGCCGTTTCCCCTTTCCCCAACATCCCGCCAGCCCCGCTTAACATAGACATAGCGCTTGCCGACTTTAATGCCTACCGCGCCTCCAAAGGCTTGAACGCCGTTGTTTTAAACGACAAACTCAGTGCGGCCTCGCTGGCCCATGCCACAGATTTGGCAAAACACGGGATTATCTCGCACATGGGAACAGACGGGTCGGGCCATGCAGAGCGTGTTAAAAAGCAGGGATATGTGTTTTCCATTGCCGCTGAAAATGTAGCGACAGGTCAAAAAAGCTGGAAGAGCGTATTCAAAGCCTGGCAGGACAGTCCCGGTCATAATGACAATTTGCTGCTTGATGAAGTGACCGACTTCGGCATCGCGCTCGTCTACGAACCTGCGACAAGCTATCAAACTTATTGGGCCATGCTCGTCGCAACGCCTTTTGAGGCCAATATATATACATTGCCACCGCTCCAAAGGCATCAGACCCATCCTTAACGTTAACAAAACGCTAAGATATTTTCGCCACTCTCAAAACAACTGATTCGCCAACGAAGGGTGCGGTATGCGTCATATTGTCAAATTTGCCTATTTTTGCTTTGTCGGCTTGGGACTTGCAATTTTACTAAAAAATACTGCATTTGCCGCCGATCAAAACACCTACCGCTCTGGCGCAACATATTTAAAAACGGCCGCACACCATTACGCTCAATGTGAACAGCAATGTAAGGGGGATGCAGCCTGTCGAAGCTGGAATTTCCTACGCCCGAACGCTGGATCAGCGACCGGTATCTGCGAGTTTAATGCGAACGCAGCCACACCTGTTTCAAGCCCCGTAAGTATGAGCGGTAATATCAAAACAAGTATTGCTGCACTGATGAGCCATGCCGTATCTGCGCGGGCCCATACAATCCGTATCGGCATGCCCGTCCCCCAACAATATACGCCGCAACGCGCAAACACCACGCATACACAGACGTATCAGCAACAGGCATCTCAGCAACAAACCTCACAAGAAAAAGCCTATTACCGCCAGCAATATCTTGCACAAAAACAACGGCAAGCCGAGTTGCAATACCAACGGCTCTTAAACCAGCGTCAAATACAAATGCTACAGCCGCCACAACATCGCCCGCAGTTGCAAACCTCTAGGTTTGTTGCCCCAACACCTCGCGAGCAGACCCCGAATGTGCAGAATGCAATACCAGCCAACGCGCCTCAACATCCGCAATCGGCAAACCCCGCTTCACTTTACGGGTCACTACATGATGATTTAACCCAAAATATGAGTATTGTACCGCGTCCGCAAACGGCCCCTGACGATATTCAAGACCCGAATGCACCGATCGCGACAAGCCGTGCTGTGCCCACTATTCCTGTGCGGACAACACCCATGACACAAACGGCTATACCTGCACTCGCGGGCGGGTAGCATAAATCCGGGTTTCGTTATTTCACCTTTATGGCCAGGCTGGTAAGCCCGTGCAAAGTTAAACGCCCCCAGGCAAACATAACGAACGCAACAAAGGACGCGCTAACGCCGACAAGTATGGCGTTGGCAAAACGCTGCACATCTTGACCCAAAATGATTAAGACCGACTGGGCACCGGATAAGGCGACCAAACCACACAAAAATACCCAGACTCCGACCCAGTAAAAATTCACGATTTTACATTTCTGCTTGATTTTGCTGGCAGGAAGCCAAAAAAGTGCCGTCACCCCGACCGTAATAAAAAACATAATTGCAGCTGCAATATATTGTCCTGACATAATTCATCCTTACTGTATTCAGATATTTCCTCTCTCCAAAGCAAGGTTCGGGCCAATTGTCACAAATTTATCCTTTTCATTTTTTATAACTTCAACTAAATCGGTAATATGTCAGATTTTAACCTCCACCAAAAATTATTCGCCGAAGCCTTAGGAACCGCCATCCTCTTGGCTGTGGTCATCGGCTCCGGTATTATGGCCGAAACAATTTCGGGCGGAAATACAGGTGTAGCCTTGCTTGGCAACACATTGGCAACCGGAGCGATTTTGGTCGTGTTGATTTTGATGTTCGGCCCGATATCCGGTGCACATTTCAACCCTGCCGTTACCCTCGCCTTCTGGCTCAACAAAGATATTTCTACCGCGCATTCGCTTCTATATATCGGCGTACAAATCATCGCAGGTATCGCAGGCGTCTGGCTCGCCCATTATATATTCGAACAAGAGCTGATACAGACCTCGACCCATATCAGGCACGGCCTGCCGCAAGGCGTCTCGGAAGCACTGGCCACATTTGCCTTGGTGGCCAGCATTTTATTTGTGGTAAAACTACGTCCCGAAGCCGTCCCCTATGCGGTTGGTCTCGTGATTACAGCAGGGTATTGGTATACAAGTTCCACAAGTTTCGCCAATCCCGCCGTCACGATTGCCCGGGCAATGAGCGATACATTCGCCGGCATAAGACCCGCAGATGTCCCGTTGTTTATCGCAGGGCAAATTGTCGGCGCAGTGCTCGCATGGGCCTGTTACCGGGTATTTTTTAAATCGGAAGCCTAGCTACGCTCTTTAACCTTCAAAAACCGGATGTTTGGATTTTTATCCTGCGCGTAGGAAATATCCCATGCGGTTTTTGCGAGGAGTACAGGCGCCCCATCCAAATCTTCGGCCATAGCGCCTTGATTTTTATTGGCAAAAGCCTCTATCAGGGCCGGATCATCCGCCGCCAACCAGCGCGCCGTTTGGTACATGCCAATCTCAAAGCTCACCTCAAGTCCGTATTCGGTTTTGATCCGCTCTGCCATAACATCAATCTGCAAAGACCCCACCGCGCCGACGATCATGTCCGAACCCATAGTCGGGCGGAACAATTGGGTTACCCCCTCTTCCGCAAGGCTCTCCAACGCTTTACGTAAGTGCTTCGCCTTCAAAGGATCGGCCAATCGGACACGGCGAAGAATTTCCGGTGCAAAATTCGGAATACCGGCAAAGCGAATTTTTCCGCTCTCGGACAGGCTATCCCCAACCCGCAAAGCCCCGTGATTGGGCACACCAATCACATCTCCCGCATAAGCAAAATCCGCAAGTTCGCGGTCTTGGGCAAAGAACAAAATAGGATTGTGCACGGAGATGGTTTTATTCTCTGCGGTCTTTAACTTCATACCCCGTTTAAATACCCCCGAGCACAGACGCAAAAACGCCACACGGTCACGGTGATTAGGGTCCATATTAGCTTGGACTTTGAACACAAATCCTGACACTTCCTTGTCAGAAGGGCTCATCTGTATCTCTTGTCCATTTTTAACGGCCTTCTCCGGCTGTGGCCCCGGGGCCAGTTCTGCCAAAGCATTGATAAGCTCAAGCACTCCAAACTTCCGCAGTGCCGAGCCAAAATAAACGGGGGTCATATGCCCTTCAAGAAACGACTGGAGTTTGAACGGGCCATATTCACGCGCCAATTCAGCCTCTTCACAAAATTCGAGTGAAAGATCGACGTCATCAATAAATTTGTCCATCGCCGAACCGCCCAACTCAACACTTTCCCCGTGTTCGCCATTTGCACTAAAGGGTAAGAACTGATTGGTCCGCAAATCCGCAATCCCGCGAAACCGGCGTCCACTGGCACATGGCCATTGCATAGGCACCACATCCAGTGCCAATTTGTCTTCGATTTCGGACAAAAGATCAAAAATGTCCTGCGCTTCCCGGTCCAATTTATTGATAAATGTGATGATCGGGATATCGCGCAAACGACAGACTTCGAATAATTTCAATGTTTGCGGCTCAATACCTTTCGCCGCATCAAGAACCATAACCGCGCAATCTGCCGCCGTCAGCGTCCGGTATGTATCCTCGGAAAAATCTTCATGCCCCGGTGTATCCAGAAGATTAAACACCAGATCACAATGTTCAAACGTCATCACGGAAGACGACACCGAAATACCCCGTTCCTGCTCGATTTTCATCCAGTCTGATTGGGTACGCCTGCGCTGACCCCGTGCCGCCACTTGCCCGGCTTGGTGAATCGCCCCTGCGGCCAACAACATGTTCTCGGTCAATGTAGTTTTACCCGCATCCGGATGCGAAATAATCGCAAATACGCGCCTGCGCTCCGATTGGGACTGTGATGGATTACTCATGGAAAACTCATGGAAAATTCAAGGAAGAACTCTAATTAAATGCGAAAATATGGCATACTGCCCAATAGAGCGCAAAACAAGGATTATTGCACTTCGACAGGCTCGGTTAAGAAATGCCGCCCCTCTCTATCCTCAATTTCGACAACCCACACATCCGGGTCCGTCTTTTTACGTTTCGTAATCAGCCCGTCAATTTCAGACTCCGGCAGCGGCCCTTTCGGGAGCCAAACCCGATCCCCACGCATATTTCGAATAGGGCGATAGAGCACAGCCTGACCATCCAGAGTGCAGACTTTAACCAAGACCGCGCCCGCATCCCCGTCCCCTTTTTGCAACAACATCGCATATGCCCCACCAACTTCGGCACGGCGTAACAAAGCCGAGGCCCAAATCGATGTTTTCAGCGCTACCATCATAAAATTTGCTCTCTTTTGAACACCTATCACGGGAATTCCGCACTTGGCACTCATCTTGCTAGGGGAAGGATATATTTATCAAGAAGGTGTGATATGTCCCATATTAGGCGTAATTCTGCAAGAAAAAGCAAGAGTATCCGGGTATTTCTCTACGGATGCCTGTTTATTTTCTTATTTACTTTCATTGAGGTTTTTTCCGGTATCGCCCACGCGGCAACCACTTCGAACACAAACTTTAACACTGGACCACATTATATTTTAAAATCAAGCTTATCAGATTTATCATCGGACAAGCAGGCCATACTGGATTGGCGAACACAGAGCTATGAGCTTAAATTTAACCTCCCAGCCTATGATTGGTACGAAACCCTTGAATTGTTTCTAAGTGCCTATCCTGAGGGACCTGTCAATCGCCACGCCCCCCTTATGATCAGCTATAACGGAGCCGCCCCGATTGCGCTTAATGGGCAAGGTTCACGTTTCGACGCCCATATTCGCCTTGACCCTTCACGTATTCGGGCCACCAACAACTCGATTAAAATCAGCTATAAAATCCCAAAAGATCAAAATTGTCTTACAGACCAAGACGGGAAATGGGTATTGGATATTGCCCATTCCAAACTGGTTGCCAAAGCCCGTGCAAAAAAACGTGCGCTCTATATCTCGGAAGTCGAGCAAAGACTTGCCCATCCCATGACAAGCCCCAACCGAATTGCCATTCTTGCGAAAGGCAACAATGCCAACGCCCTTGAAGCCATACTCGCACAGGCCCTCGCCCAGCGCACCCACACCTTGCCGCAATTTCAATTCTCGGAACCTGCATCCGATTTTACGGTGCTTGCCGGAACACCTTCGCAATTGCGCGCTTTGGTAAAAAACAAAGATTTGCTGGGCACCAAAGTGCCAAGTATTTTTGTGGATACGGGTCTGCGCCCTAAACTGGTGCTAAGCGCACCTACTGATGCACAAGTACTGGAATTAGCCCGTGCTTTTGCCACTTACCATTTGCCGTCCTCGCGCCGCACAAGCGCATCGCTCTATGAATTATATTCAAATACAAAGCTCGACCAAAACCCGGTTTTACGGGCGCAAAACTATAAAATCTCCGATATTGGAAATATCGCCCTCTCTCCCTCTTGGCGGCCTGAACCTGCTACGCTCGACTTCAATGTTGAAGACCCGCAGGCAAGTACGGCGGAATTGACATTACACATTGCGACCAGCGCCAATATAAATCCGAACTCGAAATTAAATGTGCATCTCAACCAACACTCACTGGGCTACACATATCTCAACAAAAAAACCAAAAGGGTAAGTTTTGAAATAGCCCCCGGCATGTTGAAAGCATCCGGTAACCAGTTGACAATCTCGCCTGCATTTGAAGCCCCAGAGATAAAAACAAATACCGCAGATAGCAAATGTCTGGCTACAAATTTCGCACCAGCAATTACATTTGGAAAACATTCCAAGCTCGTGATTAAGACGAAACAACCAACATCCACTCTGGATCTCAGTCGCCTGCTTTCAAACGGGGCTCCTTTTACATCCGACAACGGCCAAACCGCATTGATGTTAACGGCCCGCTCGGATAAAGACAGAGCCGCCACATTACATCTACTCGGATTTGCGGCCCGGCAGTTTGGCCCACAATGGGTATATGCAGAGTACTACACCCAGATCTCCGACAAAACCATGTTGACACAAAACATATTGATGATCGGGCCAAATATGATATCCGACCCGAGCTTTATGGCCGCCGCGCCAAGCGCCTTCAGACTCGCCATGAACGGCAAAGTTTTTGAAGGTGCGGATGTGCGAAAAATGGCCATGCTAGAACGCCATGCCGCTCTGGACGCAGATATGGCGTTTAAAATTGCCGCCCGCAATCTCGGGATGCCGAGCCGTATTTCTGCCGGCGGCATCGCCTCAATCTTCCCCTCTCCCTACGCCGAAGGAAAAACAATTGGCGTCATAAGCTCTACCAAGCCTTCACATTTTGCCCGCGCTATGAAATCTTTATCCAGCCCCACATACTGGAACGCACTACAAGGCAGTGTCATGCGCTGGGATGACACTGCCGTATTGATGGCACAAATTGCACCAGTTGTAGCCGGATCCGCCCGAATTCACCCTGCACCATCCTTCTCTTGGCAGCACATGAAAAATGTGAATATCAAAGCCAAACTGGGCGCATGGATATCCGGGTTCACACGGGCCAAAGCAAAACCTCTCCCCCCCCAACAAATAGGGGCATCTCTTCGGGGAAACATTGAAACCACGCCCGTCCCTATTCTAAAATCCACAGCTTTAGAGAAAGGTACAAAGAAAGGTTTATCCAACACGGCCTCTTTTTCTACAAATCTGAAAGCAAGCCTTCAACAAAAGACGGCGGCCTTCAAGGCCAGTTTGGTCGCGCTAAAACCCGAAGGCGTATCAGGTTCAACGTTTAGAGCTTGGGTTTCCCATATGAAAACCAATCGTTTAGTATGGCTGATCTTGGGTGCACTCGCGTGTTTTTTAGCAATCGCTACCGCATGCCCAAAAGATATGAGCCTAAAATAACAGATTTATTCAGTAGAATTTTGGGGCCGTTCTTGTGCCTGTTTATGTACCGGTAGATAAATATTTACACTGGTTCCGGCACCAGGATGCGAATTCATAACGGTACGACCATTATGTAAATCAACAAGATTTTTAACCAAAGACAAACCAAGCCCGCTGCCACGCGCATCAATCATCTGCGCACTACTGCCTTGCATATAAGCCGTTCCAATTTTTTCTAAATCATGTTTGCTCATACCCGTCCCATTGTCTTCAACGCTTAGATTTAAGACATCCTGAACAATCTTGGCAGAAACAAGAACCCGCCCGCCTTTTGGCGTAAACTTGATCGCATTACTCAGTAAATTCAACAATATCTGCCGAACAGCCCGACGATCCGCCTCAATCAATAGATCATGATTAACATCAATATCGACCGATAAAGTCAATTCGGCGGCATCAGCTGATGGACGCACCATTTTTAAACTACTTCGAACAACATCAGCCATATCAAACTTATCATAGTTCAACTCATACTTACCCGCTTCAACCTTTGACATATCAAGTACGTCACCGATCAAATCCAGCATGTGTTGGCCACTATCGTGTATCAAACTCGCATATTCGGCATATTTACCGGGCAACGGGCCGAACAATCTGGAGCGCATCATATCCGAAAACCCGATAATTGCATTTAAGGGCGTCCGTAATTCGTGGCTCACACCTGCAAAAAACAATGTTTTTTCCGCAGATTGTTTTTGCGCATTTGTCTGGGCCATTTCCAATCGATCCAGTTTTTTCGCCATTTGCGAACAATCCGTTGCAAAAATATAGACAGAGCCATCGTCTTGCGGCACCAGATCAAGAGCATAATGTCGCTCTGTACCTTCCTCATTTTCACCCGTATAAGACGTCAGAATTAACCCGGATATCCTCTCATTTGTCTCCCGTGCCCGATCAAAAGCTTCCGGAAGATTCGTGTCATTTTGCTCGTTATCCAAACTGGATATCGTTGTAAAATCATAATCTTTTTCTGAAAGCCCGAACAGGGACAGAGCCAAATCAGTCGCGGAAACAAGCACACCTTCGGCGGAAAATTTAAACGCGGCTCTTGGGAAAGCCTCATCAAACGCAATTTCCTCGTGCGTATCAAATATAGAGGCAAGATCAGCCCCCGCCGCTAAATACAATATGGAAAATAGGAAAGTGAGGGTTATCCCCACACCCGAAAACTGGGCCCATCCGGTTTGCAGCCCCTCTGTAAGCGGTCTCGGCGCATATCCGAATTTTCCGATACAGAATACAACACCGGCAAAAAAAGCACTCAATATGATCGCTTCAATAACTTTTTCGCGCTCAAAAAGCGTAGCCACAAGAGGCGCACACAGAAATAAAATCACCATAGGTGTGAAAGAAACCGCAAAGCAGGCTAGAATCGCAAACGCAATCCATAACAAGAGTACCAATACCTGAGCCCATTCACGATCAGCAAACGGCCAGAGAGCGAAACCGCCAAATGCAGGTAGGAATGCAATTCCGGCATAGGGCAACATTGCACTTGCCGGTATACTTTTCAGTAAACCACCCAAGAAAGCAATCAACACAGCCCCAACCCAAAACAAGCTAGTCAGGGCAAGTCCGCGATTACGGCCAAAATCCAAAATATATGCCTCATTCGATTCGCTAGCCATTTTGCCTAGCTCTGTACCTAAACAAAGTGATTTTGCCTAATAATGTAAGCTTTTTCGTGTCCTAGGTGAAAAACAGTGCCACGAATACCCTCATATAAATCACCGAGTATAAATCCGGCTAGAAGGAATTTAAATCACATAAGGTGAAGGTATCCGTTTCATATAAAAAGCAAACATACAGCCCAAGGCCGGGAAACGCAAAAGCCGGAACGGTTTGTCTCTTGCGGTTCACCCCGCCTCCCCCTATGTGTCTGCTGATGACGTATCCGCAAAACATACAAAACATGATTGACGATTTTGCCTTCCTTGAGGATTGGGAAGACCGGTACATGCATGTCATAGAAATGGGCAAGGCACTCGCGCCATTATCCGAAGCAGATCACACCCCGGCCAACAAAGTTAATGGATGTGTCAGTCAGGTCTGGTTAATTACAGATGTGCACACTGCGCCTGAACCAACCCTTCACTATCGTGGAGATAGTGACGCCCATATTGTAAAAGGGCTTGTCGCGATCGTCATAAATATTTTTTCAGGCAGAACACCCAAAGACATCATAAACACGGACGCAAAGGCTATCTTGGATCAACTCGGTTTGTCGGAACATTTATCCATGCAACGCTCAAACGGGCTTAACGCTATGATTGCCCGTATTCAACAAGATGCACGCGCACTCTTAGAACGTTGAGCCGCAATGCCGGGCTTGCATCCATAATACGCGCTCAACCTGACAAGAGCCAGTTTAAGCACTGTCTTGGCAGAACGTTTGGGCCAACCCTCTGCGGCTTCTATTTGCTCCAACCCCCATTCCCGACCACATAAGGCAATTAAGGTACGGTCCATCCCCGGCCCCAACATTTCCAATGCCTCCCTTACCCTGCGCTTGGCATCAAGAGCCATCACCGACATGTTTTCTGCCACATTATCATGAGTGCCCCCCATACCCCCTGTGCTCGCCATATTTTGTGTCGACACGCTTCCCGTCATAGAACACGCGTAATCACGAGCAAAACGCTCACCGGCTTCAACTTCGTCAGCCAATAAAAAAGGCCGTCCGCTGCGATCCACATGTCTAGCCAATCGGCGAAATATCGACGCACTATTCACACGGGCGCTCCGGCGCACGCCATCCGGCGTATAAACATCACGCGTTTGTACATCCCGGTGTTGATTGGCAAAAGAATTTTTAGCCTCGTTGTGAGGAATGCCCGATATTCTATTTTTATAACTTGGCGCCAATATGAAGACTTTACTGTGTTTTTTGTCCTGTTGTTCAAGCGCTCCACTCGCCAACATCCGGTTCAACATATTGTGATCAATCCAGGCGATAGGGCGTCGCCGCCGATCCCCGTAAGGCAGCGCAATAAACATATCCCTCCCCCCCTCGTCATGAACAATAATGGCATGTTTATGGGCAATACGGGCCAGGAGTTTTGTGTCTTTCGGAGATAATTGTCCCATACCAATCACCCTGTCTGTCCCAACATAGCGGGTAAAGGTTCCGCGTCCAGAAACCGCTCCAATCGCGTAAGTTTTTCGTCAAAATACGGGTCTTCACGGCAATCCTCAATGACATTACAAGCATAACTGACCGTACTACGGTCTCGGCTGAAGGACCGTGCGACCCGCGATAAATTTATCTGATACACAATATGTACCAAATACATTGCAACCTGTCGGGCAAAGCTAAGATGGGATGGCCCTTTTGTTTTGCTAAACAAGCGTGGGCTAGCAACTCCAAACTCTATGGCGACAGCCGCCGCAACCAGTTGAGCCAGAGCTAAATCACTATTTGTTGTTTTCATTGTACGTGCATCCTCACCTATTACATCCTGTAGGTGTAATATATAATTATATATAGTGAGTGAGGATTATATTCCTATCCTTAAAAGAGAATATCTGTGTATAAACTCTCCTAATAAGGGTATTTATTTGCTAACCAGTTGATTTTACGCAGGAATTCGTTCGTCGGCTTCGTGAATTTGAGGCACTTCAGAGAGACTAATCAACAAGTCAAAACCGAGGATCATTGAGACATTCACCCCATCTTCGGACAGCGGTAGACGTATCCAAAACTGGGCTAAATGTGACCGCCAAGGCGTTCCCGGTCTTGTCATCCCCGCAGAGGGGCGGCGTAAATCCCGGACACGGCTTAGCACACGATGCCAATATTCCCGACGGTCTCCAATTGGCAATTCATCAACATATTTTCCAGTAATTTCCGATTCAAAGAGGTCCCAAAACCCTGTACCCGCAAGCCGGTATTTAAAGCGCGTATGCTCTGACAAATCACACGTCTCTATCAAACTGACCATTGGCAATTGTTCGCAAATATCTGCAGGGTTGATGTCATGCCGGCTTGGCAATTTCCCATTGCGACATTTTGACCGCCAATAGTCATACAGATATTGCTGTTCTGGCAATATCATTTGATGACGCAATGCTCTCCCTGCCAGCATATTTCCCCCTAGCCGAATTGATTAATGAATCGTTACTATTGATGATAGGGAAGCCAGTACAAAGCGCCGGACGCGCGATAAACGTAAAATATGACAGATATGTAGAGTTTTTTATATCGGAACCGATTCAATGGGCGGTTGCGCTCTTGTTGATCTCTACGACTTACCCAAACCCGTACGTTTTGCCAGCCGGGAGCGCTCAAGTGAGTAATTTTTTGCCACCATAGGGTAATCTGCCGGCAATCCCCATTTTTCACGGTAAGCTTTGGGGGTCAGTTCGAATTTTGTTCTAAGGTGACGTTTCAGGGATTTATATTTCTGCCCATCTTCAAGGCAGATAATATAATCATCACTTACCGAGCTTTCCACAGGCACCGCTGGCACAAGTGTTTCCATATTTTCTGGAGCCTCATCCGCAATCGTCGCCAGCATGCCCTCATACACAGACCGTACAAGTGCAGGCAAATCCTCCGCTGCCAACACATTATGAGACACATAGGCTGCTACAAGATCAGTCGCCAATTCCAGAATGTTTTCTTTTTGGTCCATACAGACCCCCTAGAAATAATAGACACCCAAAAGGATCGCCGCCAACATACCCGCCGTAAACACAGCCGCAATACCGCTTGGCGCATCCTGGCTCAACGTACCTGCCGGACTGAACACCTGATAAAGCCGTTTGCCAACTCTGCCAAACAATAGTTTTAACAGATACTTGGTCTGCGCCCCCAACCGGGTCCACATGGCATCAATCCATTTCAATATACTCAGCCCAAGCCGTCTATATGTCCAGTCAAAGTCCAGAATTTGCGCCCGCCGCTCTGGCGGATACAATCCAAACCGCTTGAGAAGCGTAAAGGCGAACATAGCCCCCATCAACAATTGCATCTGGAACACCACATGGTCAGCCGTATAGGGATGAAACGCCGCCTCGCCTTCCATCGCATAGGGAAGCATTGCATATAGTCCCTTATACCCCATAAACGCCCCGCCCCACGGGAACGCCAGATACAGGCACAAGAAAGCCGCAATGCCCATAGCCACCAACATATTCCACGGCGCTTCCTTTGGCCGCTTACCAGAATCATGCGAGAAGAACGCAAAATACGGCACTTTAATCCCGCTATGTTCAAGCACACCTGCAGAGGCAAATAACAACATCCCAAACACAACATAGTGATGTTCTTCAAACACGGCCGCAATAATCATTGATTTAGAAATAAACCCGCCCATCATCGGAAATGCAGAAATTGATCCCGCCCCGATCAAGCAAAACAATGTGGTCAACGGCATAGTACGGAACAACCCGCCAAGCTCGGATGCTTTGACTGTGCCGACCCGGTGCAAAACCGCCCCCATACTCATAAACAATAGGCCTTTAAACAAAATATCGACCACAACGTGGGCCGCGACGCCGTTCAGTGCCAAACTGGATCCGATCCCGATACCGGCCACCATAAAACCGAGCTGGTTATTAAGACTGTAAGACAGAACCTTGCGCAAATCGTTTTCCAACACCGCAAAAAACACAGGGAACACGGTCATAACACCGCCAATATAAATCAGGATTTCCGTGCCTGCGAACCCCCGCGCCAACGCATATATGGCGAGCTTTGTTGTAAAGACAGACAGGATCACCGTGCCGGTCACACTGGATTTTGGATATGAATCCTGTATCCAGTTATGCAGAAGCGGAAACCCGGCCTTAATGCCAAATGCCAAGAGTATCAGCTTCCCACCCGGCGCATCAATACCAATATGATCAAACGCATATGATCCGGTGGCCCGACCATAAATAACCGCACCGGCCAATAACAAAACCCCTGACAGAATATGCATGGCAAGATAGCGCATACCCGCAGGGTATGAGTCTTTCCCGCCGCGCCAGACAATGATGACGGACGACAAAGCCAGCAATTCCCAGAACATAAACAAAGTGATTAGATCACCCGCAAACACGGCCCCAATACCGGCGCCCGTATAAATCAAAGCACTGCTGTCGGTAATTTTGCACTTCTCATGCAGACCGAATATGCCGTTCAATATTCCGGCAAAGGCAAATATATTGCCCCAGATAATACTGAGCCGGTCAATGCGGATCGTGGTAAGTTCGATACCCGCCACCGAAAAATATCCGCCTAGCGCGCCCAACACGCCATGATCCCCGCCTTTAAGATACATGGTGTTAATCAAAACCAGAACCAGCGCAGGAACGCCAACCATCAGGACTTTACGTCCCTGATAAACTGGTGTCAGAGCCGCGATAATACCCGCAACAATAAGAACAAAGGCCGGACTAAATGAAGTGAGAAAATCAATCATCATGATCCTCCCCGTAATAATCCTCATCCCGCGAGAGTAGCTTAAACAACGGCCATGCGCTCAGCACAACGAAGCTATAGGCCGCAAAGCCGATCAGCGTATAGGACGCAAAGAAATCCCAATCCGCCGGATGGTGTAGTGGGAAGAAAAACCCCAAAATCGAAAACAGGACCAACCCGATCATCGGTACAAAAATGAAGTTCTTTATTGTCTTCTCATGTCCCAGCCACAAAAACGGGACAGCCAAAGGATGCGCCTCTGCGCGTTCTTTAAGTTCGGCTTTGCTCATGCTGTTTTGGCTCTTATTTGGTTTTTTCGCCATTACAAACCTCCTGTCATTGAAGTGGGCAGAATGGGTTTTAAATACTCAACCAGCGGGCTAATCGCAAAGAACAGAACAAATGCACCAAAAGCCGTAAACACAGGCGCAAACCTGACAAGCCGATGCGCCTTCAAATTCTTTGCAATTTTTGCATCGGCTTTTGGATTATCGGGCGCAAGCATAAACCCGCGCACGGCCACAGGCACCAGATAGGCTACATTCAAAATCGAAGAAATAATCAGAGCCCCTAACAACACCTGTTTGCCGGAACTTAATGTTCCCAGCATCAAATAGTATTTCGGCCATGATCCACCCATGGGCGGCAACCCGATGATAGATAATGATCCGACAAGGAAAGCACCGAACACCCAAGGCATTGTCCGGCCAAGCCCGTTCATAGAACTAATTTCTGTGCGGTGTGCCACTGTATAAATCGCACCTGCACACATAAACAATGTGATTTTACCCCACGCATGCATAATGATTTGCAATGCCCCGCCCATAATCGCCGCAGGCGCCGCAAGCATGGCACCAAGGGTGATATAGGCCAATTGGCTGATGGTAGAATAGGCAAGCCGGGCTTTTAAATTATCTTTACGAAGCGCAATGATAGACGCCAGCACAATTGTAATCGCCGCCACCCAGCACAAGAACGTACTTGCCGGAGTTTGGCCCGCCAACTCGATGCCGAAAATATACACCACAACCTTTAGCATGGTAAACACACCCGCCTTCACGACGGCCACAGCATGTAACAGAGCACTGACCGGTGTCGGGGCCACCATAGCATTGGGGAGCCAAGGATGCACAGGCATCAAGGCCGCCTTGCCAATCCCGAATGCAAACAGAAGAAGCAAAATACTCGCCGCAGTTAAACTAAACCCTTCCGGGAAAACCCCGCCTACCTGAAAATCTGTCGTCCCCGCAAGAACATATGTCCCCATCACTGCTGGCAAGAACAGACCCAATGATGTCGCCATCAGGACAAGCAAGTAAATACGCCCGCCTTTCTTAGCCTTCGCATCCCCTTTATGGGTCACAAGCGGGAATGTAGACAGGGTGAGAATTTCGTAGAACACAAACAACGTGATCAAATTCCCCGCACTGGCAATCCCCATAACGGCAGAAATCGCAATCGCAACACAGGTGTAAAACCGGGTTTGGTTCTTCTCTTTATTGTCGCGCATATACCCGATCGTAAACACCGTATTGACCAGCCATAGAGAACTGGCAATCGCGGCAAACACGGCCCCAAGAGGCTCTAGCACAAGTTTTAATTCAAAATTTCCCGCAAACTGGATAAGAAACAACTCGGGACGGTTTTCAGGGCTTTGCCCCACATACCGCACAAGCCAGATCACATTGGCCAGCAAAAGCACACCGGCAACACCGGTAATCCCCTCGCGAACATTCGGCCACTTCCCGGCAAACGGGATCAGCACAGCCGCAATAGCAGGAATGGCCAACAGAGCCATAAGCGCAAATTCGGGTGTCATATTAATGCCCTCCTGCAATATACGGCATATTGACAATCGGCCCGCCTGAGAGAACATCCGCAGCCGTCCGCGCAAGACTTGTTGTCCATTCGGCATTGATACCAAACACCAATGCACTGATCGCAAGTATCCAAAGCGGAATGAGCATGATCAGCGGTGCTTCATTCTTGGCAAGTGTGCCACCTCCTTGGTTGGGGGGCTCATGAAAATAAGCCTGCTCGATCAAGCGACCAATATAAACAATCGCAAGAATGGAGGTGACAACAATAACGCCAATCGCCCACCACCAGCCATTTTCAGCCGCCGCACGCGCCAAAGCAAGTTTGGAGACAAACCCGACAGTTCCCGGCACCCCGATAAGAGACAGGCCTGCAATCGTGAACGCGGCCATCGTCAGCGGCATTGTTTTACCAAGCCCGCGCATATCGGAAACCTGCGTAATCCCGAACCGGTACCAAAACGCACCGACAGCCAAGAACAAAGCACCCTTCATAATCGCATGATTAATCATGTGCAGATATCCGGCAGTGACCCCCAATGTCGTCGCCATACCAATACCGAGCAACATATAGCCAACTTGCGCCACAGAAGAAAATGCAAGAACCCGCCGCAAGTCGTTTTGGAAAATGGCCTGTAAACTTGCCACCATCATACCTAATATGCCCATTCCAGCCAAAAGATACATCAGGCTTTTGCCAACAAAACCCCAGCTGGGATCAAAGATCGTAAAAGTAAAGCGTAACAGTAAATACAACGCCGCTTTGGTAGCGGTCGCGGCTAGAAACGCAGTCATGAAGCTCGGCGCATATGCATATGCCCCCGGCAACCATGTGTGCAGAGGGAACATGGCCAGCTTCAAGCCGAGCCCGACAACGATAAAGGCAAAGGCAAGTTTAACCACCCGACTATCCGGCCCGCTTTCTTGTAAAATACGGGCAATATCTATCATGTTCAGCGTACCGGTCTGCATGTACAAAAACCCGATACCGATCACCAAGAAAGTGGCCCCGATACTGCCCATAATCAAATAATTATAAGCCGCTGTCAGCGCACGGCGATCCCGGCTCGCCCCCATCGCAACCAAAACATAGGTGGAAATGGACGACACTTCCAAAAATACAAACACATTAAACGCGTCCCCGGTGGTCACCATGCCGAGCAAGCCGGCAAAGCTTACAAGAAACGCCGCATAAAACGGGGCGCGTTTTTTGGGCTCCACTTCTGCGCTTACGCTTGGAAGCGCATACAGCGTGCACAGAACGGCCACCAAAGTAATCAGCAAGAGGATCGGCGCATTCAGCGCGTCAATATAATAAGCAATTCCGATCGGGGGTTCCCACCCGCCCATTGCATAATTTATCGGCCCATGGGAAAGCACCTGCATCAAGACGGAAAACGCCAAAATCGCACAAACAACGACTGTGCCGCCCGTCATCACCCACGGTATGTTCACACCCGCAATGTTTTTATTTGGTGCCAATGCCGTCAGCACAGCCATCATCAAAGGCAGAACAACCAGCAAAGCCGGCCCGTGGGTTAAAACCCATGCGGGAAATATAGAGACGATATCCATCAGCCCGTATGTCCTTCCAAATTATCCTGATAATCGAGTTGACCGATTTCATCTTCCTCAATGCTGCCATAAGCTTCACGAATACGCACAACCAAAGCCAATCCAATCGCAAGTGTCGCCACGCCAACCACAATCGCGGTCAGGATGAGCACATGTGGTAATGGATTGGAATAAATAACACCCGGGGTTTCGCTCACAACATGGGCAATTTCTGTCACGGCATGCGCAGTTTCAGAAACGGCATGCTCCGCCTCCTTAGCAACCTCCTGAACCACCTCATGGGCAATCTCAGGGACAACCTCATGAGCATCCCCATGCCCAGTCTGGAACTCGGAAGGATCAATGATTGGAGGCCGACCACCTGCAACTTTCCCCATAGTGATATACAAGAGGAAGACGGAGGTCTGAAACACGCTCAAACCCACCAGTTTTTTGATCATATTGCTGGACGCAAAGACCACGTACAAGCCGGTCATCATCAAAACAATGACAACGGCATAATTATAATGTTCGACAAACACGCTCATCTACCAGTCCTCATCTGACAATTCGGGGGTGCGACTGCCAAAAGCATAAAAAATTGCCAGCATCGCACATGTCACCGTACAAAAAACCCCGAGCTCTACCGCAAAAATACCCCAGTGCTGGCCCGCCGCATGTGTGCTTTCAGGTGCGAACTGTGTATAATCAAGAAAGTTCCCTCCCAACATCCATGTAGCCACACCCGTGCCCCCATAGAGCAAAACCCCAAAAGACATGCCAATGCGGATCCATGAAGGCGGCACCGCTTTTTTGGCGGCGTCTATACCAAAAACAAGCGCGTATAAAATAATCCCGGCCGCAAGAATAACCCCGGCCTGAAACCCGCCGCCCGGCCCAAAATCGCCATGGAACTGCACATAAAACGCAAATAATGCGATCAGCGGAATCAACATTTTGGCGACAACCCTTAAAACAAGATGCGGGCTCATGATTTTACTCCAACAGTTTTCTTCGCTGTTCTCTTGGCCTTGGTCGACTTTGCAACGGGTTTTGGTTCGTTTTCCACCGGATTCCTTGCGGGCGTAGGCGCCCCTTCACCAATATTGTGACCATTGGGTTTCGCGCGCCATTTCCCCGCATTCCCGTTCAGCCCCAGCAGGAGTAAAACACCTAACCCGGCCATAAAGATCACAACCGTTTCTCCGAACGTATCATAGCCCCGATAACTAGCCAAAACCGCCGTCACTACATTGGGAATAAATATTTCACGTTTGGTCGCCTCAATATACTCCGCCCCGATATAAGCATTAGCCGGCGACAAGGCATCCCCGTAAGCGGGCATATCTCCAATCGCATAAAACATCGCCAGTCCAGCGACCACGACAACCAAAAACGGCCCCATTTTCTGGTGCACAGGAATAGGCTTTGCCTGCCGATCGGTCAGCAACATGGCCCCAAGCATCAGCACCGTAGAAATCCCGGCCCCCACGGCGGCCTCTGTAAAGGCCACATCAACAGCGTCCAAAGATACAAACCAGGCCGCAGACAACAGGGAATACACGCCTTGCAACATGACAATTGCAAACAAAGACCGTATGCGGACAACCGCAAACGCCACCACAAGCAACATGGCCATCAGACCAAAATCCAAGATAAATATTGGAGAAAAATGCATCAGTGTTCCTCCTCTTCCTCAACGACGGCTTCGCCCGGGTTTGGCGCACGAAAATGACCCAGTAATGGCTTAAGTCCCGCCTGATGCGCAGCATTCGCCACCGCGTGAGACGCTGTCGGGCTGGTCAGGAACAGGAAGAAGGCGATCAGTAATAATTTCAAACTGGTTTGCGTGAAACCGGACTGAACCATCAACCCTAAAATCACAAGCTCTGCCCCCAGCGTATCCGTCATGCCTGCCGCGTGCATGCGCGTATAAAAATCGGGAAGCCGGATAATGCCTATTGACCCAGCCAAGACAAAAAACACGCCGCTAACAATTAATGCCGCGCTTATGAACATTTGCAAAACCTCGATACTCATGTGCGCCTCCCCCGCTTAACCGGCCCCGTTTTTTTACCGGTTTTAATTGTCGGTTTATCAATATGGGCGTCTTCCAAAGACATGTCCAAGGCGCGGTAGCGGAAAAATTTCAAAACGGCAATCGTGGCAATAAAATTCATCAACGCATATAAAATCGCAATATCAATCCCGTCTGTCCGCCCGATCACAAAAGAGAACACGCACAAAAATAAAATCGTCGTTGTCCCGAAGGAATTCACCGCCAAAACACGATCATAAAGCGTTGGCCCACTCAGCAGTCGTGCCAAAACAAGCGCCATAGCAACAAGCATGAAAATCGCCGCACCAAGATTAAGAGTGTACAAAAAATGTGCCATCTATTTCCCCTTACCCGCCATCTTGGAAACTGTCTTGGAAGCTGCCTTGGAAACCACCTTGGCCCGTGTCTTTTTCACCTTAGGCGTCGGCCCCGCAAGCATCGGATCGCTGACAGCCCACCCTGATCTCTCGCCCATTTCCTTAAATCCTTGCGCCCCCGTCAATTCATCCAACAAAGCATGCACAAGTATCTCGCCGTCTTCCAATTCGACCGAAATTGTACCCGGAGTCAGGGTAATCGAATTGGCAAATACGGTGCGTCCCATATCCGTGCTTTGTTTCATATCCACTTTAAATACGGATGGAGAAATTTCCATATCCGGGTTCAAAACGGCCTTAACAACGCTCATATTGGCCTTGGCGATTTCTTTGAACAGCCAGGCAAAATAAACCAGAGATTTTCCATGCGCATAAGGCGTTGTTTCCCCATCCAGCAATTTCATGCGCGCACTTAACCACACGACCAGAACCACGGAAACAGTGCCAGAAACGAACAAAACCGTATGATCAAAATATCCGGACAGAGTGAACCAGTATATGACCAGAACAATCAATAGCACGAATGCTGACTTCACCATTTTATCCCCTTTAATATTTTAACGGGGGCAATATAGCGGTAATAAAAACGCGGGCCAAGCCTTGAGAGACCAGAATTTAAAAATAAATTTCTTGACTCTATTTACGTTCCCAAAGTGGGTCGTTCAGAACTGGAATTATTTACGATTCCCGAAAACCAGCGCTGCAGTGATCGCCGCCGCACCATAATCTTCTTCCTTCGGAATAACGCCACGCTTAATATACTGCAATACTTCCGGAGTCAGGGAGGAGGTAAGCGACCAGTTCCAATACCGCAACACGGTTTGGGCATTATTGGTCGAGATCGAATCATATATATGTACAGCGTCACTCAGGGCCGGATTTTCAGAGCCATCTTCCAAAAACTCCACCCGCCGCAAGGCCCGCCATAATTTGCCAATATTCTCACGCTTTAAACCGGTAGCTTTACACAAAATAGCCAGGGCTTCCCCGCCTTCATCCGTCATGATTTGTGCGCCTGTGGCTGGCTTAAGCCCGGCCATATAGGAAATTTCCTGAGCAATATCACGCGTCATGCCGTTCACATGCGCCTGCTCAATTGCATCTTCCAGATCTTCGTACTGGGAACGCTCGGTTGCGGCCCGGTTGCGTTGCCGGCGTTCAATAAATTGTAACGCCTTACGCACAGCCGCGTCATTCCAGCCCTCTGCAGCCGCTTGGGGATATAAATCCGCACAACTATTTTGCAACACGGAGCGCGTAACCCCGAAGCGCCGCAATATGGTTTTACGGTTTTTTGTATCTGCCCACCAAAACATGGTCAACCCATGGGAAGGCCGCAATTCTTCACGTTTACACATGAGAGTTACATAGGGCTGGTACTGGCGCGAAACTGTCAATATCCGCTGGATCGCCGTTTCCGAAAAATTCGCCCCCGTATTCCTTAAAAGCGTTTCAACAACATCTTCTTCCAAGAACTGCACAAGGGCATCAACAACCGCGTCAGACACTTTGCGCCGTTGCGCCATAACTTTTCTATGGGCCATGGACACCTTGCGGGCGATTTGTATTAAATCGGAATCCGTCAGACTATTACTTTTTTCAAGAACGTGTTTAGCCACCTCAATCTCGTCTTTGGCCAAAATAATCAGGATTGTTCGCGGCGCCTCATTGAGCATAACAAGGCGTTTAGCCACACTGGCGCGCATGGGCAGTTCTGCATCCCGTAAAAGCTCGACCAACACATCCCCCGCCATATGACGTTCTTGTGGAGCCAATTGGGAAGCCGGTATACAAATCACATCCGAAAGGCGTTTCACCAAAGCCTTACGCACACCGCTAGGGGGCTGTTTGCCCGTAATTTCCTCAGTCAGTTCGAGTGCTGGTGCCGCAGACATGTCTTAAGTCCTCACAATTTCCCACATATACACCCTAGAACCTAGTGGTATTCTGTTAACCAAGTGTATATGAAATACGATCTCGCAGGCTGTAGCCATCTTGTTCACATCCAACACAGAACGTTAAATCCATGCCCTTTTCATCTCAAAATACCCCAGCCCCAAGCGCCAAGAAACGTCCTCTCAGCATTACCCAGCTTGGACGGACCCGCACAGATGCATATGCGTGGCTAAAAGATGAAAACTGGCAAAAAGTTATGGAAGACCCTTCTGTTCTCGATCCCGTAATTCGCAGCCATTTGGAAGCTGAAAATGCCTATTGCACGGCGTTAATGGCCGATACAAAACCACTGCAATCCAAATTGGTTGCCGAGATGAAAGGCCGGATCAAGGACGATGACAGCACAGTTCCCGCGCCGGACGGCCCACATTCATACGGACATAGATACCGCGCTGGCGACCAACATGGTCTATATTTTCGTATACCGCGGGACACTGGCACGACGTCGGAAGACATTCTTCTTGATGCAGATGCCCTCGCTACGCGCATGAAGGCCGAAGGGCATCCTTTCTTCGACATTAATGGCGTCATTCACACAGATGATCACAAACACCTTGCCTACGCCGTCGATTTAAAAGGTTCGGAACGCTACATTATCACAGTTTTGGATATAGGCACTGATGCCGTCATCGGCCAACCTCTTGAAAATACGTCTGGAGATTTTGAATGGGCTAAAGACGGAGAAACTCTATTTTGGGTGGAACGTGACGACAATCAGCGTCCCTGCAAAGTCTTTTACAAAAACATGTTTGATCCAGACGCCACCCCGACACTTATCTACACCGAAACCGATCCCGGTTTCTTCATCTCGGTATCACGCTCAGATACGGGTAATTACATGGAAATCGTCTGCAATGATCACACCAGTTCCGAAACATGGCTCATGCCTGCCGACGCACCTCAAACGCCACCCCGCTGTGCATCCCCAAGGCAGGCTTTGCGGGAATACACACTACACGATCATGATGATGATTTTTACGTGCTGACCAATGCAGACGGCGCAACCGATTTCAAAATCATGAAAACAAAACAAAACCAACCAGAGGCCAAACATTGGCAGGACTTCATTGCCCACACACCGGGCACACTCATTCTTGGCATCGAAACCTACAAAGGCTATCTCGTCCGGCTGGAACGGGTAAATGCTTTGCCCCGAATTGTCATTCATGAAATTGCCAGTGGTATAGAACACAGTATCGAGTTTGATGAAGAAGCCTATGCGCTTGGCCTGATTGGCGGCTATGAATTTGATACGCCCTGGCTCCGTTTTGGTTATTCTTCACCCACAACACCGGGACAGATTTTTGATTACCATATGGGGACACACGAACGGAAGCTTCTCAAAACCAATGAAATCCCATCCGGACATGTTCCAGAGAATTACCAAACCAAACGTTTGGAAATCACCGCACGGGACGGAGAAACCATTCCTGTGACGCTCATCATGCAGAGCGGGTCTACAATGGATGGGCAGGCCCCGTGCCTGCTTTACGGATATGGATCATACGGCATCACGATTCCGGCCGGATTTCGCACCAATATCCTCTCCCTTATCGACCAGGGGTTTGTCTATGCGATTGCCCATGTCAGGGGCGGTATGGCCAAAGGGTATGACTGGTACACCAAAGGGAAATTAACCACCAAACAGGCCACATTTGATGATTTTATCGATGTCGGGTCTGGCCTTGCCAAATTGGGATATACATCTGAAGGAAAAATTATTGCGCATGGTGGTTCCGCCGGCGGCTTACTGGTTGGGGCGGCCCTGAACCAAGCACCGCAATTATTTGGCGGCGTCATTGCGGCTGTTCCATTTGTTGATGTGCTTAACACGATGAGTGACGAGAGCCTGCCCCTGACCCCACCTGAATGGCCGGAATGGGGCAACCCCTTGATCAGCGAAACCGATTATGACCAAATCGCCGCCTATTCACCCTATGATAATGTAGGGGCGCGGGCTTATCCGCCCGTCCTCATTACAGCCGGTCTCACCGATCCACGTGTCACCTATTGGGAACCGGCAAAATGGGCTGCAAAACTTCGCGAGCATCAAAAAGCAGACGCCCCGATCCTCCTGCGCACAAATATGGATGCGGGTCATCAGGGCGAAGCGGGACGCTATGACAGTCTTAAGGAAGTCGCATTTGAATACGCATTTGCTCTTAAGGTTGCCGGGCTTGCTTGAATAGTTTTCGCGGAAATAGATTATTGGGCATCAAGGGCTTGCCAAAGCTCTTGATCATCTGGCCATATTCCAACCATTTTTTGCAACACATCTCTACGCTTGTCAGACAAGCCCAATTGCAAATACAGGAAATTAAGCAGGTCATAGTGCTTGCGTTCTTTTGTTTTCGCTGCATCAAACCAATGTTCAGCCCACGGCAAAGCTCTATCATATTGTTCCGCCTGCGACCAAGCTTGCCACAACATTTCCATATGGGCCGGTTTTAAAACCCCTCCAGTGTGTCCCCAATCCTCCAGCATTTCCGCGCCCTGCTTGAACTCGCCACTTGCGATCAAAAGCTGCGCTATATTTATTCTTAGACGAGAAGTTTCCGACGGTAAAAGACCACCAGCACGTATCGCCAACTCGAAATTTTGCAGTGCAGCCTCATATTTATTTAATTTATAATGGCAAGCCCCGAGCATTTGGTGGATCGTGGATTTCTCATATGATGAGAGTTCCGTCGCCCCCAAAGCCGCTTCCAAAGCAGGCACGGCTTCAGAAAAATCCGCGTCATCCATATAGTATTGTGCCGTCAGCACGTCTTGGCCAATTTTAGATGAGAACTGCCTATCTTCTTGTGCAGATGCTTGCCGATATTCGGGTTTTTGCTTGAGGGCCTCTTCTGCCCATGCCAGATGGCCTGCCCCCAGCATCAAGCCCGCCATTAAAACCCCAACCCTAAAGTAATTTGTTTTACGATACCCCCCACCTTGTCCAATGTATGAGTTTTGCTCCAAGTTTTTACTAACATTTTTCATAGTTTACCCTCCCCGGCATTAGAATAGATTTCATTTATTGATATGATATAACATAGTGCTATTGTTAATGCAATAACATAACACTGACAATGCCCTATACACTCAGACTAAGAGGAGAACCATTGCACGCATGCGCATTAGCCAAAGGTATTCATGAAACCAAGCTCTAGAAATTTTACAAATTCAGACCTTCATCATCCCAATAAAAAACCCGGCACAAGGCCGGGTTTAAAATAAAACAAGAAGAGGTTTTACTCGTCTTCTTCCACCCTACGGCGGTATGTATTGTCATATTCCGGTTTATAGGCTAGGCAAGAATCCTCATCTAAAATAAATTCGCCTGCGAAAACCATATTTGCATAGGCTTGCCGGATCGCAATATAACACTGCTCTTTGCGAACATTTGCTTCAAAAATACACCGGTTTTCAACCGCCTTGGTTTCAGCCCGGATAAATGTTTTCCATTTACGTGCATTTCCAGCCTCACGAGAAGACGCCGGCACATTATCAAAAGCCTGTACAGCCGTCACACGTTTTGCCGTCCATGGTGCTGATTTTTTCTGAGCATCAGACATATCGCAATTTATCCGCGCCTCACGGGCCGCACTGTCATAGCGACAATTGGCAATAAGCACCCATGCTTTACCTTGATCAAATCCACGATCCATAGCTTTCTTAAAGGCATCCTCTGAGCGTACACATTGCCCCTCATTAAACAAAGCTTCGCCCAAATCTGCGTAAAGTTTTGCTTTCCCCGAGGAAGCCGCCGCTTGTTCCAAAATTGGAATCGCCCGCTTATATTCCCGTGACTGCCGGAGCAGATCCGAGAGTTGTACTAATTTATCAGATGTTTTCGCAATACGCCCGGCATTCATCTCACGCTCAAGAATTTGCGCTGCCTGAAATGGCATATCATAGAAACTATAATACTGAACAACTCTGGTCAGATCTGCCTCTGAACTATAGGCGCCACCGAGATACAGCATTTTACTCACTTCGAAGGCTTCCTGTTCACGTCCACCATTTGCCAACATAGATGCCCAAGCATCCCAAAGGGTTTTGTCTTCGGGCCAACGGTTAATCATCTGTTTGACAATGTCAGCCTGCTTAGCCGGCATATTCAAATTGTTGTACATAAAGTTCAAAAGATCAAAATGCTTGCGTAGCTTTGGACGGGCTGCATTAAACCAGCGCTCGGCCCACGGCAGTGCACGGTCATATCGTTCCGCTTGTGACCAGGCTTGCCATAGCATTTCAATGTGGGCAGGTTTCAACTGGCCACCATTACGGTTCCAAGTTTCCAACATTTGCGCACCACGAACAAACTGATCGTTAGCAATCAATAACTGGGCAATATTTACCCGTAAATTCGAGCTTTCATTAGGCAGCAAACCACCGGCACTAATCGCAGCTTCAAAAGCACGAATAGCTTGGTCATATTGGTTGTTTTGGTAATAACTACTGCCAAGCAACTGATTGATCACACTGCGCTCATACGGGTTTATATCAGGCAGAGCCAAGGCCTTGTTCAGCTCGGAAATAGCAGCGGAATATTGCTCTGCAGTCATAAATTCCTGAGCCACAAGTACAATCCCGCCCGTTTTGGCACTAAACTGTCGCCCTGCTGCTGCCTCTTCTTCAGTCTGCGCATAGGCGTTATTAACACTTAGCACCGCAAATCCGCCACTTACAAGGAGGGCAAGAGCTGTTGAAACTAAAAAGCGCTTAAAAGGAAAAGGGCTTGGAGAGGATTGGATAATATTCATTGATTTTCTCACACCAGTTTACATTTGATTGCGAACCTGAACAGAGTTGGAACACCCCGCCCAGATTAACATGTTTCTACTCCGGAATAATATTTCCGCGTTCATCCGAAAGGTTAAAGGTGATTTTTGTTTCCACCCCCTGGCGTGCGACCGAACGCCCGTTCACAATTTTCGGTTGATATTTCCATTTTTCAACAGATTTGATTGAAGAGCGCCTAAACACAGAAGAAGAACAATAGGCCACAACAACTTCATAAGGCTGACCTTCCGGGCTCACACTGAAACGCACTGTACAATGTCCGCTTTTCTCCGCACGTGGCGGCATAATAGGCGGAATACGTACCAATGGCTGCGCATCACGATCACTCACTGTAATTTTAAAGCTTTGTCTATCTAGCTTCGGCGTTTCAAAATCGGGGATAGCCCCTTCCAGAGACGCAATCGCGACATTCGGCTGCGCAGCTTGCTGACGCTCAATTTGCGGCGGCGGCGGCGGCGTTACAACCTTGCGGATTTTTGCAATTTTAGTTTCCCGTACGGCGACTTTAATGTCTTCAACCTTCGGGTTAATTTCGAAGCTGGCATTGTCGAGCTTTTCTTCAGGTTTAAAATCACCCTTGATCAACAACATCATCATCACAAACAATGAAAATGTGACAAAACCAGCAATTACGGTTCCAATGCCCCAACGTAAAAATACATTCATTACACTCTCCTAATTGGTCGACACACGTGTTTCAATTAACAATTCTGTCAGTAATTCCTGCACAGCCATAACAGTGCCCACATGCGCTGTTTTGTCTCCGATGATAATCGCATTGGCTTTCGGGTTTTCATCCCGTAAAGCCAAAATGACAGGGCGAATTTCATTCACGGCATAAGGTTGTTTGTCAATCCAGACCTCGTCATCGCCATTCACGGCAATTAGAATACCTGGCATCCACTCTTCATCCATTTGTGCATCCGGTCGATTGGGTTCAATACCGGGTGTTTTCACGAACACAGAGGTTACAATGAAGAAAATCAACAAAATAAACACCACGTCGAGCATGGGTGTCATGTTCAACTCGGTATCTTCGCTTTCAACTTCTATACGACTACGTCTTGCCATTTTGTTACCTTATCACATTTAAATTCATTTTGCAAGTCCGTTCAGTACCGAATTGCAATACAGTTCACTTATCCAGCAGGAATAATCTCGATCTTTGAGGAAAGTCCTTTTTGATCAAAGCTATCTTTAAGATAAACAAGATTACCATGCTGGGCCAACTCACTGACACGTAAAATAATATTAGCACCCGGTTTTTCACCCAATGTACCCTCAACCACAAGGGTCACGCGGTCACATTCCGTACTATTCCCATCTACACTGCACTGATTTCTAGCATCAACATAAACAACAATTGCAGGCTTCGAAGGCGGGGTAATATCACTATCTGGAGGCGGAGGCGGAGGCGTCAAATCGATACCTTTCTCGCTCAAGAACGTCGCGGTCACGATGAAGAAAATCAACATGATAAACACGATATCCAACATTGGTGTCATATCGATATCAGAATCGTCTTCACCTTTTTTATGTCGTCTTCTCATGACGGGTCTCCCATTTCCAACGCATCTGCAAAGTGCCCGGTTTCACGTTTTCCCCGACGATCCAACTGGGTCGTGAAGAACAGTCCTGACAATGCAGACACCATACCGGCCATAGTCGGGATAGTCGCTTTAAACACGCCCCCCGCCATCAAACGTGCATTGGAAGATCCGGACAACGCCATCACATCAAACACTTCGATCATGCCTGTAACCGTTCCTAAAAGCCCCAAAAGCGGCGCAATAGCAACGAGGGTTTTAATAATCCCGACATTTTGATCGGTCTTCATTTTCACTTGCGAGATCAAGTCGTCCCGGATCGCCCGTGACCGCCAAGACCGTGGATTGGTGCGGGAGTCCCATTCACTCATGAGACGTTTTATCAAAGGCTTATGTGCAAAGTAATAGTAAGAATATCTCTCCATAATGAATGTCCACATAACAAATGTAGCAATCATGATCACGAACAATACGTTTCCGCCTGTTCCAAGAAATTCCTGTAACCCTGTATAAGCAACTTTCGGGTTAAGCCATTCTGGCATAATGTGCCCTTTCTTAACTCAAGGATCGGCTTTTAATAAAGCCGGATCGGCTATAGCTGTTTTGAAAAACCCCGGCGCAAACCGGGGTCCTAAAAACTAGCCGCGACGGCTTTCAACATGTCTTGCCACGATACCTGCAGATTGCTCTTCCAGCGTACCCTGAATACCACGTACCAAAGAGGCACAGAAGCTATGTAGGATAAGCAGAGGGATAGCCGCAATCAGACCAAGCATTGTTGTCACAAGCGCTTCGGAAATACCGCCAGCCATCAATTGTGGATCGCCTGTACCGTAGATCATCATCGCCTGGAAGGTTTTGATCATGCCTGTAACAGTACCGAGCAAACCAAGCAACGGAGCGACACCAGCGCCAAGCTTCAGGAAGGTCAAACCGAGTTCCAGCTTTGGACTTTCCTGCAAGATCGCCTCGTCAAGTTTCAGTTCGATAACCTCTTCGTCTTTGTCCTTCGCGCTCTCATATGCCATCATAACACGGCCCAAAGGATTGCGTTTGGAAGGTTTCGCCCGTTTCTTCTGTGCCTTCACAGCAGCAGATGTCATGGCAAGCGTAAGAATACGCAACAGACCAAAAATAATACCTACAACAGCAAGAACCACAATGATGTAACCAGTTGTTCCGCCCTGCGCAACACGCTCACGTGCATCAGGAACCCGCTCAAATGATTTCAGCAAGCTACCACGCGTCGGATCGACAGGCGCAAAAACCAACTCACCTGCAGACGCAGCTGTGACAGCATTTGCAGCTTTACTTACCGCACCGCCTGGCTGTTTCGGCAATTTAGTCAAAGCAAGAATGCCTTCTTGTTTCGGAGCCGCATACTCAAGGAAGTTAGCACCTTTTGTCGTAAAGACCGCAAAAGGCCCGATACGGGTCACTTCAACCTCAGCACCACCGCCAAGATTGTTTACACCTACTGTATAGCTGGCAACCTGACGCTGATATTTAATTTCAGCAAGCATGGATTTCCAAATTGAGTTCAACTCGTCTGTATTTGGGAGAGCTTTTGATTCAGCGACACGACCCAGTACATTCGTACGTGCCGGATACTGTGATGAAATCAAAGAACTATCAAGTGTCGCTTTAAATTCGCCCGCTTTTGAACGCGCCAAACCAAACACTTCACGAAACTCGCCCTGAGCCGTATTCAATTCCCCTTCAAGGGCAGACACACGAATTTCATTCGCATCAAAAACACGCTGCACACGAGCAGCCTGACGCTCAAGGCCAGCCATCTCTGCACGGGCTTCGCGCAATTTTGCGGCCTGCGTATCACGACGCGCTTTAAATTCAGCTTCGCGCGTTGCATTCTCTTGCTGCGTTTTCGCAGAATCTGCACGCACTTGTTGTAGAAGCGCATCAATTGACGTCACCTGCGCACTTACCGGCGCGCCGATCAACATAGCCGTACCGAAAGCAAACGCTGCGGTTTTCGCTATTTTTTTCATAGTAGTATTCATTTTATTTTTCCCAACTCTAATTCGTAGCCAACAGAGGCGCCAAAACCAATTTCGGTGCAGCTTCACCCTTCGCCACGCGAATGGCTTGGCGAATTTCAAGTGCATTCTTCGCATCTACAGACTGCCAACTCTGTGAAGCCAGATCATAACTTGCGATCTCTGACTCATCCTTGGTCATATACACAAGCGCCACACGTCCATAACGCAGATAGTTCACTTTCATGCCTGATTTTGTCGGGTGTGGACCTTCATAACTATAAAGACCCTGACCGTAAGACACTTCAATTTTGAAGGCGTTCAAAACTTGGCGATACTGTTCAACCGGTGTCACATCCGGATTAGACAAGGCCGATTTCACACGTGCAATACGCGCGCGGCGCTCTATCAACATAAAGGGCAAATCCGCCTCAATGGAATCTTCAATCGCAACCGTCATCCGCAACATCATCGGCGCCATGCCCTGCTTAATAGCTTCGACCGTATCCAACTGACGGGCCAAAGATGCAAGTTCGGCCTTTTGGGAATCCAGATAAATATCTTGCTGATCAACAAAAAGCTTAATGTTGTCAATTTGCTGTAAAATCGCACGATAATCCCGGATCATTGAATCCGCATCATCATCCAATGTTTCAACACGTTGTTGAGAGGCAGCGCTTGCTGCCGTTGAGCTCTTCGCCACTTGCATGGCTCTGTCCAGCGTCTGAGCCTGCGCAGGCATTGTAAACACCAACGCCGCCGTACTCGCGAGCAACACGTGCTTGACTATTGAAATTTTCGACATGTCTTCCTTCCGATCTAGTTTCAATCATTGAGCCCCACAGACCATCTGCAGCTCATTTTATTGGCGGTCCCCCACCTGTTGAACCGCCAACCGGTTCAAAATTCTTAAACTACGGCATGCGCGAAACAGGCGCCATAACAACACCCGGTGCAACTTCACCATAAGAAATACGCATCGCCCGACGAATGTTGGTTTCCGCACCCTTCACAGACACCCACTCGTGCGCAGAAAGATCGTAGCGCAATGGATCGCTGCCATTTTTGTTCAAATACACCAACGCTGCCCGACCATAACGCAGATAGTCTCCGTCAAACAACTCAACAGGCAGGCCTGTCGTCTCGTTCCGCATAACCTCGCCATTTTCGTCTTTTGCATACCGGTCATCACCTTGACGAATTGTGGGGCTGACAGGGTGATTACCAGCATAAGCTTCAAGCCCCTGCCCGTAATTGACCTCTATTTTGTATATATTTAATGCACGGCGATACTTTTCGCCAATTAAGGCCTGTTCGTCAGCCACTAAAGCTTGAAGGGCATGCAAACGGGCAATACGCTCATCTCGCTTGAAAGGAAAATCGCTCTCGATTGCAAGTGCAATTCCAGAAACCATTTTATCAATCATGGGAGCGATTGTCTCGGTCACGTCACTCAACCCGTCAATCTGAACGTTGAGACTTTCGATGCGAGTATCCAAAGTCGCGACAAAAACTTGCTGATGGGCAATGGAAATTTTCTTGTTAGCGATCTGCTCTAACAACGCGTGATAGACTTCTTCATTCGCATCTGCATTTTGCGCCATAGCACAAGGCGCCATGTAGGCACATACCGCACCAACAGCCAACAACGTACGAATCCCCGATGGAACTTTCACCACACCTAACTCCCGCAAATTTGGTCACAATATTTGACTGTGACCGCTGATTTTTATCATTCTTGCCCTACGCTTACACGCCTCTTTCGCGTTAATCAATCGTTAGCACGTAACAAAACGCGTTTTTTTGCAACTTTTTTAAAAAATATCCACAGATATGGTTGAGCCTTAAGAAAACGGCGGGATATTCAAATAATTGAATCAACTCACAGGGGATTATATTGGGGATTCAAGGGAGCTACATTGCATTTTCATGGCACTAAAGTAGCCGAATTCCTAACAAGTGCTGCTAAAGAGATGCTGCCAAATAGGTGCTGGTTGGGGCGGCTGGATTCGAACCAACGATCACGGGATCAAAACCCGATGCCTTACCGCTTGGCTACGCCCCAAAAGCATAAACACGTTCGCGTGTGCGACGGCGGATGAGGGGCGCTTAGTATCTTCTCTACACAGCAATTGCAACGGGATTTTGCTGTCTCGACCCAGTTTTTTTCATTCCCCGCAAGCAAAGGGTAACTTCCTGACATATAGGCAGCCAAAACAAGGCCATGAAACAGGCTTCACCCCCCCTAAAATCCATATTTTTACCCATTATATATGTAAACACTGCTCTAAATTATCGTTTATCGAGAAAAAATTTGGCAAGCACCTACTTTTGTGTGTATGGTTTTCCACAGTATTTCTTTAACCTAAGGTTTCTCATGCGTCAGTTCTTTATCGCCCTTCTTGGCTCCGTAGTCGGGTTTTTCGTTGCCATATTTTTAGTGGTTTTCCTGTTCCTTGCCATTATTGGCACAATGATCAGCTCAAACGTCTCAAAGGACAAAAAAACCAACGCACCACTCGTCCTAACCATGGATTTACGATCCGGCATGCTGGACCATGGAGGACAAAACAATTTATTTGGCAACGCATCCCCCTCTCTCGTCAGAACGGTCCGAACCCTAAGCACTGCAAAAGCTGACAAAAATGTCAAAGGCTTGCTGATCCGCGCCAACAGTTGGCGCATGTCCCCCGAACAAGCCGAAGAACTGCGCCTAGCCATCAAGGACTTTCGCTCGACGGGTAAATTTGTAATTGCCCATGCTCAGGGTTTCGAAGGCACCTCCTTGTCAGCCTATATGGCTGTCTCCGCAGCCGATGAAATCTGGCTACAAGACACGACCGGCTTTGCCCTTGCAGGATATCGCGCAGAGATCGAATTTATGGGAGGCGTCTTTGAAAAATATGATGTCAAAGCCGAGTTTATCCAGTTCCATGAATATAAGAATGCCGTCAATGCTTACACAGAGAAAACATTGACCGAACCACATCGTGAAGCCATGACAGCCCTGTTACAATCTCTTATGGACACCAGCGTTGCCCACATTGCACAAGACCGCGCTCTCACAGAAAGCTCTGTCCTCGAGTTTTTGCAAAACGCACCACACAGCGCCGAAACCGCTCAGGAACAAGGATATGTCACGACCCTCGGACATTATATAGACGCCCACGATTATGCCCGAAAAAAAGCAGGGGGTGCCAGCACCAAGTTCCAAAATGTAAACGATTACGGCACCGGATTTGAAACCGGGCCGATTATCGCCTTTATTGGCGGACAGGGCGCGGTCGTACAAGGCCGTTCTGCCGATGGCAGCAACCCGTTTAGTAACAATGTCTCTATGGGCGGCGACACTGTATCAGAGGCCTTCATTAGCGCGGCAAAGAACGACAGGGTCAAAGCCATTGTCTTTCGGGTCAATTCGCCCGGCGGATCGCCAACCGCGTCTGATCAAATTTGGGACGCCGTCAATAGAGCCAAAGACGCAGGCAAACCTGTTGTGATCAGCATGGGACAATATGCGGCTTCCGGCGGCTATTATGTCGCCGCAGGGGCAGACAGAATTGTGGCCATGCCAACAACGATTACAGGTTCGATCGGTGTATATGGCGGCAAAATCGTTTTAGGGGATGCGCTCGAAAAGTTTGGGTATAATGTCGAGTCCATTAATCTTGGTGGCGAATACGGGGCTGTGCACTCACCGTTCGAACCCTGGAACCAAAACAACCGGGAGGCCTATCGCCAATCTTTGGAGCATATATATGTCGACTTCACCACACGTGTCGCCGAAGGGCGCAACCTCCCCATCGAACGTGTACGCGAAATCGCCAAAGGACGCGTTTGGACAGGAGAACAAGCCAAAGACATTGGTCTTGTAGATGATTTGGGTGGCTTTATGAAAGCCCTCGAAATTGCAAAAGAATTAGCTGGAATTGATGCGGATACATCCGTGCGGATCAAAAAGTTCCCACGCGACCTCACACCGGGAGAACAACTTGAGCAATTATTCAATGTAACAGCGGAGGCGACCGCTAACCTTGAAGAACTTCGCATACTGACCCAGACACCCGAGTTTAAAGCCTTTATGCGGACACGCGAAGCTCTCGGTAATGAGAACTCTCAATTACGGGCCCATCTACCGGAAATCAAATAAAGACAGGCAGGCAAAACCTATACAATTATATCCATACTATATTATGTATCGAGGCTGACATGTCATCATGGTTAAACGATTTTGAAGTGAAAGGCCGGGTGATTTATGTAAAATCAACCGGCGCAAAACTACCGCTCAATCTGGAAATTATGCACGAAGCTCTTGTCTGGCTTCCATTCTTTGTGGTGGAAAAACTCAAACGCCTTTCCCGCCTACCCTCCAAAAAACCGAGGCTAAATATAGCCTTTACCCCTGTCATCCCCCGCCCTTGGTATATGCTCTGGGTCAGCACTCATCGTGCGGACATGAAATTTGTATCCGATATCAACCAAGCCGATGTCATTTTTTACTTCGAAGATCAAACAAGCGCCACTCCGCCAAAGCTCTCTAAAGCTCTCCACAAAAAATCCTTTAATTTCGGTTGTACAGACATTTCGAAATCCCGGGTCGGGGACGTGTTTGAGAAAATATTCGGCTACGCCCTTACTGTGGATCCTGAAAGTTATTCTGGCCCCATCGCCGTAAAATCAGAAATAAATGGTGTTCATGATGGCTATGAGGCCCAAGCCCCTGTGGCCCGCACCGAAGGCAAAGTCTACCAACGCCTGATAGATAATACCGTCAACAGCAAATGGGCCGAAGATTTACGCTGTCCGGTCATTGGCGGTGAAATCGAGCTTATTTTCGTCAAACGACGCTCGCTCTCGCACCGCTTCGCAAACACTAACGCAAATGTGACTTTGCATTCTCCTGACGATCTTCTAAGTAATGAGGAACGAAGGAAAATTAAACAATTTGCCGCTGCCATGGGATTGGATTGGGGCGGAATGGACGTGTTACGTAACAAGGAAGACGGAAAAATTTATATAGTCGACGTCAATAAAACCGATATGGGGCCACCAATCGCCCTGTCCCTTAAAGATAAAAACACAGCAACAGAAATCTTAACCAAGCAATTCATAAAACTGATACACAGCAAAATTAAAAGAAACCCATGAGCATTCCTTTTGTACGAAATTTTGAATTTGAATATGGCAAAGCCGAACAGCTTAGCCCGCTCATTACCCGTGTTGTTGCCAACAATCCCGGCCCATTCACATACACAGGCACCGGCGTGTTTATCATCGGCACAGACACTGTCGCCGTCATCGACCCCGGCCCCAAAACCCCGGATCATATAAAAGCTTTAGACACCGCTCTTGAAGGCAAAACGGTCAGCCATGTTCTTGTCACCCATCATCATATTGACCACTCCCCTCTGGCAGGCCCGTTGGCCGCAAAACACGGCTGCAAAGTTTACGGCTATGGACAACAACCCCAACGCCCCGACGGCGGAGAGGTTCGCATGGAAGCCGGCGACGATCTCTCTTTCAAACCCGATGTTGAAATCCGCTCGGGTCATATGTTCAAGGGCAAAGACTGGACGCTAGAAGCCATCCACACCCCCGGACACACCTCCAACCATATGTGCTATGCGCTCGACGAAGAAAACACATTGTTCTCTGGCGACCATATTATGGGATGGTCCACAAGTGTGGTCAGCCCTCCCGACGGCAATATGGGCGATTATTTACGCGGGCTGGAACTGATCAAGGACCGGAAATTCAAATGCATCCGCCCGACCCATGGCCCGGAAATCACACAAACGGCCGAATTTGTGCAAGCCTATATTGATCATAGATACGAACGAGAAGATCAAATTTGCGCGGCCCTGCAGAAAGGCCTTTCCAATATCAGAGATATTGTGATCGAAATTTACACACATATTGACAAACGCCTGCACCCCGCAGCCGCGCTCAGTGTTCTGGCACATCTCATCCATATGCACGAAACCGGACGGATTAAATGTCAGGGCGATCTCACTTTAAAAGGCGAGTACGCGCTAGCTTAACAGGTGGCCTAACTGGGCCTAGTTGCCTAATTTCTCGCGAAATTTACGAATACGGTCTGCATTGGCCCCAATGTCGGAACCACCAACCCGGCTAATAGAACGCACATCGACAAGAGAACCACCGCCTTGGGCGGGCCGCACTCTAATCACCACATCATCTTTAAAGCCAAACCAGAATGAGGTCGCCGTCGCCTCGATAATACCTGTATCCGCAGATTCAGAGGCAATTTTCCAGCCCATAGACTTAGCCGCCTGAGCCGCCCGCGTAAACGCAACCTCCGGCGCATCCGATAAAACCAGTGTACGAATATCGGGATAGCTCTCGACTTGTAGCACCGAAACAAGCTTGTTCGAGCGCTTCTCGGTTTTGCCAACATAATCCAGCGTATTACTATTCTCGCCGCGCTGTCCGATAATCACGCTCGTAAATGTAGGCACGTCTTGGGTGTCGGTTGTAATGTCATGAATAAACGGGACGCTCCCCGCTTTCTTTTGTACGCTCTTCCCGTGCACCATGCCAAGAACCGGCACAGCAAGCGCCAGCAAAGACAACACGATATTTTTGCGCGCCCTAGGTTTCAAAACAAGCGATAAAACCAAAGCCAGTGCAGCCACGACCAAAGTTGCTATTAAAAGCTTAACACCATAATTGCGTACAAGCGTCCCAAACGCATACCACCAATTCCAAAGACCAAACTTGGCCCCCAGAGCAGATACCGCCATAAACAAGGGCGTAAATACAGCCAGTCCAACAGCCAGCCTGACCCACCACTTTCTTAAAACAACCAACTTTTCCATGTGCATCCCCTATGTGTAATTAATGTGTAATTAACGCGAAACCAATTTAAAAACCCAGCAAAAACCTCGAAACGAGTAAATACCCGACAACAGCCAATACCATCAATGTAACCAAGCCTTTAAACGACCCCACCCCGGTTTCGCCCCGAACGCCCCAATCCTCTCGGGACTTATTACTTGCGCGCACAATACCAAAATTCGTGCGCCCATGTATAGCTTTTTCAATTTTACGGTTTTCCTGTGCGTCTCTCAGATCGCGTGCCTGAACCTTCGCTTGATGTTCTTCAGGAAACACGGTGCTTTTGTCTTTACTATGCATACGCATATGGTTGCGTCGCTTGGCATTCGAATGCCCATAAGCATTCGTTGTTTTCGTATATGTATTATTTACGATTTGCGCATGGGTTTTTCCGAAATTATTCCGGCGTCTCGGAGCCGGTTTAGGCGTAGGGTTAGCCCCGCCAAACAGTTTTTTTAAAAACGGCCCTGCAAAGAACATGACAAGCATGAATACAAAAAAATTGCCCATAACCTCTTTCCGTTGAAATCAAAGCCCAGCTTAGGGGTAAAGCCTACGCTTTGTCCATTCCCCATATTTCTCGCCGCTAGCTACCTCGTCCCCGGATGCCACATCCCGTCTAAACTCAAGCCGGTCATGTAAACGAAACGGCTTGTCACGCCAAAATTCTATTTGCCGGGGCACAACCCGCCAGCCTTTCCAGCCCGGCGGCAAAGGCACGCTGACCCCTTCAAATTTGGCACGTAACTCGGCCATAGCCTTTTCGAAAATGCCGCGCCCTTCCATGAATTGCGATTGTTGCGAGGCCCAAGCCCCGATCTGGGAATCCCGTGCGCGGGATGAAAAATAGTCTCCAACCTCAATTTTGCTCACCATCGTCACATCCCCGCGAATGCGCACTTGCCGACGCAGAGACTTCCAGTGAAAATTGAGCGCCGCCTTACTGTTCTCGCGAAGCTGCTGCCCTTTGGCGCTGTTTTTATGCGAGTAGAAAACAAACCCGCGCGCGTCCACCCCCTTCAGCAACACCATACGCACATCCGGTAACCCATCCCCGTCCACAGTTGCCACCGCCATTGCATTGGCATCATTCGGCTCACTTACCCGTGCCTCCGCCATCCATTCCCCGAACAGAGCCAAAGGATCATCCCGATCAAAAATCGGTGTCTCGTTCGCCTTGGCCATCTTTTTGTAGCTCTCATTATCCCGATAGTCCGTTTTGCTTGGTGTCGGCGGGATTACATTTTCGCTCATAATCAAAATCTTTGCATAAAGTGGTATAAAGTATGTATTTTTCTAAAATTTATGGTCAATTAACCATTTTCCTTAGCAACAAATTTACCATAGGCCGCCTACATCTGTCTGTCTAGAATATGGTGAATAGGGGATTAAAATGACGCGCCACGAAGCCGTTATGACATTAGGATTAAATATGGCAGCCCGCGAGGCCGACATTCGCGCAGCATGGCGCGCCAAGGCCAAATTCTATCATCCTGACAGCCCGTACGGAAATATGGGTGCCTTCATAAAATGCAAACAGGCTTTCGAAACCCTCGTGCCCCCTGCTCCGCAAGCCATACGCGTCCGCGCAGGCTCCAGAGCATTTTAACCAGAGCGTTTAAAAGTAAGCTAACCGCCGCAGGCCGCCTTGTAACAGTCTCCAAAAATCATATTCCAGCTACTGCCATAACCTCCGCGCATCATTTCTGCCATATCACCATAGGCCTCCCAATTGCTCTGGGTGAGGGTAACGCGCGTATGTGCATCATCAATCAGCTCAAAGCGCACCTCAACAAGGCTCGAAGGATTGGTGGCCGGCAAGCCCATATGAAAATCCATGCTAAACACAGTATACGGATCATATGTGCGAACAGTGCCCCAAAGATGCTCTGTACCGTCATGCCCTATTTCCATTATTTTACCGCCCGGTTTTGGATCAAGACTGACCGACTTCGCCTGATGGCCACTGATCATCGAGGTTGAGCGTTTGGCCAATGGCCACCAACTGCCAAAATCATCGACAAACACTTCAAACGCCTGTTTTTGATCACAAGGGACTTCAATTGTATATGTTATTGGATCAAGCATATTATTTCCTATTCAGTTTTCATTTTTATGCGATTGGCAATCTCGGCCCCATAAGCGAACAAGGCATCTGACCAGAGCCCGTCCAGATAAGTGCGTAATTCTTCTAACCCGTCGCGTTTGATTTTATACAAACGGCGATTGCCCTGCGGCTCTACACTGACCAAATGCGCAGTTTCGAGCACCTTTAAATGTTGCGACACGGCTGGCCTGCTCACAGGTTGATCCGCCGCCAACTCGCCCACAGTTTGCGGGCGAGCGCGAAGCGCTTCAAATATATGGCGACGGGTCGGATCCGCCAGCGCAGTAAACACATTTTCATATATCGCATGTTCGTAAGTCATTACTTACCGTAAGCAACTGCTTACCAATCTGTCAAGCGGATATATATTGGCCGCGTATTTTTACTTGTGCTTTAATCCTCTCACATTAAGTTAGCCACGAACATACAAGAGGCGAGGAGTGCGTCAGCACGACCGGGAATGCATAATGTCACATAACACATTCGGACATTTATTCAGATTTACCAGCTGGGGCGAGAGCCACGGCCCGGCCATTGGGTGTGTCGTAGATGGATGTCCTCCCGGAATTTCTCTGACAGAAGCCGATATTCAAGTTTATCTGGACCAGCGCAAACCCGGCACGTCCAAATTTGTCACCCAGCGACAGGAAGCCGATAAGGTGAAAATCCTCTCGGGCGTGTTTGAAGATGAAGACACGGACGGGCCACGTACAACCGGCGCCCCCATCAGCCTTCTGATCGAAAACACCGACCAGCGCTCGCGTGATTACGGCGAGATAAAAGACAGATACAGACCCGGCCATGCTGATCTCACCTATGACGCAAAATACGGGTTTCGCGATTATCGCGGCGGCGGACGCTCCAGCGCCCGCGAAACCGCCATGCGGGTCGCCGCAGGTGCAATCGCACGTAAAATACTGGGGGACGGTATACAAATCCGGGCCTGTCTCACCCAAATCGGTACAAAAATGATCGACGGTGAAAACTGGGATTGGGACGAAGTCTCCAACAACCCGTTCTTTTCTCCCGACAAGCATATTGTCGAAGACTGGGCAAACTATTTGGACGCACTCCGCAAATCGGGCAATTCTGTCGGTGCAATTGTCGAGGTGCATGCCAGCGGCGTTCCGGCCGGATGGGGCGCACCCGTTTACGGCAAACTAGATACGGACATTGCCGCAGGGCTTATGTCGATTAACGCGGCTAAAGGCGTAGAAATCGGCGCCGGCTTTGCCGCCGCCGCTTTTACGGGCACTGAAAACGCAGATGAAATCCGCATGGAAAACGGCGCGCCAAAATTCCTAACCAATAATGCGGGCGGCATATTGGGCGGTATTTCCAATGGCGATACCATTATTGCCCGTATGGCTATCAAGCCCACCTCTTCAATCTTGACCCCTGTGCGCTCTATTACCCGGAGCGGGGAAGAGATCGAAATCCGCACCAAAGGCCGCCACGATCCCTGTGTAGGCATTCGCGGCGTACCTGTCGCCGAGGCCATGCTGGCCTGTGTGCTTGCCGATCACAAGTTAAGGCATCAGGGGCAAACAGGAAAATGATCCCCGGCCATTCCGGCACACCCCTGTTTAAAAAACTGACCCTCCAAAATAGATGAACACAAACTAAACTCCTCCCTCAGAGACGGTTCAGACCCGCTTTGCTATCCCCTTAATTGTTGAAACAAACCCGATAGGTAATGACGCCGAACCGGGGCCTCTTTTAAGGAGATCATTATGAAAAAGCTCAACACACTTCGCAGTGCCGCTGCCGCGACCTTCACAGTTGCCGCGCTTTCCCTCCCCGCTCTGGCCCTCCCAACCATGGCCCATGCTACGGATTACAATAACACCTATAATTCAAGTCGGGCATGTAAGGCCCAGGAAAACGAAGCCAGAATCATCGGTGCCGTCCTCGGCGCTGTTCTTGGCGGGGTCATCGGCTCTGAAGTTTCTGGCAATGGTGCCCGTACCGAAGGTTCTGCCATCGGAGCCGTAATTGGCGGACTTGCTGGCGCAGGGATCGCAGACGAAAGCGTCGATTGTGATAAAAAGCGCCGCCAAGTCTATTACAGTAATGGCAATTACAACACGCAAACTTACGGCACACAAACACGCAGACCGGTTGTTGTACAGACACGCCACACCACGAACCGCACCACAAACCGTAACGGACATGGCTACCGCAATCAAAATCGCCATGACAGTCGCTGGTTAAGCCATTCTGACCGTCGCAAACTGGCCAAAGTGCAAGACCAGATTACCGATGTCAGCTACAGATTGCACGATTTACGTGAACAGGACAGACGCCTCACACGCCGTGTTCGTAACAATCACAGCCAACGGGCACACCAGCGCCTGTACGAAGTCCGTAAAGAAATCGACCGGCTTCAAAACAAACAACGGCGTTTACAAAAACGTAAGCGTCGCATCCTGAGAGGCTAATCTTAGGCATATGTCTGGGCCCGGTATATCCGGGCCCTTTCCTTATTCGAATTTTTATGATATACTATAACACACTCTCTTCAGCATGCATTCATCTACGCAATGCTAATCAAGGGACAACATATGACCACAAGAGGAGACATCATGAGATTTACATTGAAATATATTGCTGTTACCGCGCTCGCATTTGCACTGCCCGCATCTGTACTGCCAATGGCCGCAAGTGCCCATGAAAACGGGTATAATCATCGCCACCAGTCAAGCGGCGACGACCAACTCGCAGGCGCCATCGTCGGCGCAGTGATTGGCGGGGTCATCGGCTCACAAGTTTCTGGAAACGGGGCACGAACCGAAGGATCTATTATCGGCGCCGTCGTAGGCGGTATTGCCGGCGCCGCCATCACCGGTGGCAACTCTTCGCGCGGACGTCAGTATTATGCTGGCCAAGGACATTACAACAATGGCTACGCACAGCAGGGCTATTACAACAATACCTATTATAATAATGGATATAACGGCTATTCCTATGCGCAACCCGTATATCCCCAGACAATTTACTATGGGAATGGCGGCTATTATTCTGCCCCCCGCTCTGGTCTAAGCATTCACATCAACACAGGCCATCACAATAACGGACATTACCGCCGCCGTCATGACGATCGCCGTTCATACCGGAACGGACATCACCGCTCCAACAGACATCATGGCCAAAATGGTCGCCATAACGGCAGGCGGCATTAAAAACCATCATATATTCAGTAAAAAACGGGCGAATATGCCCGTTTTTTTATGCTCTCCTGAAAAGTGCATCCAAACCAAGCCCCACCCCAGCCCCGCGCAAAGCTTTGCCAACGCGCACACAAATGCTAAATTATGCCCTATGAAAAAAGTGGGATATAATATGTGGTGTTCAAAGCTTTTATTTGCCTTGGCATTGTCCATCAGTTTCTCGGCCAATGCCTATGCTGGCAACAAAACAACCCACATCAATGTATCCGCCCAATACACCGTTGAAAACGGGGTGACAATATACCGTGGCGGGCTTACATCTGCTCAAAAAACCGCCCAGCAATCTCGCCGCAATGCGCTTTTAAAGCAAAGACAGCGCCAAGACGACCGCAAGGCAGTGACGCAGCAGCAAAAAAAACGTGTACAGGCGGCCTACAAAACCGGTTTTAAAAACGGATACAGCCAAGCCCAAAAAGCCAGCATCTCTCGCCCCAAACCAAAATACAAACACAAGCGTTATGGCCGTCGCTATACAACCTCTCTATATGGTCGATATGGGCGTCCGTATCATGCACGTCGTGGATATACACGCCCGCAAAATTAGGGGTTTCCGCCTGTTTTAAGGCTCAATACGCGCATGCAATAAATACTCGGTATTGCCGCCGCCACCTTTTATCGGCGAAATATCTTCCCCCACAACCTGCCAGCCCTGATCGGGCACCCAGTCTTTAACGCGTTGCAAGGCCGCCAAGGCCAGTTTTTCGTCGCGCACAATACCGTTCTTGCCCACACCTGCCCGCCCCACTTCAAACTGCGGTTTGACCAATGTGATAAGATCGGCTGGCCGAACGGCCAGCCTTAACGGAACTTCTAGAGCCTTCATACACGAGATAAAACTCACATCGCAGACAACCAAATCCGGGGGCGGCACCATATGTTCGCGCGTCAAATTACGAGCGTCCATATGCTCCATTGAAATGATCTGAGCATCTGCACGTAGACTGTCATGTAATTGCCCGTGTCCAACATCGACCGCATAGATACGCACAGCCCCTTGATCTTTCAAAACATGGGTAAATCCACCCGTTGAAGCCCCGACATCCAGACAAACCCTATTTTTCGGATCAACCCCGAACACCTGCAAAGCATGCACCAGTTTCAGACCAGCCCGCGACACCCAAGGATAGGGCATACCCGCCTCAATCTGCATATCTTCAGATAATATTTCGGATGGTTTTTTAACCAGATTCCCATCGGCAAGCACAAGCCCCGCCTCGATCGCAACCCGCGCTCTCGCCCGGCTTTCATAATAACCGTTCGCGCTTAGAAATTTGTCCGCACGCATAGGAAGGCTCTAGGCCGAAGATGATAAATTTGCCATATCCCGCCCGATTACGGAGAACACCTTCTCGGTAATGGCCTGCGCGTCCAGCTTGGCAAGTTTGTACATATTCTCGGGCGTATCCTGATCAATGAAAATATCCGGCAATACCATAGAGCGCACTTTCACGCCTTGATCCAACCGCCCGCTTTCCGCCAGTTCCTGCAACACAAATGACCCGAAACCGCCAATCGCGCCCTCTTCAATCGTGATCAAAACTTCATGCTCGTCAGCAAGCTTACGCACCAAATCTTTGTCCAAAGGCTTGGCAAACCGCGCATCCGCGACGGTCGTCGACAGCCCCAACGCATCAAGATCAGCCGCCGCTTGCAAAGCTTCACCGAGCCGCGTACCAAAGGACAGCAATGCCACCGTAGAGCCCTGTTTCACAATCCGGCCTTTGCCAATTTCCAGCGGCTTAACATCCTTGGGCATTTCAATCCCGGTCGCCTCACCGCGCGGAAAACGAAACGCGCTCGGCCTATCGTCAATACCAGCACTTGTCACCACCATACGGGCCAGTTCAACCTCGTCAGCTGCCGCCATCAAGACCATGCCGGGCAATGCGCCCAAGAAACCCACATCAAACGAACCCGCATGGGTCGGCCCATCCGCCCCGACCAATCCGGCTCGGTCAATTGCAAAACGAACCGGCAAGCCTTGTATGGCCACATCATGTACGATCTGGTCATAGCCTCTTTGCAAAAATGTCGAATACAATACGCAAAACGGCTTCATACCATCTGCCGCCAATCCGGCCGCAAATGTCACCGCATGCTGCTCGGCAATCCCAACATCGAAACACCGCTCGGGAAAGTGCTCTGCGAATAAATTAAGGCCAGTTCCGCCCGGCATCGCCGCCGTAATCGCAACAATTTTATCATCCTTCTTGGCCTCAGAGATCAAAGCATCCGCAAATATCCGCGTATAGGACGGCGCTTTCGCGACCGTTTTGCTTTGCACGCCTGTCACCACATTAAACTTGGAAACACCGTGATATTTATCCGCCGCCTCTTCAGCCGGTTTATAGCCCTTGCCCTTTTGCGTCACCACATGGACAAGGATTGGCCCTTCTTTCATGGCTTTGACATTCCTAAGGACCGGAAGCAAATGATCCAGATCATGGCCATCCACAGGCCCAACATAGTAAAATCCCAGCTCTTCAAACCATGTCCCGCCGGTCACCATGCCGCGCGTATATTCTTCTGCCTTACGAGCCGTAGATTTGATCGGGCGCGGCATATTTTCAACCATGCCTTTGGCAAACCCCCGAAACTTGCGGTAACCACGCGACGACACCATTTTCGCTAAATGCGCCGACATAGCGCCAACAGGCGGCGCAATCGACATATCATTATCGTTCAAAATCACAATCATACGCGCGTCCATGCCGCCCGCATTATTCATCGCCTCATAGGCCATGCCCGCAGACATGGACCCGTCCCCGATAACCGCAACCACATGGTTATCCCCGCCCTGCAAATCGCGCGAGACGGCAAAGCCCAGTCCGGCCGAAATCGACGTAGCCGCATGGCCTGCCCCGAACACGTCATATTCACTTTCTTTTCGCTTGATAAACCCCGAAAGACCGCCGCCTTTACGCAAAGTATGCATACGGTCTTTGCGACCGGTAAGAAGCTTATGCGGATAACATTGGTGACCCACATCCCAGATAATTTTATCCTTTGGGGTCTCAAACACATGATGCAGCGCCACGGTTAGCTCGACAACTCCCAGACCAGCCCCTAAATGCCCGCCTGTCACCGACACAGCGTCAATCACACCGGCGCGAACTTCGTCGGCTAATTGTTTAAGCTGTTCAGTGGAAAACTCGCGAATATCTTGCGGGATTGTCACACTATCAAGGAGCTGCGTTTTATGAAGCATCGTCGTTTGGCCCTTTATTCCAACAGAGCTTTTACCCTATTCTGGGCGCCTATACACCTATTTCTTTCGATTCAGAACAAAATCTACAGTGCTGCACAAAATGTCCGCTTTTGCCCCATACACCGCAAGAGCCGCCTTGGCTTGCTCTCCCAATATGGCCGCTTTTTGCTTTGCGCCCTCAAGTCCATGTATAGACACGAATGTGGCCTTTCCAAGACCCGCGTCTTTGCCTGCCGCCTTGCCCATTTCCTGTGCGTCCCCTTCCGCGTCCAGAATATCGTCGCGGATTTGAAACGCCAACCCAAGCGCGTCCGCATAGACCCGCAAATTTTGCAAATCCACCTCGGACGCCCCTGCCAAATGTCCGCCAGACTGCACCGCATACTGGATCAAAGCCCCGGTTTTAAGAGCCTGCAATTGGGTAATCAGCGCCTCGTCCTGCTTTTGGATTGAAGAGTAATTCGGCGCATATATATCCATCACCTGCCCGCCGATCATACCTTGTGTCCCGCTGGCCACAGCCAGGTTTGATAGCAATTTCAAACGTATATTCACGTCCACATGTATCTCGGGCCGCGCCAGAATTTCAAATGCCAGCGTCAGCAATGCGTCACCGCAAAGCACCGCCATCGCTTCGTCGTAAACTTTGTGCACGGTTGGCTTGCCCCGTCGCAAATCATCATCATCCATACACGGCAAATCATCATGAATAAGCGAATACACATGCACGCATTCCAAAGCGCACGCGGCTAAAACCGCACCTTCATCGGCGCCGCCCAACATCCGCGCCGTTTCAATTAGCAAAAATGGCCGGAGCCTCTTACCACCCCCTAAAACCGCATAGCGCATAGCCTCCAATATATCCGCTTGTGGCCCTGCGGGCTCAGGCAACACCTTGGAAAGCGCCTGCTCCATATGCGCAGCAACGCTCTCGAGACGCGTTTGAAATATATCGGTATGTGTTGGCAAAATTGCCCCTTAGCCTTCGCCGTCGAGCGGCTCCGTACCCGTCGGGCCATCTGCACCGAGAACGATTTTATCAACCTTGAGCTGGGCCGCTTTCAATTTATCTTCGCAGTATTTTTTCAACTTCGCGCCGCGCTCATAAATATCAATGCTCTCTTCCAAAGGCGCGTCGCCGCGCTCCAAGCGCGAGACAATACCCTCAAGCTCGCTCAATGCATCTTCAAAGCTCAAATCTTTAAGTTCGGACATTATTTAACTTTCTGTGATGGACGTTCATAGCGGCGATAACTCCAATGTAAATCACCATGATCTTCAACGCATTTAAACCCGCGCCGTTTCAACGCCGGGCGAATCATACGGTTAAACCAGCCATGGGCCGCCACAAACAGCATTTTGCCGCCCGCAGCCTCGTCTGACAAGACTTCGGCGGCTTTTTCTGCGCGCACCTTCGCCTCGACCTGCGATTCGCCTTCGCCCGAAAACCCGAGACACCATGATATACGTGCAATCGCGCCCCATGTGGTCGGTTTAAACCGGAAATACCCGAGATTGGGCGGCGGCAATGGCGCTTCGACCAATAATGGCTCCAATTTCTTAACAGGGCCGCCAATAGCCCGTTCTGCCGTTTCGATCGCACGCGGTAAAGTGCTGGCGATCACAATATCGGCTTGCTTGGCCAAATCCTTGATGATTTTCGGTGCATTTTGGCTCGGTTTCAATCCGGCCTCGTCATAAAGCCGCCACCAATATTTATAACCACGCCAGTTAAGCCGCACTTGACGCGACAAATTCGGCTCCCCGTGACGGGCAAGAATGATAACATCCATTTTCATATTATAGCTTCAAAAACATACGTCGTCCGGGGCATTTAAGCCCTTCTTCTTTTTTGCAGCGCTTGGTCGAATACACCATATATTCCGCCCGCCCAATCAAATGATCAAACGGCACGAACCCCGGCCCGTTGGGCGCCCGGCTATCTTCTGAATTGTCCCGATTATCCCCCATAAAGAAGAACGTGTCTTGCGGAATAATATACGGCCCACGATTATCAAGCCGGTCAAAATCACTGCGCTCATAAATCCAGTGCGGATCTTTCTCGGAAGGCACTTGCTCTTTATACTTTGCCACTTGTGCGACATAACCACGGTGTTCACGATATGAAAACTCGCCCTCCAACACCCGATTAACCAATGTATCATTGATGAACAGACGACCATTTTTAGTCTCGATACGATCCCCCGGCAAACCGATCACCCGTTTAATCATCACAATTCCGGTTTTAGGGTTGCGAAACACGGCCACGTCGCCGCGATCAGGGGTATGGCCAAAAAGTCTACCCTCTTTCAGGAATGGCAATTTTCGCAGACCCAAAATCAGGGAATGGCGAGAAAACCCGTAAGCAAATTTATTCACATACAGATGATCCCCGACCTCCAGCGTTGGCTGCATGCTCTCGGAAGGGATTTTAAAATGCCCAAAAACAAAGTTGAAGAACAGAAGCAAAAACGCAAACAGCCCCAGAAGAAACTTAACCTCTTCAATGACAATCTCACGCAGGCTTCTCGTCGCCTCTTCGCCAGCTTGGTTTTTTGCTGTCTTTTTCAGTTCACCTGACATATCTACCCTTGTTAAACGCACGCCTTTATCTATGAAAATTTAAAGCAATACAATCAATTATCTTTCTTGTAATGTCCCCTCTCCTGAATGTAACGAAAAAATGATCTCATGGCCGAATTGCTCAACGCACAGATTAGCAACTCTCAAAAGGCTATTGATCTTCTGCGAGAGGGACAAATCGTCGCCCTCCCCACAGAAACCGTGTACGGGTTGGCCGCTTTAGCGAGTAATGAACAGGCTGTTGCAAAGATTTTTACAGCCAAAAACCGCCCACGCGACCAACCTTTAAGCATTTGCATATTCACACCCGAACAGGCGCAAGACATTTGCATCCTCTCCCCCCTCGCCAAACGGTTAATCGACGCGTTTTGGCCCGGCCCTCTCACACTGGTTTTACCAAAAAAACCGGACGCAAAGATTGCGGACAATGCACTCGAAAACCTCACATCTATCGGCGTGCGTTGCCCGGACATCGCTTGGCGACAAGACTTTATAAAACTTGGGTTTACCACCCCGCTTGTCCTGTCCAGCGCCAACACATCAGGACAACCCAGCCCCCTTACGGCCCAAACCGTCATGGAGGATATAGGCGACAAAATCCCGCTGATACTCGATGATGGCCCCTGTCGTGCGGGCATGGATTCGACCATCATTTCAATTGAAAACGAATCCGCGACACTCTTGCGCAAAGGCGCACTACGCGTAGAAGATTTCGCGTCCTTTCCTATGAATTGGGTGCAAACATGAGCCAATCCGAGACAATCATAGCTTTAAAATCTGCCCTGCCCGCAAATATCTGGTCTGAAGACGAAGATGTCATTGCCCCCTATTTGCACGAATGGCGGGACCGTTGGCAGGGCACCACCCCGCTTCTCTTGCGCCCGAAAAGCACGGGCGAAGTTGCTAAAATCGTACAAATCTGCGCCCACAATAAAACCCCGATCATGATACAAGGCGGCAATACCGGTTTGGTCGGTGGCCAGACCCCTCAAGGTGAAATTCTGCTCTCGACCCAACGCCTCAACAAAATCCGCAGTGTGAGCGCGGATAATATGTCCTTAGTCTGCGAAGCGGGCACGACTTTGGCCCAGGCACAGGACGCCGCCGACGGGGTCGGGCTTAAATTCCCCCTCAGCCTCGCCTCGGAAGGCAGTTGTACCATTGGCGGCAATCTATCGACCAATGCCGGCGGTGTGCATGTGTTGAAATACGGCACAGCCAAAGAGCTTACCTTCGGCGTAGAGGCCGTCCTCCCCGATGGCAGTATCTTCAACGGGTTGACCGATTTACGCAAAGACAATACGGGTTATGACCTGTCAAGATTACTTCTGGGCGCAGAGGGCACGCTCGGCATTATCACAGCCGCCAGCCTCAAGCTTTTCCCAAAACCGAAAGAAACGCTGCGAGTTATGGCCGCTCTCACCGATCCTGATGCCGCGCTGGATTTACTCAACACCGTGCGGATTGGCCAACACCTCGCCATGTTCGAATTGATCCCGCGCCTTGGTATGGAATATGTCACCACCCACATCCCCAATATGCGCGACCCGTTTTCTCAAGCCTATCCGTGGTATGTACTTCTCGAATGGGAGTTTGACATTCAAGGACAGGCTCAGGATTTTGCCACCACCGCGTTGGAAAAAGCGATGCAAGCAGGTGGCCTTCTGGACGCCGTCATTGCCACAAGCGAAACTCAATCCCGAGCCTTGCTCGCCCTACGCGAAAACCTGTCAGCCTCACAAAAACCAATTGGTGCCACGATTAAACACGATATCACCGTACCGGTTTCGCGCGTAGCCGCATTCATCAAAGAGGCCAATCATGCGGTTACCCAGCACACCCCCAATTGCCGCCCCTTGCCGTTTGGCCATTTGGGTGACGGCAATATCCATTACAATATTGGCCAGCCGGAAACCATGGACGCGAAAGCTTTCATGGCATTGGAGTCCGAGATGAACGAAATTGTCTATAACATCGTCGATGCACATGCAGGCTCCATCTCTGCCGAGCACGGCATTGGAACTTTGAAAAAAGAGCAACTACAAAAACGCGCAGACCCCGCCAAACTTGCCATGATGAAATCCATAAAGACAGCTCTCGATCCTGATGGTATCATGAACCCCCGATTGATCTTCTGATTCTGGATTTATTATGCTGACCCTCATCTCCCCTGCCAAAAAACTCGATCTAAAACAGAGCTCATACTCCATCGATCCCACCGAACCAGTGCTGGCTTCGGACACCAAAATACTGGCCCGCACCGCCAAACAACAATCTGCGTCCGATTTGAAAAAGCTGATGAAGCTTTCGGATAATCTCGCCAACTTAAATGCGGATCGCTTCAAGGCCTTTCAACTCAACGGACGCAGCAATAGCGCCAAACCGGCCGCCCTCACCTTTAACGGTGATGTTTACGGCGGGCTGGATGCGCTCAGCCTCTCGACCGAAAACATGCAATACGCCCAAAACCATCTCCGCATCCTTTCCGGCCTGTACGGCCTATTGCGCCCTATGGACAATATCCAGCCCTACCGGTTGGAAATGGGCACACGCCTTGAAAATCCACGCGGGCATAATTTATATCAGTTCTGGGGTTCAAAAATCGCGGAAAACCTCGGCACAATCCTTGCAGACCACAAAGACCAAACCATCGTCAATCTGGCCTCCAATGAATATTTCAAGGCCGTTGACAGAAAAGCCCTGAAAGCCCCTGTCCTCTCGGCCAGTTTCCTCAACATCAAAGACGGCCAAGCCAAATCCTTGATGTTTTATGCCAAACGTGCCCGTGGTCTTATGGCCCGCTGGATTATGGAAAACCGGGTTGAAAACACCGATGATCTGCGCGGCTTTAATCTGGAGGGTTATAAAATAGACGCGGGCCTTAGCACTGAGGACAATCTTGTCTTCACCCGCAAACAGCCCCCCACCAAATCATAAACCTAATCCACTGTCGGTAAAATCAGGTTAGCCCCTTGGGCACGCCCCGAATTGACGACGCGCGAAACTTCGTGAAAATCCAGATCATCACTGCCCAACATATGCGCCATCACTCGCTCAGGCTTGATATTCGGATCAAGCCAGTTTTGCCACTGGGTTTCAGGCAACCGAACCGGCATACGGTGGTGTAAATGCTTAACCGGCCCCGTAGCCGATGTGGTCAAAATCGTGAAACTGAGCAAAGTGATGCCCTCATCCACATGCCATTGATCCCACAAGCCTGCAAAGGCCGTCAGACCTTCTTTTTTCGGATGAATGTAGAACGGTGTTTTCGGACGACTCACCCTTTCCCACTCATACCAACCATGGGCAGGAATAAGAGCGCGGCGGCGCTTCCACGGTGTTCGAAAAGAAGCTTTCTCGTGCGCCGTCTCGATCCGTGCATTAAACAAAGGCCGCCCCTGCGGCATCTCCTCACGCCAATGCGGATGCAGGCCCCAACGCATCGGCACGACCGCCCGTTCTCCCTGCCCATTTAGCGCAATAACCGGTGCCACCAATGCAGGCGCAAGATTCCAGTTCGGCTCCCACGTCCACAAACCTTCATGGGCTGGTGCCCCTGCAAAATGCTCTGCGATTTCCTGTAGCAAGCTTGCTAACACATAACGTCCACACATGAATCAGACGTAACATGATTTATGCGAAAAGAGGATGACGAATTCTCCATTTGGGCGTAATACATGTTCATGAAACACGCCCTGATTTTAGCCCTCTTGATATTCTCTGCGCCGGCTCAAGCACAAACACAAGCGCTAGAACCGCTAACAGACATTGAAAAAGCTGAAACCCGCATTGACGAAAACATGGTCACGATGAGCAGTCTTGTCGAAGCCCTTGCCGACAATTTGGGACAATTGCATTATTTACGTACCCTGTGTTTCAGCGATGACGACCAACAATGGCGCAACACGGCAAATGCAATGATGGCCATTGAATCCCCTCAAGATTCTACCCGCCGCCGGAAATTAGTCCGTGCCTTCAACGCCGGCTATTACCAGCAAAAAGAACGCTATAAATCCTGTTCGAACACAGTGGCCATCGATGTCGCCGCCCTCGCCGAAAATGGTCGGCGGTTAAGCGTTATGCTTGGCGACCCGTACCGGGAATAAAACTAAATACAGGCTTCCCGATCAAACAGGCAGTCTTGCCTTTGCCACCCGAGCAATGCTAATTGTCTGAAATTGAACCCCGCGTAATAAATTTATCAGGCATTGATATGAGCACCCATTCCCCAACACAAACACCAAACCGCTTGGTTATACGCCAACCCGACGATTGGCATGTGCATGTACGCGATGGAGAGATGCTCAACGAAGTGGTCAACTTCACCGCACGGCAATTTGCCCGCGCCATTATCATGCCCAATCTGGCAAATCCGGTCACAACTGCCGAGGCGGCAGAAAATTACCGCACCCGTATTCTAGGTGCCTTAGATACGCACATGGATACACATCTGGAATTCACCCCTCTGATGACATGTTATCTGACCGATACAATCGACCCGAAAGAAATCGAAGGCGGGTTTACCCGGGGCATATTTACGGCCTGCAAATTATATCCGGCCAACGCCACAACAAATTCCAGCCACGGCGTCACCGACATACAAAACATCTATTCTGTACTCGAAACCATGCAGCGCATCCGCATGCCATTATTGGTGCACGGCGAAGTCACTGACAAACACATTGATATCTTTGACCGTGAAGCCGTCTTTATTGACCGTATCTTGTCAAAAATCGTCGCGGACTTCCCCGGTTTGAAAATCGTCTTTGAACACATTACCACCAAAGACGCCGTAGACTTTGTACAAGCGGGCAACGCCCAAATCGCTGCCACAATTACCCCCCATCATCTGGTGTATAATCGCAGCGCCATTTTTGAAGGCGGTATAAGGCCGCATCTATATTGCCTGCCGATTGCCAAACGCGAAGTGCATAGATTGGCCCTGCGAGCCGCCGCCACTTCCGGGTCACCCAAATTCTTCTTGGGCACGGATTCTGCACCCCACACTGTTGAAAACAAGCAATCCGGTTGCGGCTGCGCCGGCGTATTTAACGCCCCCTTTGCCATCGAAAGCTACGCCAAAACCTTCGAAGAAGAAGACGCACTCGACAAGCTTGAAGGCTTTGCCAGCGAATATGGCCCGCAGTTTTACGGCCTACCCTTAAATCCACGCAAGATCATATTGAAACGCACAGAGGTAGAAGTGCCCAAAACCCTGAAGATCATGGACACCCAAATCATCCCTTTCCACGCAGAAGAAACATTGCCTTGGCGCTTTGCCGGGTTCGAGGATTAATATGCCCATTGCCCAACTTGACCGCACAGTCCTGTCCCTCAAAGGGGAAACTGTATGTGAATTCCTAAACGGGTTGATCACCAACAGCCTGTCAGATACACTCACATTCGCAGCCCTTCTGACCCCGCAAGGCAAGATCATTGCCGATTTTTTCATCCATAAACAAAGCTGCACCCATCTCCTGATCGAAACCCCTGCAAAGTTCGGCAAAGCCCTGATGACGCGCCTGAAAATGTATAAATTACGGGCCCAAATCACCATAGAAGATGTGAGCGACACACACACTGTCTACGCATTTTGGAACGGCGAAGGCGATGTCGGCCATCCCGACCCCCGCCATACGGATTTAGGCCACCGCCTCATCACCGACGATCTTTTGTCCGTAGAACACGAGGCAAATGATTATGATCTCCACCGCCTTGCCCTCGCTATCCCTGACAGCATATGGGATTTTGACAGTGAACAGGTTTTCCCCTCTGATACCAATATGGATAAACTCCACGGCATAGATTACAAAAAGGGCTGTTTTATCGGCCAGGAAGTCGCCAGCCGCATGCACCGTAAAACCGAGGTGCGCAAACGCATGCGCGGCATAAAGCTGTCCGGTTCCGCACAAATCGGGGATGATCTGATGGCGGGCACCCGTAAAATCGGCACGGTGAAACATGTCAACAGAGATTACGGCATAGCCCTGATTAGGCTTGATCGTTTGGCGCAAATCCAAGATGCTGTCACTTTAAATGACAGCCCTGTCACAATCATGGAACCTCCCTATGGACATACGCCGTAACGACATAAGCGCTCTCCCCGCCTTCGCCGCCCTCAACATTGCATGGATCAGTGATTTGCATGTTGTTGAAGCATCCGATCAATATATGGCTGATCATCCCGAGAGCTACATCCAAAACAGCAACTCGGTTTTTAGTATTCACATTGACGGCAAAGTCGCAGGCGTATGCGCCCTCAAACAAGACGAGAACGGCGAATACGAGTTGACTAAAATGGCCGTTGACCAAAAATTTCAGGGCCGTGGTCTTGGCAAAATTTTGATGGAAGCCGTGGAGGACTACGCCCAAAATGAAATGGGCCTGACCAAAATATACCTGCTCAGCAACACCAAGAACGCGGCCGCGATCCGCTTGTATAAACGCGAAGGCTGGACTATTTTTCATGAAGGCCCGCACCCGACCTATGCACGCTGCAATATCGGAATGGAGAAAACCCTATGAGCTACACTCCTGATGATCACGACCCCGATCTCCCCCGTTGCGGATGGGTACCACCAACCGACGGGTTTTATTGCCATTACCATGATACGGAATGGGGCATTCCCAATTATGACAGTAAATCCCTGTTCTCGAAATTGATACAGGACGGCATGCAGGCGGGCCTGTCATGGATCACTATTTTGCGCAAACGCGAAGAAATTTTGCGGGCCTTTGATGGTCTCGATCCGGATATGATCGCCCACTACACAGATGATGACCGCGAACGCTTACTGGCTGATGCCGGGATTATCCGCTCGAAACTTAAAATCAACGCCGCCATAACCAATGCCCAGATTTACCGCAAAATGCGCGACGAAGAAGGTATCGACTTCAGCGAATATCTCTGGGGTTTTGTCGGCGGCAAACCTATCCAGAACACCTGGAAAGAGTTTAAAGACGCGCCTGTAAAGTCCCCCGAAAGCGAGGCGCTTGCCAAAGACCTCAAGAAACGTGGATATAAATTCACTGGCCCTGTCATCATATATGCGTTTATGCAGGCAGTTGGCATGATCAACGACCATGCGATAGATTGTCACGCTTATGAAAGGTGCAAAAACTATGAGAAGCCTTAAAACCGGTATGATGTTCTTGTGTATTGGCACAGCAATGCTCGCAAGCGCTTGTACGACAATCGAGATTACGAAAGCCAATGAAAAAGAAATAGAAAGAAAAAAACAGGAATTGTGCAAGGAACTCGAAACCCGTAATCAGCCCCAGTGTACGGGCAATCATGCGCCGCTTCCGCCCCCCTATATAAACCCTTAAACGCAAAAATAGTTTGAAATCACATATAAGACTAGCGCCGCGCGTCTAAGCCGCTATGTTTGATGGTTATATTACAAATATAAGGATCAAACGTGAAATCCCTCATTAGCGCTACAGGTCTCTGGACACCAAAAGACAGCATTTCCAACGATGAATTGGTCGAAGCCTTCAATACATGGTCAAACAAATGGAATGCCGAGCACGCTAAGGAAATCGAGGCTGGCACCCTAGAGGCCAAGCCCCTGTCATCTTCCGAATTTATCGAAAAAGCCTCCGGCATCAAAGCCCGATTCGTAGTCTCTAAAGACCCGATCATTGACCCCGAAATTATGGCCCCGCGCATTCCCGAACGCCCCGATGAAGACATCTCTATTTTAGCCGAAATCGCCGTCGAAGCCGCCAAAGACGCCCTCGCCAAAGCTGGCCGCAGACCCGAAGATATAGACGCCGTCATTGTCGCCTGCTCCAATCTCCAACGCGCCTATCCTGCCATCGCCATCGAAGTGCAAGATGTTTTGGGCACAGGCGGATTTGCCTTTGATATGAATGTCGCCTGTTCATCCGCAATATTCGGCATCGAAACCGCCCGTGGCCTGATCGCCAGTGGTCAAGCCAAATCCGTATTGGTCTGTAACCCCGAGATTTGCTCGGGACATCTCAATTTCCGTGACCGCGACAGCCATTTCATTTTTGGCGATGTGGCAACAGCCATTCTTGTCGAGCACGAAGACATTGCTCCTGCAGGCGCATGGGAGATTTTGGGCTCGAAACTCATCACCCAGTTCTCCAACAACATCCGCAATAATTTCGGCTTTCTCAACCGCGCCGCCCCTGAAGGCGTCGACCAAAACGATAAATTATTCGTCCAAAACGGCCGCAAGGTTTTCAGGGAAGTTGTCCCCCTCGTCGCAGAATTAATCAGCACTGAGCTGAAAAAATGTGGTGTCCCGACCGACACAATCAAACGCATGTGGCTCCATCAGGCCAACCTCGCCATGAACACATTTATCTCTAGAAAGGTTATGGGCAAAGACGTCGATATGGTCATGGCCCCCGTCGTCCTTGATGAATACGCCAACACCTCATCAGCCGGATCGATCATCGCGTTCAACAAATATAGCGATGATTTCACCTCCGGCGATACCGGCCTCATTTGCTCGTTTGGCGCAGGCTATAGCGCCGGGGTTATCGTGGTGCGTAAAACCTGATGGGTGCATCCAAAGTCCCCGTCAGAGCCCCTGCCAGAACCCCCGCCAAAACCCCAGCAAGAGCATGGCAACGCATGCTGTCCGGGCGCAGACTTGACCTGCTCGATCCCTCTCCATTTGACATAGAAATAGAGGACATCGCGCGCGGCCTCGCCCGTGTCGCCCGCTGGAATGGCCAGACAAGTGGTGACCATGCTTTTTCCGTTGCCGAACACTGCGTCGTTGTCGAACAGCTGTTTTCCATTCTCAACCCGAAATCCAGCCCCGAAGACAAGCTCGTCGCCCTCTTGCACGACGCGGCAGAATATGTGATCGGCGATATGATCTCCCCGTTCAAAGCCGCCCTCGGGTTTGATTACAAAGATTTCGAAGAAAATCTTGAAACCGCCATCCATTTGCGGTTTAGCCTACCGGCCTATCCCAAAACATCTCTAAAAAAAGCCATCAAACGCGCAGATATTTACTGCGCATATTTCGAAGCCATTCAAATCGCAGGCTTTAGCAAAACCGAAGCCGATAAATTTTTCACTCGCCCACCAGGGGATATTCGCATCACCATTGCCCCCTTGCCCGTTGTCGAGGCAGAAGCTTTGTTTTTAAAGCATTTTAACGCGTTAAACTCCGAAATATCTACATAGATTACATTGGATTATACCACAGACTCCCTATATAAAGGGCAGTCAACGGAGATCAACATGAGCGCCAACACTGCCAAAGCTTTAAACAATTGGGAAAATGGCCGTTGGATCGGGCAAACCCTTGAGGTTGAAAACGGCGTGTGTGCAGTGCCGGGCAAGCTAGCCCCGGATAATCTCGAATACACCGATGAGGTGAAAAAAGCGACGGATCATCTCTATGACGAGGTCAGTGGTTTTATCCCGAAATTTGAATGGCCCGCCTATGCGCCGCTTGTCCACGCCATCAACACGTTAAAAAAACAAAAGAACGCCGTTATTTTGGCCCACAATTATATGACACCGGATATTTTCGCACTGATCGGCGATTATAAAGGCGACAGTCTCGGCCTTGCCATCCAAGCCACCAAAACCGATGCAGATATTATCGTGCAAGCCGGCGTGCATTTCATGGCCGAAACCTCCAAAATCCTGTGCCCTGAAAAAACGGTGCTGATCCCGTCCCTACGCGCCGGATGCTCGCTCGCCTCTTCAATTACCGGCGAAGATGTCAAACTAATCAAGCAACGCTATCCCGGTGTCCCGATCGTCACCTATGTCAACACATCTGCCGATGTAAAAGCGGAAAGTGATATTTGTTGTACGTCTTCGAATGCCGTGCAAGTGGTAGAGAGCCTTGGCGTTGACAAAGTCATTATGTTGCCAGACGAATTCCTCGCCAAAAATGTCGCCCGCCAGACCAATATCGAAATCATCACATGGCATGGTCGCTGCGAGGTTCATGCCCGTTTCTCGGCCCAGGATGTACGCGATATGCGCGCCGCCAATCCGGGTGTTATCGTACTGGCCCATCCAGAATGCCCGCCCGAAGTGGTCGAGGAGAGCGATTTCACCGGCTCAACCAAAGCCATGAGCGATTATGTCGGCGACCACAAACCCAAAAACGTCATTCTGCTAACCGAGTGCTCCATGTCCGACAATGTCGCCATGGCCAACCCGGAGGTTGATTTCGTCCGCCCGTGTAATCTGTGCCCGCACATGAAACGCATCACACTGGAAAATATTTATAGCTGTCTACGCGACGAGAAACACGAAGTTAAAGTCCCCAAACGCATAGCCAAAAAAGCCCGCCGCGCCGTCCAGCGCATGATCGATCTCCCACCTCCCGGCAAAAAAGGCCACTTCAATCCCCACGCCGAACCGGTTCATGTGAAAGTTATCTAACATGGCTTTGGGGGACATAGAAACAACACGCCTTCCAGCAGGCTCCGTCCTTGTCGTAGGCGCAGGCTTGGCGGGCCTGTTCATGGCATTGAAACTGGCCCCGCGTCCGGTTTTCATCCTGACCTCCAGACGCTCTTCCAAAGGCGCCGCCAGTGCGTGGGCCCAAGGCGGCATCGCCTCTGCCATTGGCGCAGGTGACACCGCGCAAGATCACGCTGACGATACCATAGCCGCCGGAGACGGGCTTGTTGATCCGCGTATCGCCATGATCTTGGCCAGTGAAGGCCCGGACCGGGTTCGCGATCTCATGAAGCTCGGCGTCGAATTTGATACGGACCCGCGCGGTGATCTCGTCCTCAGCCTCGAAGCCGCCCATAGACGCCCACGGGTTGCCCGTGTCAAAGGCGATCTGGCCGGCAAAGCCATCATCAATGTGATGGTCGCCCAATCGATGGACGCAGACCATATTACCGGCCTGATCGGCTGGCGCGCAGAAAGCCTGCTCTCGGACGGCAAAGGCGGCATTGCCGGTGCCATGGCCCGCAAAGATGACGGCACCCTTATGGGCATAGAAGCCGATTTAACCGTGATGGCGACCGGCGGTATTGGTGGCCTGTTTGCCGTTACGACTAATCCTAAAACGGCCCGTGGCGACGCGCTCGGCATGGCCGCCGTGCATGGGGCCGTACTGCGCGACCCCGAATTTGTCCAGTTTCATCCCACCGCCATAAATATTGGCCGCGACCCCGCCCCGCTTGCCACCGAAGCCTTGCGCGGCGACGGCGCTACATTGGTCGACAGGCACGGCAACCGCTTTATGGGGCGCTATCACAAGGACGGCGAACTGGCCCCGCGCGACGATGTCGCCCGTGCCATTTTCGCCCAAATTCAAGCCAACGACCCGCCATTTCTCGATTGTCGCGAGGCCATTGGTTCACATTTCCCTGACCATTTTCCGACCGTGTTTGAAAGTTGCATGAGCGCCGGCATTGACCCCCGCACGGATTTAATCCCCATCGCCCCTGCCGTGCATTATCATATGGGCGGTCTTAGCACCGATGATGTTGGCCGCACGAATATTGCGGGCCTGTTGGCCATAGGGGAATGCGCCGCCGTCGGTGTACACGGGGCCAACCGCCTCGCCAGTAATTCTTTGCTCGAAGCCACCGTGTTCGGCAATCGGGCCGCCCTCGCCATTCTCGAAGACGGCCTGCCCGAACGCCGTGCAGAAAACATGCGCGTGCAACCCTGGTTGTCCATGAACCCCGATGTCACGAAAACGCTCCGCACCAGCATGACCGCCTATTGCGGCGTGCGCCGCAATGCTGTTGATCTCAACAAACTTCTGGATATTATCGAAAACCTGATCGAGCAAGTCGGCCCTGCCAACCCGTTGATCGCCGCCCGCTTAATTGCCGCAGGCGCATTGGCGCGTGAAGAAAGCCGCGGCGGCCATTTTCGCGATGATTTCCCCAAGCTTGCGCAACCCGCCCGTTCCGCCTACGTCACCTATAACCAGTTGGACTAAACCATGCACACACTTCCACCCCTGCCGCGCATTGTCATAGAGCCTATGGTACGCCGGGCGCTGGAAGAAGACTTTGGTAATGGAGGCGATATAACCACCAATCTGCTCGTCCCCGCAACCGCAAGCGCAAAACTGTATTTCCGCGCCCGCAAAACCGGCGTCATTGCCGGCATGCAAGCTGCCCAGCTTACCTTCGAACTTGTTGATCCCGAAATAGAATTCATCGTCCTTCAAGGCGATGGCGCCCATGTCAAAAAAGGCACAACAATCGCCACCATTGAAGGGCCGGTACGCTCCATGTTAATGGCCGAACGTGTGGCCTTAAACTTCCTTGGCCGCATGTCCGGCATCGCCACACTGACCGCAAAATTTGTAAAAACCATTGCCACGAACAAGGTCCGCATCGCAGCCACCCGCAAAACCACCCCCGGCCTGCGCGCCTTTGAAAAACGCGCCGTGCTCAACGGTGGCGGCTATACCCACAGACAATCCCTCTCGGACGCCATCATGGTCAAGGACAATCATATCGCTCTCGCCGGCGGCATCGAAAAAGCCGTCAAAACCATCATGAAATACGCCGACCACATGATCCATGTTTCTATCGAAGTGGACACGGTCGAGCAGTTCAAAAAACTCATCCCCTACAAACCCGACGTCGCCCTCCTCGACAACATGTCTCTCGCAGATTTGAAAAAATGCGTGCGGTTGAACAAAGGCAGCGGCATCACACTCGAAGCCTCCGGCGGCGTCAATTTACGCACGGTGAAAGCAATCGCCGCGACGGGCATCAACGTGATTTCAATTGGGGCGCTGACCCACTCTGTTATGAATTTTGATATCGGGTTGGATGCAAGCGAGTAAAGATTACATCCATAGCTTAAGTATCGAAAAGTATTATTTCCCCATAAACCCAACATATTTGCATCCAATTGAATGCTTGATAACGTCTATGGGAGAGAACACCCTTACGGGTGTAACCACATATTTTGGGAAAACTCTATGAAAACATTTTTTGCTTTTACATGCGCATTATGGCTATCGGCCTGTACCACCCTGCAAGGCAATCCTTCACCCTCTCCGATTAATGATCAATCAATCCAAATTATGGTTCTTGGAACCTATCACTTCAAAGCCTCACAGACGGACCTTGTCGCCATTGAAGCCGGCAACGTTTTATCGCCAAAAAAACAATCCGAGTTAAACGCGCTTGCAATAGCAATGGCAGAATTCAAACCGAACGTGATCATTACCGAACGTGAAACAAAAGCCCCCGAATACATTGATACAAAATATGCCGATTTTGGTCCTGAAATGTTGGCAAAAAATAGTAATGAACGCGTCCAAGTCGCGTATAGAATTGCGCATGTTGCCAATGTTACGCGCGTATATGGCATTGACGAACAGCCTACAGAGGGAGAACCGGATTACTTCCCGTTTGACACCCTAAACCAGCACGCAAAGGCGACCGGACAGGATGAGCTATTGGCGGAAATTCTAGCAACACTTCAAAACAAAGTGGAAATGTTTATGGAAGAAACTGAAGACATGACAATTTCTGTACGCTTACATGACGTCAATACAGGTCTCATATCATCTCCATCATTTTATTACCAATTGGCACAATTTGATATTGGTGAAGATCAACCAGCCGCAGAACTACAAGCTTATTGGTTCATGCGAAATGCCAAAATTTTCTCGAAAATTATGGACGTAACAAAACCGGGAGACAAAGTTATTATTGTTTATGGGGCGGGACATAAATTTTGGCTCGACCATTTTGTACAAAACACTCCGGGTTTCACACACATCTCTCCCGCCTCGTATTTGTTAAACGCAGAGAAATATAATAAATAAAAATCGACGACAAACGTCAGCTTAAGGCGCGACGCTTACCGTACGAAGTGTACTTTTACGCGGCATAAACCGGTAAAATACATGGGTTTCGTATTGACGGGTTTGGCGAAGCATAGGTGCCCATTTCGGAGCCACACCCGTTGTATGATAATGGGTCGCACGCCATGTCATCGGCGCGCTAGCGCCCATAATCATATGTTCAGCCACCCGTTTGGAATGCTCCCATGATTTACCAGAGGGTAATTGTGCGGTCGAGCCATCACAAGCAAAGGAAAATTGGCATCCTGTTGTGCGCTCGGCACCTTCATAAACGACGCTACAAATTGTATTTGGGAAATGCTTGTTCTTAACGCGGTTCAAAACCACTTCGGCCACAGCTTTTTGACCAGTAGAATTCTCTGAACGGGCTTCGTAATAAACCGCTTCGGACAAACATTGCACCTGCTGACGCGTAGATTTAGCCTGAGCGACCAAATCCTGTGCGCTAGACGTAGATTCCATATTCATTTGCATGTCCAGCATCCACGGGCTTGTAATCGTGCGATCAAGCTGGGTTTGCGCCAGTTCAGACACCAATGATGTCCGACCAACCTGGGCTAAATCCGTATTTTCAAAATCCTGCACGCGCAATTGCCACGCAACTTGGTTTTGAAGCACAGCCGATGCACCTGCTAGCATAGGCAATCCTAGGATCGCCGTAAGGCTAACACTTAATGCAAGGCCCCAGCCTAGCGCGATGTGATACTCATTTTTCATAGCGGCCCTCTTTTATACGCCTCTATTGTTTCGTCAAGCCTGCATATAAGCTGCAAGCCGTAGATTACAATGCCTGTTTAGGCATGTGGATTAGAAACCACACCCTAATTGAGCCTTAAGCAATGCAATTCCCCTGCCAAGTCCCTATTCTTGACGAATATATCCAAAGAAATAAAATATTATGGTTAATGAGACCTTAACGGGCCATTTAATCGCTTTGCGACCGAATCGCGGCCTGACCCGCCGCCAATCGCGCAATCGGGACACGGTATGGCGAGCAAGACACGTAATTCAGGCCTATATCATGGCAAAATGCGATAGATGCCGGATCACCGCCATGTTCCCCGCAAATCCCCATTTTCAGGTTTGGCCGCACGGCTTTCCCGCGTTCAACAGCAATTTTGATCAAATCGCCAACACCTTCCTGATCAAGGGTCACAAACGGGTCTTTTTCCATAATACCCTGTGCCACATAGTCCGGTAAGAACTTACCTGCGTCATCCCGGGACAGTCCAAAGGTCGTTTGGGTCAGATCATTTGTGCCAAATGAGAAAAATTCAGCATGTTGGGCAATATCCCCTGCGCGCAAAGCCGCACGCGGTAATTCAATCATCGTCCCAATCACGTAAATCACCTCTTTACCGCTCTCGGCTTGCACAGATGTAGCCACATTTTCTATCGCGATTTTAAGAATTTCCAGCTCTTTCGCCGACGAAACCAGTGGAATCATCACTTCTATGACCGGATTAACCCCTGTTTCGCTTGCGACCAGGGCTTGGGCTTCAAAAATCGCCCGTGCCTGCATTTCATAAATTTCAGGGTAGGAAATCCCGAGCCGACAGCCCCGATGCCCAAGCATAGGGTTGGTTTCGTGCAATTCCTTGGCCCGTGCCATCAATTCACGCTCGGATATGCCTGTTGCCTCGGCAACCGCTTTCACATCTTCTTCCCCTTGCGGCAAAAATTCATGCAAAGGCGGGTCTAACAGACGAATCGTACACGGGCGGTCTTCCATAATGCGGAAAATGGCGGCAAAATCTTCGCGCTGCACAGGCAGAATTTTTTCTAGCGCCACAATCCGGTCATCCCGGCCTTCAGCCAAGATCATCTCGCGAAAATGCGCCAACCGGTCTGCTTCGAAAAACATATGTTCCGTGCGGCAAAGTCCGATACCTTCCGCCCCAAACCCTTTGGCCGTTTCCACGTCCAGCGGGGTTTCGGCATTGGTACGAATACCCAAGGTTCTGGCCCGATCCGCCCATGCCATTAATGTGGCGAAATCGCCGCTCATTTCCGGCTGTACCATCGCCACAGCGCCCACGAACACCTGTCCACTAGCGCCGTCAACCGTAATGATGTCGCCTTTTTTCACGACACGGCCCGCAACACTGAACTGCTCGGCCTCATAATCAATCCGCACACTACCCGCGCCAGAAACACACGGTGTGCCCATACCCCGCGCCACAACGGCCGCATGGGAGGTCATACCACCCCGCGCCGTCACAATCGCTTCGGCGGCGTGCATGCCGTGAATATCCTCGGGGCTGGTTTCCGTGCGCACCAGAATAACTTTGTGTCCGGCCTTGTGCAGAGCCTCCGCCTCGTCAGAATTAAACACCACCTCGCCAATCGCCGCTCCCGGAGACGCAGGCAATCCGGTTGCCAGTAAATCACGCGGTGCGTCCACATCCAATGTCGGATGCAACAACTGATCAAGCGATGCAGGTTCAACCCGCAACAGCGCTTCGTCTTCGCTAATCATACCACTTTCGGCCATATCGATGGCAATTTTCAGAGCCGCTTTCGCGGTGCGTTTACCCGAACGGGTTTGCAACATCCATAATTTGCCGCGCTCCACCGTAAATTCGATATCCTGCATATCCCGATAATGGGTTTCCAGTTTCGCAAACACGCTGGCAAGTTCCGCGTACACTTCCGGCAGTGCCTCTTCCATACTCGGATCGGTTTCGCCCATGTCTTCACGCGCTTTTTTGGTCAGATTTCGCGGGGTTCGAATACCCGCCACAACATCTTCGCCCTGTGCATTGATCAAAAACTCGCCGTAATAGGTGTTTTCGCCCGTGCTCGGGTCGCGGGTAAAGGCCACACCTGTCGCAGATGTATCGCCCATATTGCCAAACACCATCGCCTGTACATTTACCGCGGTGCCCCAACTGGCCGGAATATCCTGAAGCCGGCGGTAGACAATCGCGCGGTCATTCATCCAGCTTTCAAATACGGCACTAATCGCGCCCCATAATTGCACATTCGGGTCTTGCGGGAAATCCGTACCAAGCTCGTCTTTAACGGCCTGCTTATAATCCTCGATCAACGCGGCCCAATCGTCGGCGCTCATTTCCGTATCGGAATAATAGCCATTATCGTCTTTGTGACGTTCCAGAATATCTTCGAACGCATGATGGGACATGCCCAAAACCACATTGGAATACATCTGGATAAACCGTCGATAACTGTCGAGCGCAAACCCGCGATTACCAGACAGTACGGCCAATCCCTGCACGGTCACATCGTTGAGACCAAGATTAAGCACCGTATCCATCATGCCCGGCATCGACGCCCGTGCCCCCGAACGCACCGATACAAGCAAAGGGTTTTTCGCATCGCCAAAAACCTTATCCGATTGCACTTCCAAAGCTTTTAGAGCCGTTTCCACCTGCCCGGTCAGGGCATCAGGGAATTTCTGGTCATTATCGTAATAATCAACACAGACCTCTGTGGTCAGGGTAAATCCGGGCGGCACGGGCAGGCCAAGCGAAGCCATCTCCGCCAAATTGGCCCCTTTACCGCCGAGCAGATTTTTCATGCTCGCATCGCCGTCCGTAGCACCACCACCAAAGCCGTAAACCCATTTATCTGTCGCGCCCATATCAGCTCCGCTAAATTTGGTTATCCTTCGATTTTATCGAAGTCTGCAATCGTCTTAGCGGTCTTACGTATTTGAATGAGCAATGCCAAGCGGTTTTCCCGCTCATCTGCATTGTTAGCGTTAACGGTCACCTTCTCGAAGAAATTATCAATAGGTGTTCGCAACTTAGACAGTGCCGTCATGGCGTCTGCATAATTTTCAGACGCAAGCGCAGTTTCAATCTGCGGCTTCGCCTCCTGAATCGCCTCAAACAAAGCGGTTTCTTCAGCCTGCGTTCCAGCGTGCGGAGTGGCTTCTGGGAGATCGCCTTTTTGGGCTTCAGCTTTCAGGATATTGGCCGCACGTTTGTACCCTGCGAGCAAGTTTGCGCCTTCATCTGTTAAGAGGAAGGATTGCAAGGCTTCGGTACGATTTACAATATCGACAAGGTCATCGCCACCAAGAGCGAAAACGGCATCTATGGTGTCATGTTTGACATCTTGATCTCTAAGGTAGCCTTTAAGCCGTTCTAGGATGAAGAACAATAAACCTTTTGACCATGCAAAGGTTATATTTGAACCTTTTTCACTCTTCCAAAAGTCCATATCAACGTTCATTCTATTAAACTGAACTTCACGTAATACACTTAACTCTTCATCAGAAATAACATTCCGATCATGTATAGCATAAATGTCCTTTAAACCTTCATCAACTTTCACACCCGACATATCAGCAAGTATTGCTGGAATAGTCTTCGTATAAATTATTCTAAGAAGTTTTACACCAGCACTACACTCCAAAATTATCCGCACCACACCCAACGCAGCACGTCTCAAAGCGAATGGATCCTTTGACCCTGTTGGCTTTTCGTCGATTGCCCAAAAACCAACAAGGGTGTCTAGTTTGTCAGCTAAAGCGACCGCAACAGCAACAGAGTTTGTCGGCACTCTGTCTGCAGGCCCTTGGGGTTTGTAGTGGTCTTCGATGGCTTCGCAGATATCTGCATCAATGCCTTCGCGCTCGGCCATGAGGCGGCCGATCTGGCCTTGTAGGCTTGTAAACTCCACAACCATGTTTGTGACGAGATCACATTTGGCGAGTCTTGCCGCTTGTTCAGCCTTATCAGGATCAGCGCCAACTATTGGCGCAAGTTCGCGCGCCAAGTCGACGACCCGTTCTGACTTATCCCTGATAGAGCCAAGTTTTTGATGAAAAACAACCCCATCCAGCTTGTCATAATAATCACCAAGCTTATGCTTGGCATCTTCGCTTTGGAAGAACTGAGCGTCTGCGAGACGGGCAGACAGTACACGGCTATTGCCTTGGGCAATCGCTTTGCCACCATCGGGCGCGGCTTGGTTAGCGACGACGATGAAATTGGGGGCCAGATTGCCGGTTTTTGGATCACGTACCGCGAAGTATTTTTGGTGGGTGCGCATGGACAGGCGGATCACTTCGCCCGGAAGTTCGAGGAAGCTCGGGTCCATATCGCCCAAGATCACCACGGGCCATTCAGCCAAGCCTGCGACCTCGTCGAGCAAGCCTTTATCTTCGACCAGTTCCAGACCCGCCTTGGCACATGCGCTCAGCGCATCTTTCAAAATCAAATCTTTGCGATCCTGAGCGTCCAGAATAACAAAGCCTTCGGTTTCGAGTTTTTTCTTGTAATCAGCAAATTGTTTCACGTGAAACAATTTGTGTTTTGACATCCGTCTATGGCCCTGGGTCGTGTCGCCCGTCTTAAAACCATTCACTTCAAAATCAACCACTTGCCCGTCAAGCAGACACAAAAGCGACTGCAAAGGCCGCACCCAGCGAAAACTGGTCGTGCCGGATTTCATCGATTTTGGCCACGGGAAGCTGCCCATAATTTGGGGCAAAATTTCGGCCAGAACCTCACTGGCATCGCGGCCCTGTTTCTCGATCACAGCCACATAATGATCGCCCTTTTTATCAGACCGGATTTCGGCCTGCGAAATATCGGTGAGACCCGCCCCGCGCATAAACCCTGCGAGCGCCTGCTCTGGCGAACCCACCCGTGGGCCTTTGCGTTCCTCTTTAATATCGGGCGAGCGCAGTGGAAGCTCCGCCACCAACACCAAACGCCGTGGGCCTGTCAAAACCTTCAGGCTCTCGACCACAAGGCCCGCTTTTTTAAGCGCGTCCCCGACCATACGGCCAAGATCAAGACCCGCCTTTTCCTGCATCCGTGCCGGAATTTCTTCACACAATATTTCAAACAGAAGTTCGGCCATTAATTTGCCTCCGCTCTTGATTTTTCGGTTGCGACCCACGCATCGGCACAGCCTTTGGAGAGATCACGCACCCGCTTGATAAAACTGGCCCGCTCTGTCGGCGAAATCACACCACGTGCATCCAGAAGATTAAAGAAATGCGAGGCTTTCAATACATGGTCAAAGGCAGGCAGAGGCAGAGGTGGGTCAAGTTCAAGCAAGGCTTTGCACTGCTCCTCCGCGCCACTAAACCAGCTTTGCAAACGCTCGACATTGGCGTGCTCAAAATTAAATGCGGATTGTTCAACTTCGTTTTGATGGAACACATCCCCGTAGCTAACGCCCTCATTATTATAAGCCAGATCATAGACATTATCGACGCCTTGCACATACATGGCCAATCGTTCGAGACCATAGGTCAACTCGCCAGACACCAGATCGACATCAAGCCCGCCAACCTGTTGGAAATAGGTGAACTGGGACACTTCCATACCATCGCACCAAACCTCCCAGCCAAGGCCCCATGCGCCCACGGTCGGGTTTTCCCAATCATCTTCGACAAAGCGAATATCATGTAGATCCATATCGATACCAATCGCGGCCAATGAACCAAGATACAGCTCTTGAATGTTGGGGGGATTAGGTTTTAGCAAAACCTGAAACTGGTAGTAATGTTGTAGCCGGTTCGGGTTCTCGCCGTACCGGCCATCGGCAGGACGGCGCGAGGGTTGCACATAGGCAACTTTCCACGATTTTGGGCCAAGCGAACGCAGGGTTGTCGCCGGATGCAATGTGCCCGCACCCACTTCCATATCATAGGGCTGCAAAATCGCGCAGCCTTGGTCGCTCCAATAATGCTGGAGGGTCATGATCAAGTCCTGGAAGGATAAGGGAGTGGCAGCCATTTTGGTCTCTTTACTTATGCAACATATTTAAGGCGAAACTATGAAGTGAGCGCTATAAAGGCAAGGCACGATTGATGCAATCCCCCTAAAGCCGTAACGGACATTTCCCCGCCAAAATCGCCGCCGCCTCCGGTGTGAATTTCCCGTCCCCGTCCCGCGTATGCAAAACCAGAGCGGGGAGCAAGGCGCTCTCGCTTTTCACCCCTTTGCGAAACTGGACAATCACCCGTTTAGCAGGTTCGTCAGCGAAAGACTGTACGGGAAGAATGCGAATACGTCCGGCCTTGCCAAGCAGGCTTGCCAATATCAACTCCAACCCGTCGGCACGATAAATCAAAGCCCCCGTCCCGCGCGGTTTCAGCGTCACCAACATGGACGCAATCCAGTCCGGTAATTTCGTAGCCCCCGCCACAAAAGACGGCGCTTTCGCCGCCGACATGCGCACCTTGCCCCCATCATCAAAATAGGGTGGATTGGCAAACACCTGATCAAACTGCAAATGCCAGTGCTTGGGCAAGGCCCCCACATCCCCCTCGACGATCTCTATATTTTCAAAATCTTGCGTGTTCTTGCGGGCAAGGGTAAGCATATCGGGGTTCTGATCCACTCCGGTAAAATGACAATTTTCTAGATGATGATTGGCCATCAGAAGTGCGGCTCCACTGCCCGTACCAAGTTCTAAAACCCGCGCACCCGCTTTCGCTTCTAGGCTCGCGGCCAACAAACCCGTATCCGTACCCGCAAGATAACCCGTGTTGGGCTGAAAAGCCTGCACTTGTCCATCAAAAAACCGGATATCACGCATGGGTTAAACTGGTTGAAGCTCTTTTTCGAGGCCAGCCCCCGCCAAAGCTTCACGCGCATCGCCCTCGTCGTCTTCCAAAACCATTAACCGCCTCGGAATCGCACCGATAGAACCTTCAAGAATGCTGACATGGGTGTCGGCGACAAAAAACTCTATATCTCCATCGCGCAATACGGCCTGAGCAAAGCTTAAAGTCACCGGATTATTTGTTTTAATTATTGCGATCATGGTCTAAGAGGGTAAACCAATTTTATGGAGGGGGCGACACTTAATTGTACGTATGCACATGTCTTGTGTATACTGTGAAGAAATGAGAGAGAGTCGTGACAACCATAAAAACGATAAAAAAACGGGCAAAAGCCCCTGCGCATACACCCGCGCTTTCCCCGATTGAGCACCTGCTCTCTCTGGCCAAGGCGGACATGCAAGCTGTGGACGCGATCATCCGCGAACGCATGCAAAGTTCCGTCGGCATGATTCCCGATCTGGCCGAACATCTGGTCGGCGCAGGCGGCAAACGCTTACGCCCTCTACTGACCATCGCCAGTGCGCATTTGTGCGGCTACGAAGGCACACACCATCACAAATTGGCGGCGGCTGTCGAATTTATCCATTCCGCCACCCTTTTGCATGATGATGTGGTCGATGTCAGCGCAAAACGGCGCGGCAAAAAAGTGGCCAATCTGATCTGGGGCAATGCCCCCAGCATTCTGGTCGGGGATTTCTTGTTTGCCCGTGCCTTTACGCTCATGGTCGAGACCGGATCGATGGGCGCGCTCGAAATTCTGGCCACAGCCTCAAGCGTTATTGCCGAAGGCGAAGTGCAACAACTCGCCGCCCTACGCGATATTGAAATGAGCGAAGAGGTTTATTTAAACATTATCGGCGCCAAAACTGCCGCCCTGTTTTCTGCCGCCGCAGAGGTGTCCCCTGTGCTCGCCAAAAGCCCGACCAAAGAACAAAAAGCCCTGCGCGATTATGGACGCGAGCTTGGTATTGCCTTCCAACTCGTAGACGACGCACTGGATTATGGCGGATATGAAATAGCCTTGGGGAAATCCATTGGCGATGATTTCCGTGAAGGCAAAATGACACTCCCCGTCATCCGCGCCTATAGCGCCGCCAAACAAAACCGCGACGAGAGCGCCCTTGCATTCTGGAAACGTGTGATCACGGACTGCAAGCAAGAGGATGTGGATTTGGAAAAGGCCACTGCATTGCTCCGCAAAGCCAACGCACTGGACACCACACTGGACGCGGCCCGTACACATTCAGAGCGCGCCATAAATGCTCTGGGATGTTTCAAAGAAAGTCCGTGGAAAAGCGCCCTTACGGATCTGGCTTTATATGTGGTTGATCGGGTTCACTAGTCCCTAAGTTCTTGTGTCCCGGATTTTTGTGTCCCAAGTTTTTGTGTAATGTCAGATATATGATCGACAAAATGCTCACCCATATCGCGAAGAAGAAGATAGAGCGCACCGCGCCAAACCAGACACTTGCTAAAGTCAGCATGCTCATCAACATGCCGGCAACCGCATAAAGAGCCGTAACCGAAACATGGCTGTGCCCTGCTTTCATCAGACGTTGATACATATGACGATTATGGGCCACAAACAGACTTTCTTTGCGGTATGCCCGTATCAGCAAGGTTAAAAGTACGTCGGTTAAAAACGGCAAAATCAACAACGGCCCGACATAGAGCAAGCCAAATTTGGGCTTTTGGGTGACCAAAAGTAAAGTACAGGCCGCAAACATAAATCCGCACAACAAAGCCCCGACATCGCCAGAAAATATCAGAGCCTTTTTGCGGGCATTATAAGGCAAAAACCCCATAAGGCTCGCGGCCATCACCAGAGACAAAACAGCAGGCGTCACCGCTTGGGCGCCAATGGAAATCACAGCTAATGTTATGAAAGCAATGCACATCACCATCCCCATCAACCCGTTGGCCCCGTCCATAAAGTTGACTGTATTCATGACCACAAATATCCACAAGACGGCCCCGAGCGCCCCTATCCATACGGGCAAATCGACCTCCATAACCGCGAGCGGCAACGTAGGTGGAGGGCCACTGACAGAAACGCAGGCGCATGACAAAATAAGCATAAACAGGAATTTGATCTTTGGCGGCACCTCGTGCACATCATCAACCAATCCCAACAAAGAAACGCCGAGCGCCAAAGCCGCCATTTGCCCCATAATCGCCTGATCTCCGAGATGCGGATAGAACATGGAAAGCCCGAGCAAACCAGCCCCGAGACCTGCCACCAATCCCAACCCCGCCCCTGTTGGCACAGGAGATGTATGGCTGGAACGTGAAACCGGCGCGTCTAGCACACCTGCCGCAATCATAAATCCGCTCACCGCAAGCGACATGGCAAATGCAAATCCTGCAAGGTGAAGCAAAACAAATATGGGCTGTTCGAAACTCATACCGCCTCTCCCAAAACAGTGGGGGCACACCACCAATCAGGATGTTTTTCCTTGAGGAGCACCGCCGCAGCGCGGGCCAATTCCGGCGTCTCGAACACACCGAAACAGGTGGCACCCGAACCGGACATACGTGCCAATTGGCACCCGGCTTGGGCTTCAAGCCCGTCTAATACGGTTTGAATAACAGGGGCGATACCGATCGCTATGTTTTGCAAATCATTGCGCCCGCCCCTCGCCTTTTCAAGTAAATCATCCCCAAGTGTCAAAGGTTCAGCCAAACCTCGCCTCGTCGTATCATCCAGTTGATCAAACATCTCGAATATCTTTTGGGTTGAAACGGCCACACCCGGGTTCACCAATACGGCGTTTAATTGCCCCAATCCGCCAATCGGTGTTAGACGTTCGCCAACCCCTTCCATGATACATGTTTTAGAAAGATAACAGACGGGTACATCCGCACCTATTTCCAGTAACACCGCCTCCAAATCCCCGGATAAAGTTTGATTTAATTTCCTCAGCACGCGAACTGCCGCCGCCGCATCGGCACTCCCCCCGCCGAGACCAGAAGCCACAGGCAGGTTTTTAACAAGGCGAAACGCAGCCCGTTTCGACCCGCCCACGCGCCTCGCCGCGTTCAGGACAAGATTATCGCGCGCGCTCAGTTGAGATGCAAATGGGCCATCAATATCCAGGCTATAATCCTTCCCCGCTTTCGCGCAAAGTTTATCAGCAATATCTGCAAACACGACCAGACTCTGCAGGGGATGATACCCGTTTTCATTGACGCGCCCGACATGCAAGGTCAAATTGACCTTGGCCCGTGCCACATCCTTATATGTTATGCTAGAGCCAGTCACTTATTCTACGGATTCACTCGCAGAAAGACCACTTTCAAGCTTGGCTTTGATCTCTTTAAGTTCTTTCTCCGTGGGATCAAGATCACGCGCACGCCGCCATTGATATCCGGCTTCACGAATACGGCCTAGTTTCCAGTATACATCTCCCAAATGGTCAACAATTGTCGCACTTGAGGGAGAGCGCTCCACTGCGTTTTCCAACTGTACAAGCGCATCCTCATATTGCCCCAATTTATAATGTGCCCATCCGAGCGAGTCGACAATGGCCCCACTATTTGGATCCAACTCGACCGCAAGGCGGATCATGTCAAAAGCTTTGGTCAGCTCGACCCCTTTATCAACCCATGTATATCCCAAATAATTAAGCGCATCGGCATTTTCCGGTTGATGTTCCAAGACATATTCAAACTCTTCCACCGCCTCCTGCCAGCGATCAAGGCGCTCCAGACAAATACCGCGCAAATACCGGGGTTGCGGATTTTGGGCCAGTTCTTCGTCTGACATTTCCGCAATTAAAGCCTCATAATACGGCAAAGCCTGTTCATAATCCGCAAGAATGAGATAGGCCCGTCCCAGTGCGTCTTGTGTGATCCTCGACGGATGGGAGGCGTGTACAGATTCAAGCGTTTTGATCGCCGCATCGTTTTCATCTTTTTCGAACATCAGATTGGCTTCGGAAAGGCGTGCAGACACCGTGTAAGGGGAATCGGCAGGAATACGCATATATAAGTTGAGCGCGTCCTGCTTCCGATCAACATCTTCCAACACACTGCCCAGAAATAACCGGGCTTTGTCATTTTCAGGATCAAGCTCCAATGCAAGCCGTAAAAACATTTCCGCCGCCTCAAACTGTTTTTGCCGTGCATAAAAATCAAGTGCGGGTTCAGTCAACGCTCTGGAAGCAGACTGGGCCGGGCTCAACTCTGTTGATATCTGTTCACCGGCATTGATCGTATCCATATACAGCCTGACAGGGCCGGTCAGCGCCCCCCCATAACGCGCCGCATACACATCAAGGCGCGTAAGAGCCTCGTCTTTTTCACCACGGGCCATATGAAAACGAACCTGTGACAATACGGATTCAATCGGGGAAATACCAAATTCGTCAAATTCGGTGAAAATTTTATCGGCGGCCTCGACATCCCCCAACTCCGCATACAGCTTTGCCTTTTGCAAATCGCCCATCAATTCAAAATACTGCCCCCCCACAAGCTGCGTAAAGGTTTCCAAGGCCGTATCCTGCTGCCCAAGTCCAACCTGAACCCAACCCCGTATCAAAGCATTGATATCGTCAAGCCCGCTTCCGTCACCAACACCACCAAGATACAGTAAGGCTTCGTTGTACTCGCTTTTCGAAAGCGCATGGGCACCGAGTATGGCCCGCGACAAACCATCATGTTCATTCAGTTTGCGTACTTGTATCGCCAAATCATGTGCCTGTTCAGTTTCGCCAGCAGTCAGGCTCGAAACCATCGCCCTGCGTCCCAATGTCAAATCTTGCGGTTTCAAAGAAAATGCATGCGTATAATAGCGTGCACGTTCATGTGCATCGCCTATATTATTGGCATAACTCGCCGCCAAATAGTCACCGAATAAAAGCGCTTTCGGGCTTAACGTATTGCCACGTACAACATTGCCAGCCTCTTTCCCGCCCCCAATCGGTGTAACGCACCCGCCCAAAAGAGCCGCCGCACATACCGTCATCATTGCATTTTTCATCATCAGGAACATAGTATCTCTTTACATATTCGGATAATTAGGCCCGCCGCCACCTTCCGGTACGACCCAGTTTATATTCTGGCTCGGGTCTTTGATATCACATGTTTTACAGTGCACACAATTTTGCGCATTGATTTGAAAGCGCGGATTGCTGCCATCATCGTCGCTTAGAATTTCATACACCCCTGCCGGACAATAGCGCTGGGCCGGCTCGGCCCATTTTGGCAAATTCACATTGATCGGAATAGAGGCGTCTTTAAGCTGGAGATGACATGGCTGGTCTTCCTCGTGATTGGTCGCGGAGAAAGACACACTGGTCAACCGGTCAAACGACAGAACACCGTCCGGCTTCGGGTAATCGATAGGCTTAAACTTATCCGCAGGCTCCAAACTATTCGCATCGCTTTTACCGTGCTTCATTGCGCCAAAAAACGAGAAGTTACCGAACAGTGTGTTGACCCACATATCAAACCCGCTCAGGCAAACACCGATCAATGTGCCAAATTTCGCATACAGGGGTTTAACATTGCGAACCCGTTTCAGATTTTTGTAAATATAGCTGTTTTCATACGCGCGTTCATAGTCCACCAGTGCGTCACTTGCACGTCCAGCTGCCAACGCTTCGAACGCGGCCTCGGCCGCCAACATACCGGTTTTCATGGCATTATGGCTCCCTTTAATACGCGGCAAATTCATAAACCCTGCACAGCATCCGATCAAAGCGCCACCTGGGAAAGCCAATTTGGGAACCGATTGAAACCCGCCACTAGTCATCGCGCGCGCACCATATGAAATCCGCTTGCCGCCTTCAAACACGCCCTTGATTTTTTCATGTGTTTTGAAACGCTGGAACTCTTCATACGGGCTTATATACGGGTTTTTGTAATTCAAATGCACAACAAAACCGACAATCACATAGGGCGTACCGTTATCAAGCATATGATAAAGGAAAGTGCCCCCGCCCGTTTTATCATCCAAAGGCCAGCCAAAACTATGCTGCACCAAACCCGGCTGATGATTTTCAGGTTTAACCTGCCAAAGCTCTTTCAGACCAATGCCAAACTTTTGTGGCTCCCGGCCCGCGTCCAGATCAAATTTTTCAATCAATGTTTTGGTAAGAGACCCGCGTGCCCCCTCGGCAAAAAATGTATATTTCCCGTGCAGTTCAATCCCTTGCGTATACATGCCCTCTTTGTGTTTACCGTCAAGGCCAACGCCCATATCACCTGTGGCAACGCCTTTTACCGACCCGTCTTCATTATAGATCACCTCTGCGGCCGCGAAGCCCGGATATATTTCTACACCCATGTTTTCAGCCTGCTCTGCTAACCACCGGCACACATTGCCAAGCGAGACAATATAATTGCCATGATTATTCATCAAAGGCGGCATCGCCATATTCGGAATCGGGATCGCCCCATGCTTGGTCATGTATAAAAATTTGTCTTTTGTGACCGGCGTATCTAAAGGCGCGCCCAGTTCTTTCCAGTCCGGCAGTAACTCGTCCAGCGCAATCGGATCAATCACGGCACCCGATAAAATATGCGCGCCAATCTCGGAGCCTTTTTCGAGCAATGCGACATTGATCTCGCTACCCTTGGCTTCGGCCTGTTGCTTTAAACGGATCGCAGCCGAGAGTCCGGCGACACCGCCGCCAACAATCACTACATCATATTCCATGCTTTCGCGTTCTGACATATTATACCCTTGCTGGTCGCACCCTTCTTGTTCGCCTGGCCTGTTCATTGGCTTGTTCATTTGGCCCGAACTTTCGAATAAACTATTTCGTTCGTAAATTTAAGTGTTAAACTGTCCATACAGCGGCGTAAAGCACTTGGGCGCATTTCCATATATCTAATATGCATCTGAAAACGGACCGAACATGACACAAAACACGACATCGGCCATGGCGCTTGCCATGACACTTGGTTGGGAAGAATGGGTTTCTTTGCCCGGGTTGGATCTCCCTGCCATTAAGGCCAAAATCGACACCGGCGCCCGTACCTCGGCCCTGCACGCGGTGGCCATAGAGCCGTTCGGCAGTGAAAACAATCCGCAAGTTCGCTTTATCATGCATCCCGATCCCGACAATCCGTCCATAGAAGTGATCTGTTCCGCCAAAGTCATCGATCGGCGCATGGTAATAAGCTCGAACGGAGAGAGCGAGCTTCGCTACGTTATCGAATCACCCTTGCAAATCGGGGATCAGACATGGCCAATCCACATCACCCTGACCAATAGGGAAGCCATGGGCTATCGGATGTTATTAGGACGCTCGGCCATCACCCAAAGCATCCGCATCACCCCATCCGAATCCTTCCGTCAACCGACATTGTCCTATGATTTGTATAAAAAACGCCGCAAGAAAAATCGGCCCCGCCGCCCTCTACGTATCGGCATTCTCACTCAGGAACCGGGAAATTACTCTAATACCCACATGATCGCCGCCGCCGAAGCCCGTGGCCATGTGATCGAGTGTATTGAAACAAGCCGCTGTTATATGGCCATCAACAACCATTCCCCTGCCGTATATTATGACGGCCAAGCCCTGCCCCGCTATGACGCCATCATTCCGCGCATCGGCACCCGCATGACGTTTTACGGCATGGCAATTGTCCGCCAGTTCGAAATGATGGGCGTGTATTGTCTCAACTCCGCCGCCGCCATCGGGGCCTCGCGCGACAAACTCCTCGCCCATCAACTCTTGGCCCAACATAAGCTCGGCATGCCCAACACCGCTTTCGCCAAATCCTCGCGCGACACCAAAGGTATTATCGATCTAGCCGGAGGCTCACCGGTGGTGGTTAAACTTCTGTCCAGCACACAAGGCAAAGGCGTTGTGCTGGCCGAAACCAAAAAAGCCGCCGAAGCTCTGGTCGATGCGTTTCGCGGGCTGGATGCCCATTTTCTGGTGCAGGAATTTATCAAAGAGGCCAGCGGCACCGATATTCGCTGTTTCGTTGTCGACGGCAAAGTAGTCGGCGCCATACAGCGCACTGCGCAACCGGGCGAGTTTCGCTCCAACTTGCATCAGGGCGGCAGTGCCCAAAAGATCAGAATTACCAAAGAAGAACGCAAGACGGCCATCAAGGCCGCCCGTGTCCTTAAACTCAATGTGGCAGGTGTTGATATGTTACGCGGGGATAGTGGCCCAAAAATTCTCGAAGTAAACTCTTCCCCCGGCCTGCAAGGCATTGAACACGCCACCGGCAAGGACATTGCAACGATTATCATTGAATCCATTGAAGCCAATGTACGTTCCGTGATACGTCTCAGCACCTGATGCAATCCTTAAGCCCACAGCAAAATCTAAAAGCAGCCTTGCAAGCCAGCCAAACATGGTGGCAAGACATGGGCATCGAAACACCGCCTGTGCCGCCCGCCGCACCTGCGAAAGCCAAACGTCCGCAAACCGCGTCTCAAAAAACATCAAAACCATCACCATCCACGCCCCCGGCCCCACAAAGAGCAGGGTTAGTCGAGCAGATTGCCAAAGCCGAAGCGCTCGCCAGCGCCGCCCCGACCCTTGAAGCCCTGAAACTTGCCATAGAGGGCTTTGACGCCGGCATTTTGAGCGACCATGCCCAAAAAATAGTGTTCGCACGCGGCAACCCGCAAGCCGAGATTATGGCCATTGGCGAGGCCCCCGGTCGACAGGAAGACGAAACAGGCACACCCTTTGTTGGCCCCGCCGGACAATTGCTTGATAAAATGTTCGCCGCCATAAATCTGGATGCAGACAGTCTCTACATTACAAATGTATGCAATTGGCGTCCGCCCAACAACCGCAACCCGTCGGAAGACGAGCTTGCCCTGTGCAAACCGTTCATTACCCGCCACATGGAATTGGTTGCGCCCAAGATTATCGTCATTGTCGGCGGTGTCTCCCTACAAGCCCTGACAGGGAAAACCGGCATTATGAAAACACGCGGACAATGGCAGGAGCTAGAGGTTGGCGGCACAAAAATTCCGGCAATCCCCCTCTACCACCCAGCCTTCCTACTCCGCAGGCCTGAGTTGAAAAAATATGCATGGCGCGATTTATTAGCCGTACGTGAGCGGATCGAAAACCCGTAATCTAGCGTAGTTTACGCCCCGTCACAGCGCGGTAAGCCGCCTCATCATCCACATCCGTAAGCGTATGTAGTTTTGCGATAGACCCCGTAATCTTCGCCTCCATATCCGCCAGTGTATCAGGGTGTGACCACCGGACATTATCAAACACATTTTTCTGTACCGGCCCGTTCAAACCGATCAGCCAAAACCCACCGTCCTCTGCCGGCCCAAACACAGCCCTCCTTGATTTCAAATGCTTAAACCCGAGGGCAATATCACGTATCCTGATATCCGGCGTGTCCGTCCCGATCGCAATAATGGGCCCCTTAAGAGCAAACATCCGCGCAAGGCGCGCACTCAAACCTCCGTCTTTTTGTGCAATTTGCACCATGTGCTCCTGCCAGAGCCCCCCATAGCCCGACCCTATTTGAGCATCCGGCGTTACATACAAAACCGTATCCCAACGCGGGTCCACACACTGGCGAAATATTTTCGCGCACATAGCCCGGTAAATCCGTTGGGCATGCACCGGCCCAACCCCCACGGCCAAACGGGTCTTAGCTTTGCCCATCAAAGGGGCTTTGACGAATACAAACAGGGCAGGTTTCATTTATAATAGAGCGCTTTCAATTTTTGCGGATCAGCCCCGAAAGTGAACCGGATAATCAGGCTTAAATTCCGAAGCCCTCTGCGTAGATAGCCTTGGGTTTCATACCGGGCTGCAGACGTTATGGCACGGGCCGGCAATTGCCGTAACCGCTGCCGTCCAAGGGCGCGAATAATCGCCACATCTTCAAATAAATCCCAGTCCGGAAACCCGCCAATCTCCTCATAAAGCGCGCGCGAAATCAGCAAACCCTGATCTCCATACGGCAAGGCAAGAAGCTTTGAACGCAGCCAGACAAACCCGGAAACCAGTTTGGGCCAAACCCCTTGCGCGTCCAGTGCATAGCGAAAATATCCAGATTTTTCGGGGAAATCACGCATATGGCTCTCGACAGCCTCCGCCCAGCCATCTGACAAAACCGTATCCGCATGTATAAAGAACAACCAGTCGCCCCGCGCCCATTTCGCCCCGCGCGCCAATTGCCAACCCCGGCCCTTACAGCCAACTGCCAAGCGCGCGCCAGAGGCCAACGCCAGTGCCAACGTCTCGTCGCGAGAGCCTCCGTCCGTGACGACAATATCCTGACAAACCGGCCCCACTTGATGTAGCAAGGGCTTCAGATATTTGCCGGCATTTAAAGTGGGTATGATCACAGATAACATGAAGACTTTGTCCCTGTTTTATACGCCCGGCGCAAGACCATAAAAAACGGCCCCGAAAACTCCGGAGCCGTTGATTGTTTTTAAACTCAAAACTTGGGGCGAAGATAACGTCCCAAACCTGTTTTAATTTTCGTCTTGCTTGCCCGCTTTGGCTTCTGTTTCAGTTTCGTCTTTGACACTTTCATCCGCTTTATCGGCCAGTGTTTGTCCGGCGTCTTCCGCCTCAGTCATTGGCTCAACGTCATCGGCAGTTTTTTCAATTGTAACAGGGTACATGCAAAACACCCCGTCATTTAATTTATTCCCCGGACATTCAACGACCCCCAGCTGGTTGCCATCATATTCTACGCCTGAATATTCTTTCGGACGGATTTGGACGAGACAATAATCACTGCCCTTCACATTCGTCATCGTGCCGCCTTCAGAGACGCAGTCTGCAACGTTCTTAATCTCGGATGCGGCCGAAGCTGTCATTGGAATGGCTGTGCCTATAACAGTCGCTGCAAAAACCACCCCTGCCAGGGCATATTTCGAAACACTCATATTTATCTCCGTCTGGTTTTCCGTTAAATGTGGTTTAACAGATAAAATTTCCCTAAAAAAGCCCTATAACTGTATTTACTTGTATAGAAGCTGAACAAACACCCTAGAAAAAGCAAGAAACGGGCCAAAGACAATGGGAACACAAAAACCAGATTGGCAATACGAATCCACCTATACGGGTCTGGTCGCCGGCGTGGATGAAGCCGGACGCGGCCCCTTAGCTGGCCCCGTTGTCACAGCCGCCGTGATTTTAAACAAAGCCAATATTCCCGATGGTCTAAATGACAGTAAAAAATTATCCGAACATAAACGCGAACAGCTTTACACCCAGATCATGGCCTGCGCCCATGTCGGAATCGGCATCGCCGAACCCGAAGAAATTGACCGTATCAATATCTTGGCCGCCACCATGGTCGCCATGCGCCGCGCCGTGCTCGATTTGCCCATACGCCCAAGCGCCGTGCTTATAGACGGCAATCGCTGTCCGGATTTAGATATTACGATGCAAGCCATACCTATGCAGGCCATTGTGAAAGGCGACGCGAAAAGTCTGTCCATCGCCAGCGCCTCGATCATCGCCAAAGTCACACGCGACCGCTTAATGGTCTTGGCAGATGTGCGCTTTCCCGGATATGGCCATGCTGGCCATAAAGGCTACCCTACCAAAGCCCACAGAGACGCCCTTGAAAACAGGGGCGCGTCCCCTATCCACCGCCGTTCCTACGCCCCTGTAAAGGCCGTGTTAACCTAGGTAAAGAATTCATTAAAAATCACATAATTTCAAAAGCTTACCCTTCACTTTAAGAGTTTGTGAATCTTTTGAGACGACCCTTGGTTCTCAAACTGATTCGTAAGTGATCCACCCCCATAACTGTGGTGTTTCAGGCGCAAAGGGTAATAAAAATGACAAAACTCCCCCTTAATAAAATCATTCAGGGCAATTGCGTTGAGTTGATGGATGCCCTGCCTGAAAGCAGTGTTGATCTGGTTTTTGCCGACCCACCCTATAATCTACAGCTCGGCGGCAATTTAAGCCGCCCCGACAATTCCGTCGTCAACGGCGTCACCGAAGAATGGGACCGCTTTGACACTATGGACGCCTATGATCTGTTCACCCATGACTGGATGAATGCGGCGCGGCGCATTCTCAAACCCGATGGTGCCATCTGGGTCATCGGCAGTTATCACAATATTTTCCGCGTGGGCGGCATCTTGCAAGATCAGGGTTTCTGGATCAGAAATGATATTATCTGGCGCAAAACCAACCCTATGCCGAACTTCCGTGGCACCCGTTTTACCAACGCGCATGAAACCTTAATCTGGGCCACAAAAACCGAAACCGCCAAGCCGACATTCAACTATGACGCCATGAAAATGATGAATGATGGTGTGCAAATGCGCTCCGACTGGACACTGCCGATTTGTACCGGCCATGAACGCATTAAAAAATCAGACGGCACCAAGGCCCACCCGACCCAAAAACCGGAATCCTTGCTACATCGTGTCATTTTATCCACCACCAATCCGGGCGATGTCATTGTTGATCCGTTCTTCGGGTCCGGCACGACCGGCGCGGTGGCAAAAAAATTAGGCCGAAGCTTCATCGGGTTCGAACGCGAAGAAGAATACATTATCCATGCCCGCCGCCGGATCGATAAAATTACGACAGGCAGCGGTGTCGCCGTTAAAGTCACCCCGTCCAAGCGTTCCGAACCTCGTGTTCCCTTTGGCACATTGATCGAACGCGGCCTCCTCAATCCCGGCGATACATTATATTCTCCCAATGGACGCGTCACCGCCAGTGTGCGGGCCGATGGTTCCCTCGCCGTATCTGACGCCAGCGGTTCCATCCACAAAATGGGTGCCCATGTGCAAAAAGCCCCAAGCTGCAACGGTTGGACATTCTGGCATTTCGAGCAAACCACTGGCCGCGGCACAACACGTGTTCCGATTGATGTTTTGCGCACAGAAATACGCAAGGACATGCCTGTAATTGCCTAAATTAAAGGCTTTGTGCCGAGCGGATGGCTTTACGCATAAGGCTCGGCAAAGCATATGTATCCAGCCTGTCCAAGCTGGCCCAAATGCCTGTATTTACATCCCCGCCCTGTGCAACAAACACATTTAAATACAGAGTGAAATGGGTAAACACATGGCTCACCTCTTTCGCACACTGCTGCCAGTTATGGGAGCTGGGCGCGTGCGCCAACATCTTGTCTACTGCCTCACGTTCTGCCCCCCATTCTGTTCCGGGTAATTCCATCATCCCGCCAAGCAGGCCTTTATCGGGACGGCGACGTAGCAATATTTCACCGCCATTTTCCAAATAAAACACTGCACCATAGCGCACAGGGCGCGTCTGCTTTTTGATCTTTTTAGGGTAGTCTTCCGCCACACCCGCTTTGCCTGCCAAACACGCAAATTCCCAAGGGCACATCCCGCATTTCGGGTTTTTCGGTTTACAGACCTGCGACCCTAAATCCATCAGAGCTTGTCCATAATCCCCTGCCCGTTTTGGGTCAGCAATTACGCCTGCCAGTATACGAATTTCTGTGCGCGCCTTCGGCAATAATGCCTGCACCATACGCAGGCGCGAAATCACCCGCTCTACATTGCCATCAACAATATTTGTCGCTTCCCCATAGCAAATACTGGAAATCGCCGCCGCCGTATATGGCCCCACACCGGGGAGTTTCAACAAGCCAGCCTCCGTGTTCGGAAACACCCCGCCAAACTCGTCCATAATCATGCCTGCACATTTATGTAAGTTACGCGCCCGCGCATAATACCCCAGTCCGGCCCACGCCGCCAACACCTCGTCGCGCGGCGCGCACGCCAAATTCTCGACACACGGCCATTTTTGCAAAAACTTATGCCAATATGGTGTAACCGCGCTCACCGTAGTTTGCTGACACATAATTTCGGACAACCAGACTTTATAGGGATCTGCAATCACACCCGCCGCCCGATCCTCGGGACGAATACGCCACGGCAGGCTTCGCCCACACGCGTCATAATGGGCCAACAGCGTTTTGCGCAGCCTTACGATTTGTTGCGAACTCTTCATTATATATATCTGGACGAATTGGTCATTATAGACGATTGTGCCCCGATGTCCGAGCTAGGTAAATCACAAACTGATAGGAAACGCATTGCCCAGGGCAATATTTTGGCCTATCTGGAGCATAATCGGGGCAAACCGCAATATCGCCACGCCCCAAGTGCCGCTATGGCCACCAATAGAATCCTGCGCCCGCTCTCCAAAAAATTCGGGCCCGGCAAAAACGCTTTGCAAAACCACTGGCCACAAATTATCGGCGAAAAATGGGCGGCTCTCTCCAGACCTATGGCCATTCGTGGCGGAAAAACCGGCAAATCTCTGTTGATCGAAGCCAAAGGCCCCGCCGCCGCACTGATTCAGGCCAATGCAGGACAATTGCTTGGTAAAATTAATCAATTCCTCGGCAAAGACACCATTACAAAAATTATTGTCAAGCAAGGCAGTATGAAACCCAACACCCAGACAGCCGCCAAAACCACCGCAATAAAAACCTCGCCCGAACAACAACCATCTTCTGTCAAAAACAATCCCGAAAATGCATTTCAAACCGCATTGGATAATCTTGGCAAAAAAGTGCACACACGCACAACAGAGATTTAAACTCAAAACCGGACATTTTATGTTTTTTCGAACCCTATGCCTCACCCTCCCTTTCACCCTTTTGGGCATAAGCTCTGCTTTTGCCCAATCAACGCCTATACCCAAACCCGGCACGCCAGAACACTCGACAACACCACAGCTATCACCCGCAACATTACCCGGCACATTTAGTGAACTTGAGAGTGACCATACATTGGGGCAAACAACGGCCCCGATCACACTCATTATATATGCATCAATTACCTGCCCCCATTGTAGCCTCTGGTTTAAGACCACATGGCCGGATGTTATCGCCAATTATGTAGACACGGGCAAAGTCCGAATTGTCTTTCGAGAATTCCCGACCCCACCGGCACAGCTCGCCATCGCCGGCTTCCAAATCGCCAATTGTGCCCCTGAAGACAAATTTTTCGAACTGATCGAACATCAAATGGTCGAACAAGACAGCATCATTCAGAGCGTCAAAGACGGCAAAGGCTTGGAAACCTACCTCGCGATTGCAAAAATGGCCGGACTAAATTCCGAAGCAGAAATGAACACCTGCTTTGGCAGCATCGAAGGCCGCAAACGGTTGGCAAAATCTATGGAGTTGGCACATTCCGGTAATATTGGTCATGTACCGAACTTTATTATCAACGGCACCGTATACGAAAAAAGCTCCGACTACCTTCCCCTTTCTCGGCATTTTGAAGCCTTACTCAGCCAAGGGTTTTCACCGCTTCCAAAACCCTGATCCATTCTATCCACATCCACCCGCATCCATTCCTTAACAAAACCTTTATAATTTCTTGCCAAAACGGCCTAAATTGGGAGACTGAACCATGAATTTTAATTTTCTAACTGATTCGCTATTGAAAACTGCAGCGTTAAGCCTTGGAGCAGCCCTGATTCTAGGGGCGTGCGGCGGGGACAAACCTGCACAACTGGCACAAAACGCAGTTGAGGGACGTACAATTTATGAAACCTCTACCGACCACGCGCTCGGAAACGCAGAGGCGACTATCACCTTGGTCGAATACGCCTCAGTCACCTGCCCCCATTGTGCCAATTGGAGCGCCACCGTATTTCCTGATTTACGGGCAAAATACATAGATACTGGCAAGGTTCGCTATGTATTTCGCGAATTTCCGACCCACAGCCTGTCAAACGCGGGCCATTTGCTGGCCAATTGTGCACCCGAAGACAAATTTTTTGATGTGCTGCATGTACAATTCATGCGCATGCAAGAGATTAACACCTCCAGTGATATTCGAGGCGAGTTCCTGAAACTGGCAAAATCTGCTGGCATGAACGAAGCCGCATTTGATGCGTGCATGGTCAATGAAACCGAAATCGCCCGCTTGGAAGCCATCAGAATTGGTGGAGAGAACGCAGGCGTCACAGGCACGCCGACATTCTTCATTAACGGCAAGAAAGCCCCGAGCGGAACATTTGAAATCGAAGATTTTGATAAAATTTTCGCCGAAATGCTGGGTGAGCCTATTCCGGACGCCCCTGCAAAATCTGAAACTACGGATCACTAGGGTCGTCTATGGGATCATTGCGTTTCAATTCTATAAAACTGGTCGGGTTCAAATCCTTTGTTGAACCCACCACTTTTCAGATTGAACCGGGTCTCACAGGGATTGTCGGCCCGAACGGCTGTGGCAAATCCAATCTCCTCGAAGCCATTCGCTGGGTCATGGGCGCAAACTCTGCCAAAGCCATGCGCGCCAGCGGCATGGACGATGTTATCTTTAGCGGCACCAAATCCCGCCCCGGTCGTGGACAGGCTAGCGTCACCCTAACCATTGATAATTCGGCCCGCGTTGCCCCGCCAATGTTCAACGATGATGAAATTCTGGAAATTAGCCGTATCATCACCAAAGGCTCCGGCTCCAAATATAAAGTCAATGACAAAACCGTACGGGCCAAAGACGTGCAGCTTTTGTTTGCCGATGCCTCGACCGGTGCCAACTCGCCCGCCCTCGTACGCCAAGGCCAGATTAACGAGTTGATTTCGGCCAAGCCTTCCAATCGCCGCCGTATTCTTGAAGAAGCGGCTGGTATTTCCGGCCTGCATTCGCGTCGTCACGAGGCCGAGCTTCGCTTGCGCGCCGCCGAAACCAATCTTGACCGGCTTGAAGACGTGTTGGGACAAATCGAGAGCCAGCTTCTCTCCCTACGCCGCCAATCACGCCAAGCCGCGCGCTACAAACGCCTCGCCGGAGAGATTCGTGAATACAAAGCCCTGCTATGGCTCAAAAGATGGCAAGCCGCGCTCGAAGCTTTAGAAACCAGCGCCCAGATTTTCAAGGACAGCGAAACCAAAGTACACGAACTGACCGGAAATGTAGCGGGCCTAACAACCCAAGTGGCCGAAATGTCCACAAAACTGGAACCTCACCGCGAAGAGCAGATCATTGCCGCCGCCGTATGTGGGCGTTTAAATGCGGCCAAAGAAGCGCTCGAAAATGACGCGCAAGCCGCCGAGAGCGAAATTAAAAAACTGGAAGCCCGCTTAAACTTCCTCAAAGGCGATATCGAACGCGAAGAAGGCATCGTCATTGACGCCGAAAGCGCCAGTGAAAAACTTGCCGAAGAATTCGCCACGCTCAAAGCCACAAAAGATGTGAGCAGCGCCGTAGAAACCGCCAAACAAGAAACCCTGACCGCCATTCAACTGCGCACAGATATTGAAGCAACTGTCAGCCAACTTACCCGTAAAAGTGCCGAACACACCGCCCAAATCTCCAGCGCAGAACGCGAAACCGCCCAATTGCAAGGCCGGAAATCCCGGTTGGAACAAGAAATCGGGTCTGTTGGGCGTAGCTATGCAGACATGAAAAACACCGATACACAGCCCGGCGAGCAAAACCTGTTTACGGCCTCCTTAGGCGACGCCGCAGAGGCCCTGCAAAAAGCCCGCGAACGCGAACACACGGCCAGCACCCGCAAACAGGACGCGGAAACGCAAGAGCGTGAAATGCGCGACGTTTTAAACACGCTCAAACAAAACCTCTCGGAAGCCGAAGCTGGCAGACGCGCCCTCAGTGCCATTGTCAACACAGCCCGTGGCGACAGCAATTGGGTGTCTGCTTTAGAAAACATACAGGTAAAACAAGGCTATGAGGCTGCTTTGGCGGCTGCCTTTGGCGACGATCTCGACGCGGGACTGGAAGACGACATTCCTCTGCGCTGGAATGGAGCCTCTGCGCCGACACTGACGCTACCGGGTGGGCTAGAACCCTTATCCAAATTTGTCACCGCACCGGGGGCCTTAAACGCCCGCCTCTCCCAGATCGGAATTGTTGAGCGTGCAGACGGGGGCGTACTCGCACAACAACTTCTCCCCGGCCAACGCATTGTAAGTCTTGAGGGTGATCTCTGGCGCTGGGACGGGTTTTGTGCCTCTAGCGAAGTACCGTCTTCCGCCACCGCCCGCCTTGAAAACATCAACCGGTTAACAGAGATAGAAGACAGCCTCCCTGCACTTAACACGGCCGCAGAGGACGCGAATACGAAATGGGAAGATGCCCGTAACGCCCGCGCACACGCAGACGAAAACGCCCGTGTCGCCCGCAAAGCCATCCCGCAATTAGAGCATGATGAACGCACAGCCCAATCCTCCCTAAGCCGGTTTGAAACAGATCAGGCCCGTAAAGCAGAACAGAAATCCGCACTTGTGGATCGCCTGAACCGTCTTGAAACCGAATTTAAAGATGTCGAGACCCATTTGGAAACGGCACAGAAACAGCTCGCCGAAGCCGGCAGCAATGAAGCGCTCGAGGCCGAACTTGCCCAGGCAACCAACAAACTGTCCCTCGCCAGAGACCGTGCGGATGAAGCCAGCGCTCATTACCGCAGCTTGAAAAATGAAGTTAAGGCGCGTGCCGCACGCTTACAGGCCGTCGAGCAGGACATTGCCGACTGGCAAGGCCGCTCCAGCAAAGCCAAAGAGCGAATTACCAGCCTGCAAGGCCGCGAATCTGAGACCGAAATGGCCCTGAAAGCCGCCAATGATAGCCCGGACGAATTTGCCCAGCGCCAACAAACTCTGCTCTCAGAACTAAGCCAAGCCGAAAAACGCCGCCGCGATGCCAGTGATGCTCTCGCACAAATCGAAACTGATTTACGCACCGCCGACGGCAATTTACGCACAGCCGAACAGGCATTGGGCGCCGCCCGCGAAGCCCGCGCCGCCGCAGAAGCCAGACACACGGCCGCCCAAGAGCGCAAGGCAGAAATTCAGGCCCGCATCCACGAAACCCTGTCCTGTGCGCCCAACGAGCTTAAAGCCCAATTGGAAGAGCTCAGCCCCGACAGCACAATGGCCGAACCGGATATTGAGCGTAAGCTCGAACGTCTTGGCCGTGAACGTGAAAACATGGGCGGCGTTAATCTGCGCGCAGACGAAGAAGCCGCAGAACAGGAACAGCGCCTAACCGCCCTTAATGACGAACGTATGGATCTGGTCGCCGCGATCGCCCGCTTGCGCGAAGGCATTGAAAGCTTAAATGCCGAAGGTCGCCAACGCCTGCTCGACGCTTTTGATGTGGTCAACGGACATTTCGGCCGCCTGTTCGTCACCTTGTTTGGTGGTGGCAGCGCGTCCCTCGCCCTCACGGAATCAGATGATCCGCTTGAAGCCGGCCTTGAAGTGCTGGTCAGCCCTCCGGGCAAAAAACTTGGCTCCATGTCTCTGATGTCCGGCGGCGAGCAGGCCCTGACCGCCATCGCTTTGATATTTGCCGTATTTTTGTCCAATCCGGCCCCAATTTGTGTGCTGGACGAGGTCGATGCCCCCTTAGATGACGCCAATGTCGAACGCTATTGCAACCTTTTGGACGAAATGTGCAAAAATACCGAGACCAAATTCATTGCCATCACCCATAATGCGGTGACAATGGCCCGTATGGACCGCTTGTTTGGGGTCACAATGGCCGAAAAAGGGGTTTCCCAACTGATCTCCATCGACCTTGGTGAAGCGGAAAAATTGACCGCATAGACACTTGCACAAACCTTTTCCCCAATTGCCTGAAATAAAATGTGTAGAAATATATTTTTTCTTTATTTTTCAACGTCTTACACAACTGCGACTCTTGTTGACACTCTACACGTCCGAGCGTAAGTTGCGCGCGTTTGATGGGTGACCATCTTATGAGTCGGTAGCTATGTCTAAACGGAAAAAATTGTCTTCAGAACAGGATAAAATTGACGACCTTGAAGCGCTTGGCAAAAAAGTCAAAGCTGCACAGGACGCCCATAATCCACAGAAAGACGAAGACACCACAAGCTGGGCCGTCGGCATACGCTATGCCAGCGAATTCTCGGCGGCCGTAATTGTCGGCGGTTTAGGCGGCGCGGGCATGGATTATTTTGTAGGCACGAAGCCATGGGGGCTTTTGGTCGGCATCATATTAGGATTTATGGCGGGAACGCGGACAATCATCCGCTCTGCCAAAGAAATGGGTGCAGAAGACGGCGAAAGCTGATTTTGCAAATTGTTAAGGCGCGGATATATCCGCATACGTGAAGAGGCCAGGAATGGCAGAAGCAACAAAACTGGATCCGATCAAGCAGTTCGAGCTCCATGACGCACTGTTCGGCGATTTTCACATAGCGGGATATGATCTCAGCTTTACCAACTCTGCCCTGATGATGGGCGTTGCGGTTATACTCATCTCCCTATTTTTGCTCATGGGCACATCAAAGCGCTCCCTCGTCCCGGGTCGTCTGCAATCCATCGCAGAAATTTCCTATGAATTTGTAGCCGACATGATCCACTCCACCTCGGGCCGTGACGGCATGAAGTTTTTCCCCTTCATCTACGCCCTGTTCATGTTCATTCTATTTGCCAATATTTTAGGGCTTATCCCGTTCTTTTTCACCACCACATCCCATATTATTGTGACCTTTGCTTTGGCAATGTCGGTTATGACAACTGTTCTCGTCGTCGGCATTTTCAAGAACGGCTTTGGCTTTTTGAAACTGTTCGTACCAAGTGGCGTACCGATCGTTATCCTGCCTTTAGTTGTCTTGCTTGAGATCATCTCGTTCCTGTCACGGCCTTTCTCTCATGGCATCCGGCTCTGGGCCAATATGCTGGCCGGGCATATTATGCTGAAACTGTTTGCCGGCTTTATTATCATGATGTGGGCAGGCCTTGGCGGTGTCGCAAAAATTGGCGCAATTGCACCGTTTGTGATGGTCATTGCCCTGACCCCACTTGAAATTCTCGTAGCCTTTTTACAGGCCTACGTATTCGCTATCCTAACAAGTGTGTACATTAATGACGCACTTCATCCCGGACACTAACTTTAACTGCTAACCCATTTTATAGGAGAATTACCATGGAACCAGAAGCAGCAAGACTAATCGGTGCAGGCCTCGCCTGTTCAGGCATGATCGGTGCGGGCGTAGGCCTTGGCCACATTTTCGGCAACTATTTGTCTGCCGCCATCCGCAACCCATCTGCCGCTAAAGGCCAGTTCGGTAACTTGATTTTCGGCTTTGCCGTAACCGAAGCTCTCGGCATCTTCTCATTGTTGATCGCCTTCTTGCTTTTGTTTGCGTCCACCTAAGACGAACGCCAACACTAAAGCTGATTTAAGGGAAAAGTGCGATGAACGCTTTTGATATCTATATGGCTGCCGCAGCGGTGGCCGATGAACATGGTGGACATGCAAACGATAGTGTGAACAGCGTGTTCCCACCATTGGACGCAAGCACTTTTGCCTCTCAGCTTTTTTGGCTCTTTATATTCTTTGGCCTGCTGCTTTTCTTGCTGGCCAAAGTTCTTCTTCCCCGCCTTGGCGGTATTTTGGAAGAACGCTCGAACCGCATTGCCGATGATTTGGACAGTGCGGCACGTATGCAACGCGAAGCAGAATCTGCTGAACTTGCCTATGAGCAATCTTTGAAAGATGCCCGTGCAAAAGCGCACAATGTGGCAGAAACCACACGCGCCAGCATCAACGCAGAAATCGAAGCCGAGATGAAAACCTCGGAGCTTGAAATGGCAGAACATATGGAAATCGCCGAAGCTAAAATCCGCAAATTACGTGAAAAAGCCCTCGCCAATGTAGACGGCATCGCAGCGGATACGGCCAAGGCTCTGGTGGAAAAATTATTTACTGGCAAAATCACATCGGCAGCGGCGGCTAAAGCCGTTAAAGCACAAAACTAGGAGACCGGTATGCATTGGGAATTCTCTCTTTCTGAACCTCCGATTTGGGTCTTTATGGCCCTGTGTATCATCATTGGGGCAGCACTTTATAAAGGTGTGCACAAAACAATGGCCAAAGCGCTCGACGAACGCGCAGATGGCATCCGCAAAGAACTGGACGACGCCCGGACCCTGCGTGAAGAAGCACAAGTTTTACTGGCCTCTTACCAACGCAAACAGGCCGAAGCCGAAGAGCAGGCAAAAGCAATTGTCGAACAAGCCCGCAAAGATGCCGAAACCATGGCCGATCAAGCCCGTAAAAACTTGAAAGAACGCCTGGAACGCCGTGCAGACCTTGCCGAAACAAAAATCACCAGCGCCGAAGCCCAAGCCATGGCCGACGTCAAAGCCCGCGCCGTTGATTTGGCAACCCAGGCAGCAGAGCAGCTAATCCGTGACCAGTTCAAGGCCGCAGATCATTCAGCTCTTGTTAAAACCGGCGTCACGCAAATGGGCAAAGTTTTAAACTAGCTCGTTTAATTTGCCAATTGACTGGATTTTAAAAACAGGTGTCTCCATAAAAGGGGGCACCTTTTTTTGTGATAAAATGTATGTGAGTAGATGAGTATAGAAACACCACAAGATGTCAGGCGGTTTGCCAATATTCAAGCCTTACGGGGTTTTGCAGCCTTGCTTGTCGTAGTGTCGCACCTCTTCATTATCGAACAAAAATATTCCCCGGATCATATATTGGGATCATGGGTTGAGCTTGGCCGGGTTGGTGTTGATTTATTCTTCGTAATCTCGGGCTTCATCATGGTGCATGTTGCGCACACATCTCTACGGGGTGGCCGCGCGACGTCCGCATTCCTGTTCGCCCGTATGACCCGCATATACCCTTTATACTGGCTGATCAGCCTGATCTTGGTGCTTATCTATCTATGGCGGCCCGATCTGGTTTTTTCCAGCCTTGGCGCCCCCCCCAACATCTGGAAATCATTTATGCTGTTTCCAGATACGCGCGCGCCTTTGCTGGCCGTCGGATGGACTTTAATACATGAAATGGGGTTTTATCTCGTCTTTGCCCTCGCCATTTTTTTGAAGCCCCGTTGGCTCTTGGGGTTTTTAGTGTGTTGGGGGGGAGTATTGGCGCTCGGCCAGAAAATGGACGTGGGTACGCACAGCCCCCTTCTTCAAATACTCCTGAGCCCTCTGACATATGAATTCCTTGCCGGCACTTTTGCCGGATACATTTATCATCGGTTTAAGGGAATAGGAGGCCGCACGACACTGGCAATAGGGCTTGTCTTATGGGGGGCGACCCTGACCATGCTCATCAGCACAGGCCACGGCATGATCGACAGCCATTGGGGCCGGGTTATCCATTTCACCTTACCTGCAATGTTGAGTGTTTACGGCTTGGCAAGCCTGAAATCCGATCTGCCCAAATGCACACAAGTTCTGGGCGACTGGTCCTACGCCCTCTACCTTACCCATGTTTTGAGCCTTAGCCTGTTGGGCCGCATCTGGCACAATTTCGCCACACAAAACTCATGGGACAATTGGATCATCCTACCCGTTCTGACCCTCGCCAGTATTGCAGCTGCCGGCATGGTGCATAAGTGGGCAGAAAAACCGATGCTCCAACTCGCCAAGCGCGCCAGAGCAAAATTGTTTCCCTAGCCTTCGGAAGGCGTCCATTTCAGTACAGGCTTACGCGCCGCTCGGGTCTCGTCAAGCCTGCGCAGAGGCGCATAAATAGGAGCCGCTTTAAACATCTCCACCTCGCCTGAAACCGCCTTCACAGCCAGTGAACGCATCACAGCAATGAACCGGTCAAGTTCCGCCTTGCTTTCTGATTCTGTCGGTTCGATCAACATCGCCCCGTGCACAACCAATGGGAAATACATAGTCATCGGATGATAGCCCTCATCGATCATCGCCTTGGCGAAATCGAGCGTTTCCACCCCCGTATCTTTCAAGAACCGGTCATCAAACAACGCCTCATGCATGCAGGTGCCGCTAAAGGCCGGGGTCATAACGTCACTAAGCGCCGCCTGTACATAATTGGCGTTCAGAACCGCGTCCTCGGTCGCCTGCTTCAACCCGTCACTGCCATGGCTTAACATATAGGACAATGCCCGTACAAACATGCCCATTTGGCCATGGAAGGCTGTCATACGCCCAAAACTTTCCCCGTCTGCATCCTCGACATTTTCAACCAAGTGCCAAACCCCGTCTTGGCTTTCGACACGCGGAACAGGCGCATAAGGCGCCAACGCATCCGACAAAACCGTCGGGCCGGAGCCCGGGCCACCACCACCGTGGGGCGTTGAAAATGTTTTATGTAAATTCAGATGCATTGCGTCAATGCCCAAATCACCCGGACGGACGCGCCCGACCAGCGCATTGAAATTCGCGCCATCGCAATAAAAATACCCGCCCACCCCGTGAATGAGATCGGCAATTTCTATAATGTCCCGTTCGAACAATCCGCACGTATTGGGATTGGTCAGCATAATACCCGCCACATCATCCCCGAGCTTGGCCTTCAACGCGTCCATATCCACACGACCATCCTCGGTCGCCGGAATAGAATCAATGCTGAAACCGCACTGCACTGCTGTCGCCGGATTGGTGCCGTGCGCAGATTCCGGCACAAGCACTCTACGTTTATGATCCGCACCTTTCGCATCCAAGGCTGCCCGTATGGCCATCATACCGCACAACTCCCCGTGAGCCCCCGCCTTGGGCGAAAGCGCTACCGCCGGCATGCCTGTCAGGGTTAAAATCCAATGCGCCAAATCACCCATTAATTCGAGTGCGCCTTGTACCGTGCTATGGGGCTGTAAGGGATGCAAATCGGCAAACCCGGGCAAACGTGCCATTTTTTCGTTCAGACGCGGATTGTGTTTCATCGTGCAAGAGCCGAGTGGATACACCCCCAGATCAATCGCGTAGTTTTTCTGTGACAAACGCACATAATGACGCATCACTTCCGGCTCCGACAGTCCCGGCAAGCCAATCTCTTGCGTACGTTCTACCCCCCCTAGTCGGGAAGGCGTATTTTTCAATTCCGGAAAATCAATGCCTGTGCGCCTTGGTGTGCCAATTTCAAAAATCAGAAGCTCACGCTGTGCGAGGGCTTTGTTTCCAGACACGGTTTCGTGGCCCACTGCATCACTGGTGTGCGGCGTCGTTGGTCGTCCTTGAGACATCATGACAAAGCCTCCTCTAAAGCCTTCGTAAAGGCGCGCATGTCCGCCTCCGAATTGGTTTCTGTTGCGGTCACGATCAGTAAATCATCTTGCCCGTCCATCAGACGCGAAGCCGCCAAACCGCCCAATACATTGTGCTCGACCATCTTGTGCACGACCTCGCGCGCTGGTTTGGCAAGGCGCAAGGTAAATTCGTTAAAGAACGTGTCCGTCACAAGCTCAACCCCATCAAGAGCGCACAACATATCTGCTAATTGGCAAGCTTTCTCATGATTGATCATCGCCAACTGCCGCAAGCCGGCCTCGCCCAACAAACTCATATGAATAGAGAACGCCAACGTACACAGACCGGAATTGGTACAAATATTCGATGTCGCTTTTTCGCGGCGAATATGTTGTTCGCGGGTCGACAATGTTAGCACATATCCCCGCTTGCCATCCGCGTCTACGGTTTCGCCGCACACCCGCCCCGGCATTTGCCGCACCAGTTTTTGACGGCAAGCAAACAGGCCTACATAAGGCCCACCAAAATTAAGACCAACCCCGATGGACTGCCCCTCACCCACCACAATATCTGCCCCCATCTCTCCGGGGCTTTGTATCGCCCCCAAGGCGACAGGTTCTGTAAAGACGGCGATGAGCAATGCCCCGACCGCATGTGCCGCCTCGGCGTAAGGGGTCAGATCAACGATTTCTCCAAACACATTGGGAGACTGCACCACAATCGCGGCTGTCTCCTTATCAAGATTTTGCAAGACATCCGCGTCTTTCCCCGGCGCGCATACGGCCACATCCAGATCAATATCAAGATATTGACACAGGCCTTGCGTCGTCGCGCTATAATGGGGATGCACACCACTGGCTATATAGGCTTTCTTACGCCGCTTCGCACGGCACGCCATGAGAACCGCCTCCCCGCACGCGGTTGACCCGTCATACATGGACGCATTGGCCACATCCATACCGGTTAACATCGCCACTTGAGTTTGAAATTCGAACAGGGTTTGCAACGTGCCTTGAGAAATCTCTGGCTGATACGGTGTATACGCCGTCAAAAATTCCGAACGCTGAATAAGATGATCGACAGTTGCCGGAATATGATGGCGATAGGCCCCACCTCCGATAAAAAACGGGCCTGCACCAGCGGCACGGTTCCGCCCCGCAAGCGCCGTCAATTCCGCGTCCACCTCGGATTCGGTTTTACGGGTAGGCAAATCAATCAAACCATCAAGACGCGCCGACATCGGCACATCATCAAACAAATCATCAATAGATTTAACACCGACCACATCTAACATTGCGGTACGGTCATTCGTATTCAGCGGCAAATAACGCATTTAATCTAGGCTTTCCAAAAATTCTTTATACGCAGCAGCGTCCATCATATCGTCCAACTCGCTCGCATCCGTAATGGTCATTTTAAAAAACCAGCCTTCACCCTCGGGATCTGCATTAACCGTTTCGGGCGCATCTTCTAGAGCTTCATTGCCCGCAATCACAACCCCCGAAAGCGGTGCGTAAACTTCACTGGCTGCTTTCACAGACTCGACCACAGCCGCGTCATCACCTTTTTCAAGTTCAGCCTCTGCTTCCGGTAATTCAACAAAGACAATATCGCCAAGCGCTTTCGCCGCATGTACCGAAATGCCAATCGTCGCAATATCGCCGTCTACTTTAATCCACTCATGATCTTGCGTGTATTTCATAATAGTCTCCTTATATTTTCCCGGTCACGCTTACGCGCTCCTCGCCTCTTGTTTTTACATTCCCGGTCGCGCTCACGCGCGCCTCGCCTCTTGTTAACCTCGATAAAAATTGTTCGGAACAAATGGCAATTTAACGGTCTTGGCAGGCTTCGCCTTGCCCCGCACAATCAACTGTACCTCTGTTCCTGATTTTGCATATTTGCGTATCACATAGCCCATAGCCACAGGCGCGCTCACGGACGGCCCAAAACCACCCGATGTAATCACGCCAATATCTTGGCCGTCCATAGATTGAATAAGTGTACCTTCACGCGCAGGCGCACGTCCCAAAGGTTGAATGCCGACCCGCCGACGCGAGGGGCGTTCCGCCAAATCCTTCCGCACACGTTCTGCCCCTAAAAATCCACCCTCTTCACGGCGGTGTTTTTGAATAGACCACGTCAAACCCGCTTCCACAGGCGATGTGGTCGTATCAATATCATGGCCATACAAACATAGTCCTGCTTCGAGCCGTAAACTATCACGCGCCCCAAGACCGATAGCTTCCACATCGTCATGGGCCATGAAAAGTTCGCACAAGGCGACAACGTCCTTATGTTGTACGGAAATTTCGTAGCCATCCTCGCCCGTATAGCCCGAGCGGGAAATATGGCACCAAATACCGTTAATCGGAATGTCTAGAGACCGCATGAAAGGCAAAATTGCCGCCTCCGGCAAATATTGCGACACAACAGACGCCGCTTTCGGCCCCTGTAGCGCGATTAAAGACAAATCCTCCGATACACGCAGGTTGATGCCTGTCGGCAGATGTTTTTCTATATGAGCATAATCTTGTGCTTTACAGCCTGCATTCACAACCAGATATATCCTGTGCCTATGGCCTTCCAACCCAAGGCGGCTCACCATCAAATCATCTAAAATACCGCCGTCTTCACCAAGGAATTGCGTATAGCGTTGTTGGCCTGGCTCTAAGCTTTGCACATCACAAGGCACCAGAGTTTCCAAAAATTTCGCGACCATTTCAAACGTGCCGTCATCAGCATATAAAAACGCCTGTCCCATATGAGACACGTCAAACAAGCCCGCCTTGGCGCGCGTATGTAAATGTTCTTTCATCACGCCAAGCGGATATTGCACGGGCATATCATAGCCCGCAAACGGCACCATTTTTGCGCCCAAAGACACATGAAAATCGTAGAGAGCAGTACGCTTACTTTCTGTAATGGTATTTTCTTCTGACATCATTCACCCAAACTAAAGCAGAAAACCCGGCTCACACCTAAGTTCTCAATGCCCCGCTGTCGTCAGACCTGAGAGTTTCACATTGCGCCAATTTTGGCACCCTGCTTACTCCTTCGGTGAGAGGTCACCCTCTACTTTCCAGCGTGTTGTTCTCCAAGCGGTCCCTGTTGCCTGAGAGTTTCCGGGACATTGCTCCTTCGGCGATTGGAATTAAATTCCAATTCTCTCCCGCGAGGAAAATATGGCCTCGAAGGCTTAACACCTCCGAGTCGAGATCAAAATAAAGTATAGTGCGACAGAGTCAAACTTTAATCGGCGGACAGCCCCTACATCCGCTCTGGTGTCTCGATACCGAGAATGCCTAGGCCAAGTATAAGCTGGCGCAAAGTCAGCTCGGCCAAAGCCAAACGCGATGATTTCACATCATCCGCAATATCACTGGCAAGTACCGGGCAATCCGCATAAAATTTCGAGAAAGCCTGAGCCAGGTTATAAACATGCTCGCACAGAATGTGCGGCATACGTTTAGCCTCCGCCTGCGCCAAAGCCCGGTTAAAACTATCAAGTGTCAATACCAGCTTTTTCTCGGCCTCACTGTCAGGACAAATTTCGCCAAGTTCAACCCCGAGATTATCAGCTTTGCGCAGCAAGGATTTAATCCGCACACTCGCATAAAGCAGATATGGCCCGGTTTTGCCTTCAAACGAGGTAAACCGCTCCAGATCGAAAATGTAATTGGTCGTGCGCACATTTTGCAAATCGGAAAATTTAATCGCGGCCAATCCAACCATACGCGCCACTTCGGCCCGTTCTTCCGCGTCCATATCCTTGGCAAGTCCTGCTTCGGACAAACGGGACGCCGCCGCCTCATTGGCTTGTGAAAGCAAATCGGAAAGCCGCATCACCCCGCCGGCACGGGTACGAAACCGCTTACCGTCTTTGCCGTTGACGGTCCCGAATTTGATATGCTCCAGCCCCTCGCGCGGGAATAGCCCGGTTTTGCCCGCCGCCCGATACACCTGTTCAAAATGCGAAGACTGGCCAAAATCCACCACATACAGGATTGTATCCGGGTTTATACTGTCGCGGCGATCTTGAATGGTTGCCAAATCGGTGGTCGCATACAGCGCCGCACCAGCCCGCGAAATCAAAATAAGTGGCGGCAATTCTTTCTTGTCTGTCTCTTCGTCTACACGGATGATCAGCGCACCCTCGCTTTCCTCTGTGAACCCGTCTTGTTTAAATTTCTCCACCATAGGCCCGATCAACGGGTCTACGGCCGCCTCGCCTTTCCACAAATCGAAATACACACCGAGCGCACCAAAGTCCGTTTTCAGCGCCGCAATTGAGACCTTGATAAAATGATCGAGAAGCGCACGGTAACCCGCCCGCCCGCCCTGAAGTTCGGCCGTGGCCGTACGCGAACGTTGCATACGCTCCGCGTCCTCCTTGGCCTTGCCACTCGCCAACGGATATAACCGCGCCAGATCGTCAATGGTCACTGGCGGCTCGGCCGGATATCCGTCCACAATGTCTTTATCAAAATACATCAGATCGGGCTGTTCCTCCTGAAGCTCTGTAATCAGATGCCCCATTTGCAATCCCCAATCCCCCAAATGGATATCGCTGACCACACTGTGCCCGCGAAACCGCAACAGGCGTTGCAAACTGTCCCCAATCACAGACGAACGCAAATGTCCCACATGCATGGGTTTGGCTACATTCGGCCCCCCGAAATCGACAACGAATTTTTGTATCTTATCCGCAGGGCGCGCACCGGTCATTTCACTTTGCGCCAGCCCGTTCGCGCGCGCTTTCAATACATGCGCAGCGGGTACCAAATTGATAAACCCCGGCCCGCCAATTTCTGCACTTTCAATATCAGGATTTCCCGCAAGTTTTTCAACCACAGAGGCCGCAATATCACGCGGTGATTTTTTGGCAATTTTCGCCGCCGCCAACGCGCCATTACACTGAAACGGCGCGTCCCCCTTGCTACCAACGACCACACGCCCAAGCTCTACTGGCAAATCCAGAGCCTCAAAGGCGACCTGAACATGGCCGTTCAATATTTGTAAAATCGAACTGGACATAGATTTAGTCTTCTTGACCCGCAGATACGCGAAACCGCTTACCGTCGGAGTTAAAAGCAACTTGCGCAGGGGTTAATTCAAACCCGACAATAATCTCGAAGTTGCCGCCAGATGTTGTTTCACTTGCACGCGGAATAATAATTTCGGCAACGCTTTCGGTTACATCCACAACATCCACGCCTTCGGGGAAAGTAATTGTGATCGGGAAAACCGACTTTTCAATCACTTCAATATTCTTGCGCGTCACCGCAACATAATACTCATATGTTGCCGTACGTCCGACCGCAGCCGGGCCACGACCAAAGGAAATCTCAAGTGATAAATCCGCATTAATCGGACGATCCCCATAATAGCGGCATAGAGAGCGAACTTTATTAATTTCAGCCGTAAATCCTACATTTGAATAAGATTCCGATCCGTGAAATTCCACCAGACGGGCGGTGTCGTAAAGCGCAAAAGCCTCCGGGCAAGGTCCTGGGTTTTTCTCGGCAGCTTCGCCAATCGCAAAAGCTTCTTGCGCAGACCGACAGCCGCTCAATCCCGAAGCCATCAAGCCAAAAACAGCGGCAAAACTCAAGACCGACTTCAAACTGGTTTTTATTCCAAAATAACGCATTATATTTCCTATTCGTGCCTACAATTATAGGCTAAAAATTATAGAATGAAAGCTATAGGCAAATCATATTGAATTCTGTTACATGTCTTATCGGCAAAACCCTAGCTCTGCAACGGTTAGGCGACATGCCTTGTCAGTTTTTAATGTCAGTTGAGAAAAATGTCCTCTAAATCAGAACAAACCCGCCCCCCACTGACCTTACTCCTCGCGTCCCCGCGTGGGTTTTGCGCAGGTGTTGACCGCGCCATCCAAATCGTCGAGCAAACCATCTCCAAATACGGCGCCCCCGTCTATGTACGCCACGAAATCGTCCATAATCGTCATGTGGTCGAACGGCTTGAAAAAATGGGCGCGATCTTCGTGGATACTTTGGGAGATTGCCCGGATGACCGCCCCGTCGTGTTCTCGGCCCACGGCGTCCCTAAAAGCGTGCCCGCCAAAGCCCAGTCCCGCAACATGATCTATCTGGATGCCACCTGTCCATTGGTTTCAAAAGTACATATAGAGGCCCAGAGACATTTTGAACGCGATAAGGAAATTTTGCTGATCGGCCATAAGGGCCATCCCGAAGTGATCGGCACAATGGGCCAATTACCTGACGGCACGATCACCCTGATCGAAACCAGTGAAGACGCACAAACCTATCAAGCCAAAGACCCGCACAATATCGCCCTAGTGACGCAAACCACTTTATCTGTTGATGATACGGCTGAAATTGTCGCGATTTTAAAACGCCGCTACCCCGCTATCTCCATGCCGCACAAAGAAGATATTTGTTACGCGACAACCAATCGTCAGGCCGCGATCAAGGCCATTGCCGAGCGGTGTGATCTTTTACTGGTCATCGGCGGCCATAATTCCTCCAACTCGCTCAGATTAGTCGAGGTTGGCAAGAAAGCAGGGGCCGCAGAGGCCGTTTTGATTGCCAGTGCAGAAAACATTGATTGGGACATGGTGTCCAAAGCCAAAATCATTGGATTATCCGCTGGCGCCAGCGCCCCTGAATACTTAACGGTCGGGGTTATTTCTGCCCTACAGGAACGCTATAGCGTCCAAGTTGAAAATGTCGAAGTGACCAAGGAAGACATCGTCTTTCGCCTGCCGCGCCTCCTGAGAGAGAACATCTAAATGCCCCGAGCAAAAAAACAAAATCAGCCTTTGGTTATCTACACGGACGGGGCTTGTTTGGGCAATCCCGGGCCGGGAGGCTGGGGGGCGCTCTTGCAGTTCGGTTCCAAAGAAAAAGAACTGTTTGGTGGGGAGCCAAACACAACCAATAACCGCATGGAACTTATGGCGGCCATTCAGGCGCTCGAATCTCTAAACGGCGGATATTCTGGCGAGATTGTTTTATGGACAGATAGCAAATATTTGAAAGACGGCATTACCAACTGGATACATGGCTGGAAAAAACGCGGCTGGCGCAAGGCCGATAAAAAACCGGTTTTAAATAAAGATTTATGGCAACGGCTCGACGCTATCGTTGAAGGCAAATCCATAGACTGGAAATGGGTCAAAGCTCATGCAGGCCACGAAGGCAATGAGCGCGCCGATGTATTGGCCGGTCGCGGTGTTCCAAAATAAAAAACGGGCCAGAAGGCCCGCCTGATATATCCAAATTTTAGCCGTTTTTATAAAGGCACGACCACTAACGTTGTACCGTCAACAGAGCTGATTTTAAGCTCGTCTCCGGCTTTGGCGGTACCTTCATCCATTTTGGCGCGCCATTGGGTATCCCCAACCTGTACACGGCCCCGACCGGTTTCAAAATCGGCCACGGCCTTAACCCGCATACCTACCATTGAACGAGCCCGGTCATTGAGATCGGATGGCTCTCCACCCTTCATTTTCGGCCGTAAATACGTATGTCCGAAATACATCAAAACACCGGTAAGAACGGCGAACAGGAGAAGTTGGGCACTCCAGTCCAATACCGGCGCAATAAACATAATCACGCCGACAATGAGAGCGGCTGCCGCCACCCAAAGAATATACATGGTGCCGGTCAGCACTTCGAGGACAAGCAAAACAAAGCCGATCATCAACCAACGTGTACCATTCATCCCTTCAAGGAATTGCATAATGACATTTGGTTCATCCATAAAAACCTCCTACTTCTTCGTTTTTTTACCAGCTTCTAACAAAGCACTCAAGCCGCCAACTGTCGAGGCGAGAGCCGTTAGCTCTGCCGGCACAATCACAGTGCTCTGGTTCGGCGATGTCGCCAAAGCTTTAAAGGCACTGACATAATCCTGCGCGATAAAATAGTTGATCGCATTGACATCACCTTTGGCAATAGCGTTTGAAACCAGCTCGGTCGCTTTTGCCTCGGCCTTTGCTTCACGCTCGCGGGCTTCCGCGTCTAAGAACGCAGCTTCACGACGACCTTCAGCTTCACGAATTGCAGCTTCTTTTTCACCCTCGGCCAACAGAATAGCAGATTGCTTTGCACCCTCTGCCAATAGAATTTCAGAGCGCTTCTCGCGTTCGGCCTTCATCTGTTTGTTCATCGCCTGGGTAATATCGGCGGGCGGAGACAGATCTTTAATCTCGATCCGGGTCACTTTTGTGCCCCAGCTATCGGTTGCCGCATCAATAACGCCCAACAATTTTGCATTGATAGCATCACGACGGGACAAAACCTCGTCCAAATCCATCGAACCCACCACCGTACGCACATTGGTCAGACACAGATTTTTGATCGCATTATCAAGGTTATTGACCTCATAGGCCGCTTGGCGCGCATCCAATATTTGCACAAAGACCACCGCATCCGCGGTTACCATCGCATTATCTTTGGTAATCACGTCTTGTGAGGGAATATCAATGACCCGCTCGCGCATGTTCATTTTATACCCGACAGAATCCATAAACGGCACCAATATGGTCAAGCCCGGTTTCAAAGTCCGCGTATACCGCCCAAACCGCTCAATTGTATATTCCATGCCCTGGGGCACAGTTTTAATCGTTCTTACCAAAACAACCAGCGCCAAAACGGCGATCGCTATATAAACATATTCCATAGTTTTTCCTCTCTCTGCTTCAAATAATTTCTAATATAGTGTCCATCCTTTGCCATAACAAACCGCGTTATACAGCCTTCATTATACAGGGTGGATTTTGTGCACATCTATATAGCGCACCTGCATGCCCCATTCCGCTTCCAGCGGTTTGAGAGCGCTCAGCAAGGCAGCGTCAACCGTATCGGCTTCCGCCATGATGTCTGACAAATCCATCGCCTTCACCAGTTTTTTCATTTCCCGCTCACACTTTAACTTTATGTTCTCGTCAATATCATTACTGCCATAGGCAACTTTATACGCATCTGTAACCGTCGCATAAATATCGGCAACACTCATAATTTCGGTGTTGTCTTTGGTTTTCAAATCCGAAAATTTGACCGCGAACTTCCGCTCGCGCATGTTCAACCGGTAGCCAATCCGGTCAATAAATGGGACAACCAATGACAGGCCGGGCTTTAGGGTTTTTGTGTACCGGCCAAACCGTTCGATCGTATATTCCATACCTTCCGGTACAGTTATAACTGATTTCATAATTGTAATGACAAGAATTGCAAAAAGTATAAGTGGAAATAAAGGGATAGAATCCTCCAATATCTGTTAAAATGGTATTGTTCGTGAGAAGGCGGGCTAAAGTGCACCAAGCATATACTCGGCAGACGAAATTTTAAACTCGCCCGGTTCTTCAACATTTAACTGCTCGACCACGCCGTCATTGACAACCATGGAATAGCGCTGGGCACGTTTACCCATGCCAAACCCGCTCCCGTCAAAGCTCAGACCAATTGCGTCTGCGAAACTGCCATTGCCGTCTGCCAGCATCTGTACATCAGATCCAACCTCCTGGTCTTTACCCCAAGCGTCCATGACAAAAACATCATTCACAGACACACAGGCAATCGCCTCAATGCCCTTGTCTCGTAGAGAGCTGGCATGCTGCTTATAGCCCGGCAAATGTTGCGCGGAACATGTAGGGGTGAACGCGCCCGGAACGGAGAATAACGCCACGCGCTTGCCTGCAAACACGTCTGTCGTCGCTAAGGGCATAGGGCCATCCGGACCTGCGCTCATAAACGTTACATCCGGTAAACTGTCCCCAATTTTAATCGTCATATTTCCTCCGCCTACACTAGATATGGGGATTGTTTTTGAAATTTCAAGATGCATATCCCCGATTTTAACCGTGCAGTTCTGTTTCGCGCTTGATTTTTCGCCCCGTCCGCGCCAGCATACCCTATGGTTATGAATGCACAAAGCAGTTTTGATAAGGATGATGATGTTCGCTCAAACGGATACCTCGCCGGTAAATTCCTGATCGCCGGCCCTTCTATGGAGGATGGACGGTTTGGCCGCACCGTCATTTATATGTGCGTCCACGATTGTGAACAGGCTATGGGCATTATTATCAACAAACCCAAAGAAGATTTAAACCTGTCGACCATGTTACCACACTTGGACATTACAGGCGATGTGACCAATGAAGACACGTCCGTCTTGCACGGCGGGCCTGTCGAAACAGGACGGGGGTTTGTTTTGCATTCACGCGATTATTTCCACACAGAAAGCTCGCTCCCCCTCAGCCCGACACTGGCGCTCAGCACAAGTAAAAACATATTAAAAGCCCTAGTCAGCCCCGACGCCCCCAAACAGGCCGTGCTGGCCCTTGGCTATGCAGGTTGGCACGCAGGCCAGTTAGAAGACGAAATTAAAAATAATAGCTGGTTCATTGCCCCCGCAGACGAAGCCATGATCTTTGGTGGCCCGCCCGAGAAGAAATGGAGACGCGCACTCGCAAAGCTCGGCATAACGCCCGAACTCCTATCTGCGCAGGCGGGTAGCGCTTAGCAGAGGAACATGAAATGGCAGCGGATACAGGGTTTGTCGAACATATCATGGATCAAATACATGATGAGTGTGAAATGTCGTTCAAACATATGTTTGGCGCCGTCACATTGTATTCCAAAGGGAAAGTCGTCGGGCTTGTTGGCGACGGCAAACTATTTGTAAAGCCAACGGAGGCTGGCAAAGTATATATCGGAGACTTTATCGAAGCGCCTGCTTATACGGGTGCAAGGCCTTCGCTTCTTATTGAAGACAAAATCGAGGATGGTGAATGGCTGTCTCAACTCATCTCTATTACCGAGAAGGCGCTTCCCAAGCCAAAACCCAGAACGAAGCCAAGAGCTAAAAAGAAACCAAAACCCAAATAAGACTAATCGCTGGAAAGTTTGGCATACATAAGATGGTCACGCCATTCCCCGTCAATTTTCAACATGCCGCGCGCCGTGCCCTCTTGAGTAAATCCGGTTTTTTCAAGCAGGTTAATCGAAGCCTTGTTTTCCGCCCGTACAGCCGCCTCGATCCGGTGCAAGCCAATATCTTCAAAGGCAAACCGTAAACAGGCCCGAACTGCCGCCCGTGCAAACCCGTTACGGGCATATTTTTCCCCGACCCAATACCCGATATGGGCCGTGCGCATAGACCCCCGCTTCACCGAAGTAATATTGCACGCCCCAACCAGATGATCATCGCCGGAGCGAAACACATGAAAAGGATAGCCCGTATCCTGAGCAATCATTTTTTTGAATTGCACAAGCCGTGCCCGATAAGCGGTTCTGCTGAGATGGGCTTCATTCCAGCTTGGCTCCCATGGTTTTAAATGGGCCCGGTTCTCGCGGCGCAAAGTCACCCAGTCATCAAAATCGGCCCATTTGGGCGGACGCAAATATATACCCCCGCCGACACAGGGTTCAAACAATGGTTTTGGAGATTGGCTGCGTTTAGGCATCTCAATCCCTCTCGATCCAGAGCCGCCCCTGTTTTTTATGCACAAGCGCATAAATCACTAGCAAGATGAATGCAAAACTATACCAGGTCAGCATATAATCCAGATGATTATTGACAATTTCAGGCATCAGCACAGGTAGGTTTTCAACACTGTCAACATGCTCGACAAGGTTAATATAATAGGCCGTTTCAATGGTTTTACGATGGCTCCAGTCCAAAAGTTCGGGCGCAGCATTAAAAGCAAACCAGCGATTGGCCTCGAGATTGCTTTGGGGAATTGCCCAGTTGGCAACTTGCACCAGCCGCACATAGCCGATGATGTCTTTCGGGCCATCAATCCGTGCAGGCGGGTTTTCCTTTTGTGTGTCCGTAAACTCACGCGTCGCCACATAGGCCAGTATATCACCATCCCTTACTGGCTGGTAGAGCCGCCATGAAAACGATTTCCCGTTTGAGCGGTTTAAATGAAACGGCACCCCGTCATTAAGCGGCGGGGATATGAAGTTCGCGCGCAAAGACACCCTGCGAAAATCCACCGGTTTACCCTGTGCAAGATGTGCATTTATGTCTGCTAAAGAACGAAACGGGGCACTATGTGCAGCCTGGTCAATCTGCTCAAGCAGAACCGTCTTCCACTGCAAACGCCTATATTGCCACGTACCCAAAGTGAGAAGAATGCCGAGGCAGATTAAAACGACAACGCTCAGGCCCGGCATAGGCTTGAATTTAATCTTCATCGTCATCATCATATTCAGCAGGGGCCGCATTATTCATGACTTGCATCGCAAACATAAGCCCACGAAACGGGCGCAGCAGGATCAAACAGACAAAAATAATTGCCGGAATAAAAACCAGCAAAGTCAACCAGACCGGTGCATCGACCTTGATCTGGAACGCAAGCGCAAATGGCACGACAAGGATAGAGGCCGCAAGAATAACAAACACAGCCGGGCCATCGGCAATATCGTTCTTATGATAATCATAACCACAAGCCTGACATTCAGAAGCAAATTTCAAGAACCCTTCGAACAAAGCCCCTTCGCAACACTCGGGACAACGCCCGCGCACACCCGCCCGCAAAATCTTTGATTTATCTACATTTTCAAAAGCATGTGATTCGGGGTCGGACATATCGCCGCTAGCCCATCGCAAACACGACATAGACGAATGTGAACAGGAACAACCAGACCACATCAACGAAATGCCAATACCAAGCCGCCGCCTCAAAACCGAAATGTTGTTTCGGGGTCATAGAGCCTTTTATCAAACGCAGCCAAATCGAGAACAGGAAGATCGCACCGATCAACACATGCAAACCATGGAACCCTGTCGCAAGGAAGAAGGTCGATCCATAAATATTGGAATCAAGCCAGAACCCGTTGGCAAGTCTTTCATGGAAGGCTTCTTTATACTCGAGCCCTTGCAAGAAAATGAAGATGAATCCTAGAAGGAACGTCAAGACAAGACCAGTACTTGCAGATTTACGATCATTTTTGATCAATGCATGATGCGCCCACGTCACGGTCGTACCTGACAGCAACAAAACAAGAGTATTCAGTAAAGGCAAATTCCAGGCTCCAATGGTACTGAACTGATTGCCAGCAGCGTTTAAGCCATAACTATCGGCATATGCGCTTGCGCCTTCCAAAACATCCGGATTCCAGTTCGCGCGCTCTTTGCGGAACAGGACGAATTCGAAAAACATCCAGAACCAACCGACGAAGAACATCACTTCTTGCATGATGAACATGATCATGCCGTAACGAAGACCGATTTGAACAACCGGCGTATGGTCGCCTGTATTGCCTTCCTTGGCCACATCGCGCCACCAGCCAATCATGACGATTGTCGCAAAAATGCACCCCAGAGCCAGAAAAATCCAGCCCCCGTTGGAGACTTTCTCCGCGCCGAACATATCCATGCCGCGCGAGAACAGAAATTCCATCAAACCATTCGGGTCTGCCGCATTACGAGGATATAACCCCGCAAAGAAGGCCACCATGCCCACGCCCCAAACCGTGCAGGCAAGACCTGCAAGAAACGGCCAAGGACTTGGCGGTAAGAGATGATAATCGTGTTCTACAGCGTGGTCGGCCATAAAGCCCCTCCAGATTTTTGATTTGTTACTGCTATAGCTCGGGTGACGTTCAGCGGCAATATGCCCAAGCTAGTTTTTTTACCTATTTTGATCTATTTTCCGTCTTTTTTCACTATTGGGATAAGTCCACACTTTGAATATCTTTCAAACGCTTTTCCCGATCCTCCTGCGTATACGCCCCCTCACCCGGATTTTCTACATTATGAAACGTATATGATAGGGTAATTGTCTTAATTTCGTCCAGACGCTTGTCCTCTACCATCAAAGGATCAACAAAAAACAGCACAGGCATACGCACCTCTTCCCCCGGCTCCAAGCGTTGTTCGGTAAAGCAAAAACACTCGAGCTTGGAAAAATACGGCGCGGATTTAATCGGCGTGACATTATAGCTCGCCGTCCCGACAACCGCCACAGACGAATCATTTTTGGCCGTATAGAACGCCAAAACATTTTGCCCGATCTTGACCTTCATGGACACGACTTCGGGTTTAAACGTCCACGCCAGATCATCGCGGGTGTTGGCATCAAACCGCACAGTAATTTCGCGCTCAAGCACAGTCGTGCTCTTAACCGTAGCGACCCGGGTCGTTCCGGCGTAACCGGTCACTTTGCAAAACGTGTCATAAAGCGGCTTGGACGCAAAGCCCAATCCCAACATGGCCACTGCCACCACGGCAAGTATCATAACGGTCTTACGATGCGAGGACGTCGATGTGGAAGTGTCCTGAAGGCTCATTACTTACCCCAAAAACCGGACTGGACCAACATAAGCATAAACACTAACGCCATAAATCCCGCAAGCCCGAACGCGATGGCTACATTGCGCTTTCCGCGAGCTTTAAGCTCCGCCTCTGTCGGCTCGACATAATCAAGTACGGTTTGCCCGTGTGGATCAGAAGACATGGTTTATCCTTTCATGAGTTGCGCTGCCGCCAAAATAGCAAAGAGAGCAAACAAATACAGTATTGAATAGGCAAACAAATTGCGTGCAGCCAAATCCCCTCTACGCACTGCATACAAAGAAGCTTCATTTTTATCAGCCGGTTTTTCACCCGCTTTTGAGCGCCAGACCTTAAAAGCAAGCGCAAGGAATCCAGCGTTTAACAAGGCCATGACCCCCATATAGAGAGGAGAACCAAGTTTGGTAAACCCGCTTAGAACACATACAGCCGACAGCGCCAGCGCATACAGCAGGATTTGCAGACGGGTCGATTTTGCGCCTTTAACATTCGGCATCATCGGCACGCCGGCCTTCTCGTAATCGCCCTGCTTATATAAAGCCAGTGCCCAAAAATGTGCAGGTGTCCATAGAAAAATAATCAAAAACAAACATATGGATTCCAGCGGCATAGCCTGCGCCAACATGGAAAAAGACAAAGGTTCCGACACGGATCCCCCTGCCGCCGCCGCCCAGCCCACCATTGGCGGAAATGCACCCGCAGCCCCACCCCAAACAATGTTTTGCGGGGTCGAGCGTTTCAGCCACATCGTATAAATGACCATATAGTAGAAAATCGTGAAGGCCAGTAGTCCGGCTGCATAATAATTCGAAGCCAGTGCCAGTCCGAACACGGCAAACGCACTCATAAACAAACCAAAAACCAGCACACTCGCACTGCTCATTTTACCCGCAGGCAAGGGGCGTTTTTTGGTACGGCTCATCACCGCGTCAATATCGCGGTCATACCACATATTCAACGCGCCAGCAGCACCCGCACCAGCAGCGATACACAAGATAGACACAAGCGCCAAAAACGGGTTCATGGGTACAGATGCACAAATAAGCCCGGCCATTGCTGTAAACACGACAAGCGACATAACACGCGGCTTCATGAGAGCATAAAAATCCTCGGGCCCAGCCAAGCCCAACCCTGCCCCCATCCCAGCACCGAGACGCGCACCTGCCGACAGATCAAGAGCCGCATCTGTTAAAGATGCAGCTCCTTGTTGTACATTATGGTTCAAAGTCCCCGTCATTTATTTTATGCGCGGCAAAGTGTTGAACTGATGGAATGGCGGTGGAGACGGCAATGTCCATTCCAGCGTATTCGCACCCTCACCCCAGTAATTGTCAGCAGCTTTGCGTTTGACAATAAAGGCTTCAGCCAACCAAAGCAGGAAGAATAAAACACCCACCAATGTGACCATCGCACCAAGCGTGGAAATCTTGTTGTAGAAAGCAAATTCAGCAGGATAATCCACATAGCGACGTGGCATGCCTTGCATTCCAAGGAAATGCTGCGGGAAGAACACCAAGTTTACACCAATAAAGAAGAACCAGAAATGAGCCGCCGCTAAGTATTTATTGTACAAATATCCGGACATTTTACCAAACCAGTAGGTAAAGCCGGCAAAGATACCAAAGACCGCCCCCATAGACAGAACGTAATGGAAATGGGCCACCACGAAATAGGTATCGTGTACCGCCGCGTCATAACCTGCATTGGCAAGAGCCACACCGGTTACACCACCAACAACAAACAGGAAGATAAAGGCAAGCGCCCACTGCATCGGAATCGAGAAGCTCAAAGATCCACCCCACATTGTCGCAAGCCACGAGAATATTTTAATCCCTGTCGGCACCGCAATAATCAAAGTCGCGGCTAGGAAATACGCTTTCAAATCCACGTCCATACCAACGGTATACATGTGATGCGCCCACACGATAAAGCCAACAACGCCGATAGAAACCATCGCATACGCCATGCCGAGATACCCAAAGATCGGCTTACGGCTAAATGTAGAGATAATATGCGAGATAATACCGAAAGCCGGCAACACCATAATATAAACTTCAGGATGACCAAAGAACCAGAACAAATGCTGGAACATTTCAGGATCGCCGCCCTTGGCCGCATCGAAAAAGCCCGTGCCCGCATTACGGTCAAAGAACAACATGAACAAAGCCGCCGCCAATACAGGCAAAGCCAGTAGCAACAACCAGGCCGTTACCAAAACACTCCATGCAAACAATGGCATTTTATGCATGGTCATGCCCGGCGCGCGCATATTAAAGATGGTCGTAATAAAGTTGATCGCCCCAAAAATGGACGAGAAGCCCGCAGCCAGCAGGCCAATAATCACGAAATCAAACGCAGGCCCGCTATGTCCCGATGTCGAGAGCGGCGGATACATCACCCATGAACCGGCAAAACCGTCACCGGACGGATTGCCCGGAATAAACATGGAGATCAACAAACAGATAAGTGCCGTCGGCAACAACCAGAAAGACAGATTATTCAAACGCGGGAACGCCATATCCGGTGCACCGATCATCAACGGTACGAACCAGTTCCCGAAGCCACCGATCAGGGCCGGCATTACGAGAAAGAAGATCATCAACAGACCATGCATGGAGACATACATGTTAAATGTGTGCGGATTATCAAACACCTGAAAACCAGGCTCCATCAATTCCAGACGCATCATGAAGGACAGATATCCCCCGATCAGTCCAGAAAGAATACCGAAGATCAGATACAGCGTACCAATATCTTTATGGTTGGTAGAAAAAAACCAGCGGGCGAAAAAGCCAGGCTTGTGGTCGTGTGAGTTGGACATCTTCGACCTCCCTATTGAGCTGTGGCAGTTTGTGTGCCACCAATTGTATTTTGTGAATATTGTGTTGTGAAACTACCGCCATTTGCAATCCAGCGCTTAAACTCGGCCTTGCTAACAACTTGTACTTCAATTGGCATAAAGGCGTGGTTTACACCACAAATTTCGGAACACTGTCCGTAATATGTGGCCTCTTCACCAGCTTTAACTTTAAACCATGTCTCGTTAATACGCCCCGGAACCGCATCGATTTTAATCCCGAACTGCGGCACGGCAAATGCGTGGATATTATTGTTGGAGGTAACCAACACTTTAACGATCGTATCAACAGGCACAACCAAGGGCGCATCCGTCGCTAACAAATATGGGCGTCCGCCCAAGTCCGCACCCAATTTGGCAATAATCTGATCGTGGGTAAGGGCTTCTCCGTTTACACGTTTTTCGTCGTGAGGAATGTCTACAATGCTGGAAATATAGGAATCAACCTTGTCCTCGTAATCAGGATAAGAATATTCCCAATTCCATGTATTGCCTGTCGCCTTGATCACAAGACCGGCTTCGGGCACCACATCGGCAAAATAAAGCAGCTTCATACTGGGAACGGCCAACGCCATCAAAATGATGACAGGCACAAGCGTCCAAACAACTTCCAACATTGTATTATGTGTAACCTTGGAAGGCTCGGGATTGGCTTTGGCACGAAAGCGGATCATGATATAAACCATCAAAACCGTCACAATTACGACGATTCCAATCATAATTGGCACCAGCCAGTAATTATTAAACCCTGTAATGGAATCCATAACCGGCGTTACAGAACGCTGAAACCCGATATCCCCGTCAGTTGGGCCGTTTTTGTTACTTTCGGCAAACGCCGTCGTCGCAACGGACAGCGCCGCTACAGCTAAACCGCTCATCCTCACTAAAGGCGAAAATCGCATAACCCCTCACTTTATATTTGCTGCCAATTGACAGTCTGAATGGTGTTGATCCATGAAAACAGGGTCTATCTAAACAAATAGACAGATTGTCGCCATGAATATTGCCTAAAGGCTTGCAAGACAAGCCATTAATCGGGCAAACAGGATAAACTTTTACTCTTTTGCATTGGATACTCCCAAATATGAGCGATTTTCTATTTTCTGATTGCGATTTAAGCCTGAAAGAGGCCGAAACCATTACCAATGAAGCTCTTAAGGGAGCTGATGACGGAGAATTATACCTCGAACGCGGCGCAAGCGAATCTCTTACCTTCGATGATGGCCGTCTCAAAACCGCCAGTTTCGATACATCCCGTGGCTTTGGCCTACGGTGTGTCGCAGGGGAAACCACCGGGTTTGCCCAAGGCACCGACATGACAAAATCGGCCCTGCTCCGCGCCGCCGAAGCCGTATCTCTCGCCAAGGCGGGATACGAATCCGCCTCGCCCTCTGCCGCCCCCAAGCGTACAAATACAAGTCTATACCCCGATATTGACCCGATTGCCGATCCGGAATTCGGCCCAAAAGTCGAGCTTTTACAAGCCATTGACGCTTATTGTCGGGCCAAAGACCCGCATGTGGTGCAAGTCAGCGCCACCATGTCTGCCACCCGCAAGGCCATCACCATCTTGCGCGCCGGCGGCGAACGCTATGACGATGTGCGCCCTCTGGTGCGTTTATCCGTCTCCGTCACGGTTGAAAAAGAGGGCCGCCGTGAAAACGGCTATGCTGGCACGGGTGGCCGCGCCGCCTATTCACAATATATAGACGAAGAAAACTGGAAAGCCCTCGCCGACGAAGCGATTCGCAGCGCACTGGTTAATTTACGCGCTGTTCCGGCCCCCGCAGGCACCATGGACGTTGTCCTTGGCCCCGGCTGGCCCGGCGTTCTCTTACACGAAGCCATTGGTCACGGACTGGAAGGCGATTTCAACCGCAAAGGTACATCCGCCTTTACAGGCATGATTGGGCAACGAATCGCGGCCCCCGGGGTGACCGTTATAGATGATGGCAGTCTCGCCGGTCTGCGCGGTTCCCTCACCATCGACGATGAAGGCACACCGACAGAGCGTACAGTCCTGATCGAAGACGGCATTTTGAAAGGCTATATGCAAGACCGGATGAATGCCCGCCTTATGAAGGTGGCAACCACAGGCAATGGTCGCCGCGAAAGTTTCGCCCACGCGCCCATGCCGCGCATGACCAACACATTTATGCTGGGCGGCAACACACCCGCAGGCGAAATCATTGCCAATTTGAAAGACGGGATTTACGCCCCCAATTTCGGCGGCGGTCAGGTCGACATTACTTCAGGGAAATTCGTCTTCCAGTGCACCGAAGCCTACCGCGTGCGTAACGGCAAAATTGAAGAACCCGTAAAAGGCGCAACTCTCATTGGCGATGGCCCTACCGTACTGACACAAATCAAACACATCGGCGACGATATGGCACTTGATCCGGGTATCGGTGTCTGTGGCAAGGCCGGACAGGGCATCCCTGTCGGTGTTGGTCAACCGACATTATATATCGAAAACCTTACCGTAGGTGGGTCCGCTGTTTAGTCACAAGTATTTTCACTAAATATGAATATTTTTTTGCATTTTTGTGAATTTAATGTCACACGCATGTAAAGAACACAGATTCTCATCAAGGTGGAAATAATGCGCAAACCGGCGGCCAACCCCAACGAAAAATTGATTAATTTCAGTATGCAAGATTTCTTCCGCCTCGCAACGGCCTGTCTGTTTTTGGTTGCAATCTATTACTTTGTCATGGCCGACTTTGGCAAAACAAGTACCAATTCCACGCTTCTCGTCATGGCGGCTGTCATCGGTGGCTATATGGCCATGAATATTGGCGCGAATGATGTGGCCAACAATGTCGGCCCGGCCGTAGGTTCCGGCGCGCTCACTCTGGCTGGGGCCATTCTCATCGCCATTGTCTGTGAGGCCGGCGGCGCGTTGATTGCCGGCGGGGACGTCGTAAAAACCATTAAAAAGGGCATTATTGACCCGGATATGATCCCCGACACCCAGACATTTATATGGGCAATGACGGCTGCACTACTGGCCGCCGCGATTTGGCTCAATGCCGCCACCTATCTCGGCGCCCCCGTCTCCACAACCCATTCTATTGTAGGCGGCGTTTTGGGCGCGGGCATCGCAGCCGGTGGCTGGGACATCGCAGACTGGGATCAAGTGCAGAAAATCGTCGCAAGCTGGGTGATTTCCCCGGCAATGGGCGGCGCAATTGCTGCCGGTTTCCTGTACACGATTAAACGAACTGTGTTGTACCAAAAAGACATGCGTAGCGCCGCACAAAAAGTTGTCCCTATATTACTCGCGATTATGGCGTGGGCATTCACCAGCTACATCATCCTGAAGGGCTTCAAAAAACTGATTAAAATCGATTTCCCCATTGCGCTCGGCCTTGGCTTTGCGGCCGCACTCTTTGTCTATCTGGTGGTGGGAGCGATTATTAGCAAAAGGGTAAAAAGCATCGAAAATACCCGCGAAGGCATTGACCGTATGTTTGTCATTCCCCTCATCGTCGGGGCCGCATTCCTAAGCTTCGCGCATGGTGCTAACGATGTTGCCAATGCTGTCGGCCCGCTGGCGGCTATTAATGAGGCGGTCAAAGGTGGCGCAATTGCAGCCAAAGCCTCTATTCCGCTCTGGATCATGCTCATCGGCGCTATCGGCATTGCCATTGGCCTTGCGCTTTATGGCCCCAAATTGATTAAAACCGTTGGCAGCGAGATTACAGAACTGGACAAAGTCCGGGCATTTTGCGTCGCCCTTGCCGCCGCAATTACCGTAATTATTGCCTCCCAGCTCGGCCTGCCCGTCAGTTCAACCCATATTGCTGTTGGCGGCATTTTCGGCGTCGGGTTTTTGCGTGAACATCTCACCTCGACCTATAATGAGAACATTGAAAAAATTCGCCGGCATATGGCCAATGAAGATCAGGAAAGCCCCGCCGCCATTGACGCATTTATCGCTCGCTTTGACGCTGCCAGCGTGCCCGAGAAGAAACAGTTTTTGAAAGAGCTTAAACAAAAAGCGATTAAAGAAGAGCTGTCCTGGGGCCAAAGACGCCGCTTCAAAAAAGCATATAAAGCGAAACTGGTCGAGCGCTCCATGCTGTTCAAAATTATTCTTGCATGGGTAATTACCGTACCCCTGACCGGCATCTTTGCAGCCGGCATATTCTTCATGCTCAGAGGCATGTTACTGCCAGCATAAAGAACAGAGCAAAGTCCTGCGTGATATCCAGACTCGCAATTATATGGCGAGTAGGATACGGTATCTGCCTATATAAACTTAATGGGAGGGCATGATGGCCGGACTGAATTTACTCGATATGATAATGCAGGCAAAAGGCGGACAAATTGCGCAAAGTGCGGGCAACCAGCTTGGTTTAAACCCCCAACAATCCCAAAGTGCAATCGCCGCGCTCTTGCCTGCTATCTCATCAGCTCTAAAGCAAAATACAGCCTCCCCGCAGGGCCTACAAGGCCTTTTAGGTGCCCTGCAAGGCAATGACCATAGCCGTTATATGGACACCCCTGATGTATATACCCAAACCGCCACCCGCGATGAAGGCAATGCAATCCTTGGGCATTTATTCGGATCCAAAGAGGTCAGCCGTACAGTTGCAAGCCATGCCGCTAAACAATCCGGTATTGGTGCAGATGTGCTCAAGAAAATGTTGCCAATGGTGGCAGCCATGGCCATGGGGTCTCTCTCCAAACAAACCCGACAACCCGGCATGGCCTCTCAGCTCGCAGGGCTCGCTCTCGGCGGCGCGGGCCAACAAGCTGGTGGCCTGATCAGCGGTCTCCTTGGCTCTGTGCTAGGTGGCAACCGGCGGCAACAACAGCAAAAACAAGGCATGGGCATCCTCGGCAATTTGCTCGATGCAGACGGCGATGGCAACATGATGGACGACGTCCTCAAAATGGCCATGAAGAGCATGATGAAATAAATTTTAAGTGTTACAGAATAAAAAACCCGGCTTTATAAAAGCCGGGTTTTTCTTATTTATAATGCGAGTGACGCATAAACTCTAGCGTTACGCTTCTTCTTCAACATCATTAACCAATGTATCAAGATGCATACCGCGTTTAATCCACGGAGCCGCCAGTGCCATCACGATACTGATGCCGATCGCGACCCAACCCACCTTGGAATAAACACTTAAAACCATGCTTTCACCATTTGGTCCGACCACAGCCGTAGCCTGCGCAATAATAGCTGAAACAGAGTTACCTGCCGCAGACGCAAGGAACCATGTCCCCATCATCAACCCGACCATTTTTGTCGGTGCTAAACGCGTCATCGCCGACAAACCTACTGGCGACATACAAAGCTCGCCCGTTGTATGGAGAAGGTAAATCAGGAAAATGAAGAGTACCGGTGTCAAGTTTTGACCATTACCCGCTCCCCAAACAAGGATAAGGAAGCCAAGCCCAAGTTGAAGAACCGCAATCGCAAACTTCATGGGTGTAGAAGGCTCAAGTCCTCGTCTATTTAACCAAGCCCACATACCCGCCATCGGCGCGCCTAAAAGAACAATATAGATTGCATTGATCGACTGGAACAAAGACGTGGGAACTTCTTGTCCCAAAATCACACGATTAACATGTTCGTCTGTGTACAAAGTCAATGATGAACCGGTTTGTTCGAACAAACCCCAGAACAATACGTTAACACTGATCAAAAATAGAGCTACAAAAATACGGTCCCGGTCATGTGGTGCAAGTTTGAAAACACTCGTCCAAAGAATATACCCGACAACAATGGCACCAAAACCTACAAGCAATAAATTGACAGTGCCTTGATTTCTGACCAATTGCCAGAAAATCAAAATAGCGCCACCTGTTGCGATATATGTCAACCATTCACGGTCAAGGCCCAAAAAGATTTTCTCTTTCAAATAGGCCATATCCTTCGGTTCGCCCTTGCCCTGCAAAGCGGGCTTGTTCAACACAAACACGATAAGGCCAACAAGCATACCAAGACCGGCAACCCCGAAACCGTATTTCCAACCATATGTCTCACCCAGTCCACCGGCCAAAAGCACACCAAACGTTGAACCCAGATTAATACCGACATAGAAAAGCGTGAAAGCAGAATCGCGGCGAATATCCGTTTTCTCGTACAAAGCGCCAACGATTGTGGAAATATTGGCTTTCAGGAAACCAACGCCACCAATGATCAAAGCAAGGGAGAAATAGAATATATTCAAAATACCCGGGTCAGCAACTTGCCCGACCGCAACCTGATCACCCTCGATCGCCATGCCTAAATGTCCGAGCACCAGCAATATACCGCCAAACAAAACGGCCTTTCGGGCACCAAGATAACGGTCAGCAATAAAGCCGCCAATCACAGGCGTAATATAGACAAGCGTAATATACGCCCCGTACAAACCATATGCATCCGTTCGATCAAACAGAAAATGCTTTGTGAGGTATAAAACAAGCAAAGCCCGCATACCATAGTAAGAGAAACGCTCCCACATCTCGACAAAAAATAGAACATATAAGCCCTTCGGATGCGTACGCATTTGATACAACGCATTAAAAAGACCTATGAGGGCGATTCCCCCCATTATTAAATAGAACATATTAGCTCCCCATTATTTTATATTTTTTTTGCTATAAATAGCATCCCCATCAAACAACACCGTATCATGTCCCACCTCAAGTGTTTTTTTGAAAAAAGGCAGAATTTACCTGCGATTACGAATGATGTCGTTTTTGTAACTTTACAATACGACGATTGTCGTTTATGCGGAACGCCAAGTGAGGAGTTTCCCTATGTCAAATACACAATCAAATAAAAATCCGGAAAAAAAACCATCGGAAGCAGAAGTGGGGATTCTACAAATTCTTTGGGAGAAACAGCCCTGTAGTGTGCGTACAGTTCACGAAGACATCGCCCGTTTCAAACCGGTCGGGTACACAACCATCTTGAAACAACTCCAACGCATGTTGGAAAAAGGCTTGGTTGTACGCTCCCCCGGCACAGGAAAATCTTACAATTATTCAGCCTCCGAAACCGCGCATGCTACACAAAGCAAATTATTGGGCCGATTATTGAAGTCCGCTTTTCGCGGCGATGTCAATGAACTGGTGATGCACGCTTTAGGGGATGCCAACACCTCCGGCGAAGATCTGGAAGCGATTAAAGCCTTTATAGACCAAATCGAAAACAAAACGGGTACAGGAACAAGACTATGAGCATTTTACCAAACCTGACCCTTGTTGCCGATGCCCTCGGCTGGGCCGTCTTACACTCATTATGGCAAGGCGCCCTCGCCGCCATTGCGGTATGGGGATTTAGAGCCCTGACCCGCGCTGTAGTGGGCGAACGTGCCGCCGATACGCGCTATATGTTTGGTTTTCTTACACTTGTTGCCCTATTTGCAGCTTTCATCGGTACATTTTTATACTATTACAATCTCGGTGTTGCGACAGGTATACCGACAACGATACCAACACAGATCATCAATATCGAACTTTCCAATGCTCTCCCCACAAGTGCAGGAAACCCGCTTCTACAAATCACCAGCTATACAGACGTAATCGGTGCGATTTGGGCCTTGTGTTTCATGGCCTTGGGAGCCCGTTACTTGGCGGCTTTCCGCCTTACCCATAAACTGCGCACCACCGGAACGGCTCCGCTTCCCTCAAACTGGTCCGCCCGATTTGTCGCCCTCGCCAAACAATCCGGCGTCAATGACAAGGTGTGTGGTTTTCTTTCCGAACATGTCGCCAGCCCCGTCACCTTCGGGTTTTTCAAACCGATTGTCCTGCTGCCCACATGGTTTTTCACCGGCATGAGCCCCGAGCAATGCGAAGCCGTGCTTTTGCATGAGCTTGCCCATATCCGCCGCCATGATTATCTGACCAATATCTTCCAGATACTTATCAAAACCGTATTTTTCTACCATCCGGCAGTTCAGTATATTTGTACAAATATCAATATAGACCGCGAACATGCTTGTGATGACTTAGCGGTTAATCTGACGCGCAACCCCGAAAGTCTCGCCACCGCCCTCGGCACGATCCGCATCAAGGCGGCCCGTAATGCAGGGGTTTATGCACAAATTGGCATATTGGGTGCCGATGACCCTGACGCGCCTATCATGCACCGCCTTAAGCGCCTGATGGGGGTCTCGACTCGGAGCCGTTCCAATGGAACCGCACGCGGGTTCGCCGCAACAGGTATGATGGTGATTACTGCAGGTCTCATGCTGGCTCTGAGCGCCACACAAAGTCAGGCCCACCCGGCGAGTGTCGAAGAATTGACGAATAAAACCAAAACCGAATCTTCGGCATCTAGCGACAAGAATAGCGATCTTAAAATTACCGGAGACGGGTATAAAGTTGTCGGCAACACATATTATCTCAAAGGCAAAAATGGCTATGGCCCGGGCATCCGGATGAAAGATGGTTATGAATATGCCTTCAAAACCGAAAACGGTAAAACATATGCTATTCGCACAGATAAAAACGGCCAAAGCATAATCGAGAACAGTGAAAATCACACGAAAAATGCAACCGAGGCAAAACATAATTACCAATACAGCGCGAAAAAAATTGCTGGCCGTAAATATAAAACCAAAACCGACACGATCCAAAACATCACATACATCAATATTGATGGAAATTGGCATGATTTGGAAGGCGTTAATTTTAAGAATATGCTGCCAGCACCACCTGTTGCACCCCTTTCTCCTATTGCGCCTATTGTGTCCATGGCTTCAAGCACGGCCATTTCTCCTATTACGCCCATTTCTCCCGTCACCCCTTTGATACAGGGCGCACAATGGGGCACACAATGGAATGGAGCATCCACAGCCCAAGCAAAGGCGTGGCGCAAAAAAACACAGGCCACAAATCGCGAGTGGGAGCAAGAGCTCGCCGCCGATCAGGCAGAGTTTGAAAAAGAATGGGCCGAACAAATGGCCGAAAATCAACAAGACCTCACTGAAGAGCAACGTGATCTGGAAGACAATTACGCAGAAGAGCAACGTGATCTGGAGCAAGAGTATCGTGACACCCAAGACGACATTGAAGGTACACAAAATGAGCGTGCCGAAGCACAAAGAGAACTGGATCAGGATTTTGCTAATGAGCAAAGAGAACTGGCTCTGGAATTTTCCGCAGACCAAAGAGAGTTAGCTCAGGACAATGCCGAGCAGCAACGCGAAATGGCACAAGAGCGTCAGGAGGCACAACGAGACTGGGCAGAAGCACGCCGCGAAGCTGTACTGGAACAGGCTGAACATCGCCGCGAAGCCGAACAAGAGGCCCGCCAACAAGCACAAGATGAAAGACAATTCGCACGTAATGAAAGACAACGTGTTCGTGATAAAGCACAACGTATTCGGGACACAGAGCAACGCGTGCGTGACAAAGAGCAACGGGCACGCGACACGAAACAACGTGTTCGTGATAAAGAACAACGCCAAAAAGACAAAAAACGCGCACGTGAATACGAAAAAATGCGCACAAAGCTCATCCCGCTCTTGAAAGCTGAGGACTATATAAAATCCGCAAACAGCAAAGTTGAAATCAAGGTGACAGAGACCGATATTACCATTAACGGCAAAAAATTAAACGACAAGAACGGGGATAGGTATTCCAAAATTATTTCCAGATATATCAAATCTGAAGGTGCCAACATGCGCATCGCTTTCAAACCCGGATATATGCATGTCAGCACCAATAACAAAAACGGTCATACCTATTCTTACACACAGAAAGACTGATAATTTCGCCCTTCTAATATAACCCCCCATACACAACCAAAGACACACATAATGAAAAATTTTAAAACCTCGCTTTTGAGTGGGCTCGTCGCCTTCACCCTAAATTCTACAAGCACCGCCTTCGCTCAGGAAACAACCACCGGAACAAATGGCACCCTGTACGAACCCGCTTATTTTAGCCAGTATGCGCCGCGCACAGCCCTCGACATGATCAATCACATTCCGGGATTCTCGCTTCAGTTTGGAGACAACCGGCGCGGGCTTGGTCAAGGCGGCGCCAATATTATCATTAATGGAGCCCGCATTACCGGCAAGACCAACCCACGCGACCAGCTTTCCGCGATCACAGCTCCCAATGTCGTCAAAATTGAAATTGTTGACGGCGCCTCCCTCGATATTCCCGGCCTGTCCGGACAAGTCGCCAATATCACAACCATGACCACAGGCATAAGCGGCACATGGGAATGGAACCCGGAATTCCGAAAAGGCCTTGAAGCAAATTACGGACAAGGCTCAGTGACAATCTCTGGAGAGAGCGGAAATTTATCCTATTCAGCAACCCTTAAAAGCAGGTCTTTTCGTAATGGCCACCGTGGGCTAGAGCGGCAAATCGCTGCTGACGGCACAGTCTTCGAACACCGCGATGAAGACGGCCAATATTATGGAGATCGCCCCAGTATTGCCACCAATTTCACCTGGAAACCAAAACCGGATCATATTGGTAATCTGAACCTTGAGTACGCGCTCGAAAATTTCAATGGCCGACAAATTTCTCTCCAAACCGCCCTAACCCCTCGTGGAAGTAATGATCAAACCTTGTTTTCAGATGCGGAAGACGAAAAGAATTATGAAGCCGGCGGAGATTATGAATTCCCTACGGGTCCCGGAAAATTAAAACTCATCGGGTTTTATAGATACGAAACCTCTCCGAGCGTCTCCCGTTTTGACGTATTTGGCCCAACCGGCCAGACAGAAGGTGATCGTTACAATAGCCTTGCAAACGAAGCCGAAGCCATTTTGCGGTCCGAATATTCCTGGAGTCCTAAATCGGGGCGAGATTGGCAGCTTGGTATTGAGGGCGCTTTCAATTATCTGGACATCACGGCCAGCCTGTTTGAATACGATCCTGCAACACAGATTTTCGTACAGGATTTCGATCTGGAAGGGGCCAATTCCCGCGTCGAAGAAAAGCGCGCAGAAACCACCCTGACCCATACCCGCACCCTATCACCCAAATGGGATATTCAGGCCTCAATCGGGGTTGAATATTCTGAAATATCCCAAACCGGAGATACCAATCTCGTGCGCGATTTCATGCGTCCGAAAGGGTTCGTCAGCACAACCTATAAACCGGGCAGCTCTCTCACCATTCGCACTAAAATCGAACGGGAAGTTGGCCAGCTCAATTTCTTCGACTTCATATCCTCTGTTAGTCTTCAAGATAATTTGAACCGCACAGGAAATGCGAATTTAGTACCGGAACAGAGCTGGCTTGGCGAAATAGAATTCGATAAAAAATTCGGGCAAGGCAATACCTTCAAAGCCAGATTTTACGGCGAACTTATTTCCGATCTTGTTGACCGTATTCCGGTCGGCTTTGACGGGGACGCCGTTGGCAATATTGACAGCGCTCATAGATATGGCGTTGATTTATCTGCCACGGTTAAAGGCGACCAATGGGGCTGGAACGGTACACAACTCGATTTGACACTGGATTTACGCCAGTCCTCCGTTGAAGACCCGCTACTGTTCTTTTCCCGCCGTCTGAATAATGATAAGAAATCTTTTGCACTTGCAGTGTTCCGTCACGATATTCCCGATACAAATTGGGCCTATGGCGGTTTTTATGAGCGATATTTGCAAACAGGTTCGTATCGCCTCAGCACAATATCACAGTACACATTTTCCAAAGGATTTGGCAGCGTATTCATCGAACATAAAGACGTATTCGGACTGAAAGTTAAGGCCAGCGCCCGCAATATTTTAAACGGAACAGATGATTTTCGCAGAGAAGTTTATGATAATCGTCGAGACATTGGCCAGCTTGAGCGTATCGAAGATCGCTCTCGGGAATTTGGAGTATTTTACCGTCTCGAAATTAGCGGTGCATTTTAAACATCTGTAAAGCCTCTCACATTACATGTTTGTCATGTATGCGGACTTGAAGCCCGCTAGCAGACACAGTAGGACATGAGCGGAGTTTACGCTAACATGTAATTGCACTTACAGAGGCCGGATTTAAAATGCTGAAAACACCCCTCTTGCTCGGCGTTGCTCTCATGTCTATTCACAGTTTTAGCTACGCCCAAGAGACAGTTTCACTTGAAACCTCCACCGAATCACCCATGCAATCATCAGGGCAATCCGATGTATATATGCGCGCAGACTTCGACGAATATGTGCCACGTACAGCCTCTGATATGGTCTCGCGCATTCCGGGGTTCACGATTAACGGCGGCGGCAATAATAACAATCGCGGCCTTGGACAAGGCGGTGCCAACATCCTGATTAACGGCGCGCGCATTTCAGGTAAAAGCATTGGCCCCAGAACCGCCCTCTCCCGCATCCCGGCAAGCGCAGTGGTTCGCATTGAAATCCTTGATGGAACTTCGCTTGATATTCCGGGCCTGTCTGGAAAAGTTGCCAACATCGTCACAACAAATATAGGCCTGTCCGGCAGTTGGCGCTATACGGCTGAATTTCAACACAGATCCAAAGCAAATCTCTTGGGATTCGAAGCGTCAGTTACCGACAGTATAGGACCATTTGAATATACGCTTTCCGCAAAAAATGACCCGTTCCGCAACACGGCCCCCGGCCCCGAAGATGCTTTTGATGCAGACGGTAATCTAAAAGAACACCGCGACGAACTTGCCTTTTTCTTTAGAGATCGCCCCTCCGTTTCCGTCGATCTCACCTATGCCCCGGACAACGGACATATCGGGCATCTAAACGCCCAGTATCAGTTGATGAATTTTCGCACCAGCGACCACTCACGCCACACAGCCATCAGCGCCCTTGGCGAAACCGGCGTGCGCCTGTCCGACAGCGGTGAAGACGAATGGAATATGGAAATAGGGGCTGATTACGCTCTTGATCTTGGGCCCGGGAATTTAAAACTCATTAGTATTTGGCGACACGAAGACAGTGAAAACAACAGTGTATTCCAAAGTTTTTCCACAACGGATATCCCTTTTACATCCACATATGACCAGATCACTCTGGAGGGGGAAACGATTGGCCGCGCCGAATATTTTGTCAAACAAAATGAAAAACATGATTGGCAATTCGCCGTAGAAGGCGCTTTCAACTTTCTTGATCGCAGCTCGATTTTAAACGAATCCGATCAACCCCTCCCCGACCTTGACGCCTCCCGCGTTGAGGAAAAACGCGCAGAAGCCAACATCACCCATGGCTGGAAACTCACGGACAATCTTAATCTGCAAGCCTCCGCCAGCATTGAATATTCCCAGCTGTCCCAAACGGGGCAAGCCGGAAAAGTACGTGAATTTATCCGCCCGAAAGGGTTCATCTCGGCCAGCTATTCTCCGTCCGATACATTTACAGTCTTGACCAAAATCGAGCGCCGCGTTGGTCAACTTAATTTCAATACCTTTGTCAGCACGGTTGATTTGTCAGACGACTTAAAAAATCTGGGCAATCCAGATATTGTTCCGCCCCAGTTCTGGAGCGGCAAACTACAGTTTGAAAAACAATGGCCAAACGGCATCTCCGGCACCCTAAAATTTTATGGCCGGGAAATAGAAGATTTTGTCGACCGTATTGCCGTCCCCGGCGGCGACGCGCCCGGCAATATTGACACAGCCAGTCTTTACGGCACCGAGTTGGTCGGCACGATTGAGCTGGATAAATTTGGCCTAAGGGGCATGCAATTTGATACGAAAATAGATGTCCGCAACTCTTTTATCATCGATCCATTTACAGGCATCGAACGTCGTCTAAGCAATCATAAAGTCAGTACCTACGAATTTAAACTGCGCCACGACATTCCCGATACAGATATGGCTTGGAGTATTTTTGTAGAAAACAGACGTAATTCAACCGACTTCCGATTTGACCGGACTTCACATTTCACCCGTGGACAACCTTTTGTCGCCCTTAACATCGAGCACAAAAATATACTCGGGCTAAAAGTTTCAGCCTTTATGCGAAATGCACTGTCACAGGATAATAATTTTACACGTAGTTTTTGGGATGGCAGTCGCGCAGACGGTATTTTCGAAGGCTCGGAAATTCGTGTACGTAATCAGGCTCCCCGCTTTGGTATCAACATTTCTGGCACGATTTAAAAAACGAACCTGCTAAACGCTAATAAATACAGTCTTGCTAGTAAATACAATCCTGATAGGCGCGTAGAATATCGCCGTCCCATTCCCCATTGTATTTTTCGATTAAGATATCGGCATTGCTTTTGCCGCTCTCGGCCATTTGATCCAGATCATTGAGGAAAATTGTTTCCAACTCCCCGTGCCCGTTAAATTGCTGGCGTGCTTTCAAGCCTGTGCGGGATAAGCCCAGCGCAATCTTGACCAAGTCTTGTAAAGTCTGGTTTCGAAATTTGGTTTGCAACCCGTATTTTGGCACGTCATTACGCATCTGGTCACGTTCTTCTTCGCTCCAGTCCTTGACCCAATCCCACGCCGCATCCAGCGCCACTTGATCATAAAGCAACCCAACCCAAAAAGCAGGCATCGCACATAACTGGTTCCACGGCCCTGTATCCGCGCCGCGCATTTCCAAAAACTGCTTTAAGCGCACCTCGGGGAAAATCGTCGAAATATGATCTTCAAAATCACCCATATGGGGCTTTTCACCCGGCAATGTAGAGAGATTGCCATCCAGGAAATCACGAAAGCTTAACCCGGACGCATCAAGATAATCTTCGCCGCGATGCACAAAATACATCGGCACATCCAGTGCATAATCTACATATTGCTCGAACCCGAAACCGTCCTCAAAAGCAAAAGGCAACATGCCCGTGCGGGCCGCATCCGTATCCAGCCAAATCCGCGAGCGGTAGCTTTTATATCCGTTGAGCTTTCCGTCTGTGAACGGCGAATTGGCAAACAGGGCTGTCGCCAGCGGTTGCAAGGCAAGGCTCACCCGCATTTTTTTCACCATGTCCGCTTCTGATGAAAAATCGAGATTGGTTTGAACCGTACAGGTTCTAAACATCATCTCGCGGCCAAGAGATCCGACTTTGGGCATATAAGCCCGCATAATTTTGTAACGCCCTTTGGGCATGATCGGCACATCATCCAGCTTCGTATCCGGCCTGAACCCTAGAGATAGGAATCCGGCGCCAATTTCGTCAGCCACCTCTTTCACTTCACGCAAATGCCGGCTTACTTCCCCACAAGTCTGGTGAATGCTCTCAAGCGGCGCACCTGACAACTCGAACTGCCCGCCCGGCTCTAGTGACACCGAAGCCCCATCGCGTGTGAGGGCGATCAAATACCCGTTCTCGACAACAGGCTCCCAATCAAATTTCTGCAAGCCTTCCAGCATAGCCAGAATGCCCGTATCACCGTCATAAGCCAGAGGTTTCAAGCTTTCCAGATTATAGCCAATCTTCTCGTGCTCGGTCCCGATACGCCAGTCCGCTTTCAGCTTACTGCCCGCAGCCAAATGAGCGATCATTTGCGCTTTATCTTCAATCATTGGATACGACTTACCCGCCATCAAACCCTCCTCATGGAGTATTTTATGTAGGGGATGCCAAAGCAGAAAACAAGGCGTTCACGAGAATGTGTGCCATTCATTTTCTACATACCCATTATGAGCCTAAAATTACCAATCCCCGCTCACGGCCTGCCACAATGACAGCGTTGCCAATGCCGCCGTATCGGCCCGTAAAATACGTGGCCCCAAACTGATCGGAGTGACAAACGGTTTGGAGCGTAAAAGCGCGCGCTCCTCGGGCGTAAACCCACCTTCAGGCCCGATAAGAATAGCGCATGGGGCTTTGATAGAGGCCAAAGCCTGTACCGCAGGGGCCGCGTCCCCGGCCTCATCGGCAAAAACAAGCCTACGGCCCGCATCCCATTCATCCAGTAAAGTCTGTAACTTCAAAGGATCGCGGATTTGCGGCAAATCAAGGCGCTCCGTCTGTTCTGCCGCTTCAATAATTTGCGCCGACATTTTATCCATACGAATTTTGGAAGTAGTACGGGCCGTAATCACCGGCTGGAGCAACGCAATTCCCAATTCGGTCGCTTTTTCAACAATGAAACTGTTACGCGTTTTTTTGATCGGCGCAAACAACAACCATATATCAGGCCCGGCACTGGCTGTACGCAACTGTTCAAGCACCGTAATCTCCACCCTACGTTTGCTAAGAGATGACAATTCTGCAAGCCATTCACCCGCCCCGTCTGCAAACACCCGTATTTTGTCACCCTCTACTTTACGCAAAACCGTGCCCAGATAGTGGGCTTGGGATTGGTCGAGATTTATGCACCCGCCCGCCACCAAACTCTCGACCACATACAAACGTGGCAATATTCCAAAATCTCTCATATTATTTTCCACTCACCTACAGCCCTTGTATATATAACCCCTTCGGCGTAATCACCCCCTAATGAAACAAGATCAAATCATAAAAGACAGTATTCCTCAAGGATGGGTCGAACAAATGCCGGAACAAACGCGCCCGTTTCTGCGCCTCTCGCGTTATGATCGCCCCATCGGCATCTGGCTTCTGGCCCTACCCGGCTGGGTCGGCTTGGCCTTCGTCGCCGCCAACACCGGCACAAACTTAAACATTGTTGATCTGAAATATGCGGCCCTGATCTTCATTGGTGCCATCGCCATGCGCGGCGCGGGTTGCACCTATAATGACATTGTCGACCGCGATCTGGACAAACAGGTAGAGCGCACGGCTCTACGTCCTCTCGCGGCTGGTACGCTCAGCCTCAAAGCCGCATGGGCTTGGTTAATCATACAGTGTTTGGTTGGCCTGCTGATCCTTTCATTTTTCCCGAGGTTTTCGCAAATGATCGCCATTGCGTCTCTCGGGCTTGTCGCCGCCTACCCATTTATGAAACGCATCACCTATTGGCCACAAGCCTGGCTCGGCCTGACATTTAACTGGGCTGTGCTGGTTGCCTACTCGGCAAGAACCGGCACGCTTGATCCACAGATTTTGGCATTATATTTCGGATTGATGTTCTGGACGATTGGCTATGACACTATCTACGCCTGCCAAGACAAAGAAGATGATGCCATGATCGGCGTAAAATCCACGGCCCGCCTGTTTGGGCAAAAAGTTAAACTCGGTGTCGGGATCAGCTATGTGCTGACAATCGTGCTGTGCGTGGGCGCCCTGACAATTCCACCTGGGTCGTTCGCGAGAACACTTTGCCTCCTGCCCTTCGCCCTGCATCTAGGGTGGCAAACTCTACGTCTGAACCAAAATAATGAAAAACTGTGTCTCAATCTGTTCAAATCAAATTTATGGGCCGCCCTTTTGCTGATAGCGGGATTTGCCCTCACGGACTTGTTATGATCTGTCAGTAGTATGACGGGCTGAAAATGTGTATACCCACACCTAATAAAGGAGATACACATGCTCAACAGACGTCAAATTGGACTTTCAATGCTCGCAGGCATAGGTGTGCTCGCATATACTCAAACGAAAATATCTGCCAAACCCACCCTCAACACGGAGGATATAATGGACACAAATATTGACTGGAAGCACATTAAAAAATCCGAATGGAAAGACCGTTTGGACGACGCAGAATTTTACGTCCTGCGCAAAGAAGGCACGGAACGTTCTTTCAGTAGCGCCCTTAACGCCGAAAAACGCGCAGGTACATTTGTTTGCGCGGGCTGCGCCCTGCCCTTGTTTACATCCGAAACCAAATTTGAAAGCGGCACCGGTTGGCCAAGCTTCCACACTCCGATTACCAACAATGTCGAAACCAAACGCGATTTCAAACTTGTTCTCCCGCGTACAGAATACCATTGCGCACGTTGCGGCGGCCATCAAGGCCATGTGTTCAAAGACGGCCCAAAACCAAGCGGCTTGCGCTATTGTAATAACGGGGTCGCTCTGGATTTCGTCCCGACTTAGGACGGGTTTCACCCCCTTAACAGCCCTCACATCATAAAATTATGCCTATGAGACACAAAACAATGCGTTTCATGGGCATAAACATGCACAAAATTTAATATTTCACGTGTTGCTCCTTTTTATATTTATCGATAAACAGAAATTATACATATTGATAAACAGCAATAAGGAGTTCCCTATGACACGTACATTCCCTCTAAAAACACTCATCACCGCGAGTATAGCCACAACATTCCTCGCCTCCTCCCTCGCGAGCGCGGCCATGACAGAACAGGGCAATTCCTGGACAGCCGCAGACACCAGCCTCGCCAACACCGGAGAGAGTTTCACGGCAAACCGCGAAGACCTCTCAGTCGCAGGCGAGCTTGTGTACACAACCAATAACACAGAGCCAGGCATGCTTTTCTCCTGCCAGAACAACAAGCTCAGAGCCGCCATCTCCCTCACCCCGCAAAACTGGGAAGAGGCCATGCAGAAGAGTAGTCGTCGCTCCAAAACGCGCGATGTTAAAATGACGCTCGACGGAGGCGAAACTGTATCTTTGGGTAAATTTGTATTCAAGCCCACCCTGCAAACACTGACTGCACGAAACCGCAAGCAAGCTGTCAGGCTTTATAACGCTGCGATCAAAGGGCAAGACATTACGATTTCGATGGCCGCCAAGAATTCGGTCACGATCAGCCTTCCGAAACCAAACCAGATGTTTGCCGATTTTGGCGGTCAATGCGGCATTGGCAAATACAAGAAAAAATAACCACGTCACGTCTTCATATATCGTGACAATTTAGTTTAGATGTGTAAGGGTTTGTCTTCTCGGAGACAAACCCTATGGCGATCGCCCGCCCGACCCATCGCCGTTTATTTGCCGTGTTCGCCCATGCGCACGGGCGCTTGTCACGTCAAGCCGGGCTCGTCCTTTCCCAAATAAATATCAAGCCAGCCCAAGCGACAGCTCTGGTCTATCTAGGCTACCATAATGGCTGCCAGCTATCAGAGCTTGCGGAAGGCGTGGGCCATAACAATTCAGCCATTACCGGACTGGTCTCTCGCATGGAAAAAGCCGGTCTTGTCACCCGCCAAGCCTTACAAAGTGACGGGCGCGGGAAAAGCGTGCACCTTACGGATCGCGGCCTGTTAAAGCGCGAGAAGGTCATGGATAGCCTGCGCGGTCTTGACGAACGGCTTTCAAAAGACTTTACAGACGCAGAAATGCAAACCATTTATAAATTTCTGAACGTAGCCAGCCAACTCGAATTGAAATAATCATGACCAACCATATCCTTGTGAGCGATAAAGATCGTGTACGTACCATCAGCTTTAACCGGCCAGACAAAAAAAATGCGCTCACACGGGCCATGTACACAACTATCGCCGAAGCCATGGAAAGCGCTGACAAAGACCCGGGCATTCGCGTAATTGTGTTCAAAGGCGTGCCGGAATGTTTCACGTCGGGCAATGACATGGTCGATTTTCAAATCGCCGCCACTAATCCCGAAGGGCGCGAAGCCGCAATGGCCCCCGTAAAGCGCTTTTTGGATGCGCTCATCACCACAAAAACCCCCATGGTCTCCATAGTGGACGGTTTGGCTGTCGGCGTAGGCGTCACCATGTTACTTCATTGTGATCTGGTCTATTGTTCAAAACGTGCCAGTTTCCAAACACCGTTTACGGCGCTGGGCCTCGTCCCCGAGGCCGCCTCGTCTCAAATCATGCCTGCGGTCATGGGCCATCAGCAAGCAGCCGAACTTTTATTGCTTTCCAAAAAAATTGATGCCAAAACCGCCCTGCGCCTCGGCTTTGTCACACGGGTTTTCAAAACTGTAAAACTGGATAAAAAAGCTGCCGCAGAGATCAAAACCCTGTCCGAACTGCCGCCCAGCTCTGTACGCATGGCCAAAGCCCTGATGCGCCGCGCACCCGAAAGCCTGACAGAGCGCATGGACGTTGAAGGCCGTGAGTTTTCCGCCCGCCTGTCCTCGGAAGAATTTATCGAAGCGGCCAGCGCCTTCATGTCCCGCCGCAAACCCGACTTTTCAAAGTTTGAATAGCAAAAAGCATGAGCATGAGCGAACAAGCGGGAATACATAACGCAAACAACGAGGCGCGCATCGGCGCGACCAAGAGATAATCATGGCCTACACCTCCCTTAGAGATTTCATTGCCAAGCTGGAAGCAGACGGCGAACTTGTGCGGGTGAGCGAACCCGTTTCCACCAATCTCGAAATGACAGAAATTGGACGCAGGCTCGTCGAAACAGGTCCTGCAGTTTTATTTGAGAACGTCATTAAAGAAGACGGGACACCGTCCTCCATGCCCGTCCTGATCAATCTGTTCTCCAAGGTTAAACGTGTCGCCATGGGGGTCACCATGGGCGGCAAAGAACGCACGACAGCCGCAGAGCTACGCGAGGTCGGCGAGCTTCTGGCCGCTCTGCGCCAACCCGAACCACCCAAAGGCATGAAGGATGCGTGGAGCAAGCTCCCTATTCTAAAAACCGCACTGACCATGAAACCGAAAACGGTCAAAAAAGCCCCTGTGCAAGAGATCGTCCTGATCGGCGACGAGGCCAGCCTCGATATACTCCCTATTCAAACCTGCTGGCCCAACGAACCTGCACCGCTCATTACGTGGCCGCTCGTGGTAACAAAAGGGCCAACAGATAGCTCGCTTGACGATTACAATCTCGGCATTTACCGCATGCAAAAACGCGGGCCTCGTGAAGCCATTATGCGTTGGCTGAAACATCGCGGTGGGGCGGGACATCATCAGCGTTGGAAGAATGAAAAACCCGAACCTCTGCCTGTAGCTATTGTGATCGGAGTTGACCCCGGCACTATACTAGCCGCTGTAACCCCCGTACCCGAAACCCTGAGCGAGTATCAATTCGCCGGCCTCCTGCGCGGCGAAAAACTGGAACTGGTTGAGTGCAAAACTGTGCCCCTCAAAGTCCCCGCCCACGCCGAAATTGTGCTGGAAGGCCATGTAATGCTCGACGAATATGCGGACGAAGGCCCTTACGGCGACCATACCGGTTATTACAACTCGGTTGAAAAATTTCCGGTGTTCAAGCTTTCCGCCATCACCATGCGCAAAGACCCTATCTATCACAGCACCTATACGGGCCGTCCACCGGACGAACCGAGCGTGCTGGGCGAAGCCCTCAACGAGGTATTTATCCCGCTCTTGCAACAACAATTCCCTGAAATCGTCGATTTCTGGCTCCCACCGGAAGGGTGTTCCTACCGCATCGCCGTGATTTCCATGAAAAAAGCCTACCCCGGCCATGCCAAGCGGGTGATGATGGGCGCATGGAGTTTCTTGCGTCAATTCATGTACACAAAATGGATCATCGTCGTCGATGACGACATCAATGCCCGTGACTGGAAAGACGTCATGTGGGCCATCTCGACCCGCATGGATCCGGCTCGTGATACGATCATAATCGAGAATACCCCTATCGATTATCTCGACTTTGCCAGCCCCGAACCAAGCCTTGGTTCCAAAATTGGCCTCGACGCCACCAATAAATTCCCCGCCGAATCGCCACGCGAATGGGGTAAAAAAATTGAAATGGATGCAGAGATTGTGAGGAAAATCACGGCCAAATGGGAAAGTTTCGGCCTATAATACACCCTGATATAGCAAAACAGGGTCTTATGAGATTAAAACTTGAAACCTATGCAACCGAAGGTACGCCCATATGGCTAATGGTGTGTGCGTTGGCGCTTTTAATCGCCCCTTCCATACTGTTTATCTAGATAACATAACCCCTATTCAAAATTTGTACTTCGGAATTTGCCGTTTCGGGGTATTCTAACGTGCGAATCACCGCTCTAAATACATAGACGTTCATTAAGTAGGACACTTATGCAACTGAAGCTCGAAACCTTTAACGAGGATAAAATCTCTGTTTGGTATATGATTGCCGCACTGGGTTTGCTCGTGCTCCCCTCTCTGGCCCTGATCTAACGCCATACATATTTGTCAGTGCCGAGTGCATAAATATTACACGACACACCTTATAAAAACCCTATAAAGGCATATGAGTACGAATCCCGTCATTATTGATATTGTCTCGGATATCGTCTGCCCATGGTGCTGGCTGGGGAAACAATATCTGGATACAGCACTGCACGATACGCAATATGAAGTTCGGATCAATTGGCACCCCTTCATGCTCGACCCCGATGTGCCGCCCGAAGGTGCGCCGTATAAAGACTATATGAAAAAAAAGTTTGGCGGCTCTAAAACCGGAGAAACAGACCGGTTCAAATCCATGCGCACCCATTTAGAACATGCAGCCGGCCCGGCAGGCATTGCCTTTGATTTTGATAATATCTCCATCCGCCCCAACACACTTAAGGCGCACCAATTGATGAAATGGGCGGCAGGGCAAAACAAGGCCGACCTTGCATCCGAAGCCCTGTTCAAAGCCTTCTTCGTCGATGGCCAAAACATTAGCGACATACAAACCCTAAGCCAGATCGCCACATCCATAGGTATGGACGGCCCCCTCGTGCAAGAGCTTCTCGACCAAGGCCGTGACGAAAATACAATCCGAACAGAAATGGCCTATTTCCAACACCTGCGCATCCACTCCGTCCCGACCTTTATCTATAACGCCCAGATTATTGTGCAGGGTGGGCAACCGGCTGAAATACATAAACAAGCCTTGGAAAGGGCCGCCACACTTGAGACCAAAGACATTCTATCTATAATCAAGAGCTAACCCAAAAGAGAGATTTTTATGACCTTATTTGAAATTGTTGCCCTCTACACAGCCCTGAACATTCTTTTGCTTGTCTATTTAAGTATCCGAGTGATTGGCGTCCGCAAGAAAAACGAAATCGGTCTCGGCGACGGCGGCAATGAGGCTTTGCTACAACGCATCCGCGTACAGGCAAATTTCACCGAATATGCACCTATCGCCTTGCTCGGCCTGCTCCTTATGGCCAGTCTCGGCGCAACCCCTCTCTGGCTTCACGCACTTGGGACTGCATTTACCTTGGGCCGCGTCTTGCATGCCTTCGGTCTCTCCAAAAGCATTGGTGCCACCAACCCGCGCGTGTTCGGCATGATGATCACCTTCGGCGTATTGATTGTTGAAGCCGGATATTTATTGTTTCAAGTCATTATATAGTCAACCGTTTAAAGGGAGAAACCCCCTTGCCCCCCACACAAACAATGTTAAAAGCGGCAAATGAAAAAACCTGCAAATACCCATATAAATCCTGAAGATTTAAAGCCGACTGTAGAAACACTTTTACGCCTCGCCAAACACTACGGAGCCGACAAAGCCGATGCCTTGTCAGCACACGGACGATCCGTGTCGATCGGCGTGCGCGAAGGCAAGCTTGAAGACATCGATAACAGCGAAGGCAAAGATATTGGCCTTCGGGTTTTTGTCGGGCAAAGACAGGCCTGTGTATCCAGTTCTGATTTGTCGACAAGCTCGCTCTCCAAACTGGCCGAACGGGCCGTGGCCATGGCCAAGCTCGCCCCCGAAGACCCCTATTGTGGCTTGGCAGACCTGGACAAACTCGCCTCCACCTCTATTGATCTGGATTTGTTTGATCCTCTACAGATGGACGCAGATACTTTATTTGAACGCGCAAAACGGATCGAGCAATCAACCCTATCTGAGCCGGGTGTTCAGCAAGCCGAAGGCGCCAATGCCAATACGGTCAGCTCGGCTTTATATTTCATGACCAGTGACGGGTTTTCCCAAGGCTGGCGCTCAAGCCATCATGGCCTCTCCGTCTCCGCCATTGCCTCTGACGGGAACGGCATGGAGCGTGATTATGATTACGTAGATACCCGCCACTTCGCAGACCTCCCCACGCCCGAAGCCATTGGCCATAAAGCGGCAGAGCGGGCCGTAGCACGATTGGGCGCCAAACGCATGAGCTCGGGCAATATGCCCGTACTGTTCGAACGCCGTGTCTCGGGCCAATTACTATCCGCCTTTATCAGCGCAATTTCCGGCCCGGCCATTGCCCGCGGCGTTTCATTTTTAAAAGACGCAATGGGGGAACAGGTTTTTGGCAAAAACATCACCATTACCGATGACCCGTTTCGCCAACGCGGCACCGGTTCGCACCCATGGGACGGCGAAGGCGTACAGTGCAAAGCTCTCGATTTGATAAAAGACGGTGTTTTGCAAACATGGTTGCTCAACACCTCTGTCGCCAATCAACTTGATCTGGAAACCACAGGCCACGCGGCCCGCGGCATGTCATCCCCGCCCGGCGTTGCCTGCTCGAACACCTATCTACATGCAGGCGAGAAAAGCCCGGAAGCTCTCAGATCAGAAATAAGCAACGGCTTACAGATCACAGAAATGTTCGGCCCCTCCATCAACGCCAACACCGGAGATTTCAGTGTCGGCATTACCGGGTTTGCCATTGAAAAAGGCGAACGTACTTATCCGGTCAGCGAGGTTACAATTGCAGGAAATCTCAATGACATGTTCAAATCCCTGATCCCGGCCAATGATCTTATCTTTAAGCACCCAATTGCAACCCCCGGCATTTTGATCCCCAACATGGTCATTGCCGGTGACTAGAGCAACGGAGGCGCATAAGGCAGATTTAAATTTGCTCGTCCGCGCCACCCGCGAAGCTGGAACCATTGCTCGCGACTTTTATAATCGCGGCAATACAAAGAGCTGGCATAAAGAAAACGACCACCCCGTCACCGAAGCCGACATTGCCGTCAATGATCATTTACTAGCTGTTTTACAACCTGCACGCCCCGATTATGGCTGGCTGTCGGAAGAAACCCAAGACGATTATTCCCGCCAAAGCTCCACGCGCAGTTTTGTCATAGACCCCATAGATGGCACCCGTGCTTTTATGGATGGTCGCCCCCATTTTACAATCTGTGCCGCCGTCACCGAAAACGGGAAACCTGTCGCGGGCGTTGTCTATAATCCGGTCAAGGAAGAGATGTTTGAAGCCGTGTTAGGCGGTGGCGCACGCCTGAACGGAACCACAATCAAACCGGGCACGTGCGATCATATTGAAAACTGCACCATGATCGGCTATCCGCGTAAATTCCGGCGTTTAGGATGGCCAGATATGCAGATCAGCATCCGCAATTCCATGGCCTACCGCATTGTTATGGTGGCTGCGAATATATGTGACGCGACGGTCTCCTTTACCCCCAAATCCGATTGGGATTTAGCGGCCGCAGCCCTGATCGCAACGGAGAGTGGGGGCATCATTACCGATTTGGAAGGCCTCGCTTTCAATTTCACCAGCCAAAGCACATCAAATAATGGCGTTATTTGTGCTAGCCCCGCGCTACACCCTTTGTTATTAGAGCAAGTCAAAGCCAGCACTGCTGGCAACACAAAAGTTTTGGAGACAAAAATGTCTGACCGCAAACCTACAAAAGAAACCCAAACCCAACTCCTCCATATTGTCATTGGCGGAGAATTAATCGACCCGATGAAAACCGAATTTATGGACCTTGAGAAAGTGATCTATATCGGCGCGTACCCGAATTACAAAAAAGCCTATGAAGCGTGGAAAAGCGCCGCCCAAACCACTGTCGACAATGCCCATATGCGCTTCTTCATCCTGCATGCCCACGAACTGATCGACCCTGATAATGACGGGATTATCGGCTAGGTGGCCAAGACCAATCTTTTAAAACTTCCCAGTAGCGACAAGGTTTTAATCGCTCGCCTGTGGAAGGAATATGTGCGGCCCTTCAGAGCGCGGCTGTTCCTTGCCTTCTTCTTTATGATTATATTGGCGGCAACAACCGCAGCCTATGGCTTCCTCATCGCACAAATTATTGATGTGGCCAAAGACTTAGACAACGGCGCAGCCAATCCTGTGTCCGCAATGGACAAAGCCAAAACCTTCGCCCGCACAATTGTTCCGGCTGTGCTCGGCCTGACGGCCATCTCGGGCACATCTATGTTTTTACAAAATATATTGGCAAATTCCGTAGCTCTCAACACAATTGGCAGTTTGCAAAAAGCCATGTTCTTAAGCATCCATCGCGCCGACTTCGCACATTTTCAACGCGAACCGGTAGGTACACTCATCTCGCGCTTCACCAACGATGTCACCATCCTCACCCAAGCCTTGCTCCGCACCATGACCAATCTTGTGCGCGAACTGCTCACCATCTTATTTTGTATCGTCGTAATGATACAATTCGATTGGCTCCTAACCTTGTTAATCTTGGGTGTATATCCGCTGGCCGCATTTCCGATTATCGCAATTTCCAAACGGTTGCGCGGCAATTCTGCCGAGGCCCAAGCCCAGATAGGCATTATCACCTCACAACTTGGCGAAAGTTTTGCCGGGGCGCGTATGGTGCGAACCTATGGCCTTGAAGCCTATGAACAGAAACGTCTAGGGGCGTCTTTTGATGAACGCATACGTCTCTATCTCACTCTCGTCACCAACAAAGCCCGCGTCGACCCTATTTTGGAAGTATTGGGCGGCATTGCTGTCGCCGGCATTTTCGCGCTCGGCGTTTACCGCGTTGCTGGAGGCCATACAACAGCCGGAGCCATAGCCGGACTTCTCGCCCTCATCCTCGCTATCAGCCCTCGTGCGCGCGCACTTGGCACTCTCAACAATGTTGTTCAGGAAGGTCTCGCCGCCCTGCACCGTATTTTCGAACTGATTGACGAAAAATCCGAAATCGTCGATGCACCCAACGCCAAACCCCTCACCAAGGTCAAAGGCAAGCTCGCCTTCAAAAAGGTAAGTTTCAGTTATGAAGACGGCACACAGGCCCTGCACAATTTAAATTTCACCGTCAAACCCGGCGAGACCATCGCCTTTGTCGGGCCATCCGGTGGCGGCAAATCCACCATCATAAACCTCATCGCCCGCCTGTATGATGTAGGTTCGGGACAGATCAGTATTGACGGCCATGACATAAAAGATGTCACCCTACACTCTTTGCGCAATGCATTGGCCCTCGTCTCCCAAGACATCATCCTGTTTGACGATACAATCGCCGTCAATATCGGTTTTGGCCGCGAAGGGGCGAGCCAGAACGAGATTGAAAATGCCGCCAAGGCTGCCGCCGCCCACGACTTCATTACGGAACTCCCCAATGGCTATCAAACCCTGATCGGCGAAGGCGGGGGTAAATTATCCGGTGGCCAACGCCAACGCATCGCCCTTGCCCGCGCCATGCTCCGCGATGCCCCTATCCTGCTCCTCGACGAAGCCACCAGTGCACTTGACGCCGAATCAGAAGCCAAAGTCCAGATGGCCCTCGACACTCTGTCCAAAGGTCGCACAGTTTTTGTCATCGCCCACCGGCTCTCGACCGTGCGCAGAGCCGACCGCATTCTCGTCCTTGATAAAGGCAAAATCGTAGAAAGCGGCACCCACGACAAGCTTATGCAAAAGAACGGCCTCTACGCCAAGCTCCGCGCTCTACAATTCAGCTAGCAATCGTTTGTTATTCGCGCCGCAGAATTTTCTCGGAAATCGTATTGCCGATCCAACCGGACATAAACCGCGCCTTTACATCCGCCGGATCATAGATTTGATCAACCCAATCCAGAAAACTGATCTCATGCTCTCGCGCATACAACAGATAATCATCAAAAAAGAAATCCAGCATGCCGGTTTTCCCGGCCTTCACATGTAAATATTTAAACTTTAATTGCTCGACCGCTTCAGCAATTGGCACCCCCATATGAAAATGCCGATACAAAACACCGGTAATCCCCGTCCGGTCAGCCCCGGATTTACAATGCATCATCACAGGGTATTCCATCGTCTCGAACGCTTCTTTTAATGCATGCAATTTATGTTTTTTTGGCGTATCGCGCGAATACATCCGCAAATCCACCAAAGCAATCCCGTGACGCTCACAGGCTTCTTTCTCAAGGGCGTAATAACCTTTGTCGCTTTCGCCGCGCAAATTCAGGATTGTTTTAATGCCGTCCTTGGCCAATTGCGCGATTCGCTTGGGCGAAGGCTGGTTAGCCCGATACATTCCTCCCCCGATATGGTGCTGGTTATCGAACCATAGGCGTAAAAACCCGTGATCTCCCCACGTCAAATCCCGATAGGCCTGTTTTCGGCCCTGCTGTGTATTTAAATCAAGTGTCATAGAAGTCTTGTATCTTGGTACCTTATGTCCAATATTCACATTAGTATTGGCAAAGCCATAGCAGGGAGCACCCCATTGTTCAAACGGTTCATGAACCTGAAATTCATCCAAGTCGGCCTCGCCCTTATATTGGCCGCCTATATGGGATTGGTACGTAGAACCACGCGCTGGACAATTGACGGCACGGACGTCCTCGCCCCCTTGCAAATAAGCGGAGAGGGCTTCATCGCCTGCGCATGGCATTCAAGGTTTTTGATGACAACGGCCGGTTGGTCAAAGATGAAACAAAAACCCCATGTCTTGATCTCGAAATCCCGCGACGGAAATCTGGTGGCCTACACCTCAAAATTTTTACGGCTCGGCGTCATCAGAGGCTCCCGCAAAGCCAAGTTCAAAGATAAAGAAAAACGCGGCGCAGGTGCCTTGCGCGACATGATACAAACCATCAAGAACGGAGATTGTATCTTCATGACCCCCGATGGCCCGCGCGGCCCCCGCATGCGCATGGGCGAAGGCCCCCTACGCCTCGCCAAACTAAGCGGCGCGCCGCTTCTGGCCTATGGCCTGTCAACGTCAAACAAAGTCCTGTTCAATTCATGGGATCGGTTTATGCTCCCCCTACCTTTTGGGCGGGGGAAAATTGTTTTTGCTGGCCCTCTGAGTGTGCCTGCCGATGCAAGCGAAACACAGATTGAACAATTACGGGGACACTTCGAAAACATGCTCAACATGGCCACACAAGCAGCAGACAAGAGCGTTGGCAACACGCCAATTTTGCCTGCCGAAGCCCGCGCGTCCAAACAAACGAGCCGCAGGCAAGTCTCGTGAAAAAAACCGGCCTTCTGAAAACCTATAGCGGCGCAACCCGGATTTTGGCGCCCGCTTTGCCATTTTGGCTCAAACGCCGCGCCGATAACGGTAAAGAAGACCCGACCCGCCTCGCTGAACGAGACGGTATTAGCGCTATAGAACGCCCGAGCGGGCACCTTGTGTGGATGCATGCGGCCAGTGTTGGCGAATCCCAAATGCTGATGCCGGTCATCAACAAAATTTTGCGCGAACACCCAAAGTTTCATATCGTCATCACAACCGGAACCGTCACCTCCGCGGAACTATTGGCCAAAAGCCTTCCCGAAAATGCCTGCCATCAATACGCACCTGCCGATCATCCCAAAGCCGTCCAAAATTTCCTCGATCACTGGAAACCGGACATGGCGATATTCGCCGAATCCGAGCTTTGGCCCAATATGATCATGATGACCCACAAGCGCGCGATCCCGATGGCATTGCTAAACGCCCGCATGAGTGCAGAATCGATCCAGCGCTGGGCCAAGCGCGGCAAAAAATCAGGCCAGGCTCTACTCTCCTGTTTTGATCTTATCCTCGCCGCCGATACAGCCACCGCCGATGGTCTCAGCTGGCTCATGGAAAAGGATATTGAAAGCCCGGGAAATCTAAAAGATGCCGCCGCCGCCCTAGGCGTCGATACGCGCGAGCACAAAGCCTTAAACGACGCAGTCGGGAAACGCCCCGTCTGGTGCGCGGCCAGCACCCACAAAGGCGAAGAAGAATTAATCGCACAGGCCGCACTCGACATTAAAGCCAACTGCCCGGGTGCCTTACTTCTACTGGCACCCCGCCACCCCGAACGGGCCGAAGCCATTATCAACATACTGACACAGGCGGGCCTGTCGTCCATACGCCGTTCAAGCGGTCTGATGCCAACGCCACAAACTGACGTGTATATTTTTGATAGTATGGGTCATATGGGCCTCGTGTACCGGGTCGCAACGGTTAGTTTTATTGGCGGATCATTGTTGAAGGATTTATCAGGGCACAATCCATTGGAACCCGCAAGACTAGGCAGTGCCATCATTGCCGGAAGCCATATTTCCAGTTTTGCCGAGCTTTATATGGCCTTGTTCAGGTTTGACGGCGCGACCCGCATTCTATCTGAAGACGAGTTAGCACCTTCCGTCCTCAAATTTTTACAAGACCCCAAAGCGTGCAAAACCCAGGCCCATGCCGCTCTACAATACACCAAAAGCCGGGATGCCGTTCTCGACTATGTCTGGGAGCAACTGGCGCCACTCCTCCCCAATTCTGACACAAAAGAAGATGCATAATGCGCGCCCCTGAATTTTGGAATATTAAACATGGTCGGGATGCAGCGCCGATGTTGCGCACATTTCTCTCACCACTGGGATGGCTTTATGGCCGTGCAACCGCCAAACGTATCCGCGAAACGGACGCCTATGATCCCGGTATTCCCGTCATCAGTGTCGGCAATGCCAGTGTTGGCGGCACTGGAAAAACACCCGTCACAGCCTATCTTCTCGAAAGCTTGACCCGCTTAGGTCTCCGCGCAGCTGTCGTAACCCGTGGCTATGGCGGCACAGAAAAAGGCCCTATGGTTGTCACCCCAAAACACACTGCCGCCCAAATGGGCGACGAACCCCTGCTCTTGGCACGCCACGGCGTGGTCTGGGTCGCGGCCAGTCGTGGAGACGGCGGCAAGGCCGCCGCCGCACAAGGCGCACAAGTTATTATTCTGGATGATGGTCATCAAAATCCGTCTTTAAAGAAAACCTTATCCTTGCTGGTTGTCGATGCGGAAATTGGATTTGGCAATGAGCGCGTCTTCCCCGCAGGGCCACTTCGCGAACCTGTCAGTGCCGCCCTTGCCCGCACAGACGCCGTTATTCTTATGAAGCCAAGTGCAGATTATGTTGTCGACGAAGATTTGCTGGAAACCCTCAGAGGACACCTTGTCATCTCGGCACGCCTTATCTCCCAATCCCCACCTCCCAAAGGAAAACTATATGCCTTTGCCGGCATTGGTCGTCCGAATAAGTTCTTTGATGCCCTCCTCCGTGAAGGCGCCGAATTGGTAGAAAGCATGCCGTTTGCAAATCACTACGCCTATAAAGATACGGATTTGAAGAATTTGCTGGAACTATCAGGCGAATATGGCGCGCAATTGATCACGACAGAGAAAGATTATGTGCGTATTCCCAAAGCCTATAAAAAACATGTCCACGTCTGGCCCGTTTCAGTTATATTCGAGGATGAATTAAACTTAAGACGGGTTTTACATCCCATTCTCTCGGCAGCAAAACCCTAATGGCTAAAGCAGAACCGGGATTTTTCAAACACCTCTTATGGCGGCTCGAAGTTCTCGCCTACGACAGTGTACGCATATGCATGGCCCCGTTCTCTCTGGATTCAATCTCCGCATTTTCCGGCAGATTATTTGAGTGGATCGGCCCCAAAACCAGCAAGCACCACATTGCCGAAACTGGCATGCGCGTGGCATTTCCAGACGCCAGTGACGCACAAATCAATACATGGCTCAGCGAAAGCTGGAACCGGATCGGGCGAACATTCGGGGAGTTCCCGCTGCTAGGACGGATCAAGGTTTTTGATGGGTCTGGCCGCGTAGAAGTGATCGGGCTTGAACGGCTCGAAAAACTGAAAAAAGACGGTAAAGCGGCCATACTGGTCTCGGGACATTTTGCCAATTGGGAGCTTATGGCCGCCGTGTTCTCCCAAACGAACCTCCCCGTTCACGTCACTTACCGTCCCACAAACAACCCGTATTTCGACAAACGTATCCGTCAACAGCGCGCCGCCTACGGTATAAAACTGATGGTGGCAAAATCCGGCGCCAAAGGCGCAAAAGAACTTATCCACGCCCTGCGCTCTGGCCAAAGCGTCGCCCTGCTCAACGACCAAAAATTTAACGAAGGCATAGAAGTGCCGTTCTTCGGCGTCGGCGCTATGACCGCGCCCGGCCCCACCCGCCTTGCCATAAAAACCGGAGCACCGCTGATCCCCATGTCAATTGTGCGCACCGAAGGCGCAAATTTTCGCGTAACAATCCACGAACCCATCAAGCTACAAAAAACAGACGATAGAACTGCGGATATTCGCGACGGTGTCCTGAAAATCACCAGCTTCGTTGAAGAACATATCCGCGAAAACCCGACCGACTGGTTCTGGGTGCACAGGCGTTGGCCAAAGGAAATGTACAGGAAAAAACCCTAACCGGCTTCTCTCTGCCGGTCCCACGCTTTAAATTCATAGGCAATCGATTGTTTGATCAACTCACGCCAAACGGGTTCGGCAATTTCGGTGCTCAGGCCTGCTTCTGTAGCCGCCGCTTTCACCTTGCGCACCACATCTTCGATACGATTAGAATCATAAACGCTTGCACGGTCGGTTTTGATGCGGGCCGCAGCTTCCATATAAGACTGGCGTTCAACAATTAAGCGCACCAGATCACGATCAACCCTGTCCACTTCTGTGCGAACATCGCGCATGCTTTGGCAGTCTTTTGCAGGTTTATTCATCGGTGGGCCATCGGGTTAGAAGTTCAGGATCGAGGTTGCGATTACGCCATTTCAACCGCCAGCACAAGTGCGGACCCGTGACCCGGCCTTTGGCCCCGACTTCGCCAATTTTATCGCCGCGTTTTATCTTTTGCCCCGGTTCGACAATAATATCGCTCATGTGCAAATACATGGAAATCAACCCCTGCCCATGATCAAGCAAAACCATCGCACCCTCGAAATACAAATCATCATCGGCAAGCGAAACCACACCATCCGCAGGCGCATAAATCGGTGTCCCGACAGGGGCCGCAATATCAACGCCGTAATGAGGGCGTTTCGGCACACCGTTTAAAATCCGCTGATTGCCAAAATCGGAAGTTTTAGTACCTTCCACTGGAAGCACAAACCCGTCCCGGAATCCCATAGCGGTTTCGCGCGATGCAAATCCTATTTTCTTGCGTGCAGAAGACGCCCGAATGCGGGCCAATTGTTGTTTCGTGAAATTGGACACCTGAGACGGTGGTAATCCGTCAATACGTTGCACGCCAAATTCACGGGACTTGATCGTGAGTGTTTGGGAATGTGGATTTGCGCCAACAGCCGTGACGGTAATAGTTTCATGGGTCGGCGCATCCCGATCAAACCCGATCAATACATGACCCTGTTCGTCAGACATTGTTTTCACATCGCCAATTTCAACACTGGCATTTGGCACCGTAGAGCAAAGCACCGCCCCACCCTGTTCAAGAACACCCGTGCAGGAAATAAACGTTTCCAGAGCCGCACTTTCAACCTGCCCACAAGCTGCGCTTAAGAGAGCGGCTGCAAAGGCAAGACTAAACCCCTTTCTCAAGAGTTTAACTCCTGCCATCGTTTAAGGCTGGCACCGGCGTCAATATAGGCTTCCTGGGCGTCGTCATTCCAGTATTTAAGCTCATCAAGCGGGATTTTTTCGCCTGTAACTGCACACACAACATAGCCCCCTGTTTCGAGGATCATAAAATCGGACGAACCATAATGAAGCTTGGCTTCGCCGTTCGTGTTTGAAAAATTTAACATGAGGCTCTTCTACACTACTCGAAGCAAAATCAAAAGAGGGCGCCCTGCTTTTCATTTGGTTTTTTTGCAGGTGGCTTTTTTACAGATTTCTTTCTGGGTGCGGACGTTCCGTCAATCACCGCCCCTCGACGGCCATCGCTAAAGGTCAAATTAACAGCTTGGCCATCTTTCAAAGACTTACCTTTTCGTACCAATGTCCCATCAGCATCCGTAACAAGTGCATAACCACGTGCCAAAACCCCTTGATAGCTATAGGCTTCAAGCAGTTTGGAGGACCGCATAAGCCGCTCCCCGGCCCGCTCGACAATCCGCCCCATACTGCGAAATGTTTCACGTGAAACATTCTCAAGACGATCACGACGACGACCAATATCCTGGGTTAAATGATCCGGTCTTAAACGGCTCGAAAGCAGTTCAAGCCGGTTTTCATGGGCCCGACGGTTTACATCAAGCGCAGGCAAAAGCCGCCCCAATGCCAAATCAAGCCGCTGACGCGGGCCAGACAAAACCGTTTCCAAACGCGGCAGTTTTGCAGCCCCCAACCCCAGTTTTTTACGCTCGACCGTCCGGCTGAGCCCCCGCTTGATCCGCAATGCGTAATCCTCGACACTATCCAGCAATTCGGCCCGCACAGGCACAGCCATCTCTGCCGCCGCCGTCGGGGTTGGTGCCCGTTTATCCGCCACATAATCAATCAGCGTCCAGTCGGTTTCATGCCCGACCGCGCTAATCAACGGAATGGTTGAATTTGCCGCCGCCCGCACAACATTTTCTTCGTTAAAACACCATAAATCCTCGATGGAGCCACCACCCCGCGCCACAATCAACACATCCGGCCTGACTAGATCGGGATGGCTCCCCATAGCGTTAAACCCGTCAATCGCCTCGGTAATTTGCCCGGCCGCCCGATCTCCCTGCACCAAAACCGGCCACACCAGAACCCTGACCGGAAACCGGTCACTTATCCGGTGTAAAATATCGCGAATAACTGCCCCTGTCGGTGATGTCACTACCCCGATGGTGAGCGGCAAATACGGCAAATCTACCTTGCGGCTCTCGTCAAACAAACCTTCGCTGGCAAATTGTTTCTTGCGCTTTTCCAACAAAGCCATCAACGCCCCTACCCCTGCGGGTTCGAGGCGGTCAATCACCAGCTGATACTGGGAGCGTCCGGGATAGGTGGACAGCTTACCCTCGACTATAACTTCCATGCCTTCTTCGGGACGCACCGACAAACGCGAAACCGAGCCTTTCCACATGATCGAAGCAATCACGGCCTTGTCATCTTTGATGTCCACATACATATGCCCAGACTTAGCAATGACAACCCGCCCTAACTCGCCGCGCACCCGGACACGGCCATAGGTTTCCTCGACCGTACGCTTGAGGGAAAACGCCAATTCGGAAACCGAATACTCATGTGCATTGCTGGGTGCGTTACTGGGAGCATTAGCGGATATATTTGCTTCGTTCATTTAACGAAAACCTCTTTCTTCTTGAGCGCGAGTCGGTCATATAGTGGGGGTATTCTATAGCCTATCTTGAAAGACGTGGATATGAAAATTCTTCTGGTTGGTGGCGGCGGGCGTGAACACGCCTTAGCCTGGAAAATCTTACAAAGCCCGTTGTGCAAGCACCTGATTTGTGCGCCTGGAAATGCCGGCATTGCCGAAATCGCAGACTGCGTCAACATTGCGGCCGATGATATCGAAAGCCTGATCTCGTTCGTCCAAAACGAAAGCATTAATTTCGTGATTGTTGGGCCGGAAGCCCCTCTGGCACTCGGTCTGGTTGACCGGTTAAACGCGCTGGGCATATTGTGTTTCGGGCCAACCGAAAAAGCCGCCATGCTGGAAACCTCCAAAGCCTTTACCAAAGATTTCTGTACCCGTCATAACATCCCCACCGCACGTTATGACGTGTTTACGGAGTTGGCCGATGCCAAAGCTTATCTGGGCGAAATGCAAGCCCCCTATGTTTTGAAAGCGGACGGTCTGGCTGCGGGCAAAGGCGTGGTGATCGCGGAAACCCGAGAGATTGCAGAATCCGAGCTGAACGAATTTTTCTCGGGCAAATTTGGCGAAGCAGGCTCTTGCGTTGTCATCGAAGAATTTATGCACGGCCATGAAATTTCATTCTTCGCCCTCGCAGACGGAAATATCGTCATGCCTTTGATAGAAGCCCAAGACCATAAACGCGCCTTTGACGGCGATAAAGGCCCCAATACCGGCGGCATGGGGGCCTATTCTCCTGTACCCGATTTTGATCAAACCACAGTAGAACTTATCATGGAGACCATTCTTGAACCGACCGTGCGCGGCATGGCGCAAGAAGGCGCGCCCTTTATCGGCGTGTTCTTTGCCGGCCTTATGATGACCAATGAAGGGCCAAAACTGATTGAATACAATGCCCGTTTTGGCGACCCTGAATGTCAGGTTCTGATGCGCAGGCTGAGAACGGATTTTCTGCCGCTTCTGATCGCTGCGAGTAAAGGAGAGCTCGACAAAGCACCACAACCACAATGGAGCTTCAACCCTGTCGCAAATGTGGTAATGGCCGCAAACGGCTATCCGGGCGCTTACGAAAAAGACACCCCGATTAAAGGCGTCGATGCGGCAAATTTGATGGAAGGTGTGCAGGTCTTTCATGCGGGCACCAAACGCACAGATGACGGTCAATTGGTCGCCGCCGGTGGACGGGTCCTCAACATAACTGCTGACGGGTCTACTATTGAACAGGCGATCACCCGCGCCTATACTGCCATAGATCAGGCCATTGACTGGCCGGACGGGTTTTGTCGTCGCGACATTGCGAAGCAAGCCCTTTAGGGGAAAACCATGAAAACATTTAAAACACTCTTACTGGCCGGAGCTTGCGTGGCATTTGCGAGCACAGCTTTCGCTCAAGACACAATTCTGATCCACGCAGGCACTGTATTGGCACATCCCGGTCAAAACCCGCTAACCCGGCAAACCATTACAATTGTGGATGATAAAATCACGGCAATTACCTCCGGCTACACCACTCGGGACGGAGTCGAAATCATCGATCTAAAAGATAAATTCGTTTTACCCGGTCTGATCGATTCCCACGTGCATTTAAGTATGGAATGGAGCCCCAACATTCGTTTGGAAGGCGTGACAAAACGTCCGGGCGATATTGCCTATGATGCTTTGGTCAATGGCCAAAAAACCTTGATGGCCGGATTTACCAGCGTACAGGATGTCGGCGGACCGGAAGAAGTGTTCGCTCTACGCGATGCGATCAATGCCGGTAAAGTCGACGGGCCGCGTATTCGCGCCGCCGGTCGCGCCGTCTCCCCAACCGGTGGACATGGCGATACCCATGGCTATAGCGCCAAAGTTTTGGAAGTCTTCCACAGCCCGACAATTTGTGACGGCCCTGCGGACTGTCGTCGCGCAACCCGCACTGCCATTAAGGCGGGCGCGGATGTGGTCAAAATCACCGCAACAGGCGGTGTGCTTTCCAACACGGCCGCCGGTACCGAGCAACAGTTTTTTCAAGACGAACTGGAGGCCATTGTCCAAACAGCCGCCAAAATGGGTCGCAAAGTCACCGCCCATGCCCACGGGAAAACCGGCATTGATTCTGCGCTAAAAGCCGGCGTGAAATCCATCGAACACGGAACCTATCTGGACGCGGAAACCACCCGATTGTTTAAAAAAAATAATGCGGTTTTAGTCCCGACCGTGCTGGCAGGCATGACAGTTGTTGACTGGGCTGAAAACAAGGATTGGTTACCCCCCGCGTCCAAAGTAAAAGCCCTTGAAGTTGGGCCAAACATGTTGTCAATGCTACGGCTTGCCCATGAAAACGGTGTCACAATCGCGTTTGGCACAGATTCCGGCGTCTCCCGACACGGTATAAATGCCCGCGAGTTCGGCTATATGGTCGAAGCTGGCATGAGCGAGATGCAAGCCATCACGGCCGCCACAGTGACCGCTTCCGAGCATATCGAAATGGGAGACAAAATCGGAACGATAGAAAGCGGAAAATTTGCCGACATCATCGCCGTGAGCGGCAATCCTCTCACGGATATCACCGAGCTTTATGACGTAGATTTCGTCATGAAAGGCGGCAAGGTTTATAAGGATAAAGATTAGGCATTAAGGCCCTAGATTAAGACTTGAGATCAAGTCTTTGCTGTTTGCGCTTAGGCCTTAAAAACACACGGTGTATAACAAGGCCAACACCACTAAGTGCAAACAAAAGCGCACAGAACGAGATCAGCTTTAACCACCACAAATTTATATTATCGCGGTCTTTGTAATCCATGATGTGGAGCATCCACATAAAATCAAAAACACGCCACAAACGTGTGCGCACATTGATTAACGCGCCTGTATCGGGAGAAATATACAGGCGCGTTTTAGCCCGATCATCATAAATCACCTGCCAAATGGGAACGCCTTTACGGTAATCTTTCGGCGCTACATCCAGATTGAGAACAGTTTTAATCTGCCCTTCCCCGATATAATAACTCTGCGCAGCGCCCCTGATACTTGCTTCGTCAATACCCTGCCAAATCGTACCGCGCAGAGCATCAATTTGAACAACACCTGCACTACCGTTTATTTCCCACACAGGGGCACCAAGTGCCGAGCGTAAATGTATACCGTGGATTTTTTGATCCGCGTTGGAGGGATACAAAGCCAGAGCCTGTTCAAGCGAAATGACGTGTTCCGTCATGATCGGCGCCACATGTTTCGTGGCCATATGATCGCCGTGAACCTTATCAATACTGAAAAAACTCATGAAAAAACCGCTGGCAAACCAAAGCACGATTTGCAATCCGATCACCAAACCGGCCCATTTATGAATACGGGTCAGAACCCGCCAGAATTTATGCTTTGCAATCATAAACCTTCTTAGCGCTTTCCATATTATCTGCAAAGGGTTAGAGAAAATTATGTCTTTTAATGTCCTCGCCCTCATCCTGTTCTCGGCCCTGATCACGGCCTGTATATCCGGCATATTCGGCATGGCGGGCGGTTTAATCTTCATGGGGGTGATCGTCAGTTTTCTTGGCGTGGCCGAAGCCATGGTTGTGCACGGGGCTGTGCAAAGCGTTTCCAACGCCTACCGTGCTTTTTTGTTACGCGACGCCATCCGCTGGGATGTGTTTTTCAAGATCGCCCTCGGGTCATTCCCTGCAATTCTTCTCTTGGTTCTTGCGTCTTATGTGCCAACCAAAGGTGTTTTGTTTTGTGCACTCGGGCTTTTGCCTGTCTTGCTATGGCTCCCCAAACGTTTCGTTCATTTGGATATACAAACCCCGATGCACGCCGTGTTTTGCGGATTTTGCACCACTGGCCTCAATCTTGTTGCGGGGGTTGCAGGGCCTGCCCTTGATATGTTCTTCGTCAGAAGCGACATGCCCCGCCATCAGGTTGTTGCCACCAAAGCCATCACCATGTTCGCCTCCCATGTTATGAAAATATTCTATTTCGGCATTCCTTTGCTCAAAGCCCACGGGTTAAGCAGCCTGCCCCCCTCCTGGTTCTTCCTTGCCGCCATACCGTTCATCATGACCGGAACGTTCATCGGAACGCGTATCTTGAAACGTATGAGCGATATAGGATTTCGTAAATACACACGCTGGCTGGTCAGTGTCATCGGTGTGGTTTATCTTTGGCGCGGCCTCAGTCTGCTGGGCTGGCTGTAGGTATCTTCCTGTCCCTTTGGGCAAACCAGGTAAACAGCCCGATCCCAAATATAGCCAACCCCGTGCCCAAACCATCCACAAACCCGAACGGCTCATTCAACAATGTCACGGCAAGCAAAATAGTTGCAAGCGGACTGACCATTCCGACGACTGCCACCGCTTGTGCCCCGATACGCCCCAACGCAATATTGATCATAAAGGAAGGGATCAACGTCGCCACGACAGCAATACCGGCCCCGAGCAACCAGATTTCCTTGGGCTGATGCAAGCGCTCAAACTGACCCGTGATAACACTCTCGACCGCGAAATGGGTCAAAATACCAAATCCGGCACAGATCATCGCCATACAGGTGAAAAGCGCACTGCCAAATATTTTGATCTGCTTACCGGCAATCAGCTGAAAAATCGCAAAGGAAAACGCCGCCCCGAACACCATCAATGATCCCAAGAGCACATGCTCGCCGCTGGCAATTGATCCACGCGCAAAAATCACGGCCAGACCTGAATAGGCAATCAACATAGAAACCAACCCAGCGACCCGAATGCGTTTGCCAAAAAACATGGCCCCTAACACCATAACAAAGGCGGGATAGGTAAACAAAATAAGCCGTTCTAACTGGGCGGTAAGATAAAGCAGTCCGGTGAAATCAAGGATACTGGCAACATAATACCCCAATAACCCCATCGCCCCGGCCGCAAAATAATGCCGCTTGGTTATATGGGACGGGCGCGGCGTCTTCGGAGAACGAAACGCCCATATAGCGATGAGTATGTAAATCGGCACGGCCAACCCCATACGAATAGCCAGCAACGTCATTGGATCAAGCTCTGGTGCGCTCCCATATGCCAATTTGATAAAAATCGCCTTGCTCGAAAACAAAGCCGAACCACCCGCCGCAATCGCGTACCCCGCAAGCATTTGTTTGCGCGTATGCGCTGGCTCGACCTGTATAGGCAGCGGTTGGTAGGATTGTCGGGCAAATCTCATTTGCCACGCCGCGCTTTGAAAAAATCTTTTAAAATTTGCCCACATTCATCCGCAAGCACCCCGCCTGTAATTTCCGGTTTTGAATGACAGGCTGCACTTTCAAAAAACCGAACCCCGTGCGCAACCGCGCCGCCTTTCGCATCAGGCGCCCCGTACACAACCCGCCCGATCCGCGCATTGGAAATCGCGCCCGCACACATGGTGCAAGGCTCCAACGTCACATACAATATCAGCCCGCTCAGACGGTAATTATCCGTCTTATAGGCCGCGTCGCGTAGAGCCAGGATTTCGGCGTGCGCCGTCGGGTCACATATGCCGATCGGCGCATTACCAGCACGCGCCAAGACCTCGCCGTTAACCGGATTAACGACGAGTGCGCCTACAGGTACTTCGCCACGCGCACTTGCCGCTTGCGCTTGGCCTATACATTGGCGCATATACTGTTCGTCAGACTTCATATTTTATCAAGTCGACTAAATTGCAGGATAAATCAAGTGTCATCTCAAGACAACAAACCCACACCTAATAGCACCCAGCTTAAAGATGCCCAGCCCAAAGGTGAACGCATTGCCAAAGCTTTAGCCCGTGCAGGCGTCGCCTCACGCCGCGAGGCGGAACGTATGATCGAAGCCGGACGGGTCAGTGTCAACGGCACCCTGCTTGACACGCCGGCCTTTCTTGTCACCGCCAAGGACAATATTCTGGTCGACAACGCCCCCATCAATAAAAAAGAACCCGCACGCCTGTGGCGCTATCACAAACCGGATGGATTACTGACCACCCATCATGATCCGGCGGGCCGTCCAACCGTATTTGAAAATCTCCCTAAAACCCTGCCCCGCGTTATTTCTGTCGGCAGACTTGATATGACATCGGAAGGCCTGCTCCTGCTCACCAATGACGGAGAACTGGCACGCATTCTCGAGCTACCCGCAACCGGATGGGCACGACGATACCGTGCGCGCGTTTATGGCCGCCCAACCCAAGAACAACTCGACAGCCTATTAAAAGGTGTCTACATCGACGGTGTCCGCACCGGTCCGATTGAAGCCAAGCTTGATAAACAACAAGGCGGCAATGCGTGGATCAGCATCACTATCCGTGAAGGCAAAAACCGGGAAATTCGCCGCGCCTTTGAAACGCTTGATATGCGGGTCAACCGCCTCATTCGCCTGTCTTATGGCCCGTTCCAGCTAGGAGATTTACTCAAAGCTGGCGTGGAAGAAGTCCCCAACCGTATTTTACGCGATCAGGTTGGCCATCTCCTCGACATCCCTGAAACCCGTCACAAAGGTACAATAAGTACCTCTGGGAAAACACCTGGAAAAACGTATGGCAAAGGCGGTAAGAAAATTAACGCCAAATCCCATTTTAAAGGCGGCAGATACAATCCCCAACTTGCACAAAGCGAGGATGACAAAAAAGATACGCGCCCCACAAAAAAGCCAAGCAAAAAAGGCTTTAGACCCAACAAATCCAAACCTGCTCCAGCGCCAAAAAATAGAGGCCGTCGGAGATGAGGATCGTTGGTGGAAAATTTAAAGGGCGGACAATCTCAACCCCGTCTGGGAAATTAACCCGCCCAACCTCGGACCAAGCCCGCGAAAGCATTTTTAATATACTGGCCCACGCCGACTACGCGCTCCCGTTCAACGAAGACGCCCGCATCATCGATATTTTTGCCGGCTCTGGTGCCCTCGGCATAGAAGCCCTCTCGCGCGGCGCCGGATTTTGCCTATTTGTTGAAACAGAACCCAAAGCCCGCGCCGCCATTCGCGAAAATGTTGATACAATAGGCCTCGCGGGTATCACCCGCCTGCACCGCCGCGACGCCACCAAATTACGGATCGAACCGGGCAATCTCAAAGGCCCCTTCACCCACATCTTCCTCGACCCCCCTTACAACAAAAACCTCGCTAGGCCCGTCCTACGCAGACTCGGCGAACAAGGCCTGCTCGCAGACAGTGCGGTAATCATTTACGAAATGGACAAAGACGAAGAACCAAATTTACGCGGCTATGAAGTCCATGACATGCGGGTATGGGGGGCGGCTAAGGTGGTGTTTATGGGAGTGGAATCATAGAAACCTTTGAAAACCACCCACTATTCAAGGCAATGCTATTTCACACTGAGCAAGTATGGCGCAAATACGGCCTTGAACACATCCTTTCGAAAGACGACACTTATACTCAGGTAGAATATTATGCAACAACATCGGCTCAGTCTATAAATGCTTATGATCACTGGTTCCAACAGCTTCAACTTTCAATAAATAGAATACAAAAGTTCGAAAAAGCCACGTCTCCTGCTCAAGGCATAGATTTTTTATATGAACTTGAAAATTATTATATTCGTTTGAACTCAATTTATGATCGTCTTTTACAAATGGTAAATGCAATTTTTGACATAGGCCTATCTCCAGAACATGTGCGTCACAGCATAATAATATCAAATGTAAAAGTGACGACCTATCCTCAAATTACAAAAGCAATAAAAGACATTAGAAAATTGCTTACGCCCTACGCTCAATTTAGAAACACACTAATCCACAAACACTCACTTAAGGACCAGCCTTTAGCAGATATTAAAAACTTTAGTGATTTACAGTTATGGAATATGGTCTACGAGGAAGATGAGGAATTAAAAGCATTCACAGAAAATAATTTAGCATCACTTCGTAAAATAGCCCATGAAAAATTCATAGAGTTTTCAGACCTTCATACAAAATTACATTCAAAAACTTATAAATTATTTTCATTATTTGAACATGTATATGCCGAACATATAAACCAAAAATCCACCTTAAAATCACCGCCGCCCGAATAACCGTTCAATATCAGCCAGTTTCAGCTCCACATAGGTTGGACGTCCGTGATTGCATTGTCCCGAATGCGGTGTAGATTCCATCTGGCGGAGCAAAGCATTCATTTCTTGGGCGTTCAAACGCCGCCCCGCCCGCACGGACCCATGGCATGCCATCGTTCCGCAGACATGTTCAAAACGCTCGGCCAACGACAGGGTCTCGTCATAATCGCGCAGATCATCCGCCAGATCACGCAGCAAACCCTGCACATCCATTTCCCCTAAAATCGCAGGCGTTTCACGGACCGCCACGGCCCCCACGCCAAATGGTTCGATGATCAGCCCCATTTTGGCAAGCTCTTCCGTGCGCGATAACACGCGGGTCGCATCCCCCTCCCCAAGATCGACAATATCGGGGATAAGCAGGGCTTGGCGTTCAACGCCCTTGCCCTCCATATTTTCCTTCATCCGTTCATAAACAAGCCGTTCATGGGCCGCATGTTGATCAACGATCACCATGCCGTCAGTGGTTTGCGCCACAATATAGGTTTCGTGGAGTTGGGCACGGGCTGCCCCGAGCGGGTATGCCGTATAATCTGCGGCCTGAGATTGGGCATGAGCTTGAAAACCTGCCTCTCCCGGGACTCCGTCTTGGCCATAAACTGGGTTTTGAAATGTTTCCGGCATTTCTTCGACGCGCGCAGAAAACCCGTCAATTAAAGGCTGGGTCGCCGCGTCAGGTGTAGACGGCGCTTGGTAGCTACCAAATTGTGGACGATAGCCGCCACCCGTCTGGGGCCTAAACCCACCCTCTGCTTGAAGTTTCCCGAGCGCAAATTGCGATGTCGTCGTGCTAGATCGATGCCCTGCCCCCGCCAAAGCATGCCGCAAGGCACTCACAATCAGGCCACGTACAATCGCAGGGTCGCGAAACCGAACCTCGGTTTTGGCCGGATGCACATTGACATCTACGGAATGCGGATCAAGTTCCACATACAAGGCCACAACCGGATGACGGCCCCGGGCAAGAAAATCCTGATACGCCCCGCGCACAGACCCGTACAACAGCTTGTCACGCACAGGCCGACCATTGATAAACAAATATTGATGGGTTGATGACCCCCGCGAAAATGTTGGCAATCCGGCAAACCCTGTCAGTTTGACCCCTTCACGCTCTGCGTCAATTTTTAGAGCATTATCACGGAAATCATGCCCGAGAATATCGGCAAGCCGTTTAAGCCGCCCCTCTTCATTATCTGTCTCCGCAGGCAAGCTGAGCGTAGATCTCTGGCCATTATGCAAACTAAATCCAACATCCGCACGTGCCATCGCAAGCCGTTTGACCATATCGGAAACGGCCAGGCTTTCAGACCGTTCGGTTTTAAGAAATTTCAAACGGGCAGGCGTAGCATAAAATAAATCCTTCACCTCTACCCGTGTACCGGACAAACCAAAACGCGGCGCGGGTCTGGATTTACTCACCTCACCGCCTTCCACGTTCAACTCCCACGCTTCACCACTATCCAGAATTTGCGTGGTAATAGTCAGTCGGGCAACAGAACCGATGGACGGCAAAGCTTCGCCGCGAAACCCCATGGAGGAGATATTAAGAAGATCCCATTCCCCGTTCTCGTCTGGCGACAATTTAGATGTGGCATGGCGTTCGATACACAGCTCAAGTTCGGCCCTATTCATCCCCCGACCATCATCTGTCACACTCATAGAGCGCCGGCCTCCGGCTTCGAACCGGATATCGATTTGCCGCGCCCCTGCATCAAGAGCGTTCTCGGCCAGTTCTTTTATCACGCTGGCAGGGCGTTCAACCACCTCACCCGCCGCAATGCGGTTAATGGTGTGCTGGGGAAGCCTGCGAATCGAAAGATCAGAATTAGACATAAGAAAACCCTAGCCTGAAATCAGACTAGGGTCGATAAATTTGATGGTATTATTAAACATCCAAGAGGCGAGGAGGGCTTTTTGGCCCGACCGGGAATGCATAAAGAGGCCCAGCCTTCGCAGGGGTGAACGGAAAGTAATAACAAGAGGCGCGGAAGGCCGTAGGCCTGACCGGGAATGTAAAATGTATACTCTTAAAGCCCGGGAAGTTTGGCACCGGACGGGCGGCGTTTAATCTTGACGGGTTCACCGCCTGTCGCAGAGCTTACGGCTTTCATGCGCCGAGCTTCTGTATCCGGATCAAGCGGCGTACCGTCCGCTTTCAAAGCTTGACCATTTTTCCAGAAAATCACCCGATCCGCAAAGCCACGGTTCTTGCGTTCAATAGAATTTTGCCCGTCAATAATCACACGTACGGCAGGGTCCGCGCGATTACCGCCAGCTTTGGCGATTAAAAGAGCTTCACCCTGTGAAGGCTGAGCCGGATCAATTTCTCCCAACAGCGCTCTGCGCGCGGCCGCCGTTGCGTATTTTTCTTCAACATTCAACTCGCCCGTTCTTGGCGGACGCAGATTATATTCCGGCGGCACAACCAATGGCGGTTTGGTCAGAATATTAAACTCGTTCGGAGTGGTTTTTTTCATGCCCAAAGCTTTGGACGCCGAAGAACATCCGGTGCTTACGAGAGTGGAAACAGCCAGAAGGCCGACTAGAATTGTACGCGCTGTCATTAAAGACTCCTGTAATTTCTTAGCTATGTAGCGGGATTTTACGCTTAAGCCAAGTTAACTTATGGTGATTTTACACATCTTTTGCGGCTTTTTTCTCGACCCTGTATTGCAAAAACATCGCCAGCAACAACCCGATCACCCCACAAGTGATGGCACTATCGGCCACATTGAACACCCATATGAAGTAAATGTCGGCAAAACTCAGAAAATCTGTCACAGCGCCATACAGCGCCCGATCAATCGCATTGCCAATCGCCCCGCCAATAATCAGAGCCAGCGCCAAGGACATAAGCTTGTCCTTTTCCTTATTCAGCCATGTCAGCAAAAACCCGCACATACCCAGCGCAAACAAGGTCAGGACAGTACGGGTGATCATGGACGAGCTGGACAACATGCCAAAACTGACCCCCTGATTACACACCAAAGCCAGATCAAACACCGGGCTCAGTTCGATTTTCATGTCTGGATGCGGGTTAATCGCACAAATATTGTGGGGGACATCAAATTGTTTGATCGCCCATGCCTTGGTCAGTTGATCCAGAGCGATAACGAACAAAGGAATAGCCCCGGCCCACACCCACAAGTTCTTACGAAGTTTAACCATGCACCGCGTCCCATTGCTGAACGGCCAACACGTCACGCGGTGTTATGGTCGCACCATTTTCCGGTATGAAATATTTCCAGGACCTCTCACACTTCTGAAAACCGCGCACGTTCTCTTTAAGTGAACGGACAACAAACTCAGAGTTTTGTTGCGATGGTATTGCATCGCTATAAGAAACGCCGCTCACAATAAGATAGTCAGCAAGTAAATCTACAGGATTCTCAAGATTTTCGTACCGGTAGCCCAACCCATGGCTTTCCCCAAATAAGAATTTGGTTGTATTATAGAAAACCCCTAACGGCTTTACATCAACATGTGCCTCAAGACTTGAGCCAATTTCACCATTTCTGCGATTTCCTTCTAATGTTTCAGTAATTTTTGATTTGTCTCGTATAAACTGTTGAAAACAATCACCAAGTTCATCATCACGCCAGCCATCGGGCGTCTCGGGGAAGACCTCAAAATGTACACTGCCGCTAACCTCGCCGCCTTTGCGGGTTTGCCAAACCTCTTCCATGGTAAAACACAAGATCGGTGCAAGCCACAAGGTCAGGCGATTAAACAGCGCGTCCATAACCGTACGGCAAGCCCGACGGCGCGTACTGTCAAGCGGGTCGCAATACAGAGCATCCTTGCGGATATCAAAATAAAACGCCGACAAATCATTGGTACAGAAATTAAACAAGGTCGAGAACACCCGTTTATAATCATGTTCCGCATATGATTTACGCACCTGACCATCCAGCTCGCTCAAACGGTGTAAAATCCACTTTTCGAGAGCGGGCATGTCTGCATACTCAACGGCGTTAGTTTCGTCATACCCGTCCAGCGCCCCGATCATATAGCGAAGTGTATTGCGCAGTTTGCGGTAGGCATCCGCAGACGTCTTGATGATTTCATCGCCAATACGCAAATCTTCGGTAAAGTCGGAACTGGCAACCCACAGACGCAGAATTTCAGCGCCAAACTGGCGAATGATTTTCTCTGGCGCCACCGTATTACCAAGGGATTTACTCATCTTGCGACCATCATCGGCCATGACAAATCCGTGGGTCAGCACCGCTTTATACGGCGCGCGTCCACGGGTTGCACAGGCTTCCATCAAAGAAGACTGGAACCAGCCCCGATGCTGATCCGTACCTTCAAGATACAAATCCGCAGGCCATGTTAAATCATCGCGGGTCTCCAGACAAAACGCATGGGTACAGCCCGAATCAAACCAGACATCTAAAATATCCGTGACCTTCTCCCAGCCCTCAGCCGACACTTCACCCATCAAGTCTTCAATCGGGGTATCAAACCACCCGTCAACACCTGTCGCATTGACAGCACTCAAAATACGGGCATTAATTTCGTCCGCCTGCGGCAAGTCCGTGTGCAAAGCCCCCGTCTCGGTATTGACAATGAGCGTGATCGGCACACCCCAATTGCGCTGACGCGAAATCAACCAGTCGGGACGATCTTTCACCATCGCCGTAATGCGGTTTTCGCCGCGCGCCGGATACCATTTCGTGTCCTTGATCGCACTCAGTGCCTTGTCGCGCAAACCATCCTTGTTCATGGAGATAAACCATTGCGGCGTCGCGCGACGAATGACAGGCGCCTTCGAGCGCCAGGAATGGGCATCGCGCAAAACGGTAATCCCGCGCGCCAACAACGCCCCGCATTCCATCAAGGCTTTCAACGCTTCAGGATTGGCTTTGCCGTCCTGTCCGCGTTTCTTGCCAGAGGTACGGATAACGTCCAAACCTTGAAAACGGGTTGGCAACACATCCGTATAACACCCATCGTCATCAAGGGTCATAGGCACGGCCGGATCAATACCAAGAGCTTCCAGTGTTTTCTGGTTTGAAATCCACGCGATATAATCATCTTCGCCGTGGCTAGGCGCAGAATGTACAAAGCCTGTACCCGTCTCGGCTGTTACATGGCTCCCTTCTAGCAAAGGCACAGGAAAATCATACTTCCCCTCATTCCCATCCATAGTTTTGAGAGGATGCGCACAAATAAACCCGGTAGGGTCTACATCACATACACGTTTCCAATCGGAGATTTTACCCGCCGCCTGAACCGTCTCGGCAAGATCATCCGCGATGATAAATTGATCGCCCGGCTTGGCCCATGGCGCAAACCCAAGTTCCTCTTCGGACGGCATCTGCGTAACCTCATACAGCGCATACTGTATTTTATCGGAGAAACACACCATGCGGTTGGCAGGGATCGTCCACGGCGTTGTCGTCCAGATCACCACATTTGCGCCGACCAGAGCTTCGTCCTTTGCGGACACGACCGGGAATTTTACATAGATCGTCGTTGCCCGACGATCCGCGTATTCAATTTCCGCCTCGGCCAGCGCCGTACGCTCAACCGGTGACCACATGATCGGTTTGGAACCACGGTAGAGCTGGCCCGTTTTGGCAATTTTTAGAAGCTCGCCGCAGATGATCGCCTCGCTCTCGAATTTCATGGTCATATAGGGGTTTTCCCAATCCCCGATCACGCCAAGTCGTTTGAATTCCTCGCGCTGTATCCCAAGCCATTCCCCCGCATATTCGCGGCAACGGGTCCGAAATTCAGACCCCGGCACTTGATCTTTGGTCCGCCCTTTCCCGCGAAATTCTTCTTCGACCTTCCACTCAATCGGCAAGCCGTGACAATCCCAGCCCGGCACATAATTGGCATCAAAACCCATCATTTGATGGGCGCGGGTGATCATGTCTTTGAGGATTTTATTCAAAGCCGTACCCATATGAATATGCCCATTGGCATAGGGAGGGCCATCATGCAGGATGTAAGGTGTCCGACCTTTGCTTTGGCTACGCAGGGTGTTGTACAGGTCGATTTTGTTCCAATGGGCCAGCCATTCGGGTTCTTTTTTCGGCAATCCGGCCCGCATAGGAAAATCGGTTTTCGGGAGGAACAGGGTCTCGCGATAATCGCGCGTATTGGTATCAGTCATGAGAATTTCTTTATGTTAAATCTTTGTGGTGTGCATGCAACATATCCCGGCCCCAGTTTAAGAGACCGGGCCTATAATTCGAAAACATATGAGCGCCAAAGATTTCATATCTGCGGCGTAACATAGGGATACACACAAAGCTAGCGAGGATGTGAGGAGAGCCAGAAAGGATATGAGCCACTAGGCCATCAATTTCTGCAACACATCAAACAACCGTTCTATATCCGCATCTGTATTATACAGATGTGGCGTCACTCTCACCGCATCCCCCCGCACAGACACGAATATATTTTCCACAGCCAAAATCTCCGGCAACCCTTCCGGCATTCCACTTGGAAAACCTATGCCCAGATAATGAGGGCTACGCAAACCATCAGACACGACACTTAATCCCATGCCCCGTGCACGATCCGCAACAATACTATTGCGCGCCCCCAGAGTTTCACTGATATTTTCCACACCCCAATCCAGCAATTGAGACAGGGCCGCACTGGCCCCCTTCAATTGGGCAGGGTTGGATTTCTCCCCCATATCGAACCGGCGTGCGCCCGGTTGAAACCGGTCTTGATAATCGACAAGGCGCGAGAAATCTTCTGATCCGGCCCGGCCCATCCATGTGTGCTCCAACGGCACACCGCTCTGCCAACGCGGCGCGATGTAAATCATGCCAAGCGAATATGGCCCCATCAGCCATTTATAACAGGCCGAAATCATAAAATCAGGCGCTACAGCCCGCACGTCAAACGGCATCGCCCCAAGGGATTGGGTTAAATCAAGCACGAGCGCCGCCCCGACATCGCGCCCCGCCTTGCCAATCTTTTCCAGATCAAGAAAGCCTCCGTCTACCCAATGGGTCGCTGGCAGGGCGAGTATTTCCGTGCGCACGCTCATCGCTTGCAAAACCGCCTCTGTCCAGTTGCCATTTTCGGGGCGGGGAATTGTGTTGATATGCCCCCCACACGCTTTGGCCTTTTCACGCCATGCATACACATTGGACGGGAACTGGTCTTCGATCAGCAAAATCTCACCACCCGCTGACAAAGGCAAATTATTGGCGGCAATCTGGATGCCATAACTGACGGACGGAATGACGGCAATCGCCTCGACATCAGCATGTATCAGACGCGCGGCAAGCGTACGGAACTCTTCGGCAGGGGTAAAAAAATCCTCGGGACGATACGTCCATGGCCGGGTTTTAGAAACTATGCCCTCCCCCATCGCCGCCACGACCGAATGCATAAGCGGCGACATATAGGCACAATTCAAATAGGCCACATCGTCGGGCATATCGAATTTATCACGTTGATTGGAAATCATAAACCCTCACACCAAAACACACGATACGTACTGATCTACATCATACCAAATATAGCCCGTGCGCCATCCACATCTTTTTTGATTTGTACCGTCAGGGCCTCAAGACCATCAAACTTCACATCATCACGAATAAAGGTGCGAAAGGCGACATCAAGAATGCGGCCATAAATATCGGCGTCAAAATCAAAAATATGCATTTCCAGTCGGTAATCACTGCCCTCGACCGTGGGCCGTTTACCGACATAGGCAACACCGCGCAACCATGCCTCTTCACCATCAAGCCGACATTCGGCCGCATAAATACCGGCGCGTGGCCGGATACGATCGGCAAAATCTATATTGGCGGTCGGAAAGCCGAGCGTACGGCCAAGCTGATCCCCTTTAACCACCTCCCCGTCCACAATCCACGGGCGGGACAACATATGGGCCGCGAAAAACACATCGCCTTCACGCAAAGCCTCACGAATTTCCGTAGACCCGTATTTGCCATAACTCTGATGCAGACTAATAGGCGCAATACCGCTGACGCCAATGTCGCGCGCCGTACAATGTTTTTTAAGGCTGTCAAAATCACCACAACGGGCTTTGCCGTATTTAAAATCTTCCCCGACAACCACATGCTTAACCCCGAGACCCTGATGCAAAACGGTTTCGACAAATGTTTCGTCGTCCATAGATGTCAACGCCGCATCAAACGGAATTTCATACACATATTGCACACCCATTTCCTTCAAAATTTTGGCGCGCATGCGCGAACTCATCAACCGAAATGGCGGTGTATCAGGACGGAAAAACCGGCTAGGATGTGGCCTGAAACAGGCAACTGCCAAAGGCATGCCTTGGCCCTTGGCCACTGCGGCGGCGGTCTCGATCACCACTTGGTGACCCCGGTGCAAACCGTCAAAATTGCCAAGCGCAATCACAGCCCCGCGCTCGGACGCGTCCAGTCCCGTATAATGATTTATGCGCTGCATAAGGGGCTAGTCTTCTGCGGGACGCTTGGGAACAACCACACCCGCATCGCCGCGAATGATCTGCTTACCGTTGACAGAACACGAGACCTTCATCTTCACCCGTCCGGTGCGTTCATTAATCTCGGCCACTTCGGCGCGGGCCGTAATCTCGTCGTCTATGAAAGCAGGACGGCGAAACCGCATATTTAATTCGACAAACACGGCCCCCGGCCCCGGCAGATCGTTACCAAGAATGGCAGAAATCAGCGAGGCAGACAAAGCCCCGTGCGCAATGCGTTTGCCAAACATGCTGGTTTTGGCAAATTCTTCATCCACATGGATCGGGTTAAAATCTCCGGACAGATTGGCAAATGTGTCAATTTTATCGCCGGACACAACCATTGATGTCTCTGCGAACATGCCCACAGATAATTCGTCCAGATAATAGCCGCGTTTCGGCGTAGGTGTATTGGTCATCATGCTCTCTCTAATAAGCGGGTATATACAAGGTCTCTAATGTAGCGTTACCAGTGCAGAGACGAAAGCATATATTTTACAAAAACACCATGTTTTCCCAACAATGCATTAACTTGCGCCGCATTGCCTTCATGCACACCTGTCGCCACAAACAGACAATCATAGTTTTCGTTCTGGGCACCGAGCAAATCCGTGTGAATATTATCGCCGATCACCAACACCCGCGAACGGTCTATATCATAGCCGGCAATCTCGGCGAGCCAGGCCCGCGACAGGCGGTATATGGCTTGGTGCGGCTTGCCCGCATAAATCACCTCGCCGCCCATATCGGCATAAGCTTCGGCCAAAGCCCCACCACAATAAATCAATTTATCGCCACGTTTGACCCGCACATCGGGATTGGCGCAGACCATTGGTAAATTTAAAGAACGCGCCTCCGAGAGAAGCTCCGTGTAATCATCCGGTGTTTCATTCTCGTCATCAAACAAGCCGGTGCAGGTAATAAATTTTGCATCCTGCAAAGTGGAAAAATTTAACGCCAAATCTTCGTACAAACGATCATCACGCTCTGGCCCCAGTTTAAACGCTGGCCCCGGCGCACGCCGGGCCAACTCGTCTATGGTCGCATCACCGGAGGTGACAATCGCGTCATAAATAGTGTGAGGCACACCAACCTCGTCAAATTGTGCAGGAATGGCCACGCTTGGGCGCGGCGAGTTCGAGATCAGTACAACAGGGCCGCGTTCCGCCCGAAACCGCTCAAGGGCGACAATTGCTTCATCAAACGGCACCTCCCCATTATGGATCACACCCCAAATATCAACGAGGAGCGCATCATAGGTGTCAGCAATGGAACCAAGACCGGAAATATCAGTAAAATCTGTCATGGGGGTGAGGTAATCATTTGCCTTGCCTGCGTCAATACGGGATTATTCTCCCTCTCCAGCCCAGACTTGCCCCAAAATGCACGAAATACTGCTAAATTGATATTTTGTTAAGCCTGTAATTATATCACAACACAACCATAGGGAATAAATGGCTTTCTGGGCAATCATACGGGGTGGTATGAAAGGAAGGCTTCCGAATATGGTTGGGCAGGAGTTGGGCACGTGCAAAACAGAGGCAATCTAAACGCAATTTTTCGCGCGATGGAAAGCGCCTTGCGTATTGATCAACTCACACGCACCAGTGATGTGTTTAGAGCCCGGGCCGTGCTTGTCATTGCCAGTTCCATGGCGCTTGTACAGATCGCCAATATGGTGGTGATGAGCCATGCATATGGTGCTTGGACAATTGATCACTGGATTGCCCTGATCGCCTGTATCATTATGGCAGGCACAGTCGTGTTACTGCGGTTCATGAAGATATTCCTGTTCTATGCAAGCCTATATACCCTTATGCTTTTTCTGGGTATTGCCGGGTCTTCAATGTTCGATCACACAGGGATCAACACAGCCCTGCTGCCTTTACTAGGACTTGGGAGCGTTTTCACCGGTTTTATTAGCGGGTGGCGTATGGTGCTCGGCTTCGGAATCGTATCCATTGCTTTTGTCTGGGTGCTTCACGGCGTGTCTACGTCCGCACCTATAGGCGGAATTTTCAGTCCGGATCTCTACGCCATGAGAAATTTTCAACGTGCAATACAGGCGAGTTTTGCCTTTGGGCTCGTCTCCGTCATTGTCGCCTTGTTCAGCTACAGCATGCATTCCACCTTTTACCAGCTTGAAGAAAAAGTCTTCAAAACACAAAGTGCAGATCAGGCAAAATCACATTTCCTATCCAATATGAGCCACGAAATCCGCACTCCCTTAAACGGTATTATCGGCATGAGCGGCCTGCTTATGGAAACCGAGCTTAACGAAAAACAGCACCGGTTTGCAGAAATCGTCAACACATGTGGCCAAAGTCTGGTCGTCATTATCAATGATGTGCTGGATATTTCAAAAATGGATGCAGATAAATTCATCCTTCACTACGAGTCATTTAGCTTGCATGAGCTGTTACAATCCCTTGTATCCCTGCACAATCCAGCCGCACTGGAATCAGGGGTACATCTGGACATGCGCTACCCCGAACATCTGCCAAAACGTTTTATAGGCGATCAGGGGCGGCTCCGTCAGGTCATCAATAATTTGCTGGGAAATGCAATGAAATTCACCGAACGGGGTTCGGTCACAATCTTTGTGGACGGGCAGATTGGAGAAACCGGAAACTTTGATCTATATCTCGCCATAAAAGATACAGGCATAGGAATCGCGGAAAAAGACATAGACAAAGTGTTCAAACGCTTCGAACAAATCGACAGTAAGCTGTCTCGCCAACACGAAGGCACCGGTCTTGGCCTCGCGATTGCCAAAGAAATCATAGAATGCATGGACGGAAGCATGGGCGCCGCAAGTAAACTCAATCAAGGCTCCGTATTCTATCTTGATGTCTCTCTGCCAATCGTAGAGCAGGATGAAGCGACATACAGGATTGAGACCAGATTCAAATCAGCTTCTTTCGCGAGCTAAGATAACTGCACAATCCTGCCCCATCTTGCCTCTTATTCTGCCTCCCATTCTGCCTCTGGCCCACTGGCTCCCCAGTGTCATGCCCAAGCCGTACCCAGAAATCAGGGTTTTATTCTTATGGAGTCCTTGACGGCCACGTCCACGCACCTTATCTCCCCATTGTTAGCAGTCGGGGCTTATGAGTGCTAAAAAGCCCGAACCTGCCTCCGGCTATAATTTGAACCAGATAAACAAGAGACATATTATGAAATTTCGTCCTCTACATGATCGCGTACTTGTAAAACGCGTTAAGGAAGAAACCAAGACGGCTGGCGGGATCATCATCCCCGGCACCGCTCAAGAAAAACCATCTGAAGGCAAAGTTGTTGCTGTAGGACCCGGCGTTCGCCATGAAGGTGAATTTGTGAAACTTGACGTCAAAAAAGGCGACAAAGTTTTGTTCGGCAAATGGGGTGGCACAGAAATCACCATCGACGGCCAAGAGCTGTTGATCATGAAAGAATCAGACATTATGGGCATTATCGGTTAATCCGGTCTTGTCTTTTTTTATATCAAAAACTTAAATCAGGAGACTTATTATGGCGGCTAAAGACGTCAAATTCGGCACAGATGCTCGCGACAAAATGCTTCGCGGCGTAGATATTCTTGCCAACGCAGTTAAAGTAACCCTCGGCCCTAAAGGTCGTCATGTTGTGATCGAAAAATCTTTCGGCGCACCTCGTTCTACCAAAGACGGTGTAACGGTTGCTAAAGAGATCGAACTTGAAGATCGTTTTGAAAACCTCGGCGCACAAATGTTGCGCGAAGTGGCGAACAAAACCAATGATGTTGCTGGCGACGGCACAACAACTGCCACTGTTCTGGCCCAAGCCATTGTGCGTGAAGGTCTGAAACGTGTTGCCGCGGGCATGAACCCGATGGATTTGAAACGCGGTATCGACAAAGCCGCTTCTGAAGTCGCTAAGGATTTGCTCAAAAAAGCAAAAAAAATCTCCTCTGCATCTGAAATCGCTCAGGTTGGTACAATCTCTGCAAACGGCGAAGCCTCTATCGGCCAAATGATTGCCGAAGCAATGGGCAAAGTCGGCAATGAAGGCGTCATCACTGTTGAAGAAGGCAAAACAGCCGAAACAGAGCTAGACGTTGTTGAAGGCATGCAGTTTGACCGTGGCTATCTTTCACCATATTTCATCACAGACGCTGACAAAATGCGTACTGAAATGGATGATCCATTCATTCTCCTCAACGAAGGTAAATTGACAAGCCTACAGCCAATGCTGCCAATTCTGGAAGCTGTTGTACAAACTGGCAAACCAATGCTCATCATCGCAGAAGACATTGAAGGCGAAGCCTTGGCGACCCTCGTAGTTAACAAACTCCGTGGCGGCCTGAAAATTGCGGCTGTGAAGGCACCGGGCTTCGGCGATCGTCGCAAAGCGATGCTCGAAGACCTTGCTATCCTTACAGGCGGCACAGTCATTTCCGAAGACCTTGGCATCAAGCTCGAAGACGTAACCATCAAAATGCTCGGCACAGCCAAGCACGTCACCATCACCAAAGACGACACAATCGTCGTTGACGGCGCTGGCAAAGCCAAAGACATCAAAGCTCGCGTTGCACAAATCCGCAAACAGGCTGACGACACATCTTCTGATTACGACAAAGAGAAATTGCAAGAACGTCTGGCTAAATTGTCCGGCGGTGTGGCCGTGATCAAAGTTGGTGGTTCCACCGAAATCGAAGTCAAAGAACGCAAAGACCGTGTTGACGATGCTTTGAACGCAACCCGCGCAGCCGTTGAAGAAGGCATTGTTCCAGGGGGCGGTACAGCGCTTCTACGCGCAGCCCGCTTCATCAATGTCGAAGGTGTAAATGATGACGAAAAAGCCGGGATCGAAATTGTCAAAGCGGCACTTTCCTACCCTTGTCGTCAAATTGCTGAAAACGCTGGCTGTGAAGGCAGTGTTGTTGTTGGCAATATCAACGCCGAAAACAAAGCCAATTACGGCTTCAATGCCCAGACCGAAAAATATGTCGACATGGTCAAAGAAGGCATTATCGATCCGGTTAAAGTTGTCCGCACGGCTCTGCTAGACGCAGCCTCTGTTGCCGGCATCATCCTGACCACAGAATGTGCCATTGTCGAAGCTCCGAAAGATGCTTCTGGCGGCGGCATGCCTGATATGGGCGGTATGGGCGGTATGGGAGGAATGATGTAAGCAAGGGATTTAGCGCTTCGCGCTAAATTAGGGCGCTTAATAAGCGCCCTCCCGAGCTTCTTCGCATATTGGCCCAAAGCCAAATATGCGAAGCGTTCATCACACACCCCCAACCTATCTCCACCCAAGCAGAGATACATACTGACAAAACAAAAACCGCCTCATGGAAACACGGGGCGGTTTTTTAGTACTGTAACAACACAGCTCAATCCTATTTGGCAATATCCCCCAACGCCCCCCCCCCTAAAGGGCGACAGGGCAAGATACGGGTAGTAATCTTGCCCTGTCTATTTCGGCGTTGGTGTGGGGGCAACTAACCGAAAAAAAACATGCATGCACAAATCATGATTTACACGCATTAAGAGTATTATTGTTGTTTCCCGCGCAATTTATAAGTACGTATACCTATTAACAGTGTTAGTAACGCCACTCCCACCGCGAATTTTTTACTTTCCCAATTAAAATTTTACTCTATACATGGACGCCTGTCTGTGGGGGGGCGTTTAAAACACACACAACAACTTGCAATGTAATTGGGTGCCTGCATGCAGAAAATGCACATGACAGTCGACGAAATACTGCAGCCTGTATTCCAGTCAGGGTGTTTGGGTAATTCTGCACGGCAGTATGACTTGTTAAAATACTTGCTCACCGAGAAAAAGGCTGGGCAGGCCCAGCGCATAAAAGCTTACTCAATAGCGATTGATGTACTTGGCCGCGGGGAAGACTTTGACAATAGTCTGGACAGTATTGTCCGCGTTGAAATGCACAGATTACGTAAAAACCTATCCCTGTTTAATGCCACATCCAATAATTTCACCCTCACGATTCCCAAAGCCTGTTATCTGGTTGAGATATCCCCGTTTCACCCAAAAACTCAACCCATTTCCCGACATATACCAAAAACCCGGAAATCATTGTTTGTCATAGCAAGTTTTTTACTCCTCAGCCTTGTGGGCATCTTGATATATTGGGCGATAAAATCCGCCCCTTTAAAGCCAAACCAAACAACATATATGTGTTCGAAAAAAGTACCCAATTTACACCTCGCCCCAACAACCCTCGTAGGAAGCTCTAAACTAGGAAACGATACGGCTTTAATCATCGACAATTATTTACGGACCGGGTTAGCGCAATACTCAATGATCAACTTGGTATTTGGTATCACCGACTGCAAAACGGCAGGCACACCTTTTTACACCCTACAAACAGAAGTTTTCAGGGCGGCGGAACAGCCCTTCATTTCCGTGATCGTTCAATATAACAACCAGCAACAGATTGTATTTTCCCAAAAAATTGAAATTCCTAAACAAAGCATAATACTGAGCGAACAAGCCAGCTGGCAATTTTATAAAATCGCGTCAAAACTAACCTATACAAGCGGCATTATCCCTCATGATGCCATAACAAGAAAATGGGCAACACCCGCATACAAATATGCGTATCAATGCCAAGCCCTCGCCCATAGATATTTTACAGTCGCCGGCTCAAGCAAGGGCTATCGCGATGCGATTCAATGCATGGAAACCACCATCAAAAACGGCAATAAAAGCCCGGACTTACACGGGTTACTCGCCATGTTTTATATGGAACAGGCAAGAGGGTACCAACCCGTACACTCCGAAAACCCCTTGCAAAGTGCCGAAAAATTATTGGACTTGGCAGAAAAAACCACACCACTTAACACACAAGTCCTGATCGCCCGCCTACGCCTGGAATCAGAACGCCCTGTCATTAATAAAGAAGAGCTCAAACACACCCTCTATTTACTTGAACGCCAACAACCCCATAATCCACATGCCTTGATATTTGCCTCTCAAATTGCCGGGTTTAAAATCGGGGAATGGCAGTATGCTAAAAAACTTTCTCAAACCACGCTACGGCTCGACCAAACCAATTTATATGCATTATACTATGTGGATCTTGCTTACGCGCTCCTGTTTTCCAACACACAAGAGGCCTATGAAATATCGTTGAAACTGCACGAACCAAGATCGATAATTGCCGGTGTAATGGGGTTGGCGACAGCAAATAAAGCGGGGAAAATCACGCATGCCAACCAATACAAAGACGACTTGAACGCTCTAGGGCTCTCGTCAATACCCGACTACATCGCCTTTATAGAGGGACGAAACTACGAGTCTCGCCTTACCGAAGAATTGATGAAATGGGTGAGCGTACCTTAACACGAAAGCATCCAAGGCAAAAAACCTGCCAGTAAATGCGCCCTGCCAGTGAAGTGCGACCCTCTAGTGAAGTGCGACAAGGCAAGGTAACGGGTAGATACCTCGCCTTGTCTGCTTCGGTGTCGTTGATGTGGGGCAACTTAACCGAAGGATTTCCATCACCCGGCTAAATTGTTGTATTGATTCGCGCCCAGTAAGAATTAGAATCTACATTGGGGCATACGAATTATAAGTACATGTTCACGTTAACAGTGTTAATTTGCATTTGAATGACAGCTTCAGGCGTCTTCGAAGCCCGCTATCTCTATAAATGCAATTATGAAATTACATGAAATATCATATTCGGAACGCCCCCTTAAACCATAACAACGTGGTGGCAACGTGCCGAAAGAGCGTTATGCCAATGTAGAGCGTGACATCAGCACCCTACTTAAAAACTGAGCAGACTTTGCCAGCCCACGGCCATAGTGAATATCGCAGAAAGTTGAACAGAAAGAGGCTTGGTAGGATCAAAACTTGATTTATAGATAGTTGGCAACAATACAAATCCGATAATGAGTGCCAATAGAACAGGCCTTGCACTCACTAATGATATAATATCCTTAAATTGATTTATAGCGTCTAGACCATTATCTTGTATGTTCTTCAATATGGGAGACGCCAAAACACCTGCCACACCCGTCGCATATTGCGGAAACACGGGGAGGGAATTTTCCTGTTCGTGACCAGCAATTTGCACATGACTTCGTTTTGCAGATTGCAAATCAAAGTAGTTCATTGATTCTTTTATCATCGGCTTCTCCTCAACTCAAAACTGAATTCAGAAAAATTAGGACAAAAACACGCACGTGACTGTAACGCAGGTCACAATGCACAAACCGCTATAAGAATAATGTCAGCTCTACCTGATGATGTAAAAATCCATTGATATTGTATAGTATTTTGATTGAGTGTATAAAAAAACATGATGACATCTTCATATGAGACTGGAGACCCGAATGCTTATTGACGTCCTCAACCGACATTGGCTCTTCGGAGTTTTAGATGATATTAGTCTCGAAAAAATATCCAAAGAGTTTACGCTTAAGACGTACAATACAGGTCAATACATTTTCCATCAATCAGATGTTGCACAACGACTTTATGTCATTCTTTCCGGCGAAATTTCCATTGAAACCCACAGTTTAAAGGGGAAAGTTACTAAAATAACACACTTAAACGAAGCAGAGATTTTTGGTGAATTTGCCCTCGTTGACAAAGGCCGGAGAAGTGCAAGCGCTTGTGTTGTCAAAACCGCCAGACTGGCATCATTGCCCGGCCGGGCCTTCCAAAATCTCATTGATGAAAATGCACCTTTTAGCAAACGATTGCTGAGTGTGCTTGTTCAACGCCTTAGGAATTCCAACTATCAAGTCGAGAGTTTAGTCACCCTTTCTCTTTTACAACGCACAGCCCAGATATTGTTGCGGATTAGCGACAAGGAAGGTGATGAAATCAAAATCACACAAATACAGCTCAGTGAGCGTTTATTTGCGTCCCGTGAAAAAGTGAATATCAAGCTCAAAGAACTAAGGCGATTAGGAGCCATTAAAACCAAACTTGGAAGCATTCAAATTCTAAGCAAACAAATTTTAAGAAAATTGAGCGATGAAGCTTTCTAGGAAACCCACAAAGAAATCACGTCATATTAATGGCGTTGTCAAATGCGCTGAAAAATTTAAGGCACCACAAACGCAATTAAAGCGAAAGCACAAAAGCCCGTCATGAAAGCACCGAGATAGCTTAACGGTTTAACGTAATTTTGCAAAAAAAGGGATAGCGTCACAAGCACCAATACCATGCCCATAAACGCGATCAATGTAGCTTCGGAAGTCAACCAATCCACCAAAACCCAGTTGTGAATCAACGCCTCATGCTTATGAATAACAGTGTCGAGTAAGCATGCCGTGACCAGTCCACAGAAAATGATTATGGTCGCATGAAAATTATATCGCCTGTAAAACCTCATAACAATCCCATAGGTTTTTTCTTTACCTCGGACAGTAACTTAGGTCATAAAGAGAATAAGAAACAAAGGGGGCAGGCATTTACCATGAAAGATGCAAAGCCATTATCTAAATCATCAGGGTATAGACGACGCCTGACAACCATCGTGATTGCAGATATTTGTGGCTACTCCACTTTATCTGAACAAAACGAAGCGGCCGCTATAAGATTAGCTGACACACTCCACATAGTATTTGAGCGTGTCACACAACGCCATAACGGTCGTGTTTTCAAACGCATTGCAGATGGGTATTTAGCCGAGTTTCCCAGTGCCCATTCCGGCATGCAAGCGGCTCTAGAGTATTGCAAGAATGTTTCGGAGCGTAATAATCTATCCCCGAATTCGATTAACGCTGCCGTTCGGGTGGGCATTCATGTGGGTGATGTTGTGGACCGCGATGATGGAGATATTCTTGGTCATGGTGTCAACATTGCCGCCCGCCTGCAAGAACAGGCAAGGCCCGGGACTATCCTCGCCTCGTCTAACATTATGAATTTGCTTGGGCCAGAATTCAAACACCGGGGTGAAAAGCGTAGCAATTTAAGCCTCAAGAATATTTCGGAAAACATGACAGCGTTTCAGATTGATCCAAAAGAGACGAAAGGGCTACATTACCATTTAATCCCGGAGATATTTAAAACCCCGAAATTTCTATACGCCCTGCTCTTCGTCGTAATGGTTTCAGGTTTCCTCGCAATTCAAAATAAAGCCTATTCATCGTTAATTCACAAAAAAATTGATGTGATCTTACAGCAGAGCTTTAGTAAAACGAACAATGGCACTCTAAGTAACATCTCCGAAGCTTATATTCGAAGTGTTCTGGAAAGCCTTCACAATTCCAGCATTCCATCCCATCAAACAAGCTTCGCCCTACTCGAAGCAGGTAATATTGAGCAAGCTATATTGCAATTAGAATTGTCTCTTAAAGATATCGAATTTAACAGCAAATATTATATCGATACATTGCACCAAATCGCCACACTTAGTTATACTCATGACAGCGCAAAAGCTGTTGGATATTATGAAACAATTCTTGAAATGCGGCCAGATGATGAAGCGGCTATGTTTCTACTCATCAAAGCCTACCATATAAGACTGGAAAAACAGAAAGCATACAAGCTCTCGGAAAAAGTTCTTTCCCTCGGCATCGGTTCCCCATTTCAAAAAGCCAGACTACAAATTGATATGGCTTTCAACCATATTCTTAACCTTGATTTCAAAGCGGCTATCAAGAAGTTGGAAAATGCTGAATCAGATGTAATCGCGGTCCATAATCAACGACTATTGAATGAATGGAGAATTGTATATGGGTACTCCCTTGCACGGGATGGGGACTTGGATCGTGGAGAATCATTGCTCCTCATAAGTGCTAGGGAGCTGAAAAAACTCGGGACGGATACAAATCTACCCCGTGCCTATAACGCGCTCGGCATGATAAGTGAAGCTAGAGCAGAGAATTCAAAAAATGACCAAAGAGCCTATCTGGAGGACGCATTAAAGTATTACCAGAAACAATATAATAGTGGTCTGGAAATTGATAAAAAGCGGGAATTAGTTGAAGCACTTTATGCAATGGGCGAAGTGTACCTGAAGCTGGGGCAAAACGAAGCCTCTCGGCAAAAATTTATAGAAAGCCTAAAAACCGCGCGTTCAAATAATTACACCAATTCTGAAGTCCGCTCGCGAATTGGCCTCGCACAAATTGCCAACATCAACCAAGATAAAGAGGCTGTATGTCAACAAGTCAATAACATAGTTGATATTTACAAGACCCGGGAAACTGTTCCCATGAATGAGAAAATGCTAAACACTCTGGAAAATTTTGCTTGCGGCTTTGACAGAAACGACCTCCAATAGTCCGCACCTAACAAGCATCAATCCAAAGGCTTGGCGCACTGCGGGATCGGCTTCCCCGTAAGTCCTGCAAGAAACGTTTCCTTACGGCAAGACGGCGCCGGATGCATCTCACAACTAACTTGAACAGACTTCTGATTGTCGAGCCTCCAGAGGGGCGTATAGACTGTATTAAATTGCTCCGTCCCAATGTTGATATTTTCAAGAGATTGTTTGCCCCACCAGACCTTTCTCTGGGACACGCTAGCGGCCCAATAATCCGCCTCACCTTCGCAAGATGTCCATCCTTTATTCTTGCCTTTACCAACTTTAAAGTGCCCGACCTCATGGGAAATAATTAAACTCAGCCCCTCAATACCTAATTTTTTATGACGAAGGAGACCACCAAATAGTCTGACTTCTTGCCCCATGGGGTTTAAAAGAGAAGCGGCATCCCCCTTAGGGTTTGAACGATAAGCAGCCGCATTTACCGTGCCGTCGGCCCATTCGGGTATGAAAGTTATATCCGGGTAAACTTGCGCATAATGACGAATAAGGTAAGCAGATAATTCAGCCGGCAACGCCTGATTACGATCATATAAGTCGTCTGGGGTTTCTGGCTCTGCCTCTGACCGAGGGAAAAAGTACACAGCATCTTTCGGCAAGGGCTCCAAAACTTCATATGGCGCAAAAGTTAATCCAAGCTGTGAACTCACTATAACTTTCTCGACAGGTTGAAATTTTATATCGAATTCTCCTGCGCCCTTCCAATGAACTTCGGGCTGTAATAATTCCTTCGGAGAAAATTCATCGTTACGATCCGATTCCGCAGACCGATTATTATCATCTGCGAGCCATTTTCGAACCGGCTTACGATTGGAAGCACTGGAAGAAGCCGAATCAGCGACTGGTTTCGCTTTACACCGATGATGATCGCAAAAAGTCAGCGAAGATTGAAGTCGAAGCCAAGAAAGTAGACACGAAGGTTAATGAATTATCAAAGGTGCTTATCGAAGAGGCGTTGGTCGATCAGCTAGAACAGCATATTCCCAAAGAACAACATGAAGCACTGCGTAAAGCGTATTACACAACGGCCAAAGATCGCAGCAAAGAACAAACCGCGATCCTGAAAAAATATCCGGTGATTCTGAAATTTTCTCGCGGGTCGCTGTATTTGTATGATCGAGATATCAGCGTCAAAAAAAGAGATCTCAGCAAAGAACTGGCAGCGAAGTCGAAGCAGTATGTGACAGAAACGCGAGAAGCAGAACTGAAAAAGATACCGGCTGAATCTCAGGCAGCTGCCAAGGCTGCGTCTGTTCAAACGGCAGCCAAACGCAATGATGCTCAAAAGAAATTGATCGAACAGTTTCCCAATGTTGATGTCACCGAAGCCAATTTAGAAAAATACAACCCCAAGGCAGCAACCGAACTGAAGCTGATGAAAGCCAAGCTGGCTAAGCTTCTAGCCCGGGCACCTCAGCTGGAAGTTCTAACCAAAGAGGCAAAAGCTGTTCGCGACAAAAAACCAGTCGAAGAATTTGTGCGTGCTCTTTCGGAAAATCCGGGAGTTGTGCCCGATACGTTCTTCTTCGCGAGAGGTAATCATACGACTCCCGAACAGAAAATTACCCCTGCGGTGCTGACCATTGCATCGCTTGCAGGAAAACAGGAAATCCCTGTCAATGATGAAAAGCTGAAATCAACAGGTCGGCGTTTGGCTTATGCTCAATATTTAACCAGTGGCAAGCATCCGCTGGTTGCTCGTGTGCTTGTGAATCGATTCTGGATGCATCATTTCGGAAATGGAATTGTGACAACAACTGGTGATTTTGGATTGCTGGGAGATCGTCCTTCGCATCCTGAGTTACTCGATTGGCTGGCGACAAACTTTATGAATAACGGTTGGAGTCTCAAACAACTGCATCGCACGATCATGACTTCGACAGCTTACCGCCAGCAACTGCGAACTGTTCCTGTAGGGGATATGGACCCGGACAACAGACTGCTCAGTGGCATGTCACTGCGGCGTCTGGAAGCGGAAGTGCTTCGTGATTCGATTCTGAAAATCTCAGGAAATCTGAATGACAAAAAATACGGAAAAGCGATTCCGGTGACTGAAGATAAAGTGGGTCAAATAATAATTGGCATTGAAAACCTCAGTGCAGGCAGGCCCGGTGCGGTGATTGATATGAAGGGCGAAGATTTGCG
>NVWK01000009.1 GCA_002733605.1 Robiginitomaculum sp.
GATTTCAACTTCAATGCTAATCTTGGCAAAGCTGCTGGTCAGGACGACGACACTGTTCAGGCCGTGATCCCCTGGAGCCCAAGGGAAGCTGCTTAGTCCATCTATCGGCTCAACTCCGGTCGGTCTGCAAAGATCGGTCGGAAATTTACCATGATTTCGCAAGCAGCAACCGGACTGTATGTTCAATGTATCCAATAAAAGTGCTACACATTGAGTCGAACTCATTGCGTGTAATCAATCGAGTTTCGACGGTCTTGCACGCGTGCAAGATACAGTCAGGGGTGAAACTGGATTGCCGGTTGTATAGCGTATCGCCCCATATTGTGCGTGAAAAATGCATATGCGTACAGTATCTATACAAATCAATCAAAATCGTGCTATTTTCTACGAGAATCGATTCCATCAGAGATTCGGCGGAAACGGAATTTGGTATGAGCGGTAATTTAGAACAGTTTTTACAGGAACTCTCGAGAGGGCTAGACCGGACAATGGTCTCGGTCAACAAGGAGTTGACCATGCGCGAACGCATTAAACGCTCTTGGTCAATGCGTCAGTGCGCGCGGTTTTTGAATGTAAGTCATCAGCACCTAACAAAGCTTGCAAAAGATAACGATGACTTTCCTGCCGGCAAGTACGTCGGGCGTGAACGGGTCTTCACCTTAAGCGAACTTATGCATATTCGCGCGCTGCTCGCCGGTACGGGAAAGCGTCCTTACGAATACCTCGCATGGCGCAAACCTGAAGACCCGCTTCCCGTCGTTTCATTTGCAAGTCAAAAAGGCGGAACTGCGAAATCACTCAGTGCGGCGCATTTCGCTCAATACCTGAGTCTTCATTACGGTATGCGTGTCGGAATAATGGATGCTGACCCGCAAAGCACCATAACACTCTATTTTGTCGGCGGCGAAGACATGCCTACCCTGCCTGATGAAAACACGCCGACGATGGTAGATTTTGCGGGATTTTTCCAAACGACCGAAGAGAGTCCATACACCGAATACGACGCCGAAACACTGGATACGTTTTTCAAGAAAACGTCTTGGCCGGGCGTGCGTTTGTTACCCGCACATGGGGAAACATCGGAAGGTGAAATCCAAATTGCACGCATCCTGCGGGCCAATATCCCAGGGAAGCGTTTCTATCGGTTCCTGAAGGACTCCATTGATCGATGGCGGGACGGGCATGTGCCGTCTACTAAGCCAAACGAGCTGGTGACTGATGGCAAGGTTGATAAAGAGCGGCTAAAAGCCGCTCTTGTCGAAACGCTCGATGTCATCATCATTGACTATCAGCCAGCACTTACGCTTTTCCAGCTGAATAACGTAATTGCGTCTACGTCCTTGATCATTCCCCAGACAATGAAGGGCTTTGATATCGCAACACTGTCAACGTTCGTAACGGGTTTATTGACAATGTTGCGCCATATCTTTGCCAATGACAGATTGGATATCGGGTCGGGCGCAAACATGCTGCTACCGACGATCGTACAGCGAACAAATGCACAGGATCTCAATCAAGTTAGGAACCTGTTAGAGAACTGTCCTGACGAAGTGCTGCCGGTATTTTATCTGCGCTCTGACTCAATTTCAAATGCATCCGATGTTTACCAGTCAGTCTATGAGTACGAACCAGACACGCCCGGTAAGAAGAAGGGAATTAATCGCTTCATTGAGAACGCGGATGCTGTGAACGACGCAATCATTTCTCGTTTATGGCCTGGCTTGGAGCGCGGATACGCTGATGCTTGGATGAAAGACTTCTATGATTGGGAGGAAGGAGAATGAAACGCTCGATAAGCAGCTCCGTCTTGAACAAAGAGCCGAAAACTAAGGATCAGCCTAACCCTGATCAACTGGTCAAGACTGAGACCACTATGGCCAGTCCTACCAAAACTGATTCCAGTTCAGGGTTAAAACCCAGAATGGGAGGCTCAGGTAGCGCGTGGAAAGCCGGTGCTCTCAACGACACCCAGATGTTGCTTGATGAGAAGCGGACCCAGATTGTGGACGGCATTCTTCACGGGCGGCACGAGCTAAGTCTCGCTCCAGAACAAGTTGCAGACGAGATCGGAACAGACCGGCGCGACGATTGGATGGATCAGGATGCTTTTAAATCCTTATTCACGAGCATTGAACAGAACGGTCAAGATACGCCTATTCAAGTTTGGCCCGTTGATCCAAATTGGAAACCAGACAGCCTCGACCCAGAGAATTGTCGTGATGTCGCTTTCATCCTAATTACAGGCCGCAGACGACATGCTATTGCCAGCAAGCTGGGTCGCCCGGTTCGAGCAGTATTGGCCTCACCCGAAAAAAGAGGTGGTTCTGATGACCAATTTGAAATGCTGTTTATGCGGTTCAGGGAGAACGAAGACCGGGAAAATCTTGGCGCCTTCGAAAGGCTAATCTCTGTTGGGCAGATGTTCGAACGCTATGAGCAATCCCATGCTGGCGCACCTATTACAGCTGTCGCATTTGCCAAAATGATTGGTGTTCATGAAAGTCATATCTCGCGTGGCAAGGCAATTTATAAGGCCCGCAATGAAATCTTGCACGTGTGCAAGAATGCATACGCGCTTAGCCACAGAGAATTGGAAAAGGTGGCTGCTGGTCTTTTAGTGAGCCCAAAAGCAAAAAAACCGATTGCAGCTAAATCTAAAAAAATAACGATTATCCGACAAATCGGGAGCAAGAAACTCTCGGTGTCGACACATGCTGGAAAGCTCAGCGTTAACGTAGCTGGTTTGAATTTGGATAAGCAAGGTCTGGAAGGGCTTGGCGATGTGATCGCCGCTTATCTCAAGGAACAAGAGCCAAAGAAATGACGCGCCAACCTACAAGGATAGGGAAGGGTGCCAGGCTCAGATTTGAGGCAAAGAGCAGAAAGGAACATCACGTGATCTAGTGGCAAAAGAAAAGCCCCCAAACCTCGCGGTCAGAGAGCTTGTCTAGAATGTTTTGCAACTACTAGTTAGCACCTTCCGCGAATCGTTGTCAACTTTTGAACATCGATTCGGTGAACGGGAATCTTTTGCCTTCTTTAAACTAAAGGAGGTTTTACAACCATCATGACAAATAACGGATGGCGCAAGCCAACTCCGGGTCTTAGCGAAGCTGAAAAGCATGCTCAAGCCGGAAAAGAACTTTCTGTACCTAAAAATCAAGCGATACTTGCTGTGAAGCGAGTGGCGGCTACTCTGGCATTAAAGCCGGCGGATCTGCTTCTACTGGATACCTTGTGTGCATTCACCAAGCCTCAGGACTGGGAGCAGGGGGCCAGGCCAATTGTATGGGCATCAAATAATTTTCTAATTGAACAGGTGGGCATGTCCTTATCAGCTGTTAAACGGCACGCTCGCCGCCTGGCTGAATTTGGTCTTATTACCTTCAGGGATAGTCCCAATGGCAAACGGTGGGGCAAACGTGGCGATGATGGCAGGATCGTAGAGGCATATGGCTTTGACCTTTCTCCACTTGCAGCACGTGCTGAAGAGTTTGCGCGCCTGTATGCAGAAATAAAAGAAGAACGTCAGCTTGTTCAGGGTATCAAAAGGCAAATAACGATCGCCAGGCGCTCTGTAAGCGCCATTCTTGATATGGCACGCCAATGCGCCCTCAAAGGGGACTGGTTGCATCTCTCTGAGGCGTTTAGACGATTAATCGAACTGTTGCCATCCCATAGAACATCCTCATCGAGATTGTTGGATATTTACGATGGGTTCAGAGCGCTTAAGAAGCGTGTTGATAGCGCATTCGATTCAGCAACAATTATGGAAGATGGCGGTGAAGAAATGGAGATTAAAACTACAAATATGAACCCCAGAGTGTTCACTAGCGAACCTCATATACTAATTACAAAACAACCCCATCCCGTATCACGTAATATCAATGAAATAAGAAAAGAGAAAATAGAACCATCTAATTCTGATGACAACCCTGAGCGAAAACCCTCATCAGTCGAGATAACGACCATCATGCAATCATGCCCAGCATTCGCAGACATGGCGCATGGGGCAGGGGGGTATATCCAAAATTGGCAAGATTTCCATCGAGCGGCCAGCCAAATCCGGCCAATGATCGGAATTTCTGAGGATGCATGGCAAAATGCACAGGCAAAAATGGGGTCTTACGTCGCCGCGGCCGCAATAGCGCTCATTACCGACAAATATTCGGATGGTGAAGTTCAATCGCCTGGCGGATACCTACGTGGCATGGTTGAAAAACTCGAGAATGGGGAACTGCACCTTGATCGGAGCTTCTACGGTCGACTTGTTGAAAAAACATCGGTGATGCATTTGTCTTGAATTATCGCCAAATATAGTATATATCAATGATAGGTATCAAAGGAGTGTGGTCGCTATGTCTTCAACAGCAAAAATATTTATGACCGGTCGCTCTCAGGCCGTTCGTTTGCCTAAGGAATTTCGCTTTGAAGGTTCTCAGGTAAAAATTAGGCGAGAGGGGAACGCTGTGGTTTTGGAGCCCATGTCCAGTGATTGGGCTTGGCTCGATGCTCTTCCAGATACGGTRGATAGTGATTTCGTTGATAGCGTACTGGATAGGCCAACCAAACAGCAAGATCGACCAGATTTGGAGTTTTTTGAGTGAAGTATTTGCTTGATACAAATGCCATCATCGCCATTTTGAAGAAAAACGAAGGATTTAGTGCCAAATTGAAAGAGCATCAGCCGTCTGATTTTGGGATACCCTCGATTGTRTATCATGAGCTTCTCTTTGGGGCGTACAACAGCAAGAAGGTTGAACAAAATCTACAGATATTAGATAGCCTTCAATTTATGGTGTTGGAGTTTTCTCAATCTGACGCGCGAGTAGCGGGCCAAATTAGGGCAAATCTCAGGCGATTGGGGACCCCTATCGGTCCTTATGACGTGTTGATTGCAGGCCAAGCKGTYGAGCGATCAATGGTTTTGATAACGAACAATATGAAGGAATTTTGCCGTGTTTCAGATTTGGCTGTTGAGGATTGGTTATCCTGATTTGGTTATGGTRAAAAAGGAACCACAGCAAGTTAGGTTTTCTAAACTGCGTGGGCATGCAGGTAAGGGGATGGATACCGATGCAATCATGGTGTTGACTCGAGGCTACGGTCTCTTGAATTAGTGGATCAGAAGTCGATATACCGATGCWRATGGTGACATGCCCRCATTTTGCTGAAATGGCACGGYAACTTGMGGGAGGTTACATCCRAAATTGGAATGACCTGCACCGAGCGGCGGGTAAAATTCGTGGAATGGCCGGAATTTCAGAAGATGCYTGGAATGTYGCTCAAAAGGCACTTAGTCCGGCRGTTGCRGCRGCAGCKATCGCGCTCATATTYGMCAAACACACCAATGGCGAGGTGAAGTCTCCAGGCGGATATTTACGCGGCATGGTTCTAAAAGCGAAGGCAGGGGAGTTCCATCTAGATAGATCATTCTATGGTCGATTGAGCGAGCACAGATCGTAATATGTATAGAATATTATTCCCTATTAACTGGACATTTACGCCTTAAATGCCATATATGATAAGAGGTGGCAAAATGCTACCTATCATGAAGGAAGGTTGTTATGGCCCAATCTATCAAGCTTGCCGATACTGTCATGACTTTTGTTCGTAAGGAATCCAGTTTGCAGAGCCGTTCTGTCGCTGGACAAATTACGCACTGGATAAACATCGGACGCGCCATCGAAAAATCTACAGTGTTCGACTATAGCCACGTTACTTCGGTGCTTGAGGCTGGAATGTCGCCTGAGGAGCAGGAAGTTTGGTTTGCGCAGTTTGCAGATAAAATGGTCGAACCTTCGGAGAGTGAAACTGCTTTCTTCGATAAACGCCGTAGTTTGGGACGTGGAGTAGGTCTATCTGATTCAGGTGAGTTGATCTATGAAACAGAGCCCGCTTCTAAGTGACACCAGCCCAACGACCCACGCTTATTGTTCTTGCGGGACCAAACGGCTCGGGGAAATCAACGCTCTATGAAACTCGGATAAGGCCAGATCTTTCTGTACCGTTTATCAATGCAGATATTATCCAACGGGATGAACTAAACGATACGGATATGAATGCAGCTTACAGGGCTGCCGAACTTGCGTCTAAAAGGCGCAATGAATTCCTGGCCCAACGCAAAAGTTTCGTTACAGAGACGGTGTTTTCGCATCCTTCAAAGTTGGATCTCATTCATGAGGCTAAAAAACTGGGATACCGCATCATGGTCTTCCACATCTGTGTCGAACACCCTGATCTTTCGGTTGCCCGCGTCAGTGAGCGTGTGAAAGAAGGCGGACATCCCGTTCCAGAAGAGAAAATACGTCAACGCTATGATCGAAATGGGCCTCTTATCCGACAAGCCGCGCTATTGAGTGATATTGCCCATATCTACGATAACTCAAAACTCAACCAGCCGCCCGAGCGTATAATGTCGTTCACTGCCGGTAAGGTTAGCTTCTCCGTCACAAGGCTGCCTGATTGGGTTTTGAAAATCTATGCTGAAGATATTGGAGACTGATAGGGCAGGGGGCTATTACAGTCCTGAAGCTTTGGTCAAATTGACCGAAAACCGATCTCTTCTACGCTGATATCGCCTTGTCATCTCAACAGAGGCGTGACCGAGCTGTTTTTGGATGTGCCGTTCTTCAACATTCGCACTGGAAGCAAGGCCGGCGCGTAATGAATGGCCTGAGAACAGTAGGAGACGTTCAGCTTCAGGCAGATCGGCACGGATTCCGGCATCCAGAACTGTCTTTTTCACCAAACGGGCAATATGTTTGTCAGAGAGCCGTTCTGCTCCGACGTTCTTATTATCCCTTAATATGCGCCGGAAGACAGGGCCGTGGGCAATTTTGGCAAAGTGGAGCCACTTTTCCAGTGCAACGACCGGGCAACGGTCCTCAGAGGAGCCACGACCGACAACAACCTCGCGCCAACCGGTTTTACCGCGAATGGTCAGGACGGCACCGCCCCCACTAGGTGGGTTATCGACAATCTCCAGCCATCCGGAACCATCCTCGGTGTCATCGCGGGAGACATCCAGACCAACAATTTCAGAACGCCGTAAGCCACCGGCGAACCCGAGCAACAGTATGGCGCGATCTCTCAAACCCCGAAAGCTGTGATCGAGAGTAGCAATCATCGCTATAATGTCTTCGACCAGCACCGCTTCCTTCTGCAGGGGAGGGGAGCCGTGTTTGCGCTTAATGCCGGACAGAACGGTGGCGATGTGGCGATCGCTACGATCCAGCGGGGTTCCCTGCTGTTTATAATGCCAAGAAAGTCCCGATAATCGTCGCTCGATGCTCGCCACCGACAACGGTTTGCGACCGCTGCGGGTATCCGGAGCTGCACAATCGGTGATATATAAGCCTACCAACTCGGGAGAGGGAGGAAACACTTCAGTTCCCCGGCGCCGGCACCAGCTGTTAAAATCTTTCCAGTCCTTGGCATAGGCGGTATTGGTATTGGCTGACTTTGCCTGTTTGACGTATTCCCGGGCTGTATCGACGAGTTTTTCTAAAGATGCAGAGGAGGGAAGGTTTGAAGGGAAAGCTGACAGACGTTCGTCTGCACGGTTATCGAGGCCAACGCTGTTGTCGTCGACGAGGGGGGCTATTTGGGTGGTTTTATCGGGATTCACAGGCTGTCATTCTTGTTTCATTACTGGACTTTAAGTCATTGAATTGTCTTATTGCTGGGTCACGGTTCATTGGTGGATTCTAGCTGAAAGGGTGGATTCTTGATAGTAATTTGTTGAATAAACTTTGAACCGGAGGTTTAGACGATGGATCGGCCCGACAGAGATGCCCTTGATGATGCCACTTGGGAAGAAGCAGTGGCGAGAGAGGCTGTCATCCGTAGGCTCTTGGCGGCCGCTCGCATGGACCGTGGCGATTTCTATCGTGCTTGTCAGGACCTTGGTATAAAACGGAGCCGCCTTTATGAACTGATACGGGCTTACAAGGCGCACCCGGTGACCAGCTCACTGGTTGCTCAGCCCGCCGGTATGAAGAATGGATCCCGCCGATTGCCGGAGGAGACCGAGGCCGTCATTATTGAGGTTATCAATACATTCTATAAATCTCGGCAAAAGCCCAATATTACGGGTCTCCATAAAGAGATCCGTAGGCTCTGTCGCTTGCGCAATTTACATGTTCCCTCATGGTATGCTGTGCGTAGCCGTATTGCAGCAATGGATCCGGCCGAAATAGTGGGAGCACGAGAAGGGGCAAAAGCGGTGCGAGATCGCTACCGTGCGGTCCCTGGACAATATAATGCCGAGCGCGCCTTCGAAGTTGTTCAGATTGATCATACGCTCGTTGATGTAATAGTTGTTGACCGCCAGTCTCGCCAGCCCCTGCAAAGACCGTGGGTGACATTTGCCATCGACATTGCCAGCCGCATGGTTGCTGGGTTTTATCTCACGCTGGAGCCACCTTCAGTGCTTACGGTTTCGCTTGTAATTCAACATTTGGTCTTGCCGAAGGAAGATTGGCTCTGTGGCCTTGATATCAAGGCGGATTGGCCCGTGGCTGGGCTTCCAGAGACCATTCATATCGATAATGCAAAGGAATTCCGCTCACGCGCGCTGAAACGCGGAGCCGAAGAGCATGGAATAGTGCTTCAGTATCGTCCGGTTGCTGTCCCGCATTATGGTGGCCATATTGAACGACTGATCGGTACGATGATGGGTGCTGTGCATCTTTTGCCGGGAACGACGTTTAGTAATATTCAGGATCGTGGTGATTATGACTCCGCAGCGCATGCGACGATGACACTGGATGAGCTGGAGCGGTGGCTGACCCTGGAAATTTTCCGCTACCATTCAGAGATACACAGTTCACTTGCAATACCGCCGCTTGCAGCATGGCAGGACGCACTTGCGCGATGCACCGTTCCATTACGCCAGCCCCATGATCCGGCAAGTTTCAGGATTGACTTTCTACCCAGTGTCGAGCGGATGGTGCGCCGGGACGGCATTCATCTGTTCGGGTTGCGCTACTGGGATGATGTCTTGAGCGTCTGGGCAGGCCGTCATGGGCGGCAGTTACGGGTATCTTATGATCCACGCGATCTGTCGACCGTGTATGTGCGGACCCCGGATGGCACACGATATTCTGTACGGTTTGCTGATTTGCGGCATCCACCGATTACGCTTGCGGAGCATCGTCGGGCCCAAACGCTTCTCAAGGAACGGGGCTTGGCACTGGTAGACGAACAGCTCATTTTTAAGACGATTGAACAGCAGCGGGCCATGGTTGATGTTGCAATGGTTAAGACGCGGGAGGCCCGGCGTATGGCTGAACGGCGCGATTGGGCGCTGTCGGAGAAAATGACCAAACATGTGTTTCGTCAGAGCGAGGATATCGACGCTGATGATTGTGATGACTCCAAAATTCTGGATTTACCCTATTACGAAGTGGAGGAATGGTCATGATTAAAGTTCAAAAGTTTTCGCATCTTGATCCAGCATATCAACGCTACGCAGGGCTTTCTGATGAAGAGCGCATTGCCTGGATCAAGGCTGACCGCTGGATCGGCTTTGCACAGACCGGGGCAGCGCTTGATCGTTTAGATGCCCTTCTTGCATATCCGCCTCGGGATCGAATGCCCTGCTTGCTGATTTATGGTGATACAGGCATGGGCAAGACTAAGATTGTCCGCAAGTTCGAACGCGACCATCCAGCAATTTTCTGTCAGGCCACCGGAGTCACACATCACCCAGTGGTGGTGGCACAAGTGCCTTCAGAGCCTATTGAACGCGATCTCTATCGCGAATTGTTAGCCAGCATGGGCGCTCCTGCCCTTTCTGGCGGCACGCTGGCACGCGAAAAGGACGTCTGCCGATCTTTGTTGAGGACTGTCGGTGTCCGCATGATCATTCTTGATGAAGTGAATGGTATGCTGGCCGGCACCTATCGGCAGCAGCGCATTTTCCTCAATGCAATTCGGTTTCTGGCCAATGATTTGCGGGTTCCGCTTGTTTGTGCCGGAACCGATCTTGCGCGACAAGCGTTGTTGACGGATGCGCAACTGGCGGAACGTTTCGAGGCATTTCACCTCAAACCTTGGAAAAACGATACAGCTTTTGCTGGTCTGTTGAAAAGCCTCGGCCACATTCTCCCGCTGCGTAAACCTTCCGACCTGATAAGCGCCAAGGTTAGGTCTCGAATTTATGCGCTGACCTCAGGTGTGACAGCGCGTATATTTCGGTTGATTGAGACTGCAGCAGAAGAGTCCGTCCTTTCGGGTAAGGAGCTAATTGATATTGAGAGCTTCGGGGACAATCTTGTGCTGCCGCTCGTCTCGATGACCCAGGCCTCACGTCGCCGCGCAGGGCGGGCGATGTCACAACGGGCCTCACAATGAGGGAAGCGACGCGGCTTCCGGTCGCACCACGCCCGTTTCGAGATGAATTATTGTCCTCCTGGGTTGCGCGGGTTGCTTGTCGGTATGGGCTTGAAGCGCGGGATCTGACACAGTGTTTGGCAGAGCGTGGGAGTGATAAACTACCGCCGTTTGACGATATCACCCCAAACCAGGACCAGATCAGGCAGTGGGCGCGGGCCTGCAGGATAGATCCTATGCGGCTGCAACGCTTGTCCTTGGCCTATCGCCATTCAAAGCGCGCGCAGTTGTGGTTGTTGGAGCGGATAGGGAGTCCGATGCCGGTCTGTTTTTCCTGTTTTGACGACGATTGCGCGGCTGATCGCGATAGTTACATAAGGGCGGACTGGGTACTGGCGGAATATTTTGTTTGTCCGGTGCATAGACAGATGCTGCGGGATCGTTGCCCATCCTGTGATGGCCACCTATACGTTTCGTACCGGATGCGAGACGGCCGTGCGCGCCCGGTTTGTAGAAAATGTGATGATCGTCTTACCGGTGCGTATTCCGGGCACACTTTGCCAGGTATTCCAAAATAACTTTGCCACCCATTCCGATTTTATTTTGCCGGTGATTCCGGGGTATTTTGCCACCCC
>NVWK01000010.1 GCA_002733605.1 Robiginitomaculum sp.
TGTACTAGCCCAGCGACCTTCGGCGTGAATATTCTTCCACTAGTTCAGTTGCAAGCAGGCCGTGATCGCCCAGAAAATCAATGAATAAATCATCATGATTGCATGGCAGTTCAAATTACAGTCATTGTAATTGATCAACAGCTTCGGATGTTTTCAGTTCTTCTGGATTGACAATTGCAACATCTTTGATTGGAATGAAAATCACTAAATTGAACTGTCGAAAGTCGTTGGGCTAATACACTACAACTTGGCGAACATCTTGCGGCTGTGTGCCAAATTGGCCAATGCCCATTTTACTGATCTGGTGGCATACCCATGCCACGAAATCGCCCGTCTGTCGTGTTCAGGTGGTAGAGGGGTAAAGAGTTAGGCTTAATCACAATCAGTAGCGACAGTCGGCATTGTCATTAGGAGTCAACGCTCTGTAATAAATTTGCTGAGATTTGATTCCAGTCTACTGCTCCCTTGATATTCTCACTCTGTAATCTATTTCTCTCGGGCCGGGGGGCAGGCGCGGGAGGGGCAGTATCTAGGGCCTTTTGGTTGAAGGCTTTAAAAGACAACAGCTTACCGTGCAAACTTCGAGATCAGAGTATCGCTATGGATCAAGTTGGATCCTTACTTATTTAAGTGGTTTGAGAATCGATTATAATAACCACCGAAAGTAGTTGGGCTGCTTCAGGATTGGGGTTTGAGCAACCAAACCGGAAGGATCTATCCAATTTATTAGAGAATTTTCAACGTAGATGAGTTTTTTGATGTTTATTTCGTAAAATTGGCGTGGCTGATGGAGTGTACTTTTATGTATCAGGAAAACACGCAAATTCACGAACAGTTTCTCAGGCTATTTACGGCCAACGAGGCGGCAATACGCGCTTATGTACGCCGTTTGGTGCCTCTGAGAGATGATGCCGCGGACGTAATGCAGGACATCTCGCTGGTCCTCTGGAAGAAATTTCCCGAATTGGACGAGCCGGATGGATTTCGCAAGTGGGCATTCGTTGTGGCTCGTTACGAGGCATTGGGCTGGCGGCGCGACAAGGCACGGGGGCGGCTGGTACTGGCCGACGATGTACTGGAGATGGTCGCAGACGAGTCAGCACAGCATGAGAAGCAGTTGGCGGTCCAACGCGAAACGCTGGAGAACTGCCTGGAACAGCTGCCCGATGAACAGCGGACTCTGGTGCTTGAGGCTTACAGGCCAGATGCTTGCATACAGGGGGTTGCCAATCAAAGCGGGCGTACCGTCGGGGCGTTCTACCAATGGCTGCATCGAATGCGTTTGCGACTGCGGGATTGTACGCGTCGTACACTGCAAGCAGAGGGATTACTATGAGCGATTTGAACGACATGCGTCGATTGTTCGCCGATTATTCCCACGGTGGAATCTCCGCCGAGCAGCTTCAGGCTCTGGAGGCAGCACTCCGGGGCAACGCTGAATTGCGTCGCGAGTTTATTGAGTATATGAACGTCGATTCCGCGATTGGTGATCTGGCGGCGTTGCCCCTGGACGAGATGGCGGAAATTGAAGCCTTAGAGCGTGAGGGCAAATCGGGTACTCAAATCAACGGCGAGTCGGTATCGTCTCCGTGGTCATTTGTCGAGTTTGTCCAGACCTATCGCGTTGTCGCTATGACGGGAGCAGTCGCGACAATGCTCTTGTTAACGACAATCCTGTGGTTTGCTGACTCCGATGCGAACATCGAGAGGCTTGCGGCGACGCTCGTGTCAAAGGTCGATGCAGATCTGATGTATGACGGCAAGCCATTCAGTGGCACTGAATTGGCGATCGGTCAATATCAGCTTGAGCAAGGCCTGCTGCATCTTCAGTTTGGTCATGGCGTGATGGTTTATATTGAAGCACCTGCCCGTTTTGATGCCGTGAGTCATCAACGCGTCGTGCTGCACAGCGGTCGTCTGTCGGCCAGCGTCCCGCCTGAGGGCATCGGCTTCGCTGTCGATACGCCGGAAGCGGAGGTCGTTGACTTTGGCACAGAGTTCTCTGTCGATGTTGAGAATGGGTCGAGCGAAGTGCATGTGTTTGATGGGCTTGTTCGCGTTCATCCAAGATCACACACGAACGGCGATAGCGCTGCGTCGGTTGATCTTAAAACGTCGCAAGCCGTTCGTATTGGCGATTCGACGCCCGTACCGGTGAACATTGCAATTGCCCGAGACCGTTTTATTCGCAGTTTTGATGAGCCGAAACTAAAGTACTCGCGTTCATTGAAACTGTTGTCGCCTGTTGCCTATTACGGGATGGCCATTCGTGACAAGGGGCTGGTTTCTAATCCGCCACAGTATTCTGGCGTTATTTTGACAGGCGAGGGGAAGCGTCCATCGCATGCCCGAGGGGTGTTTCGCGGCGGTTCGCTTCAAGTGGGAGCTGATTCAAGCGGACGAGGCGGGCGAGTGGATTCTCCGCCGCCGTTGCGTACGGGGCACTTCGCACTCGCGGTGTTTGTCTACCTTGATGCCTCACCGCTCAATGGCACAGTGGCGACAAACATTCGCCATGCCGATGGAAACTTTACACTGTCAACTGATGACACCGGCGCGATGAAAGCTGTGATCAGAAACGTCGAAGGTGAATTCGTGACGGTGAGCGGTAATTCCTCCGTTCCGAAGAAAACATGGCGACACGTGGTCATCACGGTGGATGGCAAAATATTGCGTCTCTACGAAGACGGGCAGCTCGTGGCATCGACGCAAAGTGGGGCGATGGCAAACAGCGAATCACAGCCCGTCTGGTTCGGTACGAACGCTGACGCGGAAARWCTCTGGGACGGYCGTATCGATGARCTGGCTTTGTTTAACRAGGCRCTGAGYYCGAGTGAYATCGCYSATCTTTTYGAGGCTGCGAAGGAAAAAAAGGGKTGGGGTGAATGAGTATTKACTTCARAATGTWTTTCAAACCCATGTCACTGCGAATATGGCMGGGCNTTTTCGGCATMCTGCYGCTCGTCKTGACKACTYAAGTTYCYGCCGCTGAACMCCGRCCAAACAATCACAAAACCACACATRACAGGAAATAAATRCATGTCTYWCTCGCTTTCYACCCGTTCRCGGCGTGACTTTTTGAAAACRGCAGCYGCGTCAACGCTGGCGATTCCTTCCTTCGTYCCGTCAACGGCRCTCGCTGCGCCRGGRCGGAGYGGTGCYAACGGCAAGATACGCGTTGGTCTTATCGGGGCCGGTGGGCGGGCAAGGTGGCTGTCGAAAKCGCTYTCACGRGAAAGCAACCGTGCYGAACTGGTCGCTGTTTGCGACTGTYATYTGCCGCAGGTRGATGGCTTGGCCGARGAGTACCGAAAAAGCMAMCAGGYGGACCCGCRATGGGCTGCCTACCAGAACTATGAGGAGATGTACGATACGGAGGACTTGGATGCAGTAGTGATCGCGACTCCCGACCATGCSCGTGTTCGCCCGGCGATCATGGCTTGCATGAAAGGMCTGGAYATCTATGCGGAGAAGCCTCTGCACTTCAGCATTCCCGAAGGCCGAGCAYTSGTRCAGGCCGTCCGCAAGTACGAGCGTGTCCTTCAGGTMGGGACACAACAGCGAAGCACCGCCAAYAAYATMTATTCCTGCAAGTTCGTACGAGATGGAGGCTTGGGCAAGGTCMRCACRATWCTCGTTAAGAATTATTCGGGCGCKMAACCRGTTRCAGGTTTGGAGCCGCAAGCCATTCCAGAGGGCATGGAYTGGAATCGCTTCTGYGCCCAGTCGTCYTTGKTGGAATACCACGARWMSCTGCACCGCAAATGGCGCRGCTACGATGCCTTTACSGGAGGCCCGATTTGTGATCGGGGAGTACACGCTCTCGATATGGTACACCTGGCCATGGGCTGGGRGAACGTGGCACCGACGCGTATCGTGCCAACCACATCGGCGGACAATTATTGGGCGCGTGGCGTTCGCCTCTATTATCCTGACGGTACGGTGATCCGGCTTGAGAGTCAGGATGGACCAGCCTTCGGCGGCATCTTTGTTGGCGAAAAGGGCAAGATAGAGATTAACCGCGGGAGGTTCGCCTGTAATCCAACAGGCCTGCTTGCCCCGTTTGAAGGTCCGGATAAGGAAAACCATATCGCGAACTGGCTTGACTGCATTCAGTCACGCAAGGATCCGAATGCCCCAGTCGAGGTGGGACATCTCATTACGAGTATCTCACACTTGATCAACATTTGCCGCATTGTCGGCCGCCCGATCGATTGGGATGCGACAAAGGAAGAAATCACGAACGACAAAGAGGCGAATGATTTGCTTGTCAAAGCTCGGCGTCCCCAATTTGCACTGCCCGTGTTTTAATCCAAATCCTGTTCATTTCATTTACTAACAACTGAATTACCAAGGCGAATACCATGTGGAATTTTCTTTTCTTAGGACTTCAGCGACCGGCGTGGTCGCAGCGATCCTGTTGGACGACTGTCGTACTTGTGACCACGCTGCTGACAGCAACGTCTCAATGAATAACACCTTTACGAGAGAATAAAAGATGAATAACACCGCCGTTTCGATGATCGCAGGCGTTTGGCTTGCCGTCATATTGCTCCAATCTGTGCCCACAACTTCGCAAGGGGCTGATGGCCCACCGAACATTATCTTCATCCTCTCAGACGATCAGGGTTACGGAGATCTAAGTTGTTACGGTTCCGATGTCATTGCGACGCCAAACATAGATCGCCTTTGCAAAGAAGGCATGAAGTTTGAGAGCTTCTACGTGCATAACCGCTGTTCGCCCACCCGCGCCTCTTTCATGACCGGGTGTCACGCCGGTCGCACGGGGATCGGGAATGTTGTCTATCGTTGGGAAGGAAATGGCATTAACAAAGACGAAATCACCGTCGCGGAGCTGCTCAAAGAATCCGGCTATGCCACTGGAATTGTCGGCAAATGGCATCTCGGCGAGTGGGATGCCTTCAACCCCATCCGCCACGGGTTCGACAGTTTCTTCGGTTTTCTGCACTCCGATGACAAAACCAAGGCCCTCTTCAAGAATCTTGAAGTCGTAGAGAAAGTAAAAACTCAGACCGACGGCATCCACTCCCCCAAGCTTCTTCAGGCGGGGATTGACTTCATTAAAGAGCACCAGGACGAACCGTTCTTTCTCTACTACGCGTCACCACTGCCGCACACCCAATGGAATCCACACCCGGACTTTGTCGGCAGCTCCAAACAGGGAACCTACGGCGATGTCGTCCAGGAGATCGACTGGCAGGTAGGTGGTTTATTAGACACACTGGATGAACTTGGGCTCACTGAAAACACCCTCGTTATCTTCACCTCCGACAACGGCCCTCAACTGAATGTCGATGGGCATGGCAGTTCCGGTCCGCTTCGCGACGGCAAGTGGACCAATTTTGAGGGCGGCATTCGCGTCCCCTGCCTGATGCGTTGGCCTGGCAAAATCCTGGCTGGCTCCACCAATGATGAGATCACCGGTATCATAGACATGCTACCAACCTTCTGTGCCCTTTCCGGCGCAGAGGTTCCAACCGATCGAGTCATCGACGGCAAAAACATACTTCCCTACCTGCTGGGTGAAAAGGTTGAATCCTCGATACACGACACCTTTGTCGTCCCCGGTTCCACCATTCTTCATGGCGATTGGAAGCTCCTGGTCAAAGACCAGAACCCCGGCGGCAACGGCAACAAGGGAATGCAGGGTAGAAAACCGGCCAAGGCCGGCTCCTTGTTTAACCTGAAAGACGACCTCGGCGAAACAACCGATGTCTCTTCGCAGCACCCCGAGATGGTCCAGCAACTTCAGCAGCTCATGACTGAGTATATGGAAGAGTTCAACGCCAATAAGCGTCCCATCGGATGGGTGAAAGGCTATTCCGAAGAGCGGGCCAACGAGACAAAACGGGCACAGAGAGAGACTAAGGCCGAAAAGAAGAAAGATTCGTGAGAAATTGACTAGGTAATAATCGCCGTTTTGCAAGACAACTAAACGCAAACTAAAAAAGATAGATAGAGATGATTAAAAATAATTTTTGCTGTCTGCTGTGTATCCTATTGATTCCATCGTTGCTTTCAGCACAAACAAAAGAGCGACCGACCCCAACCCATGAAGATTCCAAGCAGCCCAATATTATCCTGATCATGTCGGATGACCAGGGTTGGGGGCAGGTTGGTTACATGGACCACCCGCATCTGAAGGGAAATACGCCGAATTTGGATGCGATGGCTAATTCCGGCATTCGCTTCAATCGTTTTTATGCTGCGGCATCGGTTTGTTCGCCGACACGAGCCTCGGTATTGACGGGGCGGTCGCCGCGTCGCACGGGTGTGCCGGGATTGCACAAGCGTCTTTGCCTGCAGGAAAAGACACTTCCGCAGGCACTCAAGAACGCAGGCTATGCCACCGCGCACTTTGGCAAATGGCACTTGGGCGGTGTTAAAGGCTCGGCCATGCCGATCTTGCCAGATGATCCAAACGGCCCCAAGCACTACGGTTTTGATGAGTATTTGTCAGCGACAAATTACATCGAAATGAATCCCCTGATGACGCACAATGATGAGATAGTTTATCTTGAAGGCGAGTCATCCGTGCTGATGGTTGAAGCGGGTTTGAAGTTTATTGAAGCCAACAAGGATAAGCCGACCTTTACTGTACTTTGGTATGGTTCCCCGCACTTTCCCTATACCGCGCTGGAGCAGGACATGAAGGGCCTGCCGAAAGATATGGACGCGAGGCAGCAAAACCTACTGGGCGAGATCATTGCCATGGATCGTAGTATTGGAATACTACGCGACCGCTTGCGTGAGTTGAAACTGGCAGAGAACACCTTGATCTGGTTCTGTAGTGATAATGGTGGTCGCGACCATGAGCCCCATGCAATGGCCGGATTGCGCGGTCAGAAAGGAAATCTGTATGAGGGCGGCATTCGCGTTCCGGGACTGATTGAATGGCCAGGGAAGATTAAGCCGCAGGTGACCGACTTCCCGGCATCGACAATGGATATCATGCCAACCCTGATCGATCTTCTTGATCTACCTAAGGACTCGATGCTAGATGTGGTCGATGGCGAGAGTATTGTTCCTCTGTTCACGGGCAACACGCCACAGCGCACTCACCCGATTCCTTTTGCGTTCAAGGGCATGGCATTGATTGATGGTCGCTATAAGATCGTTAAGAATGGAAATGGTAAAGGTCCTCAATGGGAACTCTTTGATTTGGATAACGACCAGGGCGAGACCACTGATTTGGCGGCTCAACAACCCGAGCGCTTTGAACGAATGAGAGCAGAGGCTCTGGCATTCGAGGTTTCCATTGACGCCAGTGCGCTGGGGGAAGACTATCCAGAAGGCAAAGTGCTTCAGCAACAGCGCGATGAAAATTGGGCTGAGATGAAGGAGTATCAAGCACTGTTTGATAAATTTGCCAGACTCAAGTCCGACTGGAAAAGGCCTGATCCAAATCGTAAATCGCCAGCAGAGAGGCGAGCCGAAAACAAGAAAAAGTAATCCTATCATCAATTTCATTTAGAATTAGACTGATCAAAATCATTCAATATGCTTCGAGGTTCATTTTTATGAAATCGTCATCAAGACTTTTCTCCACWATTACCGTATTCGTAACGCTACTTWTTATGTCGACCAGTTCCCTGACCACGCTGACGGCACAGGCATCTGAAAAGAAGCCCATGAACGTACTGTTCCTGGCCATTGATGACCTGAATACCTGGCTGTTAGCTGAACCTCACCGCTATGGTGGCAAAGTTGCAACTCCTAATATTCAGAAGCTGGCTGATGAAGGAGTACTTTTCATGCGCAACTACTGTGCATCGCCAAAGTGTTCGCCATCTCGTACGTCTGTGCTCAGCGGTGTAGCACCATGGGTATCCGGTGTTTATCAAAACTCTCAAACACCTCAAAACTCTGAAGCCCTTAAGGCTGCCATTGGGTTGCGCAGCCACTTTCAAGATAACGGATACTACGTGGTATCGTCGGGTAAAATTGGGCACGGGTGGGACTCCGGTTTCAAACCTGATGCTCCAGGAAGCGGGCGTGGTACTCGTGATATTGTTCCACCTAATGCTCCGCTTTCACCAACAGGTCGTGGCGAGCAAGATTGGGGGCCAACCCATATCCCTGAAGAAGATATGAACGACACCAAACAGGCCGATTTTGCTATTCGAGAACTTCAGAAGAAACACGATAAACCCTTCTTCATTGCCTGTGGGATGTTCCATCCGCACATGCCCTGGTACGTTCCTCAGAAATATCTGGACATGTATCCCTCGGATTCGATTGTTGAACCGCCTATCAAGGAAGGTGATCTGGACGATATGCCTGAGAGGGGCAAAGAACTTGCTCTTAACCGCACAGAAGTGTATCTGAAAGCGGTAGAAAAAGGCGTTTACAAGAACGCTCTTCAAGGCTATTTAGCAAGCACAACGTACGTTGATACCCATATGGGACGTGTACTCGATGCACTCGAAGCCAGTCCATATAAAGACAACACGATCGTTATACTTTGGTCAGACCACGGTTTTCACGTCGGAGAGAAATTTCACTGGCAGAAAGGAACCTTGTGGGAAGAAGGGACACACTCTTTGCTGATGATGAAAGTGCCGGGCATGACAAAGCCGAAACAGGTGTGTCATCAGATTGTCTCGTTACTCGATATCTACCCTACATTGAACGACCTTTGCGGTCTCCCTAATCCGCCGCAAACGCTAAGCGGGAAATCACTGGCGCCGCTTCTTAAAGACGCAAACCATCCATGGGAGAATGCTGCGATCTCGGGCTACACCTTCCAAAAGCCGGGGCTTGATGAGACGAATGTATTTTTGAGCGTGCGAACTCCTGACTATCGGTATATCAGCTACGGCGATGGAACGGAGGAGTTTTACCATCGCACCAAAGATCCTAACGAATGGATCAATGTAGCCGAAGATCCGGTGTACTCTGCACAGGTTGAGCGACACCGTGCACTGCTTCCAAATCCGGTGAGGCCTACACCAGCGAAAGTTCGCGACAAGAAAAAGTAGATAGCCCTGAAAAGAATTTCTTAAGCAAGTTTCAAATAACAACAAATCAGTTGGTGAGTAAAGTGAAAATCAAAGATCTTATCCTTTTAACCCTGATAATTTCATCAACACGACAAGCAGGCATGGCAGAGTCATCAGTCAAGAAAATGCTACGGACGCGTAAACGCGCCGCAGATTTTAAGTCGATGAAACACACACTGATCCTGACATCGCTGATCATGGCTCTCAGCACTCCGTGCTTCACCTTGAAGGCAACGGAATTGAGTGAAGAGCTCATCCAGGAGTTCAACGTAGGTTTCGACAAAGCAATCAGGCCGAACACAGAGTTCGTCGCGAAAGCGCAGGAGATTGTGGAAACCATCCCACTCAAGGTGAAACCCAATCAAAAGCGAAAAGTTCTCATTTATGGCATCTCCTGGGGGCCTCATCGCATTGGCATGTTAACCGCGGTGGAAACACTCAAGATGATCGGCGACGAGACCGGCGCTTACGAGTCGGTCATTTCGCTCGATCTAGCCAACTTCGAGCCAGAAGCGCTCAAGCAATTTGATGCGGTTATCTTCCCCAATTCCACCGGCGATGTGTTTGTTCGGCCCGTCGCAAAAAACGTTTTCAAAGAATTACCCAAGGACGAACAGCAGAAGCAATTAGCCAACGCACAACGTTTAGCCAATAACCTCGTGGAGTATGTGGAAAATGGGGGCGGATTTCTTGGCACCCACGGCGCCACTGACTGCAATAAGAAGATCCCGG
>NVWK01000008.1 GCA_002733605.1 Robiginitomaculum sp.
AACTTAGCGTTCGGGTCAGTCGCTGCAGAAGAGCCTTCGTCATCTTCACTTTGGTCAGTAGTCAGTGACTTGGCTTTGATCAGTTCCATGAGGGTGAGGTGGTTGTCTCGGAACTGTTCGATCTGGTCCACAAGAATCATGGGGTTCTCCCCCGCTTGGAAATCCAGACCATACCACTTGCGGTCCTCTTTCTGCCGGAGAGTGCTGGTGAACTCCCAGACTTGTGCCCAGAGAGGGACCTTCTTAGAGACACCTTCGACCGGCATCCGTCGCAGCTGAATCGCGTTGATCAGGCGTTGGCCCGTTACAAATTCGCCCTTGGAGAAAGTCAAGGTGACTTGAGTCCCCGAGAGTGGGTGGTCTCCATAGATAAAGCCTGGGAAGTTCAAGGAGTGGACATACCGATACTTCCATTGATCCCTCTCTGTCTTACCCTCATGACCTGCATAGACCTCGATACGCCGGTCGGCATCCATAGACTTTTGGGCTACCTCGGAGAGTGGATCATAGGACCTCTCAACGATCATCTTCGAATCTTTGTCCCGACGGTCGCTCCACTTGCCGAACTCCGCATAGAAAGCAAGGGGGACGAATTCGAATGGGCTCTCCTTCTCTGCGATTAGGGCGTCGCCGGGGCGGACAACGACAGCCCCCTCCCCGAACACTTCTTTCAGTTTCTCATCAGACATCGCCTGAATGAGCTTCATCCGAGGCAGGACTGTATACCCCGTCATCGCTGATTGACTTGCATCGTCCTCAACGAACGCTCCCAATGCTGCTGAGGTTGCTTCTACACGGGTGATGTCTTCGTTTGTCTTTGTTCTCTTAGTCATTTCTATTTCCTTTGGTTGTATCTCTGCGACGTCTATAAGTCATGCCACACACCGGGAAGGTGTCGCTTAGGCTGCTAGGCAGCCGACCTCCCGATTCTGCGATTCTTGTTGCATACTTACCAATCCCTTTCCAATCTATCTTCACAACTCCTTTCTCTACCATTTCTTCGGTCACCCCGAAGTGAGCCATTGCTTGTGTATATTCTGGTGTCCCCTTCTTAGGGATCCTCGGTTGAATAGTTGAGAATTGCACGCCCGTGGCGAGCGTCCCTCTGATCGTGTCTTCTGCTTTCATTGGGTCAGCTACTGCCAGCTTGATAAGTCTCACCGCATTGATCTTACCGGCAAGATCATGCCTCTGGCTGACCTCGACTTTCCAGTCCTTGATCATCGCCGTGTGCTCACGCAGAAGGAACCCTACATCGACAAGCTCCTCAGGCGTCCACCCATTCCGCCGCATCTGGGCTGTCACATCCAACAAGTGGCTTAGGTACTCAGACTTCAACGCCTCAATCTCCTCGCCCAAGAGAAGGAGGAACTCAATGTCCTTCGGCCGCTTCGAGTCCTCCGACCGGTCCCGAAGGAGGTCCACTAATGCCGACCGCGTTTGAATTATCTGTGCTTCCGTCATGGGAGATCGTCCTTTTTGAGTAAGTCCTGTCGACCTCATTATAGAGTAGGACTGTTATGGATTTGCCCATCTGGGCAGCTACTATCGTGAGCATGGCAACCATTGAGAGCCTGCCAGTGAGACAGATGGCATCCTCCTCCGGATTGAATCCTTCTTCTTCCAGCCGACATTGAATCATCTCAACTAGCCGATCAGTTCGTGGTGAATGGATCTTCCGGAAGAGCATCGTCACCGGCCCGAACTCTTCTGCTGCTGAGAATTGGAATCTAGGATTCTCAATCATGAATACTCTCATTCTGACTCCAGATCTAATACGCCCTCCAAGATATTCCGGATATCTTGGATAGCCATTGCTTTTTCTAACTTGCTTGTAACCCGAGCTCTGATCTCTTCATCAATGGTTCCCGGTACGACGAGGTCAATAATCTGTACAGGTTGACGGGTACCTTTGCGGTGAGCTCTATCTTCTGCCTGACTACGAAGAACAGCAGACCAATTCTGGGAGAAGAATATCTCCATGTCCGTATATGTTTCCTGAATCGGCTCTTTACTCCACCAGTCGTAGCCCACAAGATTCAATCCCGCTCCAGCGGCTGCGGGATTAGCGAGGAAAACTTTACACTCGGGATCATCATTGAAATCCTTAATGGCGATCTCGCGATCCGCATCCTTCGTGCCACCATAATAGGACCGGAAAGAAATCCCTTCCTGCTTCAGTCTCTCGCTGATGATGCGAATGTCCTCAATGAAACAAGCCCAGATGATTGTCTTACCGAGAGGGTCTCGTCCCTCCCCTGTGAGGATTCCTACCATTTCTTCAACCTTGGGGTTGAGCCCGGGAATCTGCTTCGTTTCGCTCGGTCCTATGGGAAGCTCTGTGTCAGGATCGATTTCACGGTCCGGCTTGACATGACCTGAGGTGATCTGTGTTAGCCTCAAGAGTTTCGTCAGGATGTGGTTGACGGAGATTGTGGAGTCCTCCACATCCTCAAGCTCTAAAGCCAGCTCTTCGGCAAGAGTCTTGTACCACTTCTTCTGAAGTGTAGTCATGTAGACTTCATGGATGGCGTACATCTTGTCTGGGAGATTCAGTCTAGCCTCTTTCTTAGAGACGATGAAAGACATCCTCGCTAGACGCTCCTGAAGCAGTGGGATGTTCTTGGCACCGATCAGCTTGGATACACCCTTAGTCTGCGGGAGATTCTTGTACTTGCCGTAGAACTTACGGAAGGCCTCCCGTGATGAGAAGCCTGAGAGCCCATCACCGAGTAACTCCAATTGTCCGTACAGATCATTGAGGGAATTTGCTATGGGAGTCCCCGAGAGAATGGTGACCTGTCTGGAAAAGGGTGCAAGGACCACTTCTCTATTCGCCAGCCATCGTCTGCTCTTGGAAGACTTCGCCATGTGGCTCTCATCGAATGTAATGAGATCCCATGAGACCCGCTTGAGATAGGACTTCATGGAGTCCGTTGTATCCCACGGCAAGATGACAGTTGACCAGACACAACCATCTTCGGCCTTGATCGCTTCTACTAGGGTAGTGGCTCTACGGTGGACGCCCCCGCGAAGAATCGCGATCTTCCCAGGGCTCGTTGAGAATGAGGTGAATTCGATCGCCCAGTTGGACCTGACAGAGCGAGGGCACACAACAAGATGCCGATACATACCCTGTTTCACCCCGGGAGAGGTTCCGTTTCTCTTTCGTACTGCCTCGATGTTGACTCGGGCTACGACAGTCGCGGTCTTCCCAGTTCCCTGCTCCATGAACAGGGCCTTGCTGGGCTGATTCAAAGACACAACGACCCCGACTCTCTGTTGGGGCATGAGAGGAGGGTTTGTCTCAACATAGTCGTCTGGCATATCAGGGACGATGCCATTGATCTTATACTCGGCAACGATCCGAGTTGCTTTCGTCTGGCTGAGGAATCGTGCGAGCAGCGAGATATATAAGAGTTTAGTGTCCTGATCCACCCAACGAATATGATCGTTGGTTAATGAGTGGTACATCATTATGACGGTTGTGTCAGTCGCCGCCGCCGACCAAGTATTGTGGGCCGCCTCGATTCTCTTGCACTCGATGAGAGTCCCTATCCATGAAAACAAGCGGCCTGACGCGGACCTCTGCGAGATCTGGTAAGTCTGTCCATTCTTCTGGAAGGTTTGGTCGATGATGTCCTGACGATCAGCTCCTTCGGCAACTTGTCGGTTGAGATCTTCAATAGTGACGACTGAAGCGGAGAGAGGCCGGATGATGAAGGCTCGCCCATCCGGTGAGAGCTGCATAGAGAGGAAGTCGTTCTTGAATAAGTCTATCTTCTGGAGCAGTCTTCCAGTCGCTTCTGAAAGAGGCTCTACCAAAGGTCTAATTGCATCTTCTATTTTCAGCTGGTCCATTATGATTATGTCTCCGTGGAAGGAATATTAGGTTTCTAATTATAGGCAGACCAAACCCTAAAGGCAAGTGGGTTTCAAGAAATTCTTTGCTCCCCGACTCTGAGACCAACCCGGCAAGCTCAAGTCTCCGCACCCAGTAGGTTGCCACCACATACGACCAAGACGAGTGAGACCAAGCACCCAAGCCTAATAAAGACTACTTACTACTACTACCTATATAAGGGTGATCTGTAAAATACTGAGTGTAATAGTAGGGTTGGGTAGTTGGCTGAACTCATCTTGGTCGCGTGTGGCGTAACGGGTCCCGTTACAGACGAGGAACTTGCCGGTATCTCCGGGGTACTCTATCGAATACAATCAGGTTCGGTTGATCAAAGCTCAGCGTCCACATCATTAGGAACTGAGCTACCATTATCGTCGGGCCGAGGACTATGATCTTGTCATCACGACTGGCGATTGGAAGAACATCTGTTTCAAAGATGCGTCTCATCCGCGGGAAGTCGTAAGGAGCAAGGTTCGCAGGGAAGGCTTCACAGATCGTGCCGTACTCTTCCGCTGCCGAGAGATCCCGTAGTCGGTCATTCCTTGGGACCCAGACTACCATGCAATGAACGAGAACGAGATGGTCTCGTTTCCTGAGTTGGTAATGTTCTTGAAGTTAAGACCGTTGGACAAAGGAAGCATCTTCCACTGGAGCGATGAGGTGTTGTACCAGTTGTTCTGGGACGTGATGAATTTCAATGGCCAATACCCTGAAGCATCCAACCATGGATCATCCGCTCCAATGTTCAAGCATTCCGACAGTCCCGCTCCGTAGGGTGACATACGCTCGAGCAAGTCTTCCGCTTCATTGTCTAAGGCACTCCACTTGTAGATGCGGATGAGACACGAGGTCCACCCTGTGAATAGCCCGAGCCAGTTGTTATCGACTGAGTCAGATCCCCCAAGTAGGGCGAGGTCCTTCACTGTACCTCGGCGAATCGTGCCGCCGATCAAGTCTTCTACTGTCACCTTTCTGTCAGCCGCTTCGGAGGTGTCGTGGATTAGGAGGAGGTCATTGTTCGCAATCGTGCCGATATCAGCCCGACCCGGAATTGTTTGTTTAGCCATCAGATAATCCTATGAATTCATCAGTTGGAGTGAAGTGATAGTAATCACCTGACTCATCTACCAAGAGGTCACCAAGACCGCTTGCTTCTAGTGTGTGACATACGGGTGAAACGAGAGACAAGTCAATCGCTGCATTCGCCGTGTACGGTTGAGTCTTCACACACAGATCAACATCTGGTGCGAAGGAGAAGGAGCTCTTTGGGCGGAGGTCTGTCTTCTCGATGATCGTCACGATAGACCCAATTGGGTGCGTCCGTGCACTCGTCCCGAACCGGGCACGAATCAACCCTTGGAGCTGGACAGCATATGGCCTAGCCTGCCAGAGAACAGTCCCGTCCTCGGCGGGTGGCTGCCAAGCAAAGTCAGGCCAGAAGTCTGGAGCATTAACTCCTGTCGTCCCGGCCTGGACACACTCGTAACGGAGACCAGTGACGGACCCTGAAGGCGGCAAGACTTTATCTCCCAAGACGTACGCCGTGCTCCGAGTGACGAGGTCTTCTGGTTGAATCTCAATGTTCCGCAGGAAGAAGACCTCGTCGTTAATCTTACAGAGCTGACGCCCAGCACGCCATGAGTCTAAGTCACCGCGAAGGTCAACAATCCTTGCCGAGTCCTCGGTGAGCGGGGTCATGAATGGCCCGAACTCGATGATGTCTGGTCCATCGAGCACGCCGATCGCATCCCACATAGGACCGCCAGAGCAAGGGATTCCTTGCTGACCAAGATTGATATAGTCACCACCATCCGCCTGAGCGTGAATGGATGCACCTACGATCTGGATGTGAGACCGTAATCTAAAGACAACAATCAAGACTTCGCCGTTCGCTTCATCAGCTGGGACTTCCAGCCAATCCACATAGGCGTCCGCTTCCACTCCGACACCTGCGATGTCTGGAGGGATATCTGATCCGTCACCTGTGCTGATCACCCCGAAGGAGTCGCGGAGGAATTCCATCGACACCATCTGGTCAGACACTAAGCCCGGTTCTACTGATAAGACGCGGACCTGTCCAATCTCTGGAAGGTCGACTTGATCTCCGGGTAGGACGAGATGGGCACCGTGCGTGACAGGGAGCTTGAATCCCTGCGTGTCACCGTAGAACTCATTCAGCTTTCTACTCGCCACGACATTACCGACAAGGCGGCTCGTGATGATAGAAGTGTTCTGGCTCTTCTGGATATACCCTCTTGATGCTGCCCCATCGTTGTCCATGGAGATGGGCTGGTTCGCACGGAAGTTTCTGTGCCTGTCAGGGAAGTTGAGGATGATTCGCGTAGGCGAAAGGATGCCTGTGTTGATCGTGATCTCAGGGCGTGGCGGGGCCATCATGTCTTCAGTGAATACAATCAGTCCCTGACTGAGAGTCCCGTAGGCAGCGTTCTCCGGACGAAGAGCACGGAAGTATAACTTCCCCTGATACTCTGACATCATCACCCCGAGGATATTCAGGATGTCAGCGACGACATCAGAACATACGTCACCCTCAATGGCGAGGTTCACGGCAAGACCTTCTTGTTCACAAAGGTACCCGAGCTCCTTCAGTGATTGTCCATCCACCTGATCAACTGTCAGTCCTGCTCCGTGAGGCCACGGAGCCGTGAGAAGCTGGTGCAAAGCGTGGGCAGCGTTGACACCCTTGTCGGCTTCATCATCACCACCCGGAGGCTTGATCAGATACGCAGATCCTTCCAAGGCTTGGTCAGGACAGAGACTCTCAATGAGGTACTCCATCTGAGGCCAGTCAGGTGACCCGCCGAGCTTCTTCTTAGTCCACTCAATGGAGACAATGTACTTAGCTTCATTGGAGAACAGAGGCGTCCCGTTCGCATCGCGATGATAAGGACGATTCACTGTCCCTCTGCCTGCCCTGAACTTGAAGGCTCCCTCTTTGCCCAGATCGTGGGCGAACTGGAAGTCCCCACCGATTGCCGCTGTCCCTGTCCAGATCTCCTCACCGTTCTGATAGATAGCCCGAAGCCGGTTCGCGGGGCCGAGGCAGATGTAGTGGACTGCGTTCTCGTAGTACACCTCCTGCTTCATGTCGCCTCCACCTCCGCCTCCGCCTCCGCCCTTACCCCCGCCGGAGACAGCACCTGTTGATTCTTCAACCACATGGCGACCCCATACAGAGATGACGCGAGCACCGAACCTGCGAACCCCAATGCAGTAGGGGAGCGGGGCATTTCGCGTCGCATAAGTTGAGATCGTGTTATCAAACTCGAAGTCATTACTTTGTTTGCTCTGCTTCTTCATCAGGAGCTGGGATGCTAGAAGAGAGCCCACCGCTACTACGATGAGGAGGATGGTTGTGAGCTCAGCTATAATTACATGATCCATAGATCTTTTCTCCTTGGTCTGTATGTCCGGAGAATCTCACGGACGCCCTCAAGGTCTGACCTGAAGGCTCCCAGAGTCTGTGAAGACTGAAGTATCTCGAAGGGGTTCGTGGTTACAATCATGACGTGACCGGGGTTCTTAGGGAGTGGCACTCCTGGTTGGTCAGGTGACGACCGCGTCACTAAGATATCACCGGGCTCTAAGGACTTGTCTGTCACCAAGTCAGCGGAGTGCCACCCGCGGAGCATGGCGTGGATGCTAGAGATCGCTCGCTTCCTATCATGGAGTCCAACATTCTGTGGAACGAAAGGGATCTCGACGAACATGTCGAACATGTCATCAAGGATGCCAGCGATCAAGGTTCGGCAATCTGCTCCTTGCCCACGGGCTCTCTGGTTAGGGGCGTACGGAGTTCCGTCCCACAGGGCGAGAGTATCACGGAGCCTGTCACATTTCAGATGCTTCCAAGCGTATGTCATGAGGTAGCCACCAGAGGATTGTACGCCGGGATGGTTGCACCCGGAGGATTGATATGATTAATGTTATCGTAAATGTCTTCGCAAGTAGACGGCTGTTTATCGCACCCGCTCTGGACTGAGGCGGCGAGCCCGACCCATGAGTCAGGTGGGACGCGAGTGAGAACGAACTTCGCTCCCCCAGCAATGGCAGAGACTTGTCGGATCATGGCTCTCGCACCCGCGACTTCTACATGCCCTCGCTTCCACAATGCAGGGGTGAGGTCCGAGAATGTGCCAGCGACTTCAACCTCAGTGTTCCCCACCACACGCACGGCTGTGACCGTGCCTGACACGACCACGGGGGTGGCTCCACAGGTCGCGGGGTCTCCAAACCTGTGCTGGCAGGTGGGGGTGAGTGAATAGCCTAGGGTGATGTTCAGAAGCGACTTGGTGCCAACGAGCTCGGCCTTCGCTATCCCTTGCCGCCCCGATGGATTCCTCGTCACCTTGGCGATCTTCCCCACGAACAAGACTCTTTCGTACTGACCACTCCCACTGTTAGGATCGACGTGACCGACGGTGACATCTACAGGGGCATGAATGTATCCCTTCAGCATTGCAGCCAGAGGCTCGTAGGAGTCAGCTATCTGGAAGAAGGCACCTTGATCAGCCACCCCGCCGTGATTCTTCCCGATCGTTGCTTCGAGTCCTCGAGCTGGGGTATAGACTTCCGAATTGATGAGGACTGCTTGGGTCCCGCTCACATAGCGAACGGTCACTCCGTTGTAAACCAAGTCGACCCATACTGCGATCTGGCTTGCAGCCGCTTTATCTAGATTTGTTTGTGCCAAGTTTCACATCCTTTCGAACCATTCTGAATGTACCCGTCGACCCTTGCCCTCTGTGTAGGATATCGATTCTCCAGTCTTTGAACTTCGGGTGGACTGTGAATAAGTTGAATCGCTCCGCATCGTGGAACTCACCGATGATAACCTTGACCCGAGACAAGTGCTCGATCACATCGTATTCTTCGCCTTCAATATCCAGCTTGAGCAGATCCACTTCAGCCCAGCCCATCTCGTTGGCGATCTGCTCAACTGTCATGGGTTCTGTGTCAAACTCCAGCGTAGTGGTCGGGTCAGGAAGATGGAGCACACTCCGATCCAGATCTGCGATTCTGCCTAGTCCTGTCGAGAAAGTACCCGACCAGATGGACGAGCGGAACGGGATAGGCCCTTTACGATAGGACAAGGTGTTCTGGAAGATGCGAGGCTTGGAGGCCATGAGGTTTAAGTTGTAGGACAAGAGGCCGATGTTCCCCTTGTCTGCCTCAACCGATGCGATGGAAGCCTCAGGGAACTTGTCATTCATCATCCAGGTGAATGAGCCTAAGTGGGCGCCTGCATCGATGATTGTCTTAGGAGTGAACCCAAGATCCGCGATGCCGTACTTATCTTCACGCACTACTTCATTCACTACCAACAGATCAGCGTCCCTATGCTCGGGCCTGACAAACAAGTGGCTCATGAAGGAAGCATCATAGTTCCCTGAAGGGAAGGTGTCCATATCCATTCGGCCCTGAGACGCGTCGAGCATCCGGTTGTGACAGTCCGAGAATCCTACTTTCTGTGCGACATTGAAGTGACGCGGAGCATAGTAGGACAGACCAGTCAGCTCGCAGACTGAGTGATCGGAGTCAGCCTTCTTCATGTTCAGTGCGGCAAGGATGATGTCAAAGCTGCGACTGTGAATGAGGACACAGTGGAGGTTGAGTGCCAGAGTACACCGGTGGAAGTGCTCGTTCGCAGGCTCGGGCGGGTGGACGTGCCATGCACCGAAGTTGACGATGTCCCAGTCTTTGGGGCAGCCTTCCATTTGCCGGGCGAGGTTGTGCATCCAGTTCTGTGGAAGGACCGCATCGTCTTCCAAGTACAGAAGAGTCCGGGCTTCACAATACTTAGCCATCATGATAGCGGAGCAGAAGGAAGCGGCGGACCCCGCCATCCCTTGATTCCAAGTCAGGGTCTCAGGCCATTTGTCGCGATGCAGCGGCATTCGCCCGTGGATCGGTAAACGCTTCATCCCGTCCACACCTGCGAACCGATGGACCTCCATCTGCTCACGCTCGAACTGAGACTCCATGAACTTCCATCGTTCAGGGCGGCGATCAAGGTTGACGCAGATTGTCATGTCGACATAGTCAGTATAATTCATCGCCAAGTCGGGACGAGTCCCGCTCCTTCTAAGTCAGTGGATCGATCAAGGGTTGTCCACTTCGATGCGAACCCATGCACTGCATAGGTTCTCTTGCTCCACTTCACAGAGTCCATGTCGGGCAGGACATAGAACGGGTTCCATGGTGAGAAGACTTCGTAAGGGAAGACCACACAGTCCGGATGGCTGGACAGGCTCTCCCTCACGGGGTGCGGCCCAGTGATAGGGACTGGCTCCATTCGCCCACCACGAATCACTACGGCTTGGATCTTGAAGTAGATGTTATTCATGCAGGTGTACAGAGCAGGGTGCTCCCTCTCAGCTGCGATCATACAGTTGCCCACTGCATTGTTCATGTACTCATGAGCGAGGGCGAGCTTGGGTCTGGCGAATAGCGGTGTGATGTCCTTGACACAGTAGATGTCAGTGTCCATGTACACGCCACCGAACAGAGTCAACACATCAAGGCGGATGATATCAGACATCAAGGCGGGCAGAATCTTGGGGTCTGTCCTCTCCCTGATGACCTTGAAGCATTGACCGAGGTGGCTCTCTGGTGGAGCGTGCCGGTCATGCCAAGGCCCATCTTTGAACTTGTCAGGATTATCTGTCCAAAGAAGCAGCATCCAGTCAGGGCACTTCTTCCTGAAGGTCTCTGCAAAGGCGAGCTCTTCGTCAGGGATGTCCGCTTCGCCCACCCAGACTTGGTGAATAGTCTTGTGATTCATCCGCACCCTCCAATCTTTCCTGATCCTCTTCGCCATGTGGCTGACATGCCATCACGAAGAGTAGACTTGGACTTCCTCACATTCACCCACTTGGAACTGAACGCATGGACCGCGAGTGTGGCTTCTGGCCACGGGACGTCTTTCCAGTTACCGGGGAACTGATGATCCTGAGACCACGGTGAGAACATGGGGAAAGGGAGTAGTGAGCAATCACACGAAGCGAGGAAAGCGGCTGAGGTGACCAACGGCCCAGTGATTCCAACTGGGTTGAAATCAGAGCGACCGGGGATATAGTCGGCAATCTTGTTGTGCACCATCGTCATGTATCTGTACAGAGCGGGGTGATGAGGCGTTGATGCCAGCATGAAGTTCCCAATCATTCGGTTGGAGAACTCTTGGGATATGCAGAGAGTATGATTACTGAGGAAGGGGAAGAGTGGACGTACCTGGAAGACGTCGGTGTCTAGGTAACACCCGCCCTCTTGTGCGAGGATCTCTACGCGAACGATGTCGCTGATAGCAGCGGGCAGGAACGACGGAGTACACCGATCCCGTAGCACTTCCAAAGCATACTCCATGTTCAGGGCGGGCAACGGACGCACCTCATCCCAAGGGCCTTCGATCACATCAGGGTTCTCCGCCCACATGATCTTCTTGTGAGAGATAGTCTCAGCAAACTCGACATCCTGTCGGGGGACTGGATTCTCGCCGATCCAAACTTGGTGAATCACTTCTGGTATCATAGTACAGTCGAACATCCATCTGGGGACCAAGTGTCCAGTAAAGGAATCGCATTCGGCGAGTCCAGCTCTGATGAGTATCCTCCAGGGCGGAGGATCGTTACATCACTTTCATCAATCACTTCGATAAACTGAACAGGGAAATCGCAGGTCTCTGTCGATGACCAGACTTCCACTAGTTCATCAGTAGCAAATCGCATGTTCCTGGCGACCGCGACCTTTCTAACTTCTGACAAGGTCAGGGTGAAGCTGAGGTCCACTGTGATGACATCGAAGCCCGCACCCGGTGCGACTGACACAATCTTCCGGACCTCGATGGTACCATCATAACCTACGAGAGCAATGTAAGGCCGATAGTTCCAGTCGTTGGTGGCTCCGTCTTGAGCGATCGCAACCAGCACACCTGTGACAGACAGCAGCTCCAAGGAGCGGACGGGAGAAACCATCCACCACGAGAAGCATCGACCCAGCGACCAATCGAATAGACGCTTAAACTTCCACGCCTTCTCTCTCGTTAGAGCTCTAACAGTCAGCTCGTATCCCACTCGTGGGCGGGATCCATAGACTGTAGGCAGATCATCTACACCCGAAGGTGAGAATTGGCCTGACCGTTGGAAGCTCATCGTTACTGAGTCGCCCCAAGAGATGGGTGATTCGAAGATCGGCTTGTCATCGTAGAACTGGTACCCCTCAAGGGTGTCCCCGCCTGCAATTTCATCTAGGAACCCGATCCCACCTTGATTCTCCAGTATAGAAGAGATACGGTTCGTTGAAGACGCGAAGTCTACTGATCCCTCACACGCCATGCTGGAGTGTAGCTGTATTGAAGTCTGGAAGACCAGACGGGATTCTACCAAGGGGAATACCACCCACGTCCCAGTCAAGCTGGCGAAGTCCACGTCTGTCTGGTAAGTAACTCCCTGACCCTCCGTCACAGAAGTGGACGTCACTTCTGCAACGAGGATAGAGTCCGTTGATTTCTGCCATAGGAGCACACGCTGATTGGCTTTAATCCTGTGCCGAATCGCCAACCGCGAACTTGAAGAGTTGCGAATGAAGAACGCCCCCGGAGTGTTCAATGTGTAGAACCCTTCGATCTCCGCACTCACAGGGCCCAGTGTCACTTTGTCCATCCAGATAGGGACAGAGGTGGACGCAATACCGATCCTCATGAGGAACATCTGGATAGTGTGCATGTCGTCCCAGTGCATGAACGGGTAGGTTATCAGCGTAGACGGTTCGTACACTTGCCCTCTACGCTGCTCAGCGTCAGATAGGGCATTAGTTACCACCGTCTGGTAAGTATGCCGGATGACTAGAGGCGTCGCCCAGTTAGCCCTGACGAAGAGGTCTAGGGGCCAGAGTTGCGACGGCTCGGATGCTGGGTTGGTTGTGGTGGTCACTGTCATATTAAATTCCTAGTGCTCCCCGGACTTCACGAGCGTTTTCCTGGAAGAACGACATCACACCGTTGCGTCCACCTTGCAAGATCTTCTGGGCAGCTGAGTCACTGGCCACAACGATTGAGAGTCCCGGCATAGCTGGTCCTCCTGATCCTGCGACAGTGGCTTTTCCACCCGTTGCGAAGTGCGGTCCTGTGTTGATCCGTTTCGGTGGGAGGCCTCTACCGAACACACTCTTAGGGATCAGACGGTTGTTGATGGCCGACATGGTGCGGTCCCCGTAGTAACGAGACGACTCAGGATTGATGATCCACTCGTCTCGTTGCAGCATAGCGGGGATGTTGTCGCGGCCACCGATCGGAGGCGGACCGCGAGTCTTGCCGCCGTCAGCAAACTCTTGGACCTTGCCGCCGTCAGCGAATCCCGGCAGAGGAATCCCACCGAGAGCAAAGGAGATGAGCTTCATAAGAAGCATCTTCAAGATCATCCGCCCAATGTCGGCAAGGACTCCCGCTGCGACTTGCTTGAAAGCCTGACCAAAGGACAGAGTCCCGTCAATCAGCCCGCCAATTCCATCCATCAGGTTGTTGACCATGGAATCTCGGATTCCCTTCATGAGCTCCTTGGAGTCCTCAGCTGTTATCCTAGCACTATCCCGCAGATCCTTCATCCCTTGGATGATACCATCCTGGAATGAAGTGCCCACATTCTCTGCATCAGTCCGCAGGCCGCGGAGAATATCGCGTATCCTTTCCAAAGCCGGGATAACTACTGTCCCAAAGCCTTGCTCATTGGCGATGGCATTCAGGTTGGTGAACGCTGCCTGCCCAGCCTCATGAAGCTCGTTCTTAAGAGCCCTGAGGTTAGCCTCCTGCTCAGCGGTGATCTGCTTACCAGCTTCCGCTTCAGCGTTTCGCAAGCGGAGTGCATCACGGTATGCCTTCTCCGCATCGATCACACTTGTAAGGGCTGAGTTGATCTGGACATTCGCATCAAACCTGTTGAGTTCTTGGCGATGGACTTCAGCCAAGAAAGGAGCGAGCAGTCTTGCCTGGACACCGTACTCCTTCTCCAAAGCATTTCGCTCTTCCTGCTGGCGGACCACTAAGGCGATACGAGCCGCTTCCTCTTCACGACCTTGAGCTGAGAGGATGCGAGCCTGGAGGGAAAGGAAGAGCTGGCTCTCCCCGTTCAAGAAACTCATAGCGGATTTGACTTTACCCCAGGAGAGAGCGACGGCATTCACCTTGGGGACAGCTTCGCCAGCAGCCTGACCGATGGACTCAGGGGCGGGCGGCCCGAACTGCTCTTTATCAAGTGTGGCTACAATCGTGTCGTTCAATGCTGATTGAAGTTCAAGCAAGGACGCTCGTACTTCAGGGCCGATCCTCGAGAACTCTGAGCTAGAGGAGATGAGCCCTTCACTGAGTGAACGGCCGAATGCCTTACTCGCTTCTTCAGCTTCAATAATCAGGTACCTACGCAAGCCATCGATTCGGCCGGTCAGTAACCGGATGGTACCTTTGTCTGTCTTAGTAGACAGGTTGTCGAAGATCTTGTTCGACTCCTCCGTAAGCTCCCGCACTTGGCGGCGAAGCGGCTCGATAAAGCTACGCCGTTCTTCTGCATCGCTCGACCCATGACGCGGAGCAGATTCAAGTGCTTCCTCACGCTCGAGGATAGTCTTGTTCAAGGTGTTGATATGAGCTTGGTTAGCTTGGATCGTTGCAAGAGACTTCTCTGCTTCGCGGAGTTTACTCAGTGTGCCCACTTCAATCTGAATGCCGCCCAGCCCAGGGATCGCATCAAAGATATCGTTAAGGACAGGACCGAGCACATCACGGAAGATGCTCTGGAAGGCAGGTGTCGCGGCTTGCAGAGCGAGAGTCAGGGTCTCAATGAGAGTGACAGCGATGGCTCGGGCGACACTCTTGCCGGCAACGAGTAAGACATTGATTCCTGACTGGAACACGCGAGTGAAGAGTTCAGTATCGACATTCCCCGCTTCAGCTTGACGAATGGCTTTGGTGAATGTGGACACTGTCTTAGTGAGGTCCTTGACCAGAGCGGTCAAGCGGGGTAGGCGGGAGTCGAGCAACTCATCCACGAATCCAACCAGCGAAGAGCGGAGTCCTTGTAGTGCAAAGATGAGCGAGCCTGAAAGTTTCTTGAACGCTGCTTCAGCGGCTCCTGACTTACCCGCAAATTGTTCCAGCGTCTTAATGTATCCTTGACCTTCTTTCTGCACCAGAGCAAGAGCACCATTGAATGCAGTGGTCTCACCGAACAACGCACGGAAGTCTTCTGCGTTCGCCCGTTGGATGCGAGAGAAGTCCGCGACGATAGCGTTGAAGCCTCGCTGGCGAGTCGATGTCAGGCTCAGCTCTAGTCCGTACTTAGCCGCCGCTGCTTGGGCCTCCGCAGTAGGCTTGTCCAGCGACCGGAGGATGCCGAGGTAGGCTGTCATGGCTCGTTCTGTTGAACCAAGAATCGGGGTCATCAGTGCGATGGACGCACCCGTCTGGTCCATCGAGATGCCGAGAGCATCAGATGGTCCAGCTGCACGACCAATGGTGGACGCGAGCTCAGCGATAGTTGTTCGGCCAAGACGCACGGTAGTGAACAGAGTGTCCGCCGCCTCATTTGATTTATCGAATGAAAGGCCGTAACCCTGGATGACATTAGTCAGCAGGTTCACAGCCGTGTTCACATCCGTCGCACCACCGACCGCCAACTTGTTCGCTGTTCGAAGGAACGAGTTGATCTGGTCGGTTGGCACACCGGATGAGATGGCGTTGTACGCCGCAGAGATTTCATCCTTGATCGCCTGACCCCCTTCAACGGCAAGGTCGATCAAGTCATCTCTCATCTTTTCTATAGTCTCACTGCTGACATCACCGAGCAGAGTGCTCACCTCGAGGATGCTCTTCTCAATGGCCGCAGAGGCACCGACAATATTCCGGACCACCACCCCTGCGATGACCGTTGCGAATAGAGTCTTCACTGAGAAGAGCACTCTCTTGAGGCGATTGAACACACCGATCAGGGAGCCGACACTAGTCTTCAGTGAGCGAAACCCTTTTCGGAGTCGGTCCATTGTAAACGCTAGCGTGCGACCCGCCACCGACAATAGTTTCAAACGCTTGAGAAACTTTAGAAGGATCTCGTTGATTTTGCGAAGAGGCCCGCTGAGCTTCTCCTTCAACAGGATGCTTATTGTTACTTTGTCGTCTGCCATCAACGGCTCCCTGATACTGCTTCCACGCCCCGTCGTCTATCAACGACGCGACTGCTAAACGAGTCTTTTCTACCATGTCATTGGTAGTCTCAGCTGTGAGTAACACAGCCTTTTCTGTAAAGAAGTTGACCTGATGCATTGACCACCCAGGATAGGGTAGGTTCATATTGCCGTGGAAGATGTGATTCAGTTCGTGTCCTGAGGCGACAAGGACTTGGAGAACATCTCCGAGATCCCGATCTTCTGCCCCGTCATCTTCTCGATCGTCCCCTCGACCGCCTGAATCCACGGGTCCATTTTTCCCTCGCCGATAAACGACTCCTCCATCCAAGCTTCTGCAACTTGTGGTAGAATCCAATGGGGGATGTGAGGGTCCCTAAGATTCACGCCGACGACGCACTCATCCAATAAGTCCAGACATTCACCGAGCAGGATCGGCATGATCATCGGCAAGAGGTCCTTCATTGCCGTACCTAGGGACGAGAGATCAACTTGAACCGCGATCCGTGGGAGTAGACCCTCGATCGCAGAGTTGAATCGTGAGATGTGAGTGATCCCAAGAGGAAACACTGTGACGTCTCCAATTTTCGCCAACGTCAATACCGTCCCCGGGAAGAGGACCTTCATATCTTCAGGCATTTTAGCCTCCTTTGTGAGTTAAATGAGCCCTCAGGGTGGTGACCCTGAGGAGCCCTCAGATGGCTTGTAAGCTAAGTGGGTATTTACCCCCACAACTACTCGTGCGGCTTACTGGTATAGCTCAGAGCCAGCGTCTGTTCGCATCACGATGCACTAGGCAAGGTACCGAGCCAGTACTCTACACGGCCCGCTGGTTCCGCGGCTCCAATCTCTTCAAGCACCGAGAGCGAGAACACAAGTGACGAATGCTCAGTGATGGAGAGGTTCGGAGTTTGCGGAGTGAGAGAGAACCGTGCGATCCGTGCAGTCTGGCTCGCGTTGTTGTCACGACCATAGACGAGGAGACCGCGACCTTGAATCACACCCGAAGCAGTGTTCGGCTTGATCAAGCGAGCACCTGCAATCAGGCGAGGAGTGAAAGTGATGAAGATATCATCATCAGCGGTGATGACCGTGGAGGATGGAATGATACGGATCAACGCACGCTCCAACGAAACGATCTCGTAGTCTACTCCGAGTACGAGTTCGTCGCCCCCATCCGAAACCTCGGTAAAGACCCCATCAATTGTGGTGACGCCCAAGGTGAAACGAGGCTCGGTGGCTGAGTCGTAGTCATCATCAAGAATCTTGATAAGGTGACCAGATACCGCACGATGCTTGATGTCATCCTTAGTAGTGACAGCCTGATCCAAGTCCTCCACCGTGCCCGAGTACATCAGAGCGAGCTGAGTGGGGCTCAAGTTGTAACCCGTGATCTCATAGGTCTCAGCTGATTCGATAATCCGTTCGTCTACCAGCCGTTGGATCCCGCCATCCCCATCCTTCAACTCGATCTTTGAAGGATCGAAGGATGGGCTAGCCACGTCAATTGTCCCGAAGTCCAGAATAGGCTGAACGACCCCACCAATAGCATCACGCTGAAAGTAGAACCTCGATCCTGTTACCCAATAGTCTTGATGTCCAGCAATTGTCATTTGACTTCTCCTTTAGAAATCTATGTTGACTGACGCTACGATTCCTTGAACTGACAAGGAGGCGTCATATACTTCTGCGGCGTTTCCCGTAGTTCCCATCTTGAGAACTATAGAATCACCATTATCGTCTACAGCAGTCTTCAGCATATTCAAAAGCTGGAGTGCATCTTCATGAATTGAGTCGAGCACTTTGTCATCGATACCCTCTGCCTCTACGGGCAGGCGGGTGAACATCTCCAGTGTTAGAGTCGCGGTGTGCATACCTTTCTCGTTGCGAAAGAGGGATGTGTTGTCCAGCATCACAGCCATCGCATAGGGGTGGTTGGTGAATGAGAACTTGGACCAGTCTACTGCTCGACGGTAGACCTTCCATCGTCCTCCACGCATGCCCTCTGCGAATGTCATCAGTGTCTTGGTCACAGGTGATCTAATCATACGGATAACAATTCCTTGACATAGGCATTCAATGCCTGTGCGATCTTGGGAAGATTACTATTCACTGGGCCTGAGAGCCAGTGAGAAGCAGGAATCTCCACTTGTGTTGCTAAGATATACAGAGCTGCTGCTTCCCATGGCGACTCGTCATTGTCTTCCAAATCCTTGGCTTCCTGCTCATCAACCAACTTGCCGATAGCGATCCCCCGCCGAAACGGCAAGAACCTTAACTCCCCTGGATAACCACGAGGTCCGCCGAATCGTTCCACTCCCGCAGGAGTCAACGCTTCACCGACCGGGATAGCCAGAGCCTTCGCCTTCTTAGGCTTGATGATTCCGCCCTCTTCCTGGATCTGGGCGTACTTGACCGCTGGGCCCCTGAAGATACCGACTCGAATCGCTGGGACTCTATTGATCAACTCCGCCCGACTGGTCACGCTCCGTGCCAACGAACCCGTGCGACGCTTGAGTCTTTTACCCGAGAGCGACTCCTTGATGATGACGCCCTCCAAGAGATTACCTTGAATGGCTGCGAACTGAAGAAGTTTCTGAGCAATTTCCTTCGGGTCGGAAGCGGCGACCAATTCATCCAGTTTCTTCTGGTTCAGGGCACTGATAGAGAGCTGAGTCATGGGAGTCTCACTTTATACTTCGCGACCGCCCCTTCGTACAGAGCCATTTTCTTGGAGAACCTAGTGGATGCTCCATCAATTGCAATACTTTCTGTGACCAGACGCTCAGCCCCGTATCGCTCTTCAAGGAATTGGACCTGATACAGGATTGCATCCACCATGTCAGCGTATGGGCAGACATCGTAACCACAATCATAGGTGACCTGCACGAACCGGTGGGTCCATCCTGTGTCGTGCTCCAGCACTGCGACGCCCTTGCCTCCTCGGTAGGAGAACACTGAGCCTCCACCAACATCGTCGACCAGTCCTATATCCACCCCGTCATACACACTGGATCTGTCCCAACCGCGGACACCTGTGACAGTGACGTTGGATTTACTAAGGAACAGCTTGTCTGCGGAGTTGGGCGACTGGAAGGTATGAGTCGCCCCTTCGGACCGACTCCACTGTGTCATAGTTCTTTGGTTGAAATCTTCGATGACTGAGGCAATTCGCTCCTCCAACAGATTGTCCTGCTCGGGCGACACTCGCAATTTCTGTCGGGCATAAGGTAGGCTGATCATGAAAGAGCTCCAGAAACTCCGCGGGTGAATTTAACGGCGATGCGTTGACTTCGGTGCCATTCGTCCTTCGCAGTATGATACAAGACTACATCCATCAAATAGGTGCCCGTTGTCAGCGTCAACCACTCGGTCGCCGTCAGGCCATCCACCAAGACATGGTCTGACTCGATGCTCATCGTTGCCGTTGCATCGGTAGACCGAGTGATGACGGCGGTTGCGGAGAGTGATGCCTTGATCTCCAGGGCTGCCCGAGTGTAGGGACTGAGGTCTTCGGCAAGGTCTCTGTTGTCTGTGAAAGATACCTTGAGGTCCGCGTTGGAGCCGAATGAGATGTTCATACTCTACCTTCCAAGATAACAGTCTCCTCGTGGAGAGTGATGAGGATAACCGAGGCCTCGTGCAAGTCGTAGGTTGTTTGATCCTCCGGTGTAACAGGATCACCTAGTGCAGAATTTCGTGGATCTTCAGCCATAAAAGAAAGGACTGTCTTTCAACAGTCCTCCCCGTTTAGAGAGAGTGTGGTGTCTGCTTGAAGTAGAGGTCGTCCTCTGCAGAGGATTCCTCGTCCATCTCGTACAGATCAGTGATAGCACCGGCAAGGCCGATGATGCCGGGACTCGAGTTGTTGGCATTCACCGCATCGAAGCGGAGAGCGTCGTACTCATATGCCGCATCGAGGTTGGTGCCTGATTTCAAGCGGGCGAGGTTGATGTTACCGAACACGATACCATTCTCAACGGCTCCGCCGTCTGAGAGTTTGGCTACTGTGAATGCGAGGCTCGTCGTCCCGTTGTCTTCCTTGACATTATCCCAGGTGGTCGTTCCTTTACGACGAGCCATGACAGTGACAGCAATGGCATCGGCGGCGGCAAGTGTCCCACCGATCACCATACAGATGAGGTTACGACCTGACTCCCAAGGGCGAATGATTTCGACCCCTGTCACAGTAGAAGTGCCTACTGCCTGAGGTGCCAGGAGGAGGTGAGGGATAAGGTTACTTCGTGGATTGTTCAATTGATTTCTCCTTAGTCACGCATGATTGCATTTGGACACACGACAATAGCCTTGTCTTGGCGATGGCCTACATCGGCGAACATACGCATCTTGATATTAGTTTCGTCACGAGCGAACCCAGTACCGCGGCCGTCGTCGTCTTCGATTTCAATACCTGACCAGCGGCCGAGTACAATCTCTGACATGTTACCAGTGAAGACGTCACCAGATTTGAGTTCAGTTTCAGTGGTATCCCCTGCGATCGAAGAGCCCGGCTTCTGTTTGGTGCGGACCTGAGTAGTCTTGCCGAACTGACCGATGATAGCCTCAATCGTGCTGTCTTTGAGCATCGGTGCCCCCAGCAAATACGGTTGATTGGCTGACTGCCCAGTGAAGTTCTGGATCTTCAGCTGGCGAAGACGACGCATGTACCGGGGATGCGAGATGGTGCGGTATGATCCGCCTTCATCAGGGTCAATATCCGCATCTTCCAGGACACCACGCATTTCATCCAGGCCATCGAAGGTGAGCTCAGCGGGAGCCCAGTCTGCAACACCCGCACGAGCAGCCGCCAAGCCACTGTAAGATTTCTTGGCAGCCGCGTCCCATACCTGTACACCTTTGAGAGCACAGATGCCTCGAGGAGTATTGTCAGTGCCCGTGCCGTAGGCTACGGTGTGATCCAACTTCTTGGCCAACGCACGGACCATGTCTTGGCGGAGCAAGTTCTCGAATCCAGCGGACTGGAAGCGACGCATTTCTGCGGTGATCTTGGTGAGAACACCCAGCTTCTTAGGCGTCATGGAGAGAACACCGACGCCCATCTTGCTTTCTGCGTACTCATCCTCTTCCCCGATCCAGTAAGCGATACATCCGCCTTCTGCCTTCGGGATAGTGACCGTGTTACCGATGAGGCCATCGATGACTGAGATCGCTGTCTGGCCATCTCCGGCAAGGTCAATAAAGGCCGCACGAGAATAGATCGCTGCGATCACATCAGGCATGACCTGATCGGGAACGAAGAATCCACCCTGCCCATCCACACCAACAGTCTGACCAGCCTTGGTCATGCTGTTACGGACAGCGTCCATGATTTCCCACTCCTTACCAGCCCCCGCCGCTTCAAAGGCTGCCTTAGAGCTGCCCCGCTTGACACCCATACAGGCTCGAAGGATTGAGAAGTCCTCATCTTCAACGCCTGGGACCCCACTCGCACTATTAGTGGCGTGGGCAAGGATGTCAGCTTGGACTTTATCCATACCCGCTTGGAGGACGTCGAGATGCTCGTTGATACCCTTCACGTCAACATCATTGACTTGCTTCGCGATCGCATCGACTTTCGACTTCAGATCAGGGAGCGTTTCGTTGAGGGACTTGACGCCCATGATCAGGTCCGCGATTGCTTTTTCTTTCTTTTCATCACCCATTTGGGGTCTCCTTTGGAGTACTGAGATTAAGAGTTGGAATGTCCGAATCAAACAGGGACGAATAGATCCCATTTTCCGACTGCAGATTTTCTTCTATACTTGCAGTCAGTGCCCGAATTTCGCTGCTTAACGCGAGCTCATCGATTACATCCTGAAGTTTGTCGTCATTCCCCTTGATCTTATCTGCCAAGGAGTTAACTGATGCCACGAGATCACTCAACTGTGAGCTCTTGGCGAGTGATTCCAAAGCGATTGGAATCTCAAAGTCATTGTGCATTGGAACTTCTACTTCTGGGCAGACAGCTCCCCACACGGTGACCCACTTGGTATCCACGATACGCCATTCCTTGGCGTTCTTTGCGTCTTTTCTTGCGAGCTCGCGAATAGCAATGATGTCTTGAGGCTGGACCAACCCCTTGGACTTAGCGGAACGAAGCAGACTGACAGCACCGGCATTCGCTGGAACTGAGACTACCGAGTGTTCAATAAGTTCGTTCTCGTCCAACAAGTATCCATACTTGCCCAAGCCGAGAGCGGCTCGTTCGTCTGTGTCCTTAACATCAATAATTACGCCAGGATAAAAGCCAACTGAACTTGATTTCAAGAACCCTGACTTGACCAGACGGAATACAGTGTCAGCCCAAGGCCAGATCTCCTTAGTTGCAAACAGATTCAACAGGTGAAGGCCGGGTCCTGAGTAATCTTTCGCGGTGTAATCGTGAACTCCCCACTTGATGCAGTTACCCACGGGAGGCATGTCCCAATCGTGCCCGTAAGGAACGATTGGGTTCTTCTCGAAGTTATGGAACTTCCAGTTCTGAACAACGATGTCGCCATGACGATCGACGCGTTCATCGGAAGCGATATACGGGATGACCCGCGAAGCAAAGACAGACTGCCATTCAAGTCCGATAGATTCAGCAAGCTGCTGGATAGTAGCTACATCTGGGACGTAGTTTACTCCTGCAACGAATGCGTTTGAATCACGCTTGTTCACACGGGCACGCCCGTCGTCATCACAGATAACGGTGGATGTGTCGTCTGGCGTTTGCTCGCGGGCATCATTGAGACAATTGAGGATCTTGATAGGGTCCTCAATCAACTCTGCGGACTGGATATGGTCCAAATTCATTCTGATGCTCCATTGTTTGTGATACGATCTGTCAGGTCTTTTGCCAGATCTTCCTTCATCTTTTTCACGTCGGTACCTTCCATAGCAAGCTTGAGCCCTCTGTATCGAGCAGTGACTTGCATCTTACTGCCCGCTTCTTCCACTTGGAACTCTATGTTTTTCATGCGACTACTATTCGGAGGCATCGACAGTTTACGACTTCCCCCGCCCCTGCTCTGGGGTCACCCGGGAATTCAAGTATCCCTCGTGCGGATCCTTTGTAATCCGGGTGGTCCAGATAGTTGAAGCCGATATCGACCGGCCCTAGATTCTCGAAGAAAGTGTGTGAGTTTCGGACATGTTCGTCGCCTGCTGCGACCCACTCGAACTTAGTGAACCCCTGTGCCTTCTGCATGGCGTCCCTAGCAGAGTTCATGAACCCACCTGACTCTGTGCGTGCGACTTGCAGTGCCTTTGAGCTAGACTTTGCCACTCCTGTGACATGACTGACTCTAGCCCTTAATTCCTGCACTGTCTCCCCTAAGTCTAGGCCCTTGAGTAATGTCTCACTCAAAGCAGTGCTGAAAGTCATCGGTGGTCCGGCACGAAGGAGTGCGATGCGTTGCTCAAAGGCGAGTTGGATCCGCGGGTCGTCCAACTCGAAGATGGCGACGCCGCCGATCTCTGCCTCGAAGAGTTCAAGTGTGGATTGCAGAGCTCCTGTGTAATGCGGGCGGAATAGCTTAGACAGGCGTTCCTGAAGATCCTCAACGGGCAGCAGAATGTCGCCCACCGAGAAGCCTTTGGTAGCTGAGTCGAAAGCTGCGAGCTGGAGTCTCTCCTCGTTGGTTGCCCACTCACGCCATGACTTCCTCATCCTGTTTTCCCATACTGATTGAACCTTGATGAAGTTCTTCCAGATGCGGCTCTTGTCAGACTTAGAGCGACGACTGAGCTTCTTTGGGCTGGGGTCCTCTTCAGGTTCTACATTATTTGATCCTGACAAGATTTCGCTGGTTGGGATAACGGTGAGTCCAGGAATCAACGATACATCATCACCTTCGTAGTCAGGTATCTCTGTCAGTCCGACCAGTTCGAAGGCAACCCGTGGAGGCATATGAGCTTCAACACCCATGAGCTTCAAGGCACTGGTGACCTGCTGATCCATCCCCTCACGGAGAGATTCAATGTTACTCAGGTCGAATGCCCCAACTATATCGTCAGGTTCTTCGAACATGATCGTTGAGTCGATGGTGTCTTCGATGAGCCGAACATCCGGCAAGAGAGTCTTGTCCCAGAAGTTCTTGTCTTGGCCTTTCTGCGTCGCGTAGTTCAAGTCGTCTGTGATACCAACGATAGACTTAGGTGTGCCGAGAATAGCGAGAACGCCATCACGATTCCACCGTTTTGATTCGGCGTACTCTAGATCCTTAGGTGATAGAGCGAGTTGCTGATAGTTCCACCCGCCCTTGAGGATAGCAGTCCGTTTCTGGTTGTGCCCACCTTCGTGCCGCTGGTTCCATTTCTCAAGGGCGAACTTCTGCTCGTCAGGGTCCATGTCTCCATCAAATGTCAGGATTCCTCCGGGCTCTGCTCCATTCATTACGATCCGGCGGTTGTACTCTTCGATGAGCATGTCCAGGTCGATACCGTTGGCCGCCGCTGACAGCGGGCTGATGCCTCTGTACGGGTCTTTAGGGTTTGGGTACTTAAACTGCACCACTTCATTCAGGCCAAGCGGTATGCGGGCCCCAGCACCTCCTAGGGGTGACCTAGCGTCCGGCTTAAACCACCACCCAATCATGCGTCCGCCTTCAAGCCGAGGCTCGAAGAGTTCAGGGCTCATAGGCCAGATCTCTTCGGGGGCGGATCCTGAACCGACCTGACCTGCTGAGTTCAACAGGACCCAGATACACTCCCCTCGCAAACCCATCCACATCTCTGTAATTTGGAACAAAGCGGACTGACTGAGGAAAGGGTTGGGGCGATGGAATAGGAGTGATAGAGGGTGATCGAGGTTCGTCTCGAGTTCTTTCATCTTGAAGCCCTTGAATCGCCCTGGATTCACAGACTTAGTAAGGTGACGTTGGATCGCCATTCTCTTGCGGCCTCGCTTAGGGACAAAGTTCTTCGAGACTCTGGCTCTTTTGCGAGTGGCAGACTCCGTTTCATTCCAAAGAAAGAACGGAGTCTGCCCGATGTTACGGGCTCGAGCCATGACAGCTGCGAAGACCCAAGTATGGTTCTCCATCGGGTTCTGGGCCCGAAGGCGAGGGGAAGAGTCTAATAGGCCCAACGATCTAATGAAGCCGTCTCCGCCTCCACTCTTCACCATCGCGGTTGGATGGAGCTGAGCTTCTGTGAAGGGCTTGTTTGTCCGTGGATCAATTAGCATTGATATCAATCTCCTTGAAGGCCAGAGATTGGCTCTCCGAATACCTTCAACTGAATAAACTTGCTCCGCTCATCAAGCCTTGCTATGTCCCGGTTGTTATCGGAACAGGACTCGGCTTGATTTGCCTGCATTTGTGCGAGACGCTGACTCTCTTCTTTGACAGGTTGGATATACAGAGTTTGAAGTGCAAATAGCACGGCAAGACCTGCAAACACCGAGCCCCAATTTGTGCCGCGAGATGTTCTATCCCTCAGCCCGTCGATACCTGCCATGATTTCATTAAACCTTCGATTCGTTTCTTTGGCGAAAGTCGCGAATTCGGTGTGTGATACATACTGGTTGTTAGCCTCTTCATTGGTACCGTTACTCATAACTCTCCTTAAACTACAGGGAAGTCATCTAAGTCCTCATCTTCATCGAGGTTTATAATCAGCAAAGGTTGCCGATAGAAGGGCCGAGTCACCGTAGCGTTACTTCCGGAGAAGGATACTGTGGGGATATCGGGCTCTTCGGGGAGGACCTGATAACCGGGGAAGTCCTCACCAAGGTTGGTAGGGACCAGACGCTCCGCAAAGTCGCGGCGAATGTTTTCAATTTTCAGTTCTTCTGGCATAGCAGACCAGCCGTCAAGCCATGAATCTGCGATTGCCTGGAGAAACTCGTCCTCGTCAGCATAGTCAAAGCGTTCCCAGTATTCTTCCATGGGACGTTGAGTAGGGACAGAGCCTGCGAATAAGATTTCGCCTTCTGAACACCCTATGAAGATGTCTTGGTCAACAGCTGAGATAGCTGCTGCCATTGTTGCGTAGGTGACCTCACTGCCTACTGCTCCTTCTACCATGAAGTCTGAAGCTCCTTGGTTCCAGAACCTAGTACCGATGAATTGGATGTCAGTGATACGACCTGAGGATTCCGCATCGTCTACAGTGGAGAACTCCATCTCAAACATCTCGCGGGGTCCACCCGGCAAGATGACATGGATGCAATCCCGGAATCGGAAGCTGTGACTACCCAACGCATTGACTACCGTGCGGTCGTCTGTGAGAGGCGTTTGGAGACGCGTCCCTGTGCGAGCAATAATCGTACAGTTGAAGATACCGAAGCGATACGAGTCACTGTAATACTCAGCCTCAGGAGTTGAGCTGCCATTGTAATCTGAGTAGAACGAGTTCTCTTCACGGTCCGAAAGGAAGATGCAATTCTGGACTTCGCAGTCGATAGCCGCATTCATCGCAATACCGTAGTGGTCCATGTCTGTGTACAAAGAGTTCTGGATGAACACCTTCTCACTGAAGGAAGCCCCGCCATTCTTCTCATCACGGTTGACGCTCTGTCCCCACTCAGTTACATTACCATTGTCTGTGATCGTGGCTCCTGAAAGATGACCCCACGAAACGATGTCTTCGATAACAGTCTTCGTAAAGGCGTCAGCCTTGATGGTCCCGCCCGGCCCTGTTGGGAACCAGCCACCCTTGATACGAAGGTACGGGATCCAACCTTTACAGTAGATTCCATGACTGTGGACGGACGAGGGGCTCGAAGAATTGTGAAACAGACTCATGCCGATCTGAACCCGCTGGACCGTTGAGTCCGCGTCCATCCCGCCACGCCCGAAGAGAGCCCCTGTTCCTCCCGCCCATTGACTGTAGAAGAAAGAGTTCTCGCCAAAGGTAATCCCCTTGGCATCCTGTGTCCCGTTCAGGGACGATGTCGGAGTTGACAGAAGCAGCGGCCTATCTGGACAGTCGAGCCATTTCATCCCGCCGATGCGGACAGTGTTCGCGTCGTTGACACTGTGTACAATCACTTGACCGTGGACACTGGAGTATGAGTCGCTGCATCTAATGTCATACATGCGGTCCTGAATAACAATGAATTGGTGACGGATAGCCAAGATATTCCGGCGTTGGATTCCTGTGGAAGTAGCCGATAGGTCAACGATGACAGGAGAAAGATTATCGTACATCCCAACAATGAAGGGGCGTAGGCGGGACTCACCATTGATCACGGGTGCGACCGGATTGTTTGCCTGCGAGTAGTAGTTCCCACCCTGATGAATTAGATCTGTGTTCAAAACAGATCCGCCCTTAGTCAGTACTGCTGAATGGGAGGCAGCACTCGCTCCTACCGTAGTCCCCCAACTCTGAAGCTCAAGGATGAACTGACGTGAAGGGACGGCATTGATTGACCCCGGATTCAGCACATCATCGAAGTCATCCTTCTGATAGCGATAAGCGTCAATGTAAGTTGCGATACTCGACTGTTGAGTCGACTGCTCCATGAGAGTGAGACCACCCATAGGGAACCAGTCCTTGGAGTTACCCGTGTACGCGATAGTAACATCAGCGTCGTCCCAGTACTTCAGGTCGCTGGTGATATCGAATCCGACTCGTGCTCCAGGGTTAGCGACCGGTGAACCCGAGTGCTTGAAGTGAGTCCCAACAATCTTGCCGACTCCACCTGTTTGGTCTGAGGTCCAGTCACCAAAACCACCGGACATTGTCCTCCACAAGATACCTTCGAGGTAGATCCGCACTAGGCCGAGGCTCGGCAAGATGTGGAAAGTCATGTCGAAGGTGAACCCTTGAGGCAGAGTGGACAACGCTACATTGTGCGTATTCTCTTGGAGCTCTAGGGAGCTCGCGGTTGTGCCGATACGAATGCGGAATCTGTTATCCTCATCGAAGACCACACTGATCCCTGAAGTTGAGCTGCCGATTTCGAAGACCACGCCCTCAGGATTATCACCTGTGAAAGGGTCCATGTTGATACCAATAGACAGGATGACATCGTTGGTCCCGCTTGAGATAGCGTCGGCTTCGATTGTATCCTCGTCCGCCCACTCGTCGTCCACTGCCCCTAGTGAATCAATCGCGGTCGGGTGTAGTGGGAAGTCAGCCAGAGGGTCATGGAAGACTACCTCGCAGTCGTCAGCCATGTACTGGTCAATGCCACCCGGCTTATAAGTAGACAGGTTGGTAGCTGCCTCCAAGGTGGAAGCGTTGTTCGTGCGTCCACCCTGATCGTAGACTTCCCTGCTGATGCTGAAGGTGACAGTGGCATCGCGGTCGATATAGTCGTGCTCAATCCAGATCTCAAGCGTGTTGGAGACGACGCCATCTTGTGATGCGTTGCCTACCCCCAAGGAGATATGAGGCCACGCTTCAATGTCCGATTTGGTCTGGTAGATGATCTCAATGTTCTTGATTTCCACGCCATCTGCATACATCTTGAAAGTTGAAGCGAACTGTGCTTCATCGAAAGTCCACGAGCCATCGTCCCAAGCACCGATGGTATCACCGGGCCCGTCTGATTGGCACTTGAGAAGACTCTCATCTCCGTGCTCAAATACTAAGACTGTGTTTATCGCTGGCATTAAGTAGCGTCCTTCCGGGTGATTCCAATTTGATTCATCGCCCCTCCAAAGCTGGGCCTGATCTGGAAGTCATCTCTTTAAAGACTGGGATCAGCTTTCACTGACCTCAGTTGTTGGTTATCCTGGGATCGCGGCATCGAGGGCGACGTTGACGAGGCGGAAGACAAAGCGGTTGACGGTTTCTTCAATGGCGATGCGAGCACGGATACCATACTTCAACGAGATATCGTTGAGTGTTGCATGGATTATGCTGAGCTCTTCCGCTGCGTTCTCATCACCTGCCAGAGCCCCGACAGTATTGAGCGACGCTTGGTGGAGGAGAGACCGCACTGTTTCCTTGTCATCACCAACGACCTGAGCCATGAGTGAGGAGGGGATCATTGAGATTTCGTTGATCACTGTTTGGATGAGGTCATCAGTTGCGTTATTCTCCACGGTTCAGCACCTCTGCGAGCAGCTCGCGTTGAGCAGTGACCCGACTATGCCGAAGTTCACGCTGCGTTTCAGTCATCATTGGATCCGCGTCCACGTACTCCAAGTAGTCACTACCAACCTGATCAGCGAACAGTGCTGAAGACTCAGCGACACGAGTGTCGAGAGCGGAGCATCCGCCGAGCAGGAGTATCAAGGGGAGTAGAACTTTGATTCGTCGTTTCATAATCTGTTTTCCTCGAGGTCATAGTCAGGGGAGATCATCAGCGGCCGATACTGATTGACTGCCGTGACAGGGATAATGATGTCGTCGCCAGTGGTCTCGGCAAACAAAGTGCAAGACCAGGAGCCGACTGATACGGGGGATTGAATCGTCAATGGTCCACTGATGATGGCCCACGGAGCGAGTCGTCCCACGGGGAGGCGTGATAAATCGAAAGCAGGGACGTCGCCCTCTTGCCGCCACCCTGTGATTTTAACGGATAGCTCATCACTGTTGTTGAAGATTGCCAATGAGTGTTCGAACAATCGTCCTTCGAAAGAGATGAGGTCCAAGGCTGTGATGGTAATCATAGCAACCGGATCCCCTTGGTAGCTTTGTTGCGACCGACCATAGTCAGCACAAGACCGACCGCGAGACCGACCTGTGAGGCGGAGTCGACGAAGCTTCCATTCATCCACTCAATGACACCGGGTGAGATGACTTCAATGCTCATCTCTTGAGTGATCTGCACGATCGAGTTGAACATAATGAGGAAGGTTCCCCAATACGAACGGCTTTGATAGAAAGGTTTAGTGTCCATTTGATTCTCCTTTATGCCAGAATGATTTCCGGTTTGGACTGACGAACATTCAACATTTGAACCGCGACCGCCCACTTCATGACAGAGTCATCGTGACAACCGGGGTCCGCGGAATACTTACCGTTACCTTGAAGACGGAAGGTCAATGCCTCGCCTAAGAAGTCACGGTCTCGAATACGATCTTCGGCACCCGGAGCTGTCATCCACTCGCTCAGTTGATCGAGCATGACAGGCCGAGTCGCAGCGTTCGTGGACCAACCGGCCCGAGCTCGCCGCTCTTGGTTGGACTTGGAGCCCTTGGTGGTGACCCTACTGAAGTAGTAGAGTTGACCACCTTTATAGTGCGGTGAGGAGATGCCGAGGTCGATGATGCGTTGGAGTACGGCATGGCCGTGGTTCTCGCGTTCGACACCGATCATCGCCTTGTTATATTTTCTTGCTACCTCACAGACGACGTCTGCAAGTCGCCTTGGGTCAAAGAGTCCATGAGCAGAGCAGACCTGAGCTCCGGTGTCACGGCGAATGACGCCGACTCCGTTAGGATCACAACCGGGTAGACCCTCAGAGGTGTCTGAGCCGAGGACGTATTTAACGCCCGGAATCGGGTCCTCCCAAGTAGTGACTTGTCCTCCGGGTATTGACTGAACTGAGGAATCAACATTCATTTTCTCCAAGAAGTCGAGGATGAACTCTTGGTCAAAGTACGGAGTGCCCGAAACAAGGAAGCAGGTTTCGTCATCTTCAGGGTATTCCTGTGGAAACAGGACACCGAAGTTTCGCTTACGATCACGGCGGAACGCAAGTTGCGGCAAAGATAATCCAAATCGCTCGACCAACGATTTCTCGTGGTCTGTAAGCGTGTCCAGTATGAGCTCACCGTCGTAGTCGAGTATCTGGTTCGTGGGGTCATCGAACCAACGAAGGAAGATCGGGGTGAAATCGTTGAGTCCCAGCTTCGCATCGCGGTACTTAGACGCGAACCATTCGATCCCGTTTGGAGTGGTCTCAAGTACGATTTCACCATGTTCGCACGCACCCATGATCCCTGCCATGAGGTCGTCAACCTTGTCCATATCCGAGTGACACCACTTCGATACCTCAGAACCATGGACGCGTTGAAGAGTGTCACCACGAGCAAACCCGGTTGCTCCAGCAGTCCCGATGTGATATAGGGATCCGTTGGCGAATGAAAGCTCTGACTTAGAATCACCAACGAGGGGAAGGCCACGAGGGTCAAGCTCCTGATAGAGTTTCGCAATACGGAAGATGCGAGCCGTGCTCTCTCGGGTGTGAGCAAGACATGCGACCTGTGAACGAGGGACTGTTGTCGATACTTCATAGTTCTGTCCTTGTTCCAGAGTAGTGAACCCGCCACGACGATACTTCAGTAGAAGAAACCATTCCTTCTTCCCCTGCATACGGGACAGCCGCTTCTTAGCGAGGTAGCGTTGTTGAAGCTTGGACAGCTCCAGGGTGACTACAGGGATGCCGTGCTGAGTCGCTGCCTCTGCCTGTTGTAGCTTAGTAAGGAATGCCTTGGTCTTGTCTGTGCGAACCTTGAGGCGTCGCTTAGCGAAGACACGGAACGGGGCTCGTTGGCCTAGCACCTCATCTTCGCAGTTCATCATACGAGGGTAGTCGAAGTCATCTTCGGCAAGGAGGAATGGCTCTTGGTCAGGGTATCGTTCAACGATCTGCTGACCAGTGAACCGATGAAGCTCACCCTTCCGTGCGAGGTCGTACCAATACGATCCAGCACGACCGGGATTGCCGATGCACATCATTCGTTGAGAGCATCGTTCGAAGTGACGGAGGACATCAGGGTCGATGGACTCAGCCCCTAGGACCAATGTGAAATCGACTGCGGAGAACGGTAGTTCACTACAGTCGACACGCTTAGAGTCGATGAGCCACATCGTTTTAGGAACCCCGACGAACTGACGGTCACCTCGAACGGATTGCATTGTGAAGTCACCCTCGAAAGAGTAAGCGATACAAGATCCTGAACGAGGTCCTTTGGTCAGCTTGTCATTGAACCTAGCAATGGCGAGTTGGTCTCGACTAAGAGAGTGCGTGAGCAGAGTGTCAGGGAGAAGCATCGCGGCAAGAGTAGTGATTCGCGGCTTCGGTAGATCAGCATACTCCACACATGTCAGGGGGGCCTGACTGAGTAACGCTGACCTGAAGATGCCGTAGTTAACTCGTGACAAACTTCTTCCCTTTGCAGGTTGGGCACGGGATTGGGTGTCCCGTTGATGGTTGAAGAGCAGGGACACCACCGAATCCCAGTGTTCGTGTGGCGACGGTTTGCGGACAAGGGATACGACCCTTACCCTCGCACTCAGTGCAGACTTCCATTTCGATTGAACCAGTCAGTTTCATAACCCACACAACGGGATATGAACCCGTACGCCCAAGGTTTAGGATGCACCCTGCCTAGGCACGGCGAGTGCCCCGCCGCCTGTCTACCAATTCCAGCATGTGTGTGAAACGCTCAGGCTCTGGTTTCCCAGAGTTGAGCGGAGGGAATTAATCCTCGGCCTCGGCCATGTCACTACGAATCAGCGTGACGTCAATGAATCCACGAACTTTGAGAGCGGAAACGAGGCTCTCGAAGGTTTCATCACTTTCAGTCGCTGGAATAACATAGGTTCCACCCTCCATGATTGGGAAGATGCGAGGGAGCAGAGCGGCTCTCATCTGGTCGGCGAGATCCCTGATGAAAGCCTCTGCATTGGGTCCACCCTTTTGGATGGAGTAAATTAGTTCGTCGTTTGGAGTTCGCATCTCCAAGACATTGCCGTTTGTGCGAATCATCATAACTCAGTCTCCTGGTTTGTCTATGGATACCGCCGGATTCACGCCGTCCTTCGGTATCATGATCTTGTCGAGCTCATCGGATATTCGCCCCTTGAGCTCCTCGTCGTCGATGCATCGTTCAATGATAGCACCGAACTGTTGAGCAATGAAGTCAATCGCGTTGACGTCAATCTTTCCGTCTTTGGTCTTGGCTTCAATGTTGACCATTCGCTCGACGAGTCGAGTCGTGGACTCCAATGAATCGGCAAGGAGCTTAGTGATCGCCGCCTTCTGTGCGACCGTTGCTCCTTCACCTTCAGCATTCGTCGCGTCTTCGACAACGATCTTGTCGAAGAGAGCTAAGGTCCTCATCGTCATGGTTCGTTGAAGGTCGATCTCGTCGCTGATGTTGGCTCGTGAATCCGTCGGTTCGCTGGCCAAAGCATTGAGCTTGTCCCTCAATCCGATGCTCACATGTTTCGCATACCTTCCAGCCATCGGCTTCCTTCCCAAAGGTTGACGTCCTCCATGGAACTGACAGAACAGACGTCCTGTGATCGCCCACTTCTTACACTGACCTCCGTGGTGTCGGCCCTTGCCCTGACATCTGCCGGGATGACCGTCCACGGGAGATGGGCTGAATCCTGCGATCGTCGGGTCCACGGGATAAGCAGGAGGACGGGTCGCCCTGAATTGTTGCTTGCCCATTCTTTGATACCCCGAAGCCCTTGAGCTGCCTATTAAGTGGTTTGGGTGCGGTCATACCTAAGTATAGCATGGCACGCCACGCAAGGCAAGGACAAGCCCTGAAGAAGCCCGCAACTGGTAGGGTGCTACCTTAATTGGTCGCTGCTCCGAACCCCGATTCTTTCGAAGACCGCAAGGATCGTATTCCTCACTTCATCGCTCACAGTCTTCACCCCTCCGTTCTCAAGTTTGGATTGATATTGCCGACTCCATCCGGCAATGGAAGCAAACTCTCCTTGACTCTTCCCGACCTGCTCGCGGCAATGAGCTAATGAACCGCCTTCAATTACATACTTCGTCTTGGGATCCTTGAAGACCGCGAGATTAACATTGATTGGTTCTTTCTTCGTTGGCACTAATATTCCCCTTCGAGTCCAGCAGGATCTGCATCCCACCCAGTCATTAACGACGACCCATTGTCTGCTCTTCATGAGAGGTCCACCCCCGCACCACGAGCATCGACGACTCTTCGGCAAGGACCGATCACGCCTCTCTTCCCTCGCCTCACGCCTGATGAGGTTTCGCTCTTCCGGATCTTGCCAATCCGCCTTATTTTCCATCTGTACCTCCTCCCGTTACACCACATACGACCAAGACGAGTGAGACCAGCCACCCAAGCCCTTAAACACTACTCTACTACTACTACACAGTAAATAGTGATCTGTTTGTAACTGAGTGCAAGGGTAGTTGGGTAGTTGGTCCAACTCGCTTTGGTCGTATGTGGTGGCAACCTACTGGGTGCGGAGACTAAACTTGCCGAGTTGGGAATTCGCATATCTGATCCCACAATTCGCCCCATTCACAACAAATCACCGAGTCTCTACACGGATGATCCAAGAGGAATTGACGTCCGATCTTAGTGATTACGATCGATGGAACTCTGCATCTCCACAGCCTCTTTAGGATGACTCGCTGCTTGCCGGACAATCCGTTATGCCCGACCTTCAATTCTATCCATCCTTGGAACTTAGGATGCCCGACCCATAGATCTGGCCATCCTGGCTCTTGCATCATGTGACCGTGACAATTGAAGACCTGAGCACCGCGATCCCTCATCCCTTTGATGAGAGCGTTTTGAAACCCCGACTCCTTGACCTCTGATCGGTCGGAGCTGCGAGGCTGAGACCACGGAACATGAGCGACATAAGTCTCATTGCGGATCTGATCATACGCCCACTTCACCTTCTCGAAAGTTTTCTGATCCCCTCCGGGCATATCCGGATGGGTTTCTTTAGACCTCCGACGATACGCTTCCTTGAGCGACTCATCTGGTCGTATACCTAGGATTTGGCGGGGCAGCACGCGACCTCCTCATGTGAGTCATGACCGGGACAGCTGTCCCAAGTATGATAGACCTTTGCCGCCATCCGCTCGAGCTTCACCGTGAGGGCGACCGAACAGAGACAGAGACAGAGAACGATTCCAAACATTACTTTGTATCTACGACGCATTGCTGAGCTCCATTGCTAAACCGACTACCCAAGAGATTACGAGACAAACGATACCGGAACAGATGAACCAGAGAGCATCATTGCCCCACGCATACTTCACCATCCCGATGATAATACTGAGACTGCTCAATGAGAGGCCGAGCACTGGGCCTAATGTTTCTATCTTCATAGCTTCTTAATCTCCATAATGATGAGAGCAGCGGCGGTGACCATGTCTTCCCGCTCGCCGTCCATTTCTGGAAGCGACCCAGCGGCCTCGAGAACTTCAACGCGACTCTGGACTTCGGCAAGGACTGAACCTCGAGGCTCCGTCTCGAAGGGTGAATGAGCTGAGACATTGAGAGGTGGTTGAGACGTGCCCCATACGGAGAGCCAGATGACGCCGGTGAATGCTGCAATCTCATCTGGTGCCAATTTCCAACACGAGATATTCGCCGGGACGAAGCCCTCGCCCACAGGGATTCGACATTGATGGACTGGCAGGTCGATGACCGAGTCGTGATTGACGCCACGCCCTAAGACACCTGACTGTTGAGGGAATTCAATTGGTCGCATTGTCCATCCTTTCTACTTCGGCGAGGATGAGTGCCCCTGCCATCAGGAGCTGAGAGCGGCGATCCGCCGTGTCTTTCTGCTGAGGGTGGTCCCAAGGCCAAACGCCGTCAATGAATCTATCAATCATAGCTCACTCCTAAAAGGATCCCTGCTGACGTTAGAATCTGGAACTCGTCCGCGTCCCGGGCCAAGATGATACCTTGCTCAAGGAGCCAACTACGGACCCACCAGATGCATCCTGCCTCGGCGAGCTCAGTGTAGTGACACCGGCGTGACTCACCTTCCAGGACGAGCTCTGAGTCGCTGCCCCATGAATACCCGTCCGGTAAGATCTCTCCGCCCGACGCATCGTCTAGTTGTTTAATCTTCTCGAGCACGGTTCATCCTTTCCTTGAGTGTCTTCGCCTGATTCTCTGCATCACGACCCGCGTGATGGTCGTTCTCTAGGTCTTGCCGGTCGCCGAACCACTTACGAATCGTGCGGGAGCAGCGGACCTGAGTGTACTTCCACGGGACTTCAACTTCAAACATCCGGAACAGCGACTCCAGTCGCGGGATATCGAAGTGAGCAGGCCCCGCCCAGATCGTATCGCCGGGCTGGATGACTGACGCGAGTCGCTCGAGAGCAGCCTTGGTGGAGTTGACTCCGCCGCTCGTCATACGCTTCCGACTCCGCCACCACGCGACAGTGTGGTCATCGATCGTGCGACCGCGGATGATCTGTTCAGCGATTGACAAGTCAACGCACCCCACGACCGTCTCGTCTTCTTCAGTGGAGAACAGACACCACCCGATCTGAAAGATGACCGGCTCGGTGCCGACTCCTAGGGTTTCAATATCAATCATCACTTCCATCGTCAGGTCCTCTCATCAAGTCATCGAAGTATCGATGAACTGTCCTAATTGAAATACCTATGCCCAGACCAGTGGCGATCATGGACATGCCGATTACCACAAGCACTATCACACTCATTTGGAGAACCAATAGAACATCTGTGGATCAGACTGGTCGGGGAAGTCCCTGATTTGAACTCTCATAATAGTCGCTCCTGATGTGAGATGAATACTCGGCCTGCTTCAATCAGGCAGGTCATGTCCCCGTTCCCCATTGCCTCAGTCATTACTTCGGGATCTAGCAAGTCCAGCATAGAGCCCAAGCTTGACAAGTCGCAGACAGGATCGTCGTCCTGGAACTCCAGAGTTATTTGTACTTTTCGCAGCATTTCGCCTCCTTATGAATCTAATCATTGGTTTGGGTGCCCAAACATAACGCTCGCCATTTGCCATGACGACTCGGTCCACCTTGGACGGGCCAATCATGTTACCGGATCCCTTGAGGGCGGCAATGACTGCCTTGTCAATGAAGTCACCCTTCTTGAACTTGAGGATCACGCGACCCTCGAACTTGTAATTCGTCTTGATCGCTGGGTGACTCGCCGGTGACACATTCAAAGTGACCTCGTCGCCGAGATTGATATCTTCAAATCGCATTCTTACACCTCACCATCTTACATGTCGCCCCATCGAAGAGGAATTGACAGTTCACAAATCGGCAGTCCACGAACTTCGTATCGCCGACAATGTTGAGGATCATATGTTGAAACTCAACATCCCTATAGAGGCCTTCAAAGTACACCGTACAATGACTACCTCTGAGGATAGTATTCTCCAGCACGGGCTTCTTACGAAAGAGCGTCCTTCCAAGTATACCCACCCCAATGAGCCAAAGCAAGGAGTAGAAGATTAATTCTGGATAGCTCATTTAAGCCTCCAGTTCTTCAATATGGGTCACTAAGACCATCGCGTCGGCGAAGCTCACTGTTGAGCCCTCGCCCATACCCGTGCTCTTGAGAAGCTTCAGGGTCGCAATGATGTCGCGAGCTCCGGACGGGATGGCTTTGATATTCTGGACGCTCCTATTCGCGTCATTCGCCCGAACAATCTCGCGAATGTCGGCCCGGTTGACATAGACAGAACTACCTCGGTGATTACGACCTTGAGCATCCAAGCAGAACTTACCTTCCTCTGCAATCAGTCGGCGGAACCATCCGTCGAGATAGTATTGAGCAGGCCCGTCATTGAAGTTGATATGGGGCTGACCCTCCCGCTCATCGATGATGACGGTCATGGGGAAGCATCCTTGGTCATCCCACGCTGTGATTTCATATTTCATGGGTTGTATCCTCTTTCTTTACACTCGCCATTGAATGGCGGGCCAAAGTTGAGATTGTAGGCATCTGGGATGATGTCCTTGACGTCGAACGCTAGAGCCATGTCCTTCCACTCACCCTCAATCTCAACGTCTAAGTCTGAAATAGGAGCTGAGTCGTCACCCATATTGACTTCATTTAGCCCGTGCGGATTGAACCTATTGACTCCCTCCCGAACTTCGTCGGGGAACCTCTTATATCGTAATTTCATCGTTTCCCCACATTCGCTGTCATACCATAGTTATTGCCAAGGAAGTTCTCGACATGAGTGATACGATCTCCCAACGGCATTGGAATCAAGACACGCCCCGTCTTGTTGCATAGCTCACACCCGAGTCCATTGCATTCCTTGCAATCAATCGTCTTGTTCTTCGGTAGATTCGTGTACACGCTCGTCATCTTGATCTCCTATGGACATACTGAATCCTGTGACAATTAGATACATGGAAGCGATGATCACGAGGAGGAACGCCGCATTGCCAAGCCAGCGAAGGATATCCGCGTTTCGCATGTCCTTCTTGAGACTCTTCGATTCTTTACTGGTCCTCATTGAATCCCTTTCTTGTTAGACTCCATGTGCCCCGGACTCGTTGGACGAAGCCGTCTGTCCGGAGCTGGCAAGCCAAAGAGAACTCTTCCTTAGTCATCGGGCAGTGATACGACTCCGTTTGGAGCCAGATCTTTTTCAATAGTGCTTGTCTCATGGCTTCAACTCCTCTCGCCAAAGTGTTTCCAACCCATGGATGATGTCGTAATGCTTCTTGAACAGCGAGTCCACGACACATCGTTTCGCCGCCATGACATCCGGGAAGGTCATTGGGTCCGTGATCATGTATTCCGGATGGATAGATGCACAGAGTTCCTTTCCGTCGCCATACTCTTCGTAGACATATCCAACTATTTCATTTCCGTGCCAGAGATAATGAGTAGTTCCGTCTTTCTCCCATCTAGATTTCACAAGCCCCTCCTCCACATGCGACCTCTCCACTGAGGTCTGTGTGATCTTCATCTTCACGGAACAGTGACCAGTCCACCTCCGTGTAGTTCTCGCAGAGTGCGATCCACTTCGCCTCATCCGCAGCTGTGACAACTGCCTCACGCGGAGCGAACGGGAACATCTTGTCCCCCATACGAGGAAGGAAAGCCATTGCCGCGACTCGGTCCCGGTTTTCCCAGGCTGACTCGATCGCGGCATCCCAATCATCAACGACGATTGTACATGAGACATTGTGAGTCAGTGCTCCGTGTCGAGTCCCCGGCTTGACCCAACTCTCATAGAGAGTGTAGATCATATCCATATGATCCGTATCCTTGAGGTCCGGCAAGCAGACCGCATCGTCCGGAGCAGTCACGCAGAATGTGATACACCAGTCTCCATTCGGTTTGACCTCGACCATGTGAGGATTCAGCGATTTGAAGTGCTGAGCAGGGTGCTCATTGGGGTTGGCTGTGATGCGTCTGAAGTAGCGTGGGGCGTGGTGGGGCGTGCTACCACTAGCAACACACCCAAGCACGAGCGGCCCAGTACCACCGGGCTTGACAGTGGACACACGGGCGGCTGAGGCTATGCCCAGCTTGGCCGCCCAAGTGGCGTTTACCGTCAGGCACCACAGAGCCACCGCTTCAAGCATGTCAGGGTCCAGACAGAACTCTGGATTGTCCAAGATGCCCGTGAGTCCGACGCCGAGGAGAGCATCTCGCTTCACAACAGCTTCAGTCACCGGACCGAGGTACGGCATGTCGGTGAGCGTCGCTTGAAGTGTCCCGATGATGGTCGCCGCTTCGGCAGCTTCATAGAAGTCTTCGACACTCGTGATGACCGCACCATTGATCTCGCAGAGATTGCAGAATGAGAACCCCGTTCCAGAGCCATAGACTCCGACGGGGCACAGTTGGTTGTCTGTGAGGTCGGTGATGGGGTCCCGGCGGAACAACTCTTCGCCCTTCCAGAAGTATTCGTCACGATAAACCTCCCAGTCATAGTCCAAAGTATCGTCGCCATCGAACGGCATCCACACGGGGTCCATCCCAATCTCGGCACAAGGGTTGATGCCGAAGTTTGGATCATCGCCCCAGAAGAATCCTGGGTCACCCCAGTCCTTCGCCAAGCTGATCAAGCGATCGAACTGGTCACGGGTCGTAGTATCCCGCTGACAGAATCCTGAGATGTTTGCCATCGCCCGCTGACAGTTCTTCGGCCGCTTGCCGGGGACCCCCTCAGGAGTATAGTTCCCCATCGCCTTGGACGTCATCATTTCGTAGTCATCGATACTGAAGATACAGATGCACGATGACCGACGAATCCCGCCCGCTAATACCGCGTCGGCGAGGTGGCATATCGTATCGAAGACTTCAATTGGTCGCAATCGTCGGCCAGTAGCATTCGATAAGATGCTCCTGATGAGCTCAATCGCTTTCTTGAGAGGGAGGTGGCCTGGAGCTTTGCCCCCTGAAACACGAAGCGGCGAGCCTTCTGAACGGATTCCAGAGTAGTCGAATTCAATGAGCTCCCCACTGACGTAATGGCATCGGATGAGCTCATTGATAGCGTCCGCCCAACCCTCGATTGTATCTTCGATGCGATGGTGTCGGACATCGGTGCCAATAGGAACGGTTGGTGGAAGCTGATTGACGTGTTGGAATTGAACCGAGTATCCGACTCCGGCTCCTGAGAGAAGAACCCAGAATATTTCACCGAATACTCGAAGCCTATTGATATGGGTAAAAGAACAATTGAATGCTCGGACATTGTTGACATCAATCGCTTCACCGCCGAATTGCATCGATCGCATGCTTGGGAGAATCTTCTTATTCTGGACTGCCCCGAAAGCTCTTCGAATATCTTTGGTATGAGCAGGGAACCGTCTGGTGTGCATAGTGCAAGATCGTGCAACGATTTCATGATAGACTTCTCTCCGCCCCAAAGACTGTTGGAACTTGGAATACTTCGCGACTGTGGTGTAATCACTGATGGCTGAGGTCGGCATCGAGACGCGAGCCCGATCCCTATCATGGCGATACTGGATATAGGCCCGAGCGACATCATGATACTGAGCATCCATCAGTACATTCTCAACGATAGTTTGTATATGATCTACTGTTGAGTCATGCCCATCTAGTATCTCTTCAATCGAGTTCACTAGTGCTTCACCGTCCCAGACTTCAAGCCCCGTCTCTACACAAGCGTTATTAATCGCGTTGTGGATCTTACTGACATTGAACTCTTGCCGGCTTCCATCTCGTTTTATAACGTCCATACTCTTAACTCCTGTTCGCCATCAGCGATACATGCGAAATACTTGTCGTTGATGAATGGGTCACGGACTTCACCTTTGTGACGAGCCGGACCCGATGATGTTGGATGATACCGAATGTCGGGGCGATAGAAGTCCTCGACCACCCCGAACTTCATTCTCTTGATGTACTCTTCTTCGCCCCACTGACTGTAGTAGTACCAACCATCGTGATAGTGACAGTGGCGATACGGGCCGGACCTCCGGATTGTTCGCCCTGTCCCGAACCTATGATACTTCAGGAGACCCCGATTCTTTGCGAACCAAGTGTCTCCTGGCCCCTTCCTCATGTATGGATGGCCGACGGGTCCTCGCATTGTTGATTGCCATCGCCCGTCTATCAGGTGAGCCAGAAAAGACCGCTGACCCCCACCCCCTCGCATCGGCCCGTGGTAGACCATGGAGTTGTCATAGACAGCCGGTGAGGATATGTGCCCTTGGCACTCGCTATCCGCCAGTTGGAATTCAACACGCTCCTCGCCTGTCTCCAAGTCAACTGACTTGATCGACTTCCCATTATGGTGACCATAGTAAAGAAGTGCCCCGTCTATGAAGGGAGTGCAGATTCCTGGTTCGGTGATTCGTAATAGACACCGCTCTTTGTCAAAGTCCATCCGTAGATCCTTTCATGTTCCGCTCGGATCTCGTCGTCCCCGAGTAGTTTATCCCAGTGCTTTTCCCACCCATCCCACTGGCAAAGATGGACGTGTTTCCAACGCTGATTGTAAGCATCGTCTGAAAAGGAAGGGCGATGTTTACGAATGTCCTTGAAGTCGATCGCTTCGTACTGGATGTGTTCCTGACCAGCATGGTCAATCCATGCAGCCATCGCTTCTTCATAGTTGCGAACCCGATGCTTATAAAGCCGCTCACTTGTCGCACACAGGCGAGACGAGAATGCATTGTAAGCGGACCGTACTAGGACTACCGTCTTTTCGAACCGATGCTCCCGAACAGGGATGTCTTCAAAGGACACGATGACTAGAGGGTTCCCATCACCGATGGTCCGAGTAGGCATTCCCATTCGGACAGGGAATTTCTTATCGTTGTAAAGAAGTCCACCGCCAGCTTCCTTGAATAGGAAGTCTTGAAAGGCGTGGTTACCCGACCGCCGGACCCCGAACATAGCTATGCTCTGCATCTACCGACCTCCAATCTACTGCCATACGGACGGTCCCGTTGTCGCGATGAACCCAGTGGCAGAAGGGGACATCGTCCATGAATCGGCGACCCATGGATTCGGCAAGACCGTCTGCTCCGTAGAACTCTTCGTTCCCACCACCCTCGCTATTCATCGTCGCTGTCCGGAAGAGAGCGTGACGACTCATCACTGACACCTTGCCGGCGAGCACATTCTGCATGACGAACTTCAAGTCCTGCATGAGCTTCTGGTCAACATCATACGGGACCTTGACAGCATCTGGGAAGATCTTATAGAACACGCTACAACAGCGATTGAACTTCCAATGACGCTGATCATGTTTACGGACTGACTGGACATAGCTCGGTCCGGTGATGAAGACATCCTCACTGAACTGATCGCTCTCAAACATGTTGAGGACACGAAGGAAAGACGCAGGCTTTATTCCGCCGACCTTGCTCTCTCCGCATGAAGACAGATCATCATCCAGTACCCATGATGGCTCGACCATCTGGTCAAGGATGAACTGACGGGCGTAAGCAATGCCGCGATCATTCTCTGGCATGACTAGGAGATCGCCCTCGCCTTCATACCTCTTGACATCTTGTGGCTCAATGACTAGAGTGCATTCGAGACCCTCGTCATGGAGGTGATCCCACGTCCGCTTCTTCCGTTCGCGGATCGCTCGGCCTTTAGTTGGGATGAAGATCTTCATGTCAGCTTCCTCAGGATTCTTTGGGCGACGTTCTGCGGGGCACACTTATCGAAGACCCACTGTTGAGCCTTCGCTGTCTTGTCCATGTCTGGGACAAAGCTGTTCAGCCGTTCCGGCAAGGACTCATCGAGATCGAAGACTTCCACATACTCCGGTGGGAGCATGCAGTGAGGGTGCTCCATGACGCGACGCTCCACGAAGTTGGGAGTCCCATGCCAGAACGGTTCCCAGTGACTCATGTTCGTATAGCCGCGGAACGATAAGTCGATACTGAACTTTGCATTCCGGAGCGACAGCATGACATCTTCATACGGGACGAAGCCCCAGAACCGGTGGATGGACTCCGGGAGACCTTCCTGCTTCACATGGTCATAGACATTCGCCTTCCACTCATCTGTCTTCCGGATGTAGCAATACTCAATCCCATTCCCGAACATCGCCATCGGGACATGGACATCACCAAGCATCGGGATAAAGAACTTATGCTTCTTCCACTGGAGCCACTGTGTAATGATAACCCCGTTGTGCCTAGGTCCTCCAGCAGGAGCTGTCAGAGCCACTGTGGACATCGGGAAGTACTCCCAGTCGGTTTGGCATTGCCCATCCGCCCATCGCTCCATGGAAGGCACGAAGCACTTCTGAGCAGCGATGGTCCAGTCCACCATGCCGCGGACCCGAGGGTACCAGTTGTTAGTCTTCTCCCACTTCGCATCATGGAAGATCACGCATGATGGGACGGTCACTCCTTCGTAGATCTTGATCCAGTTCATGTGACCCTTATCGGCGAGAGTCGCGTTCGTTGGGTGAGGAGATGTGGACCCATAGATCACACAGTCATAAGAGTTGAGCTCTTGGATGATGTCATCCGGCGACTCGCGATACGACCTATGCACACCACGAAGGATGCAACATCGAGTCTTTCGAATCTCTTCCGTTTCGGAGCATTTGTATCGAGTCTTTGCCGTGAGGTGGAAGACCTGGACCTCGTGGCCGAGATACTCACACCCTAGACGGAAGTTCGTGATCCATGAGTTGATGCCGCCGACATCATTGATCGGCCAGTTTACGATTGCAATCTTCATTTCATCATCTCGCTTTGATAAGAGTTGAGAGTGTTTATTCGATTCATAGCATCCTCTGGTCCGCAGTAGTCCAGATCAACGACACGAGTCCGTATGACTTCATTAGAGGAGACATAGACATATGAGTACCATCGGTCTCCATTTTTGAGGGGCGTCTCAAACCCGAGGCTTGAGTAAGAGTTCTCTGTGATCAATATGATCTTCGGTGCATCCTCATCTGCGATATAGCATTCCTCAGGAGTAGAGGCCCAACCGATCTCCTTGATGGAGATGACCTCGCTGACCGCCTTCAGCGTGACGGATCCGTATCTGTTTGAGAAATGGAACTCAGTCTCATCCCGATCGTGATATGTCATTGTCGCTTCCTTTAAGTAGTACTCTGCCAGTCTCGCCTCCACTTTAGAGAAGTCAACTTCGCGTGGTGCCCGGAGAGTGTGATTGAGACAGGGGTTGGTTATATGCGGGACTCGCATCGACATTCTTCCAGTCTTCATGACTTCAACTCCTTGATGATATCAGCGAGCTCTTCGGCAAGCTCACCAGACAATTGCTTCTTCAGCTTCTCCAACCGCTGGATCGGAGTCTTATGACCCGTAGGTATGCGAATACTCCGAATCTTGCCGAGCAGTTCGCGAATCGTCCTAGGTACGAGACGATACTTCACTCCCGCTGCGACGGCCTCTTGAATCTCCTCTTGGGTAGACACCGGGACAACGTCAACAGGGAAGGTCCTATCCAGATGCTTGACTGCGGGAGAGTGGGAGTACGCGAGATGAGATATGTATTGAGTATCTGGTGCCTCCTCTTCCATGAGCCCAATCGCCGATTCATCTTGCTCCTCATTCGCCCAGAGCTTGCTCGTCGCCCATGAGAGGTCCAGTTGTTTCACCATCTGGCGATCGCGGTCTAACTCAATCTCTCCTACCTTGAAAGAGTAGCCTCTCTTGAAGTCTGGCATGGTGCAGACATACAGACTCCCTACATAGATGCGACCTACCTGTCCTGGATCCGACAAGACGCCGAAGTCCATGCAGAGGTTTGTCTCGCATTCAAGGAACTGCTCCTCAGTCACTCCTTCGACACATATGGTAACGCCATCCGTCTTAACATCATCTGGTTGTATGTCGATCGCAAGGACTCTTGCCCCGAAGGTCTCAGAGTCAACGAGACGGGGAGTCCACACTTCTCCTCCAGTTCGGATCGTGACGGCATGACCCAGTCTGCAGAGTACCAGAAGGGCGAGCTTGTATCCCTCGCCGTACTGCCCCCGCTTGCCAGAGTCTCCTGATTTAGTCGAGGCCCCAAGGAGAAGAGACTCTCTAGCCAATTGCCCTCCTTTAGTAATGATGCGTAGTGATTCGGAGTCATGTCGTATCTCCCAGAGCTCTTCGTCCATTGCATTCTGATAGAGCTCGCGTAAGGCTTCCCATAAACCCCAGTGCGAGACATAGTCTGTCGAGAGTGAAAGTTCTATCTGCATCAGTTACTCCACCCTCTTGTAATCTCGCGGACTTTGCGAGGTGAGTTCTCTGGGTCCCTCTTGCCGAGTTGACGCAAGGTGTGTGATGTTGCTTTCTTGAGAGCTCTCTTCCACTTGGGTGATTCGGACTTGCTGATCTTCGAAGTCATGTCTTTCTCCAATAGTGTGTCAAGGTTTTCCAAGTTCTTCTTAATAAGGTTGTAATCAATCCCGCGAGTTCTCACGATACTTCTCCCGTGGGCGACCGACTCCGGTCTTGACTCTTTGGTATTTATCGAACTCACACAGTGAGTGCTCGATTTCACGCATCTCGAACGGAGGATTGTGCGGGTGATTATCTCCATGGGCGTCACAGTGGCCGACATGATGATACCGGGTATCGTCACTCAGAAACTGTGGGGCCATACCATACAACTTCTGCAGACTCTCTACCGTTGCCTCCATGCCGAGACGCTGAAGCCCTCGCTTGCAACCCGGACCGATGTTAGCCCATGTCAGGCGGTCTGTCCAATGGTCACCAATCGCCGTCCATCGCAAGTCGCTGATGATCTCGTAAGCAATGAACTTCCCGATACCATAGACCTTGAACTGAAGAAGCCGACGGAACGCTTCCTCCATAGTCGGTGCTTCCATCAGGAACTTACAGAGCTTCTCCCGGAGAGGCCAGAGTTCATCGAATACGGCAAGATATGTCTCCTTCTTAGTCTTCCCCGCTTCTCCCACTGTCATGTGAGCGGAGGTGAAGATCTTGCCGGTGAGAGCCATCCAGTCCTTGCGATCTTCATCCCAATCAGTGACGTACCCAAGTTTCTCCTGAGCCTTCCAATAGTTGTACATCCGGAACGACACGATGTTGAACAGAAGAATCGACATCTCTTTGCCCATTTCCTGGAGAGAACCGCCGTACCCTTTGGCGAATTGGGCTCGGTTCTCAAAGGTCCAGATGATATTCTCTGTGACCCACACCGTTCCGTGATCCAGTTGACGGAAAGCGTTCGTGAACTTGAAGGTGTCAAGGATTTCATCCTCAGTCCAAGGTCGCGGCTCTCCCGCTGCTTTCTTCAAGTAGATACTGTGACGCTCGTTGATCCAGTAGAAGAAGTCCTCTACCTTGGCGTGCCCGAATTCTATATCACCCTTGCTCATGACTTGTGTATCCTATCAAAGCGGAGATCCGCTTGCCTTGTGAGTGGTATGCGATGCTGGCTGTTCTCATCGCATCTGCGAAAGAGACTGACAGATGGTGATGATCAGGACTCACTTGGATGGTGAGGTTATCGCTGCTGTCAATCGTGACCCAACAACACGCCTTGGAAAAGATGACATCATTCTTCTCACACCAAATCGTTATTGCTCCAGTGATCACTGTTCTGAAATCCTGACTCATGTTATCTCCTCGTTACAACAGCTCTGCGACGCTTCCGGTCGAAGGCCTCATGATAGTCATTCCATACTTCCACCATGCGGAGGTGGAACGAAGATGCGAGTTCTGTCTCGACGCCACTCAAACGGATGACCAAGCTGTTGTCGTTCAGCGTGACCCACCGAGCCGCGATAGCGAAGAGTGTGTTATGAGTGCGACACCAGTCCTCAACAGCCTCAGAAATCTGGTTCGCCAATATAGTCGTGCTCATGAGCTACTCTCCTCTCTTCTTCGAGTTCTTGGGCGAGGGCGGCTTTGATTTCGCCCATGCGTTGGAGCCCTGTGAGCTTGCCTACGCCTGTTGGATCGATGCCGAACTCTGCGGGGAGGACGAGGGTGATGAGGGTCACGGCGGCGGCGATGATGGCGACGATTGTTGATTTGATGAGCTTGGGAGGGTACGGGCCTCTAAGGTTTCGCTGGTTGTGATTCATAGCTGGCTCCCTGAACATTCCCGTGGGAGCTTGTCGTCCCGGACTCGTAAGAACCGAGCGAACTTCAGCTTCCCCTTTGCGGCAAGGTCATCGTACTCAACTTCAATCACCTTGCCGGTGAGAGGGTTGCGACTGTATTCTAAGCGGTCCTCGTCATTGAACCCGATACCACATGACCCTAAGTCCTTGAGACCCTCGTCGGTGTAGACACCCATCCTGACACTGCCTAAACGAGCAGCGTTCCGGTTGGTGCCAAGGTCCCAGTCTGTAACGACGACATCGATCGTCCGAGTAGGCTTGATCTTGCACAGAGTCAGCTGATGCTCGACCCGAGTGATCCATCCCTCGATGCCGAGATCGATCGCTTGCTGTTTGAGATTCTCAACTTCTTCCGTTGAGAATACCCGAGGTGGACATCGTTCAGTTGTGGGGACTGCCTCTAGCCCGTGAATCTCGCACACCGCTTGGACTTCGCTCCAAGTCTTATCTGTGAAGTCTTGATGGCACCACAAATCAATAGACAGCACCGTCATCCGCAGACGAGGATCGTTCTCGGCTATCATCGTTGGGACTGAAGTCGCGGGGACCCCGGGAGAGTGGAGCTCTACGATGAAGTCAGACCCGATCGGCAAGAGCTCTATCACTCTGCCGAGATCGCCCCGGAAGATCTTGTCCCAGACATCGACACACTTACCTCGTGACAAACACTGACATCCGTCATCAGTGATGATGATTCGGTATTGCCACCCGTCCATCTTTGGTTGGATCATGTGGACCATCTGGTTCTTGTAATTTGCGACTATCAACATAGGTCCATCCTCTTTATCTTAGACAGTGACACGGAGGGCCCGCAATGTTGAGCCATCTCGTGAATAATAGCGATAGGGTCTGTGACACCCATCTCGAACCCCTCGTCCTCAACCATCTCCCAGTTCAATACCAATCGCCGTTGAAACCACGGAGACACTGAGTTGTTCAGGTCGCCTTCTTCCAGACCCCAGACTTCGCCTTCAAGGTTGGAGATACAGAAAGAAGAGAGGACCATAGTCACTGCTGCGTCAATGATGTAAGGAGTCAGCAGAATGTCACCCTCAGGCATCTTTGCTCTTGCGACGCTGACCGAGTGGACTCGTGAAGCTGCCTCATACTGCATTCGGAAGTAGGGCCCTGAGATCGGATCACCTTCAAATTGGAGGTAGACGGAGCAAGAGACTGAAGATCCCTTGACGGAGCAGAGGATGACTACTTCATAGTTGTCAACGGAGCATGTCACGGCGGATAAAGCGGCCGGTGGGACAGGGTACGCATAGACTACAACGGGTATTCCTGAGGTGTGAGGAAATATCTCAGTGCAATCAATCACTGCTCCTACAGAGCGAGCTATGGACACTGCATCATTTGCTATGTCCCAACCTGCCTCGGACTCATTTTGACCCATCATCAATCTGTCGAGCATTGAGTATTTCATTTGCGACCTCCTCTCGGTGGATCGGGCAAGTGTCCTCCGCATAGACTCCTAGCCGGACACGGCCCAGTTTGATATCTACCACTTCAATAATCACGATTGGGTGGGCTGGATCACCAATTATGATACGCTCACCTTTCCCTCTTGATAGTGTCAGCATCATCACCCTCCAGTAAAGCAATTTCTCTTCGTAACTTCGCTAGACGTCGGACCTTGGGGTCGGCAAGAGCTTCTTGTCTCTTCATCCGCGACTCCAACCGATTGACGTTACCTTGAAATACTATCACCGCACCCGGAGCTTTCAGTCTTTCAGTCTCGACATCTGCGAGCTCTTCGGTAGCCTCACGGATGATTCGGGTGAGTCTTGCAGTCTTGTGGTCAGTGCGATCCCTGAGAGATGTCCAGTGCTGGAGCATACCCTTCTCAGCTCTTAGGGCGTCTTCCCATGCTTTTGATATCATGACACGACCTCCGCCCCGTAGAGATTCATTAGGTCATCAAGAGTGAATCCTTGGTATGTTATGTAATGGAATCTGAGGATCATCAAGAGGCGACGGCTTTGTTCAAGAGTGAGCTCAGCAGGCCATCTGAATATGAAAGGAGGTAGTGTCAACTCAGCTGACCCGTCCGTAATAGTGAGGACGATGTCGGTAGTGAAGGAGTGGGCGATGTGGGTTTCAATCGACATCACACACCTCCAAAGTCCGTTCAATCGCCTCCTCTTGGAGCTCTCGAGGAAGATGCCCTCGCCGGGCAACTCCATCAGAATAGTTCCAGAACCGGATGGTCACCCCGTCGCCAGGGATGAAGCGTGTGTGGATTTCAACGTCTCGCCGGAGACCCGTTAATGACACCATGAGATCGGTGTGCTCGACTTGTGATTCTACTTCTACCATCACTAATATCCTTTCAGTGGTATGGTCGTTCCCTATCAAACCGATGGTGCCCGGTTTCCCAAGCACCTCGGGCTTAGTCTTCGAGGACGGAGAAGTCGAAGCCATCTCCCTTGAGCTCGGCCTCCAACGCTGCGAGCGATTCGCGTTGCTTCATGAGCTTGGATGCCTTCTTGCGAGTAGCATCGTCGCCCATCGCGCGGAGCTTCTTGGCCTGCTTACGGAGAGCAGCAGCCTTTTCAACGGTTCCCTTGATACTTTCTTCGAGGAGCCACGCCTTGAAGTCCATGAAGATCGTGCGGTCAGCAAAGTCTGTCGCCTTCAAGGGCTTGAAGTTCCGTGAGACGAAGTTGGTTGGTACGCCTTGGAGCTTCCCGTCAGTGCGTCCCGGGATCGCCTTGTTGTCATCGCCGACTGCAGTCTTGAGGTCGAACACCGGGCGAGGTGTCTTTTCCTTTTTGACTTTAGGTGCCGTGTTCCCGCCGACTTTCTTTACTTCTGTTGACATTTCTAATTCCTTCCCCACTGAAGTGGGTAACTGAGATATGCGGGTGCGAACATTTCGCACCGAATCGAGATGGTCCAGTTTCCCGGACCGTCGCGTTATAGGGACCAGACATCTTCCAAGTGGCTTGCTTTGGTAAGCGTGCGGAAGGCCTCCCTCAAGTACTCGTTGCCGGCGTGGAGCCCAGCGTTGCGAATCATCTCAGGGTTCAGATCTGGGAAGTGACCAGAGATCTTTGAGACTAAGGAGTCAAGCTCATTGAAGCGGCTTGATTCCGACCCAATGAAGATAGTTGTCATGTCATCGAAGTTTGCCATCGTGAATCCCTTTCAAGTGTTTCAAGCGACCGTGCTTGACATATACATAGTATATCATCACAATAAGTACAAAGCAAGTGTGTTGGATGTGTTTTAGACGAATTCTTTGAAGATAGTCCTAAACCCATGCCCTATAACCACTTAGCGTGAGAGCCCTCAGACCGCCCCTAAGCCCTACCACTATATACGCCCTAAAACCACCCCTATTTGGGCTTGCGTGGGCGTGCTACCCAAGCCACCGCCTCGTCTATGGGCTTGGACAACCCCAGTTCCGCCACCAGCTCCGCTATCACCCCGTCGGGGTACTGGCACATCTCCTCGTACGAGAATTCAAACACTATATCGAACAACGCGAACAGAGCAGGCTTCGCCGCGATGATCTCTGTCACTGTGTGGAGAGCGGAGTAGGGAGCCGAGAACTTTCGCTCAATGCAATCCGCAACACCTCCTAACTTACGATTGACCCAGATCAGAGTTCGCGGCTTTGGCATTGCTTCGTCGATCAAGTGCGGCAAGCGACATAGATCTGGATACTTCAAGCCTTCATGCCGTGAGTAGAAGTGCTGGACCTCCTGGGAGACTCGAGCCTGTGAAACAGCTCCTAGCTCAAAGCATGCCTTACACACCCTTGATACATGGACGTCCTCGCCCTTCTCATCCACAAGGCCCATATCTATACCGAGCCGAGCCAGGATTCCAGCTGTCATGGTTGTCCCTCCACATGGGACGCCGCCTACTAAGTAATTCATAGTGGGATCCTCACAAACTTTCCGGCATCGCGGAAAGCGTTGACCAAGACACTCCCCGGCATATTAGTAATGATCCCGTCACATGTCCGGACAGCACCGTGCCCTGTATCATATCCTTCGCATGTGAGACCATTATCATTACACCACATTTTAATACGCAAGTCGTTGGACCGAACGCCCGTTAAGAATTTCTTGTGGACCTCCAAGTCCTCAGCCCTCACTCCATAACCGATGAACAGTATCATATGATTCTCCCGAACTTGTGCCCGTCGCGGACGCCTTCGATCTTGTCGTCACTTGCTTCACGCCAGTTCTCGTCACTGACACCCAACCCGGCTGTGATGGGGATGCTGAACTTCTCCCGTGAGTTCTCCAAGTGGTCAACATACCACCGTTGAACCTCTGGGTCACGCATCGCCTCCACTGGCACATCACTCGTTACTTCGTCATGAATATTCGTCTTCAAGCGGAGGTCATATTCCCGGCTCTTTGCATTGAATCTCGGCGATATCGCAACGATCCGCTCCTTGATAATGTCCATCGCACACGACTGGACAATAGAGTTGAATGCTTTGTGTGCTGCCTTCAGGGGGAGGTGACGCTGACGACCGTACGCATTAAACACATACCCACGCTGGCGACAACGACGAGCAGCCTCGTTGCTGGTGATCTTGATACCCGGGAGTCTATCGTGATAAGAGTTGTAGACTTCACCGGCTCTGCGGAACGCCATCTCATCGAATGTCTTGGTTCGCATCTCTGGATCCAAGTCACCGTCCCGCACCATGCAGTTCACCCGCTCCGATATCTCCTCGATGATAGTCGGGTTGGCTACGAGTTGCTTAGTCACTTTCCTCTTGCCGGCTCCATAGCCGATGGAGAAGTTGAGCGTCTTCCCCGCCGCTCGCTGAATACGGATCTCTTCAGCGATGAACTTATGAAAGTCCGTGTTAGGGTCATCGTTGTAAGCCTGAATGGATGGCTCATCGTGGATGTAATGGATGATGAGGCGGAACTCAATCTGTGAGTAGTCGCTAGATAGGAATCCGCGACCTGGATCGGCAAGGATGAACTTCCGTTGGGCTTTATTCATCCCTTGGACATTGGGGTTACGAGTGGACATACGCCCCGTCCGGATGACCTGATTATATCCCGGATGGATATAGCCGTCTGAGTCGACCTTGTCCAACCAGGACTGGAAGTGACTGGTCATGTATTGAAGCTTACGGTACTGCTGAACCAGACTGACAACCCTCAACTTCTCAGGCTGAGAAGTAACTTCGGGATGGACTTCATATAGAGCCAGTGCATCCTTGTTGAAGGTTGGGTTGCCCAACTCATCCACATCATCAGGGTCCGGCTCTTTCCGCATGAGGATGGGCAGAGCGAACTGATTGACGAAGATATCGTATACGCACGGGTGGGAGTTAGTGAACTCACGATCTGCCAACCGCTCGATCTCTTCGTGAATCTGAATGAGGTGCCGTAAGCCGCGGACCAATTCACCCTTGACCTGAGTCGGGTCAATTCGCAAGCCCTCATATGTCATATCAAACAACACGCTGGTCAAGTCAATCTCAGTATCCCAGATACCTTTGACCTGCTCGTGGCGATTCTCGGTCACATGGTTGAGTAGCTTCCGTGTGACGACCACATCTTCGCACCCATACACCCCTGCTAAGTCAGTGGGTAGATCTCCGTAGTCCTTAGTCTTCGCAGCCTTCAGCCACTCTTTGACTCTGTCTTGCTCCTCATACTTGATGCCCAGCCAATCAGAAGCAAGAGCCTTCAAGTTATGTGACCATCGGTCGCTGTCATGAACCTTACATAGAGTCTGCGTGTCCACGAGCCGGCAAGAGAAGTCTATCCCAGCCTTCTTAACAAAGAGGGCATCGAACACTACATTGTGATTGACCCAGTTCTCACAGGAATTCAAGTGTTGACTCAGCCATCTCTCACCCGCTTGGACGCTGATGTTCGTGCCGAACTTGTGACGCATACCAAAGTAGTAAGTGTTCGGGTCGTTGTCACCTGACACCCCGACACCCGCGATCTGGTGCCCCTTGTGCCAGTCGAACGCTGGAGTCTCGGGGCACCCTGACTTAGTCTCGAAGTCCATGATCAAGTTCTTACACCCCGTGTAGTCAGGGAGCTCGGAGGCATCTGTGATAAGGAATCTATTTTGCCCTAAGTTGATCATATCTCGCCGACCTCTATTCCTGACTTCTTAAGGAAGTCACGTCCACGCTTGTCGTGCTCCGTGAGAATCCCATACCGGACTGTGTGGAACAGACCAGAGATGATGATGGCATTCGCACAGTTGGTACATGGCGAGTGCGTGATTACCATCGTGAACTGTTTCTTCGGTTCCCAATGCCGCAAGAGCATTATAATCAATTTGATTTCAGAATGCCCGCATCCACAGTTACCCTTCTCGCCGGAGCACTCACCGACAGTCGGGCCGTTGGTGGTGAGCTTAGTCCGCCGGGTGCTACCTGATAGGAATGCCGAGCAAGCAACACCTTTCCGCTTACACTTCAGCCTCTCAGCTGCAATGTTAGAGAGCTCCTTTACTTCCGCGACTAATTCAGAATGCTTCACGCTTCACCTCCATCCACATATCCACCCATTGTTCCAGTTGATCGTCGTCTGGGAAGTCTGTTTCATGACGCATGACGTAGTGATCGTCAACGCGAACCTTGAAGTCTGGCGACTCCTCCAAAGCGAAGTGTCCGCGAGTTATGTCCTCATAGATCCCATTCGCCTTGACGATGCTGTCGAGATCGAACAGCTCACGTCCCGGGTCCAAGGTGGCTTTGTAGTCGAACAGTTCCGTATCTGCTGTGAAGACGATGATAAGGGGGTTGAAAGTCGCCAGCCTATCCTCGACCGCACGAAGACGAGGGAAGTTCATCACTCCATCATGCCAGACCAAGGCTCCCAAATGGAACCTATCCTGAATCAAACTGTGCCCCATCATAGGCCCATAGTCACTACAGAAATTGAAGCTCTTGTCGGGTCGCCCCATGTGGTGGCATCCTAGATTCTTCACCCCTTTCGCTTTAGCGATCTTCATCATCTTCCATGCAGCGGTTGTCTTGCCGAGATTGTCGGCTCCTTCAAGTATCAACATTGACAAACTCCTCTGTGTACTTCCGTAGTGACTTGTTTTCTATCTCACCGGCAAGACGCTTATCCCACTTGCTCCCTGCCATACAGAGAAGGTCGTGAAGGTAAGTGTACTTCCCGGCGTACGCTCCGATTGCTGTGATGTAACCTGTCTCATCTTCGCGGATGGACTCTTCCAAATCCACCGCGTCCTCTAACACCTGAGACAACCGCTCCCCTGATGCCGCATGAGTGGGGGTGTACGCGGGAGATGTAGGTACAGAGAACTCGATCTGAGTTGCCTTTGAACACTTCTCCAAGTCGCGTTCATAGATATGCAGCGAGCCGACCTGATGTTGGTACCACCCGACTGGAATCCGAAGAGCATCAGCAATGAGCCTTTGAATCGCTGTGAAGCAGAAGATGTCGTTGGACAACCCGAGCCACATATCGTTGGATCGCATTGTGTTGATGCAGTTCAACTTCCCGTCCCTGATGAGGAACTGCAGATTGAGAGTACACGGTATAGTAATGATCCGGCCTCTCTCAATCGCCCCCGGATCATAACTAGGATCCCAGATACCGAGAATCGCTTGGCGACTGTTGGGGAATTGCTTCAAGGTCCTGATGATAAAGGCGATCTGGGTGTACCCAGCTGGAGTTGATCTGGCCAGTCGGTGTCCGTACGCCGCCCCTGGAGCACAGAGTTCCCGGGATGCAGGGTGTTGGGGCTGACGGGATTCCTTTCCCGTATCAGGATCCCGATGCACAGTCATTTCATTTCCGAACCGCTTGTAGCCTGGAGCGTAGGGTAGGATGCGAGTGAGACTCATGTCACCTGACAGATACCAGAACAGCTCACCCGCTGCATAGTGGGGCGACATCCTCCGTACGGGGTTGAACATGAAGTTACAGGCGGGGTTATTGAGGCGTGCGGAGAATCCCAAGACTTCCCTCGCCACGCCCCCGTCCCGCGAGTCGATCGCGTGCCCCTCATCTAAGCACTGGTTCACAGCACCTAAGAACAATTCGTCTAATGTGTCGTACTCATGCATATTCCACTCCAATCTTTCCACACACCCGACAGACCAGTGTGATGCGGCATCCGTCTCTATTGACCTCTTGCTCATCATGCTCGCATAGATGCTGTTCCATGATTGTCTTCAAGTCGGGTGGGGAGTAGTCAGGGCCTTTGTCCCGCATTCGCAAGTCGTCCCCCGCTCTGATCCTCTTTGACATATTGGACCGGCAGATCTCCTCCCACCCTTCATCGAGCGGGAGCTCATAAGTCGTGCCAATCGTGCCGAGTAAGACGAACAGGAGATCAAGCCCGCCATCCAAGACTTCGACGTCATCACCATTTGACATGCCTTGAATCAACTCTCCCATCTCTTCGAGCATGAGGTGAACGCGATAGAGTCTGGAGTCGTCGCCTCTCTCAGCTACTAAGGCGTCACTCAAGATGTTAGTCGACATCTTAATCAGCGTGTTTGAAATTGATCCAAGGAGGATGGTAGACTGATCATACTCTTCATGCAAAGCTTCCTTTCGCCCAACGGGGAACCCGTGCTTCCGATGGAATGCTGTTACTTTATCCACTAGTGTCTGTATCAAAACTGGTTTCCTTTCAATGACGCCGCCTGTTCAGGCAGATTATCTTCCTTCATCTTTTTCAATAGCGTGATGAACTCCGCCGTCTTCACATACCACCGTCTCTCTCGAGTCAATGCGTGCTTCCGCACTAAGAAACTCAACAGTCTAGCTGCATCGTCCCTGTCTGTCTCACACCAATCTTGGAAGTCAATCAGTGTGACTTCGTCCCGGTGTAGCATGTTCGCGACGAAGTCCCGTGGGTATGCCACGGCCCGTATTCTGGCTTCCACTCCCTTGGGGTCCAAGACGGTCGTGGCGTATTTCTGGGCTGAGCTGAAATCTTTATAACCGAAAGCAGGGTCATTATACAACTGCTCAAGGAGCCGGACAACAAACTGGACATGGCAGACGCGGACCCAAACCGCACCGTAATCTTTGTGAGAGAATGTTCTCGCTGCAAGAGCAGCAGCCAATCTTGCGATCTTGATCCGGGTCGTTCCTCTATCGATGAGAGGTAAGGCATCCGAATAGATTCCCGTAAGACGATTGGCGTCAGTGACGCATTGGTGTATAGCTCCGTCTTCGAACAGTACCTCTTCGCCAGTTCTTGTCCAGGACCAGAGTATAAGACGCTTGCAGAGATCTCCAGTGAACGCGTGATCAACTTGGCTTCTATCTCGAGCGAGACGGTTGATTTCTGCTGGATCAACTTGGCTTGATGAGACCACTGTAGCAATGTCAAATCGACGAACATCTTCCATTCCTCCAATAAGTTCGGGGATCACGTCCACCCCGAAGTTGTATGATGCCACGGGCTTATCGGACCGGGGATTAGATATCATCACCAATCGTGTCCTTGCGTGGGCTTTTCGTTTCTCAATCTTGCTGATCTCCGCTACACCTGAAGATCGCATATCAGTCAACTTGCCGATGACTTCGGTGCTGGTCCCCTTGATCTCTTCCAAGAATAGGAGACGCCTATCATGGAAGGGGATGACACCCCATGTGATGAACCATCGATTCCCGAGCTGTTGGACGCCGCCGATCAATCCGGCAACTGAAGAGTTCTTGCACTCTACCCGCTCACCCAATCCGTAGTGATTCTTCATCCGGATGCTGGTCTCCGACTTACCCTGAGCGGAATCACCCACGATCAACGCATTCAGCCAACCGTTCTGCATTCGTCCGTCGAAGTCAAAGTTTAGAACTGAGTGGTACGCTAGGTCAATGACTGCATGAAGACTACGACGCTGAAAGATACGAGTGACATTGCACTCAAAGTCCGCATAGATATCATCGAGCTTCGCTTGGATAGAGTCTGCTGTCCATTCTTCGGGCTGGAATATCTCCAACGCTGAAAGAGTCTCGGGGTCGGGGTCGAAGGATCGGAGATTGTCGTCACCCTGATCCACCTCATCGATGATGAGCATAGCCTCTTGATTCTTAGGGTTGGGATAGACCCTGCCCGAGAATCTGTAGGGTGTGTTCAAGTCCACCTTGTGGTCGCAGATCATCGCGGGTTGGATGACATAGTCCTGGTTGTCTGACTCGATAGATAATTCGGGGGAGAGTCGGACGTCGCACACATTACGATGCTCTCTAACAGAGAACGCCACTGATTTACAAGCGGGTACGCGGAGAGCCTCCCGGATAGCGTGAGACTGAGCCTGCTTACCCGCTGCGACCATCTCTAGGATTCCTGGTGATGTCCCGTGGATCGTCAGCTCGACTCGACCTTGGTCATCCGGTTCCTTCGTGTATATCGGGCAGTCGGTACAGTGCTTCTGTTTACGGTCGCACATCGCAGACACTACTCGCGGAACGATGAAGGGAGTCTCATGCAGAGCGGATACGATCCCACTGAACTCTACCCGGTAGGACACATTCTCAGAGTCTGAGGCAGCGGCAAGAGAAACCTTCTTGGTCTCAATCAAGACTTCCTCTTCGTCTTCTGGAATGAACTCCTCAGCCTCCGCCATAAGAGCGAGAAGCTCCGCTGTTCCCGCTTCCATGCCATCACCGACATAATCACTGAGATCGCCCTTAGGAAACCTGACTTTGTCCAGGGGCAGATTGACAATCCGGATTGACTCAGCAGAGTGATACAGATAGCGAGCGATAGTCCGAGCGGCGACTGTGCCGCCCGCATCTATGTCCATACAGATGAAGACTCGTTTCCCTTTGAACTTGACATTGAATGAGTGGTCCCAAGTACCCTCGCCCCCTGTGACAGAGCAAGCCCCGACATTACTGGAGTTCAGCAGGAACTTGGCGGCAAGACTCTTCATTTCTCCCCCGCACACCCAGACATCATCGTACTTCTCCACATCCTCGGGCTGGTAGAGAACTAGACCTCCATACGACCTGAGGTTCCGGAACTTCTGTGGACCGGGAGCCCCGGGAAGATAGGACCTGATGTTGATGTAACGCCCCGCCGTGTCGCGGATTGGGATGGTGATTCGGCCTCTGTTTATCCCTATCCTCGCGTACCGTATTGCTTCATCAGTGACTCCTCTGGCTCGTAACGCAGAGAGTAGAGGACCGCCATCCCAGATCTTATCATGATACCCTTCAATAGTGGTAGGGTTCAGGGCCTTCACATCGTATAGATTCTCGTACCTCTTGGATAGATCTTCAGTTACGATAGCCCGAGTGACAGGTGTATCAGAGTCTTGGTTCAGAATGTGAACGAGAAGGGTGATGATATCGCCCGAGGCTCCGCAATGAGCAGCTCTACACCTGAACACATTCTGTTCTGTATTCAAGCCGACTGAGGGGGAGCTGTCCTTATGAACCGGACAGCAGAGTTGGACTTCTGCATCTCCCGCTGGCTCATACTTGTAGCCTACTCTCTCCAGCTCAGCCATCGCGTTGATGACCGTGACTCGGGGCTTTGATCTGATTTGATTCTTCGCCATGCAATACCTCACTGATGAAAAACCCAGCCCTCCCCATTTCTGAGGAGGCCGGGCGAGAGAGAGAGAATCTAGAACTTAGCGTTCGGGTCAGTCGCTGCAGAAGAGCCTTCGTCATCTTCACTTTGGTCAGTAGTCAGTGACTTGGCTTTGATCAGCTCCAGAAGGGCGAGATGGTTATCTCGGAACTGTTCGATCTGGTCCACAAGAATCATGGGGTTCTCCCCCGCTTGGAAATCCAGACCATACCACTTGCGGTCCTCTTTCTGCCGGAGAGTACTGGTGAACTCCCAGACTTGTGCCCAGAGAGGAACCTTTTTAGAGACACCATCGACTGGCATCCGTCGCAGCTGAATCGCGTTGATCAGGCGTTGACCTGTGCCAAATTCCCCCTTGGAGAAAGTCAAGGTGACTTGAGTCCCCGAGAGCGGGTGGTCTCCATAGATGAAGCCCGGGAAGTTCAAGGAGTGGACATACCGATACTTCCATTGATCTCTCTCTGGCTTACCTTCATGGCCCGCATAGACCTCGACACGCTGGTCGGGATCCATAGACTTTTTGGCCACCTCGGAGAGCGGATCATAGGATCTCTCAACGATCATGTCCGAATCTTTGTCCCGACGGTCGCTCCACTTGCCGAACTCCGCATAGAAAGCAAGGGGGACGAATTCGAATGGGCTCTCCTTCTCTGCGATTAGGGCGTC